>JANRJX010000162.1:0-249249 GCA_033763755.1 Chloroflexota bacterium
CAATATCGACCGCCACAACCGCGTGCCGACAACCGATGTGCGGTTGCTGCGGCGCATCGTCCGCGACGCGGCCACGCGCGGGCATGACGCACAGGCGACGCTGGAACGCTGGAGCAGCGTGCGCGCGGGCGAAAAGCGCAACATCTTCCCGTTCCAGGAGAACGCCAATGCCATGTTCAACAGCGGGCTTGCCTACGAACTGGCAGCGCTGCGCCCGCTGGTCGAGCCATTACTGCTGCAAGTCGAGGTCGGCACACCCGCACATATCGAGGCGAATCGCTTGCTGTCGTTCCTGCGCTGGGTCGAACCGCTGACCGCCCCGCAGGCTGCGCTCATCCCCGATACCTCGCTGCTGCGCGAATTCATCGGCGGCTCGATCCTGGCGGACTATCACCCGGCGGATGGGGCAGGGTGAGTGAGCATGGACGCCATGAATGGCGTCCGTACAGATTCACTCTCGGCGACACCTGTACGGACGGCAAGAATGCCGTCCATCTTCCTCCACAATCCCTCTCCCGCGTCTCCTTGCGCCGCCGGAAAAGATCCAAAAGCTGATTGCCCTGTTCCGAAGGTGCCTGTGGGGGGATTCCCCCCACACCCCCCTTAGAGGGCGGCTTCGCCGCCGAGCGCCAGAGATACAGAGATCAGAGAAACAGAGTTCAGAGTGCGCGAATAGGGGCAGCAACCACCAACCGCACACCATAGCTGTAGCCACCGAGGTACGGGTCGCTGCGGTAGCGGCCCGACGCAGCGGCGTCGTACTGATCGTAAGAGAACGAGCCCCCACGCAGCACCTTTTGTTCGCCGTTCATATAATCGACGGTTTCATGCTTTTTGTAATCGTTCAAGCACCATTCAAACAGATTGCCCGCCACATCCAGTGCGCCACATTCCGCTGCCCCATGTGAGTACATGCCGACAGCCGTGCTGCGGTTACCAATGCCTGCTTCGGTCGTGTTGGCGCGTGGGTGCTCGTCCCAGTTTCCCCACGGGTACTTCAGAGCGGCAGATCCCCCCTGCGCCATCCACTGCCATTCCCATTCGGTCGGCAGGCGCACGCTCCAATTGCCGCCACCAAACTGCTCAAACAACCTATGTTCGCGATATTTCGCATCCAGCCATCGGCTGAAGGCAACGCTCTGATACCACGAAACCGAATCACGCGGGTAGTTATCATATTGTGCGACAGCAGTGGACATTTCCTGGCGCTTGTACCTGTCCGGCATTTCCGCCCACCAGCGATCATCCTTGAAGCCATCCGGCGCATCGATAAATGCCTGAAACTGCGGGTAGGTGATCAGGTACCTGGCAACGTAGAAAGGCTGTACACCGAAGGTTTTGCCTTCAATATCGATTTCGCCGACTTGACTGACGGGAAGCCAGTCAATCTGCGGAATGCCCCTCTCATCCAAACCGATGCCGCTACGTGGATCGCCAATCGTGGCAAGGCGTTCGCCAATCCAGCGACGGCGCTTGTGGTTGGTCGTGATGACTGCGATCTCGCGCAGCAGGCGCTTCTGTTCCGGTTCAATGAAGTCCTGTTCGATTTCGTTCAATTCAGGCTTGAGGCGCTCCAGCATCGCGTTCACCAGATTCAGCCGTTCCGCGGGCCAGCGCAGGTAGTCGAAGTCTTTTCCCGGCTCGCGCTCGCGTTTCGTCTGCCAGTCATGGGCGGCGGCGCGCACCTGCCGCAAGAGGATCAGGTCCTCCTGCGCTTCGGCGATCCATGTTTTCAACCGCTCCCATGATCGAAAGATTGCCTCATGGGCGACTTCGACGGTGTTTTCGTCGGTCACCAGCAGGCGTGCGTCGGCAAACGTGCGGATGAGCAGCAGCGCTTCATCATCAAATGTGCGAAGCGCAGCACGCTGGCGCGTCGCCGTCCCGCGCTCGTCAACCGCCACCAGCTCGCGAAACACGCGCTTCAGCACCGTATCCTTGTCCGAGAGTTGCAATGCGTTGAAGGTTTCATCAGCCCGTTTCGTAATGGCACCTTCCACACCGCTGATGCCCTTTTCAGGATCGCCCAAGGCGTTGTAAGCAGCAAAAGTCAGACGATTGTCATCGCCCACGCTGTGATACAGCGCATCCAGCGCGTAAGCCATCACCGCCAATGCACCTGCGTCGCTGCCTGTCTCCGCCTGAATGCGTTCTGGAAGTCCGTCGTCCCAGGTCAGCCCCGCCCGTTCCGCCGGGCGCTTGATCATCTCGATCAGTGCGCCTGCCGTCGGGGCTGCCAGCATGTAGTTGCCTTGATTGATCAGGTGTGCCAGCACGGGATTCTCAATCGCCTGCGCCATGAAATCCGACCGCATCGTCACGATACAGCGCAGCCTTCGTGATGCATGGATTGCTTCGAGCAGCGCCACGAACGCCGCCCGTTCACTGCCCCGCTCATCGGGGATCAGCGTGAACAGCTCTTCAAACTGATCGACGAAAAAAAGGATTTCTGCCCATGACGGCGCTTTCGCTTCCTGCAATAGTGCATCGCAGATTTCCACGAATGCAGCGGGGACAGCGGTAATGCTGTCGATAAAGCTTTTCTTGCGCTGCGGCAGTTCAAACGGATCGACCTTGTACTCAGGAAAGGCATCGCGCAGCGCAGAAAACAGCGCTGCAAATGGACTTTCGGCCTGCCCCGGCGTGAAGCGGACGAAGCGCCAATCCTTGCTGCCCGTGTCACCGCTGACAATCGCGTTTGCCTTGAGGCGTGGGATCAAGCCCGCCGCCACCAGCGATGATTTGCCGCTGCCCGACGCCGCCACGACTGCCGTGAAGCGGCTGGCTTCGACACGTTTGACCAGTTCGCTGGTTTCCAGCCCGCGTCCGAAAAAGATCGGTGCGTCAGCTTCTGTGAAAGCACGCAGTCCGGGGAAGGGCGACCCTTTCCAGAGCGGCGGGGCTTCGCCCTGGGGGCGCTGCCCGGACGTGCGGGGTGCACCGCTGTAGAAACCCTCAGCCTCCAGCAGGCGGTCGATGACGGCGCGCAGATTGGCGGTCAGCTTCAGGCGCAGGTCTTCTGGGGTAGCATATTCGTTCACGCCGCCCACAAGCGCGCCCGTCTTGGGATCGCGAAACTGGTCGAAGAAGCGTTTGACGGCATGGTACTGCGTCACCTGGTCGAGATCGTCCAGATCAATACGTGGCTTCTCGGTGCGGCGGTAGATCAGCGTGATCGGTTTGCCGTGCGCGCGCTCGGAGGTCACCGCATCGGTGTATTCCCATTCGGTACCGGACAGGAATTTCGAGCCGTCAGGTTTCTGATATTCAGGGAAGGGCAGTTCCGTGCCCATCCGACCCCAGAACAGCACGATCACTATGTCGCACTGCGACGGTGCAGGACGCCCGTCAAGGATGGCGGTCTGTGGAGTGAGTGTGGCGCGCATCGGCGCGTTGTCATCTTTGTCCCACGCGACGGCATGGATTGACACACCGCCTGCCCCGCTGCGTTTGAAGAGCGGTTCGTATTCCAGCGTGTCCATCACCTCCAGTGCCACGGCTCGTTCTTCGTTGACATCACCCGGCGAAGCAAGAAAGACGCGGATTTGCGGGACAGATTGCATCGTGAGTGTTCCCCCTACAACATGATAAGGAAAGTATAGCTAACGTGCAATCTGAGGCAACACATCACATCTCATGATGCTGCTGCAAGCTGCGCACCTTGAACGGCTTGCCTTTCAGCGCACGGATGCCCTGCACCAACGCCAGCGCCGCGCTTAACGTTGTGATCAGCGGCACGCCGTACAACGCCGCCGTGCCGCGTATCAGCCGCCCGTCTTCGTGTGCCACCCCGCCGCGCGGCGTGTTGATCATCAGGTCAATCTCGCCCGCGCGGATCGCATCCACCACATGCGGCGACCCTTCACTGACTTTGTTCATGACTTCGACAGGCAGCCCCGCCGCCTGCAATGCAGCCGCTGTACCGCGCGTCGCCAGCAGCGTGAAGCCGAACGCATGCAAGTCGCGCGCGATCTTGATCACCGCCGGCTGGTCATTCGGGTTCACGCTGATGAACGCTCGCCCTTCCAGCGGGAACTTCGTCCCGGCAGCAAGCTGCGCCTTGGCGAACGCATGCCCGAACGTAGACGCATGACCCATCACCTCACCCGTCGAGCGCATTTCAGGACCCAGCCGCGCATCAGCACCGGGGAATTTCTGGAACGGCAGCACCGCCTCTTTGACAAAGAAGCCATCCACGCGCGGCTCCTCGACAAAGCCGAGTTCGTCCAGCGTCTTGCCCGCCGCGATCATTGCCGCATAGCGCGCCAGCGGAACGCCCGTCGCCTTGCTCACATATGGCACGGTGCGGCTGCTGCGCGGGTTGACCTCCAGCACATACACCACCTCGTCCTTGATGGCGAACTGGATATTAAACAGCCCCTTCACCCCCAGCGCCAAGCCAATCCGCTCGGTGTAATCGCGCACGATTTCGAGATGGTAATGCGTGATCTTAATTGTCGGGATCGAACAGGCTGAGTCGCCGCTGTGGACGCCCGCCTCTTCGATATGCTCCATGATGCCGCCAATCGTCACCTGCTCACCATCGCAGAGCGCGTCTACGTCTAATTCAAACGCGTCGTCGAGGAAGTAATCGAGCAAAATAGGATGATCCCACGAGACAACTTTGGTGTCCAGCCACTCGGTCAGCATGGCGTCGTCAAACACAATCGCCATATTGCGCCCGCCCAGCACGTAGCTGGGACGCACAATCAACGGGTAGCCGATCTGCTGTGCGACTTGCAGCGCTTCCTCTTTGCTCATCGCCGTCGCGCCTTTCGGCTGCGGGATGCCCAGTTCATTCATCAGCGTGTTGAAGCGCTTGCGGTCTTCGGCGAGGTCAATCGTATCGACCGACGTTCCCCAGATCGGCGCGCCCGCCTCCGCCAGCGCGCGAGCAAGGTTAAGTGGCGTCTGCCCGCCAAACTGCACCAGCACACCACTCGGCTTTTCTTCGTCAATGATGTTCATCACATCTTCGACCGTCAGCGGTTCAAAGTACAGCCGATCCGCCGTGTCGTAATCAGTGCTGACCGTCTCCGGGTTGCAATTGACCATGATCGTCTCATAGCCCATGTCTTTGAGTGCGAAACAGGCATGAACACAGCAGTAATCGAACTCAATCCCCTGCCCGATGCGGTTCGGTCCGCCGCCCAGTATGATCACCTTTTTGCGATCGGTCGGTTCTGCTTCGTCACCGTCTTCATACGCGGAGTACAGATAGGGCGTGTGCGCCTCGAATTCTGCCGCACACGTATCAACGCGATAGTACGATGGCACGACGCCGAGCGCTTTACGCGCTTGCCGCACCGCCATCTCGCTCACGCCGACCAGCTTCGCGACCTGCGCGTCACCATAGCCATAATGCTTGAGCTTGAAGAAGTCTCGCTGATCCAGCCGATCCAGTGTCAGGCGCTTGTTGATGATCGTGGACTGGATCGCCATGATGTCCGCCATCTGGCGCACGAACCAGGCGTCGAAGCCGGTTGAACGCTCAATTTCTTCTGCCGCCATGCCATTGTGCAGCGCCGCCGCCACCTGGAACAGCCGCTGTGCTGTCGGCAAGCGCAGCGCTTCCGGCGGGGACTCCAGCAGCTTTGCGCCAAAGCCGAGAATGCCAATATCGAGCGCGCGTATCGCCTTTTGCAGCGCTTCGGGAAAGGTGCGCCCAATCGCCATAACTTCGCCCACCGCCTTCATCTGTGGACCTAGATTGGCATCGGCGCCGGGGAACTTGGCAAAGTCCCAGCGCGGGAACTTGACCACGACATAATCGAGCGAAGGCTCAAAGCTGGCGGGCGTGACGCGTGTGATGTCGTTCGGAATTTCGTCGAGCCGAAAGCCGACCGCCAGCAGTGCCGCGATCTTGGCAATTGGAAAGCCGGTCGCCTTGCTCGCCAGTGCCGACGAACGCGATACGCGCGGATTCATTTCGATCACGTACACCTGTCCGTCGCGCGGGTTGATGGCAAACTGCACATTCGCGCCGCCTGTCGCCAGCCCGACGCGATCCAGCACTGCCCGCGCCATGTTGCGCAGCCGCTGCAACTCCTTGTCGGTCAACGTCTGTGCGGGTGCAACCGTAATGCTGTCACCGGTATGCACACCCATCGGGTCAAGATTTTCGATGGTGCAGACGACGACGAAGTTGCCGCTGGTATCGCGCATGACTTCGAGTTCGTACTCTTTCCAGCCCAGCACGCTCATCTCGACCAGCACCTGCCCGACCGGACTCAGCTTCAAGCCGCGTTCCGCGACTTCCCGCAGCTGCGTTTCGTTGTAAGCAACACCGCCGCCGCTGCCCCCCAAGGTGAACGACGGGCGTATCAGCAGCGGGTATCCGATGGTTTCGGCGGCAGCGACTGCCTCGTCAATCGTGCTGACGATATGGCTTGGCGGACAGGCTAGTCCAATCTCCTCCATTGCCTGCTTGAACAATTGGCGATCTTCCGCCAGGTCAATGCTCTCCATGACCGCGCCGATCAGCTCGACATTGTGGCGGTCAAGTGCGCCATTTTCGCTTAACGCCTTCGTCAGATTGAGCGCCGTCTGTCCACCGACCGTCGGCAGCAGCGCGTCCGGCTTTTCGATGGCGATGATCTGTTCAACGATTTCCGGCGTCAGCGGCTCAATATAGGTGGCATCGGCAAACTCAGGATCGGTCATGATGGTCGCCGGGTTGCTATTGACCAGCACCACCCGGTAGCCCTGTGCGCGCAGCACTTTACACGCCTGCGCACCGCTGTAATCAAATTCGGGACCCTGCCCGATCACAATCGGACCAGAGCCAATCACGAGAATTGTCTGAATATCGGTTCGTTTGGGCATCGGCGGAATGTTCCATTCTTTACAGAGACTTAAAACAAAGCTTAAAAGAAGTCCTGCTACACTGACTTTAACGCGAATGTCGATTGCGATGAAAGCTTCTTTATGTCCAGCCGCCCTCATCCACCAACTACTGACCAGAGCACTGCCATACCTGCTGCCCAGCGCTCTGCACAACCCAGACCGCAGCCGCAGCCCGACCGCTACAAACCGCGTCAACCGCTCGGAATCGCGGTCTTCGTCTTCGTCGGCTCGCTGTTGGGGTCACTGCTGGGCGTCGCTGCCGATTTCGGCGAGGCAGCGCAAACCTTCGAGCGTTTTCAACGCAACTTCTATCCCACGCTGTGCATTGTCGGCAGCGGCACCATCCTCGGAGACGGCATCAACATGGCACAAGACTGGCGTGCCGCCTTCGAGCAAGGCGAAAACTACAACGTCACGATTCGCGGCATCGGCTCCGTGCGGGGTGTCGAAGCCGCCGTTGCAGGTGAATGTGTCCATGTGCTCGCCATGTCCGAACCGATGACCGATGCGCAGTACAACGCACTCACCAACGCGGGCATCGAACTCGCCTGCGCCGCCGAAATCGGCTACGACGTGATCGCGTTTGTCACTGACATCAACAACCGCGTTGCTACCATTCAGAGCCGTGTGCTGCCCTCGATCCTGACAGGCTCAATCACCAACTGGCGCGAGATCGGCGGCGACGACCAGCCGATCACGCTGCTCGCACGTCCCGGCAGCGGCACGACCGATTACGTCCTCATCAACGCCGCTGGCTACCGCGACCCCGACCTGACGGATCAGAACTACTTCCCGCCGGACACCAACTACCAATCGTGCGATAGTAACGAAGGCTGCCTTGACCAGGTGCTTGCCACGCCCGGCTCGCTCTACTGGGTCAGCACCGCCTGGATGAAAACACAGCCGAGCGAATTCCTGCGCGTCATCCCCATCTTGCGCGGCGACGAACGCCCTGTCAACCCGATTGAGCAGGAAGTCGATCTCGAAGAATACCCCAACGCGCTCATCCGCCCACTCTACATGTACGTACTGGATAGTGCCTCCATCAGTGACGACATTGTCGCAGAGGCGCGCGAGTTTCTGAGTTATGTCCGCAGTGTACGCGGTCAGCAAGTGTTAGAGAATTACCTGTTCTACACCTTCTTCGACCGCCCGAAAGATGTGCCTGTCGTGCTGCCGCCCGGCTTTCAGACGGACGCCAACGGGCTGCGACCGCCTGTGTGTCGGGCAGGTTAACTTTTCTTGACCCGCGCGACGAATTCATCAAACAGATAGAGCGAGTCGTGCGGACCGGGCGACGCTTCAGGATGATACTGCACGCTGAATGCGCCCAAACCCTCGTGACGCAAACCCTCAATCGTATTGTCGTTCAGATTGATATGCGTCACCTGCGCACCCTGCAAATCACTATCCGCTGTCACTGCAAAGCCGTGATTGTGCGCGCTGATTTCGACCACGCCCGTCAACAGATTCTTGACGGGTTGATTGCCACCGCGATGTCCAAAGCGCATCTTCTCGGTCTTGCCGCCCAGCGCCAGCGCCAAAATCTGATGCCCCAGACAAATGCCGAAGATTGGCGTCTGGCCGAGCAGCCCCTTCACATTGTCGATCATGTACGTCACCGCCGCAGGATCGCCGGGTCCATTGCTGAGGAACACGCCCGACGGCTGCATTGCCAGCACATCGGCAGCAGGGGTACGCGCTGGAACGACTGTCACCCGCAGCCCGCGATCCGTCATCATGCGCAGGATATTATGCTTGATGCCCGTGTCATAGGCGACGATCAGCGGACCCTGCGCGTCATAAGCATGGTTCTTATACCACGCCGGGTCGCTCTGTGCCGTCCAGTGGTACAGCTCCTCACAGGTCACATCATCCACCAGATTTGCGCCGCTCATGTCTTCAGCATTGCGTGCCGCGTCCACCAACGCGGCTGCGTCAGCCGCCGCATCTCCGTGTGCTACCGCCGCACGCATGACGCCGCGCGTGTGCAGGTGACGCACCAGTGCCCGCGTCGGAATACCACTCAACCCGATCACGTCCTGCTCGCGCAGGTAGGCGTCGAGGCTTTGCTGGCTGCGCCAGTTGCTAATGTTCGGGCTGAGGGCGCGGACAATGAAGCCCGCCACCCACACCTTGCCTGACTCGACATCTTCAAGATTAATGCCCGTGTTGCCGACATGCGGCACGGTCATTGTCACGATCTGCTTGTGATACGACGGATCAGTCAGAATTTCCTGGTAGCCCGTCATCGATGTATTGAAGACCAGTTCACCCGTCTGCACACCTTCCGCGCCAAACCCGACGCCAGCAAACGTCCGCCCATCTTCCAATGCCAGTAAACCCGGTTTCACGCTGTTGTCGCTCCTATGTCCGGTAGTGCCCGTTAATGTCCACATAGCTGTGTGTCAGGTCACACGTCCAAACGATGGCGCTGCCTTTGCCCTGCCCGCAATCAAGTGTGACATAGACCGACTGTTCCTGCATGATGGCAGTTGCCCGCGCCTCATCGTAAGCCGTCGGCATTCCATCCTGGAACAGCAGCAAATCCGTGCGCTGCTCTTCGCCGCCCGCAATCCACAGCTTCATCTGTGCCGGATTGACCGCCACACCCGACCGCCCCGCCGCCGCAACGATACGCCCCCAATTGGCATCACCGCCGTAGAATGCGGTCTTGACCAGCGGCGAAGTCGCGATAGCGTTGGCGATGACGCGCGCCGCGTCGTCGCTGTCTGCGCCGAAGACCTGGAGCGTGATGAACTTGCTTGCCCCTTCGCCATCGCGCACGATATCCTTGGCGAGCTTGATACCGACCGTTTCAATGCAGCCATTCAGCACTGCCAGTTCGGAAGCAGTCGGACTCTTTCCCGATACACCATTCGTCAGCAGCAGCACGGTATCATTCGTACTCATGTCGCCATCGACGACGATGCGGTTAAAGCCCTTCTGCGCCGTCATCGTCGCAGCCGCTTGCAATGCTTCCGCGCTCATGACGGCATCGGTCACAATCAAGCCCAGCATCGTCGCCATATTCGGTGCGATCATGCCCGCGCCTTTGGTGATGCCCGCAATGCTGAAATCACCGGCTTTCGCGGATGCCGATTTGGACACCATATCCGTCGTCATGATCGCTTCTGCCGCGTTCTGCCATGCCGTGCGCCCGCCAGCGAGCGCATCCGCCGCTAGCGCAATGCCGTGCTTGATCTTGTCCATCGCCAGATGCGTCCCGATCACGCCTGTAGACATGACCAGCACTTCATCCTCCGCGCAACCGATGCGCTCCGCCACCCAGCGTGCTGTCTGCAACGCGTTGTCGATACCCTGCTGTCCGGTGCAAGCATTGGCACACTTGGTATTGATGGCGACCGCACGGTAGCCCGTCTGTTTCTTCGCCAGCCGTTCCTGGTCTACAATCACAGGCGCTGCCTTGACAAGATTGGTCGTGAACACACCTGCCGCTATGCACGGCTGCTCGCTGACGATCAGCGCGAAGTCCAGCTTGCCTTCTGCCTTCAAGCCTGCGTGCACGCCAGCGACTTTAAACCCCGGCACGCCCTCGATATGTGTCAACACTTCGCTCATTGCAGCGTCGCTCCTGTGGTGGCGAGAATATCTGTCAGGCGTTCAATCGCGACATCCACATCCGGCTTGTCCAGCACCAGTGGCGGCACAAAACGGATGACGTTTGGTCCCGCATTGACCATCAGCAAGCTGTGTGCATAGCCTGCTTCGATCAACGGCGCAACATCGGCGTGCATCTCCACACCGACCATCAGCCCGCGACCACGCACCTCTTTGATCAGCGGGCTGTTGATCTCTTGCAGCCGTTCCTTCAGGTAGCCACCTACTTCACGGACATGCGCCAGGAAATCGACATGGCTGATACGTTCAAACACATAGCCCGCAACGCTGGTGATGAACGGGCTGCCCGCAAACGTCGAACCGTGATCGCCGGGATGGATGTGATCGGCAATTTCGTCGGTTGTCAGGATCGCACCAATTGGCAACCCGCCGCCAAGCGCTTTCGCCAGCGTTTGCACATCCGGCGTGACGCCGCTCGGTTCGCTCGACCACAATGTCCCTGTGCGCCCCATGCCACACTGCACCTGGTCAAACCACAGCAGTGCGCCGCGTTCGTCGCACAGGCGGCGCAGCGCCTGCAAAAACTCGCTCGTCGCTGGATTGATGCCGCCTTCGCCCTGCACAGGCTCAACGATGACCGCCGCTGTTTTGTGGCTGATCGCCACCTCAGCGCTGGCAATGTCGTTGTAATCCGCAACAACCACGCCGGGCATCAGCGGTGAGAACGGCTTCTGATACTTTTCCTTCGGCGTCAAAGACAGCGAACCGAGCGTGCGCCCGTGAAACGCGCCCGTGAAGCAAACAATCTCTTTCCGCTCAACATCGTTGTGATCGTAATGATATTTGCGGATGAATTTGAGCGCGCCCTCGTTCGCCTCTGTGCCGCTGTTGGTAAAGAATACGCGGTCAGCAAACGATTTGGCGCAGATGGCAGCCGCCAGGCGCGCCTGCGGTTCCGTATAATACAGGTTGCTGCTGTGCAGCAGCCCCGTCGCCGCTTCCTGGATCGCGCGCACCATACCCGGCTCGCCGTAACCCAGCGCATTGACGGCGATGCCTGCCACCATATCCAGATACGCCTTACCCTCCGCATCGTACAACGTCACACCTTCGCCGCGCGTGATGACAAACGGCGGGCGCTTGTACGATTGCACAATATGCTCATTCTCAATCCCGATAATCGTCTCTGTCAAACTTCCCATGCCGCTCAATCCTTTGCGGAAACATGCCGCTGATATTCAGACCAACGCAGTGTCAATTCCACCCATTCATCGCTCGCCTTGTCCGCGCTCACCCAGCCCTGCTTCGCCTCGTAGCGAATGGTAGCGCGGCACAGTTGCAGAAGTTTGTCCAACGCACCCGACGGCAGCCGATCCGCATACATGATATGGTTCACCAGTTTGCGGCTGTAATCGCTCTCGTTTACCAGCGCGTTGTAAATCAGGTGTTGCAGCTCGTGGCAGTTGGCGCAAAGCTGAACCGTCTGCGCATGTTCGCCGTGCGTCGCCACATCGTAAATGTGATGCCGATGCGACGCAGGATAGCCACAGGCAGCGCACGCCGTAATGCGCTCCTGGTACGTCGGGCGGCGGCGCTGGCGGTCCCGGCGGTACTTGCGCACACGGTAAAAATCAACCCAGTGCGCCAGAATACCCATCCGCTCATCAACGCTCTTGTGTGCCTCCAGGCTGCTCTGAAATGCTTCGATGATCTCGTCCGTTTCACCCGCGCGGTAGAGCGCGTGTATCAGCGCCAACAGCTCATCGTACAGTGCCCGTTCCGTTACCGCACCCATCGCCTTGCCTCTCGCAGAGACCCCTTGCCTACCGTTTGAACGTCGTCCCTCCCCCCATGCGCAGCCCGTCCAAATTCGTGATGACCGCGCTTGCCGCCCCGCCCGTCAGCGCTGCCAGTGCCGTCCGCACTTTCGGGATCATGCCACCAAAGATGATACCATCGTTGATCAGCTTTTCCGCCGCTTCCGGCGACAGGGTTTCAACCACAACCCCATCCACCAGCACGCCGGGGACATTCGTCAGGAAGACAACGCGCCCCGCGGCTACCACAGCCGCCACCGCCCCTGCCACATGATCGGCATTGACGTTATAGCTGCTGTCTACACCCAGACAGATCGGCGCAACAACAAGGGTGATACCCTCAGCCAGCAGGTCGCTGAGCACATTAGCGCGAACGCTGACAATCTCGCCCGTGTAGCCCATATCCTGCGCTGGATGCGGCATCTTGTGGGCGCGCACCAGCCCGCGATCTACGCCGCTCATGCCGAGCGCATCCACGCCTGCGTTCACCAGCATCCGTACCAGCCGCGTGTTGACCGCACCGCACAGCACCATCTCGACCAGTGCCAGCGATGCCGCGTCGGTGATGCGCAGCCCATCCACATAGCGCGCCTCAATGCCCATCTTCTGCTGCATCTCGGTAATCTCGCGCCCGCCGCCATGCACGACGATGATCGGCTGCGCCAGATCGCGAATCACGCTCGCAAATCCAGTCAGGAACGCCGGGTCGTCAATTTCATGCCCGCTCACCTTGATGACAATTGTCTCTGCCAACCTCATACTCCTATCCAGCACTGATCAGCACAACCGCCAGCAGACCCAGACCTATGCCCACTCCCTGCCAGCGTACGATGCGTTCACCGCGCAGCAGCCAGCTCAACAAAATCGTCACCGCCGGATACAGCGACGCAACCACCGCGGCCACGTCAATCCGCCCTGCCTGCGCCGCCAACGTATAGAACAGGTTGCCGCCCACATCCAGCGCACCCGCCAGCGCCAGCAAGCCAAACGCACCGCGCGTGGGCGGGGTGAGTGACTTGCGAAGCACAAGTGCAATCGCCAGCGTTGCAAATGCCGACGCGCAGCGCGCCGCCACCAGCGGATAAAACACCGCACCTTCGGAGAACTGTCCGATCAGGATGTAGAACACGCCGAAGCCTAGACCGCTCACCAGGGCAAGCGTGACGCTGGCGCGGTCAGCCGCTGCATCACCCGACTGACTGACCAGCAGTACGCCGATCAGACCCAGCACCAGCCCGACGATGATCTGACCCGAAGGCAGCCCCAAGGTGAGGAAGCTCCAGCCAATGGGCAGCGACGCCGAAACAACGGATGTAATTGGCGCAGCCACGCCCGCCTTGCCCACCGCCAGCGCTTGATAGAGTGCGCCCAAGCCGACAGCGCCCGCCAGCCCCGCACCTGCGCCCCACAACAGATCGGGGGTTGAAGGCAGGCGTTCGCCACTCAGCAGTGCCAGCGCGAGCAGGAGCATCAGCCCGATCAGGTGCGACACCGCCACGACCGACAGCGCGTGCATTCGCCGAGTCGCCGCGCCGCCCGTGTAATCGCCGCCACCCCAAGACGCAGCCGACATCAACCCGTATAGCACCCCGCTCAGTTCTCCGCCTGTAAACAATTCATGCTCCTTTACAGTAGTGCGGTCGTTTCCGGGAAGCCCATCATCAGGTTGAAGCACTGCACCGCCTGCCCGCTTGCCCCCTTACGCAGGTTATCAGTCACGCTGGTGACATGCAGATATTGCGGCGTAACGGGCGTCAGACTGATCGCCGCGCCATTCGTGCGCACAACATGCTTTAGCGTCGCCTGTTCCGGGCGCGGCAGCACGTTGACCAGCGGTTCGTGGCTGTAGGTCTCTTCGTACAATGCCTGCACCTCGTCCGTCGTATGTTCTGGCTTAAGTTCGACATAGATGCTCGCCATCAACCCGCGATCCACCGGCAGCAGGTGCGGGGTAAAGATCAGCGGACCTGTTGTGCTGTCCAGCTTGGCGATTTCCTGCTCAATCTCACCGACATGCCGATGCGCGCGTCCAGGGTTGTAAGGGGACAGGTTGCCGAACACTTCGACAAAGTGCGTCGTCGCTTTCGGTTCACGTCCTGCCCCGCTCACACCCGACTTGGCATCGACGATGATCGGACGCCCAGGCAGCAGCCAACCATGCTTGAGCAGCGGATACAAACCGAGCAGCGTCGTCGTCGGGTAGCAGCCAGGAGCCGCGACCACACGCTCACCCGCGATGCGCGCACGGTTGTATTCCGGCAAACCGTAGGGTGCGGTCAGCATATCAGGATGGGGATGCTCATGCCCGTACCACTGCTGGTACGACTCCGCCGTATCCAGCCGCAAATCCGCCGATAAGTCAACGACAGCGCAGCCCGCCGCTGCTGCTTCCGCCGCTACCTTTGCAGATACGCCATGCGGCAGCGCCAGAAACACCGCGTCAATGCCCGCCAGCGCTACGTCGTCCATCTTGATATAGCGCAGCCTCGTCCCCGGCACTGCCTGCCCCGCGTAGCTGTTTGAGACAGCAAATGCGATTTCGACATGCGGATGCCTCACCAGTATTTCGATCAGGTCCAGCCCCGCGTACCCCGACGCGCCATACACCCCCACACGGACGGGCGATCGCCCCTGCTGTTCTGTCACGCCTGTGCCACCTTTCTGGATGTCACCACCCAAATAAAAACCCCCTGCCTCATTACCGAGAGGTCAGGGGGTGTTTTCGCGCTTTCGTTGCGGTTCGTGTCGTCTACCGCCAGCACAAAATTCCCGGCATGACCTCATGAGTCTGCGGGCGACGGCTGCGACGGATAGGCAGTTGTGATTTGGCAATGGGCAGCATGTTCACACCACTTGCTCAGACAACTCGAAACACTTTGTAATCGAGAGTTTATGTTCTCATCGTTCACTTGTCAACACATTGATTGAACATTTGGACACCAGACGTATGAGCGCTAGCATCCCCACGTATGATCTTGCCATTATTGGCGGCGGCACGACCGGATTGACGGCGGCGCAGGCTGCGCTGGCACTCGGCGCAAAGACCGCGCTCATTGAAGGCGGACGCACGGGCGGTGAATGCACCTGGACAGGCTGCATTCCCAGCAAAGCGCTGCTGGCGATTGCAAAACAGGTAGCGGCTGCACGCCACGCCGCACGCTACGGCGTGCATTACACGCAGCCGCAGATCGATTTTGCTGCCGCAATGGAACACATTGGACAGATTATTTACGACATCTACCGCGAAGAATCGCCGGACGCGCTGCGCAAACAGGGACTCGATGTCTACGAGGCATATGCACAGTTCCGAGATGCACACACGCTGGCGCTGAGTGATGGGCGCAGCCTGCGCGCCAAACGCATACTGATCGGCGTCGGAGCAAAGCCCATTATCCCACCTGTGTTCCATGACGTGCCCTACCTGACGAACGAAACGCTCTTCGACCTGCGCAGGCTGCCAGACCATCTCATCATCATCGGCGGCGGCGCGCAGGGCGTCGAAATGGCGCAGGCGTTCCGACGGCTCGGCGCGCGCGTGACGCTGGTGGAGCAGGCAGCGCACGTCCTACCAAGCGTTGATGCAGAAGCAGTGCGACATATCCGCGATGTGCTGCTTGCCGAAGGAATCTTCATTGCCGAAGGCTGCACCGTCGAGCGCGCATGGCAGCAGGACGGACACACTCACATCCGTCTGAGCAGCGGCAACGAAACACACGGCGATGCGGTGCTGCTCGCCGTCGGCAAGCGACCACATCTCGACAGCCTCAATCTCGCAGCGGCAGGCATCGAAACGCCCAATGGCAGGCTGGTACTGGATGAGCGGCTGCGCACCACACAGCGCCACATCTACGCGGCTGGCGATGTAACCGGGGGACCCCAGTACACACACTATGCGGGCTGGCAGGCGTTTATTGCCGTGCGCAACGCTCTGCTGCCCGCGCCGCTGGGGGGCAAAGGCACGCGCGAAACGACACCTTACAGCTTGTTTACCGATCCTGAAATCGCCCAGGCAGGCATGACTGAGGAAGCCGCACAGCAGCAGTACGGTGAGCGCGTTCACATCACCCGGCTGCAAATGACGCGCGCCGACCGCGCCATGACCGACCTGCGCGGCGACGGCTTCATGAAGCTCATCCACCTGCCGGATGGCAAACTGCTCGGTGCAACGCTCGTCGGCACCAATGCCAGCGAAATGATCAACGACTGGATCGCCGTGCTGGAACGTGGCGGCAATGTCTCCAGCGCCGCAACTGCCATGCGTGTCTATCCATCGCTCGGCACGGCGAACGTCATTCTAGCGACGGAGCAGGTCAAGTCGTGGCTGGTCAGCAGCATGACGGGCAAGCTGCTGCGGGCGCTCGTCAAGATTTTCTGACAACCGCGCCACAAATACCCCGCTTGACGCCATAAGGCTGTCCGCATTACGATGAACACGTGTGGATTGTTTGAATCGTAAACCAAATGATTGAAGTCAAAGACCTGACGAAACGCTACAGCACTCGCCTCGCTGTCGATCACATCAGCTTCAAAGCACCCGAAGGCGAAGTCGTCGGGTTGTTAGGACCGAACGGCGCGGGCAAGACGACCACCATGCGAATGTTGACGGGCTTCATGCCCCCCACCAGCGGCAGCGCCAGCATCGCCGGAATCGACATTCTCGAAGACTCGCTCGCTGCCCGCGCCAAAGTCGGCTATCTGCCAGAGCGTGTGCCGGTCTACCCCGACATGACGGTCGAAGAGTACGTCCTCTTCTGGGCAAAGCTGCGCGGTGCCAAAGCGCCTCGCAAGCAGACTGCAACCGTGCTAGAACGCGTCAGTCTTGCCGACCGCAGCAAAACGCTGGTGCGCAATTTGTCAAAAGGGATGCGTCAGCGACTGGGGCTGGCACAGGCGCTCGTACATAACCCGCCCGTCATCATCCTTGATGAGCCGACGATTGGTATTGACCCGCAGCAGGTGATCGAAGTCCGTGATACAGTTCGGTCACTGGCACGGGGTCATACCGTTCTCTTTAGCACACACATCCTGTCTGAAGCGGAACAGGTCTGTGACCGCGTGGTCATCATTAATCACGGCAAGATTGTTGCACAGGGAAAACCTGCCGAATTACGTAAGAAACTGCAACCCGATCTGCATCTCTATATACAGATTGACAAGCTCACACCCAAAGAAATCGAAAAGCTGCTGAAGTCCATCCCGCAGGTCGAAAACGTGCAGAAGGCGGGCGATGGCTACAACGTGCGCGTAAAAAAGAACGCCGATATTCGCACAGAGCTGATCGACCGGGTGCTGCGCGCGGGTGGTTCGATTCAGGAGATGCGTTCCGTCATTGCGACGCTTGAAAACGTCTTCCTCGATATCGTTGGCAAGGAGGATGTGTGAAAGGCGTCGGCATCATTTTCCAACGGGAACTCGCAAGCTACTTCTCATCGCTGTTCGCCTATCTGATTGCGTTCGCGCTGCTGCTGGTCACGGGCGTTCTGTTCGTCAACGACCTCACGATAGCTGCCGACCTGCGCCCGCCCGATGCAGCGCTCGTCCCGAACTTTTTCGCGTTCGCGCTCATCTTCTTCGCCCCGCTGCTGACGATGCGATTGCTGGCGGAAGAAAAGCGCGAAGGCACGCTCGAACTGCTGCTGACCGCCCCCGCAACCGACACCGCCATTGTCGTCGGCAAGTTCCTGGGAGCATGGGCGTACTTCACGGTCATCCTGCTGCTCACATTCACACATCAGTTCATTTTGCTGTGGGTCACGCGTGGGCAGGCAGATCTTGGTATAGCGGTGTCAGCATATGTCGGCATCTGGCTCTATGGCGGGGCATGTCTCTCGGTTGGTATGGTCTTTTCCGCCGTCACGGAAAACCAGATTGTGGCGGCGTTTCTGGCGTCGGCGGCGCTGTTCCTGCTCTGGATCGGCGACCGCGTCGGCACGGTCATCAGCAATATCGACATTGCGCGTTTCCTGCGCGAACTCACCCTGCAAGGACATTACTCCAGTTCGTTTGCCGTCGGGCTGATGCGCCCGGAAGATATCGTCTTTTTCGCCGGGATCATCACGCTCATGCTCTTCATCACCATCCGGTTGGTAGAATGGAATCGGTGGCGCTAGATGCAATCGACACGACAACAAAACGTCATCATTACACGACAGCGTGTCGCCCAGGTGGGCAGCGCGGTCGGCGGCATCGCCCTGCTCATGGGCTTGCTTGGGCTGATCTGGACGGGGTTATCGCCGTTCACCATCGCTACGCTCATCGTTGCGGCTGTCGGCATCGCGACGTGGGCGGGGTTTGCGCCCAAAGACTTTCGTGACTTCATCACCGGGCGACAGGCGCGATACGGCACAGTTGCCTTCTTCTCGGCGTTGTTCCTGTCGGGCATCGTCGCTATGAGCTTCATGATAGTGCGCAATAGCGGCGTGTCGTTCGACCTGACACAGAGCGAAAGCTACACACTCAGCCCGGAAACATTACAGGTCTTGCGCGGCGTCATCCGCCCGATGCAGGTGACAGGTTTCTACACATCGCGCGCCCTGCCCGCTCGCGAAATCGACAACCAGTTCTTCCAGCGCTACGTCACCGCTACCAATGGCATAATCCGCATCGTCTACATTGACCCGGATGAAGCGCCCGCCGTCGCACAGGCGTACAATGTGCAGGCAGATGGCGATGTTTTTCTCGTTTTCCTCAACCCTGATGGCACAGCTGACCTGACGACCCGCCAGCCCGTACCGCGCTCTGGCAGCCAGGAACGCGATATGACGGGCGCGATCATGCGTATGTTATTCGCAGGCAGTACAACGGTCTATTTTGCGACCAGTCACGGCACACGCGATGCACAGGATTTGACGACAGCCGAAGGGCTTGGCACGATTAACGAGCTGCTCAAGACGATTGGCTACGTCACTGCGCCTGTAGACCTGACGACACTGGCGCAAAGCGGTGGCGACATCCCCGCTGACGCACGCACCGTTATCATCGCGCGCCCGCTGGTCGATTTTAATGAGCAGGAAGTTGGCTTGATTGACCGCTATCTGGATCGGGGCGGGTCGATACTGCTGCTGCCGGATGTCCAGTTCACGCCCGGTTTCTTCCTCCAGCAAAGCGGCATCTTTAACAACTACCTGGCGGCAAATTATGGCATCCGCGCCCTGGATGCTGTGATTGTCGATCCGGCGGCAAGCAGCGGTACGGCGCTCGACATCATCAGTGCCGCCGTCGTCGCCAATACCGTCACGCCCAATCTTGACCCGGCGACGAACCCGGCGCTGTTCCGCCTCAGCCGCGCCATCGAAGTCACGCCACCCGCGATTACGAATGTTGTCAACGGGCAGTTCATCAGCACATCGCCAGAAGGCTATGCCGAAACCAACCTGACGGAACTGGGTGCCACCAATACCTTCGGCTTTAACGACGGGCAGGACATTCCCGGCCCTATCGTCATCGCGGCGTGGGCACAAGACCAGAACACGGGCGGGCGCATCGTGCTGATCGGCGATAGCGATTTCATAACCAACGGACAGCTGAACCCGAACCCGACGGGCGAAATCGTCACTCGCTTCGGCAATGGCATCCTGTTCACAGACGCGATTACCTGGCTGACGGATACCAGCCAGTCGGTTGAGTTTGCTCCGTCCAGCGTTGGCTTTGGCTTGCCGCTGCTCACGCTCGCCAACGATACGCTCAATATCGTCGCCTTCGTCGCTGTCATCCTGCTGCCCGGCATTGTGCTGGCAAGCGGCGTCGCCATCTGGTTGCGGCGGTCACGCCAATGAAACACGGTCGCCGCACTCTGCTGATCCTTGTGATCATCTTCGTCGCGCTCGGCGTTGGCGTCTTCATCCAGAGCGGCGCGCGGCTGCAACAGGCGGTCGAGCAGGCGACGGAAAACCGCGTGCCGACGATCTTTCCATTCATCACGGAAGAGTCCCAGATCGACGCCGTGCGGCTGCAAGTGCCAGGATCAGAGACAGTCTTCACGATTGCGCGCGATCCTGATCGCAGCTGGATTGCACCAGGGCAAACACTGGGGGTTGACCAGGCAGCTGCAACTGCGATTGCCAGTTCGATTGTGCTGCTGCCCTACTACCGCACCTTGCCAAACATTCCACAAAGCGACCTTGCGACGCTGTATGGCTTCAACCCCGGCACACTACTCATTACTGTGCTGCTCAATGACGGTGCACAGCACGCCGTACTGGTTGGCGGATTGACCCCTGCTGGCGACACCTATTATGCACTGGTGGACCAGCAGACAGAGGTGTACGTGGTCGAACGACGGGCAATCGACTACCTGTTCGTGGTTCTGCGCGACTCAAGTGCTTGACAGTTTTTTAAAATCGCAGTACTGTACCTGATTGCAATATATAACAGTATATTGCAGTCGGTATCTATCGCCTCATCACCAGTATCGCTCACCCTACGTCATCCAGTTGAGACGTATGTTAGTAGATGAACTGTAGCGTAAAAAACGCTCCAGTCGTACCATGTTCTATAAATGGTGTAATGTAATGATCAGAGAAATGGTCAGCAAAGACGAACTCCGTACCCAATTGATCGAGAAGGCTCGCCGTAAAGGTGCAATCACCTATGACGAGATTCTCGCCGTGTTCCCGGATGCCGAACGTGACATCAGTCTGCTTGATGACCTCATGGACGAACTGATGGACGCGGGCATCGAGGTTGCGCCTAGTCTTGCGCCGGAGGAAGACTTCCTCGCGCCTGCCGCCAAGACTGCTGCCCGTCCGGCACCCGCGATCGATTTTGATCTGGGCGAAGAAGAGGATGATCTGGAATTTGGTATGATCGAAAGCCAGCTCATCAACGATGCAGGATACCAGCACGCGCTGGATAGCGACGACGTGGTCGGCTTGTACCTCAAGGAGGCCGGGCGCGTCCCGCTGTTGACAGCAGAGGAAGAAGTGTCGCTGGCGAAGCGTATGGAGAAAGCGGCGAAGGCGCAGGCGATCCTCGAAGATCGGGGCGACTCCATGCCGCTGGATGATGTCTACACACTCAAGGACATCATCTCCGACGGCGAACTGGCGCAGGAACACCTCGTCCGTGCCAACGCACGCCTCGTCATAAGCGTCGCCAAGCGCTATATCGGGCGCGGGGTCCCCTTCCTTGATCTGATCCAGGAAGGGAACATCGGCTTGATTCGCGCGACGAACAAGTTTGAATACCAACGTGGGCATAAGTTCAGCACCTATGCGACGTGGTGGATTCGCCAGGCGGTCAGCCGTGCCGTTGCCGACCAGGGGCGCACGATTCGCGTACCTGTTCACATGGGCGACCAGTTGAATCGGATGCGCCGCGTTCAACTTCAACTGACCCAGGAACTGGGGCGCGAACCGACGCTCGATGAGCTGGCAATTGGCATGGAAACGACGCCGGACAAGGTGGAGAACCTGCTCGAAATCGCGCGCCGCCCGGTCAGCCTGGAGACGCCGATTGACGAGGATGGCGACTCGACCTTCGGCGATTTCGTTGAAGATGTCAACAGCCCTGCGCCCGCCGAAGAAGTCGCGACGAACATGCTCCACGAGCATCTGAAGAAGGCGCTCGACCGCCTGCCGCCGCGCGAGGCGCAAATTCTCCGGCTGCGCTACGGGCTGGAAGATGGCAAAATCTACACGCTGGAAGAAGTCGGGCAGGCAATTGGCGTCACCCGTGAGCGCGTCCGTCAACTGGAGGCACAGGCGCTCAATCGGCTGCGTCAGTCGTCGGCACACATCATCCTGCGCGATTACCTGTACGAGGACTAAACCGTGCAGAAAGGCACGACACGCGGAGCAGGATTGCTGGCACTCGGCTTACTGGTGCTGGGCGTCGTGCTGCTGCTCAGTAACTTTCTCATCATCAGCGGCTTCAACGTCACGGCGTTGTGGCCGCTGCTTCTGGTCGTTGCCGGCGTCGTCATCCTGCTGCAAGGTGACCTGACCAATAACACCGACTCGCGCACGTTTGGCATCACACGCGGTACGGTCGAAAGCGCATCCGCCGAAATCACACCGGGCGAAATTGATGTGCGCCTGCATGGTCTCACGCGCGAAGGGCGGCTCGTCTCCGGGCAGTACGCCGTCAATTCGCGCCCGTCGCTGGACGTGCGAGATAATCACGCCGTCCTGCGCATGGATCGTGCCGCCACGCCCTGGCTGTCCTTCGCCGATTGGGAACTGGCGCTTTCGCGCGATTTGCCCTGGCAGGTGTTCATCAGCACCAGCCTCGGCGCAGTCGATCTCGATGTGAGCGATGTCATCATGCACAGCGCCGTTGTTGCAACGGGCATGGGCGACATTCGTCTGACCTGCCCGCGAGAAGCCTTTGAGCCACTCCAATTGCGCTCGGCAGTCGGTGACATCCATGTTTATACCCCTCCCGGCGCGCGTGCGCTTGTGCAGGTACACGGTTCGCCGCTGCTCACTGTTCATGTCGACGAAAACCGCTATGAACGCGGCGAAGAAGGCACATATATCGCACGCGCTGCCGATAGCCTGCTTCAGCCTGTCGAAATTATCGTGCGCGGCACGTTTGGCGATGTCTATCTCGCCTGAGCATGTGAAAGCTCTACCTCTATGACAAAGCCGATTGCGCTCGTCATTCGTGACGGATTGGAAGCGGATATCACCTCATGCCTCGCGCTTGACCACACCTATACAACTGAGTATGTGTGGCAAGTGCAGTTTGAACACAGCGACCCACAGGTTTATCAGGCGGTGTTCAAGACTGAACGTCTGCCGCGTACGCTCGATGCCGCCTACCCTGCCGATGAACGGCGGCTGCGTCTCGCACTCGCGGCGCAGCACTGCTTTCTTGCAGCGGTTGACCGCGACGCAGACAGCGTGCTAGGTTACCTGGTAATGAGCAGCATTCCCGCGCGCAAGGTCGCCCTGATTCAGGATTTGGTGGTTGACCGCAATGTGCGTCGACGCAATATCGGCGGCAAGCTGCTCACTATCGCCCGCAGGTGGGCGCGCGAACAACAGCTCGAACGCCTGATTGCCGAAGTGCAGACACGCAATTACCCCGCTATACAATTTTGTCAGTCTGGTGGTCTTATCTTTTGTGGCTACAATGAACGCTACTTTGACAATCAAGACATTGCCGTATTTTTTGGGCAATCCCTACGCTAAATGCGAGACACACAACTGTGGACTTGTCGTTGTTCGCCCTTCAACTCATAAACGAAACGCTGGCAGCGACGATTGTCGTGCTGGCAGCGTCGATTTTGCTCTACAACTTCACCCGTAATTTTGACAATCGCATCGCGCGAACCTCCGCCTTTCTGCTCGGCTGCGTCACCATCACCTATCTGGCAGATGTATTCGTATCGCTCGGTCCTGAACTCGGGGCGTATGAAGCAGCGCTCCGCCTGCAATGGTTCGGTATCGCCTTTATGCCCGCCACGATCTTTCATTTGTCAGATGCGCTGCTGGCGACTACCGGGCTCCCATCGCGGGGTCGCCGCCGCCGGGTCGTGCGTCTGATGTACATTATCAGTGCGGGTTTCCTGCTGACGGCGATGTTCAGCGACGCGCTGATTGAACCCACTCTCATCGCCCCCACGATTTCAGACCGCACCATCGCCGTCGGTTTGCAGGCGGGTGTTCTCTTCCCCGTCTACATGCTCTACTTCGTCATCGCTGTCGTCGCCGCCTTCATCAACGCTAACCGCGCCCGGTTGCGCTGTCTTACGCGCGCCACTCGCCGCCGCATGGGCTATCTGCAATACGCCATGCTCACGCCCGCCATCGGCATCTTTCCTTTTTCGGTAGTGCTGGGAACGGGTACCGAGTTCTCGCCCGTGGGATTGATACTGGTCAGCGCGGCGAATTTGTTCGTGGTGCTGATGCTGCTGTTTCTCGCGTACCCGCTGTCCTTCTTCGGCTCAAATATCCCTGATCGCGTCGTCAAAACCGAACTGCTGCGCTTCGTGCTGCGCGGACCCATGACGGGTTTGCTGGCGCTGCTGACGTATATCTTTACCAATGCTACCAGTCGTATTCTCGGCTTGCAGGGCGAACAATTTACGCCATTTGCGATTGTCGCAGTCATCCTGCTCTGGCAATGGGGCATCGCGCTGGCGCTGCCCTGGCTGGAACGACGACTGGTATATGGTGAGGAGGATTTCGACCAGCTTGATAAGTTGCAGCACCTGAGTGAGCGCGTCCTGACTCGCACCGACCTCATACAGTTGATTGAAACCTTGCTTGCAGCAACCTGCAACTACCTGCGCGTCAATACCGCGTTTATTGCCGCGCTGACTGAAAATGGCTTGGAGCTGGTACGCGCGGTCGGTGCCAGCGCTCCCGCACATGTACCGTTGGGAGAGCGCAGCAGTGTGCTGCGGGCGAACCTGCTCACACTGGATGATGAAGCTGAGTCTGCATTTCCGATCCTGACCTGGGAAGACTACTGGTTGATGCCCCTGCATGGTCACACCCGCAACGGCAGCCTCAACGGAGTGCGTCCAGGCATGATCGGCGTATTGGGAATTCAGGCGCGCGGGCATCATGTCGACCTGACGGAAGACGAGCGCACCATGCTCGACTCCATCGCTGTGCGTGCGGGGCAAGCCCTGGAAGATACACAGCTTCAGGGAGAAATCTTCGCCGCACTGGAAGGCTTGCTCCCACAAATCAACCTAACGCGCCGCACAACTGAGGACATCGAATATCGCCCGGGACGTGCAGGGTTGACACCACCATCTGCCCCGCCCATTGACCGCGAGCAGTTCAACGAGCAGGTGCGCGCGGCACTGCGCCATTATTACGGCGGACCCGGTTTGAGCAACAGCCGACTGATCGACACCAAGCTGGTGCGTTCCGCACTGCCAGACAATGACAACAACAGCGCCAAGGCACTCCGCACCGTCCTGAACAAAGCGATTCAGCGCTTGCGCCCCCAAGGCGAGCCAAAGCCGCTCAACCGCGAATGGACGTTTTACACCATCATCGAACTGCGTTTTCTGAAGGGGTTAAAGGTGCGCGAGGTCGCCAACCGCCTCTCCATCAGCGAGCCGGACTTCTACCGCAAGCAGCGCGAAGCGATTGACAGCCTTGCGGACGAACTCTGGAAGATGGAGTCCGAGCAGTAGGACTGCTCAGTCGCAGCGGCTTGTCCTGCCAGAAGACATGACTTACGACTATTGCGAATCCGGCAATTTTGCTATATTCTCAGCACAGGCTCATGTAATTCTCATATTTAGACCGTTTGTGCAATCACTGTAAGTCATTTGTGTTGTAAGAGAGAAGGGGCATATGTCGGGGCATACGCATCGGCGCGAGCCGGAGATACAGCCAGAACCGCTGGAGGAAAGTTATTGGGCGGCACTTCTGCATGAGGGCGAATTTGCAGATGCGGTCAACACTAGCACGTTTCAAAGCAATGGTCACTATTCGCTCTATGAAGCAGGCGCTTCAGCGCCGGTCATGGGTTCCGTTGCCGAGTCTGCCGGGCTGATGAACGATTGGGAAGAGATGCGCCGCATCATGGATGCTGATCTGGTGCTGGAGCTGCCCGTCATCGGGTTAAATCGCGGCGGTTTACTGGTGGAGTGGCGCAGTTTGCGGGGGTTTGTCCCGGCGAGTCAACTCGTGGAATATAGTAACGGCTCAGCCCCCCTCGCACGCCGTCCGGACCTGAATGACCGTATTGGCACGAAGCTCGTCTTGCGCGTCATTGAACTCGACATTGTACAGAATCGCCTGATTCTATCAGAGCGCGCGGCAAAGGCACTGCCGGGGGAACGTGCCGACCTGCTGCACCGCCTGAAGCATGGCGAGATGGTACAAGGCGTCGTCACCAATCTGTGCGATTTCGGCGCGTTTGTCGATCTCGGCGGGCTGGAAGGCTTGATCCACATCAGCGAATTGAGCTGGGGGCGCGTCGGACATCCGGCGGATTTACTCAAGCGCGGGCAGGAGATCGCGGTCTTCGTACTGGACGTGCATCCTGAGCAGGGACGTGTCGCGTTGAGTCTGAAACG
The DNA here is from genome assembly GCA_033763755.1 of Chloroflexota bacterium. Lineage (GTDB taxonomy): Bacteria > Chloroflexota > Anaerolineae > Aggregatilineales > Phototrophicaceae > Flexifilum. The sequence continues at coordinate 26,236 of JANRJX010000162.1, forward strand.
CCTCAACCCTGACCCCTGGGAGACCGTACATCTGCGCTACCGCCTTGGCGAAGTGGTCGAAGGGACGATCACCAACGTAGTCGATTTCGGCGCATTTGCCCGCATCGAGGAGGGATTGGAAGGGCTGATCCACGTCTCTGAACTGGCAGAAGGTCACTTCCTGCACCCGCGCAATGTGGTGTCAGAAGGGCAGTTCGTGCGCGCCCGCATCCTGAGTATTGACGGACGCAGCCGCCGTTTAGGGCTGAGCCTGCGCGCGATGAACCAACACAATGGCAATGGGAACGGACACTACCAGACAGAAACGGGATAAGTTATCGCCCCACACTGGCACAAAATATGCTATAGTCTACGAAACATCTGTACTGTTTTGTCTGTGGGGTATCGTGACGAGTGGCAAGCCAGAAATCAGCGGATAAGGCGACGACCGCTGCGACGGGGAGTAAGGCGCAGAAGCAAGCGAACAAACCGACTGCTCCGTCGTCAACTATCCGCCAAGATCATATCGAGAAATTTACCCTCAAGAGCGAATTCTGGGATTCGTTTCTAGATGTGATCCCGCCCTGGTTCGGTGAGGTGGTCGGCTTCACCCTGGTCGTCTTCGGCATCCTCTCGCTGCTTTCGGTGCTGAACGTCACCAGTGACGCCACCGTCTCCATCGCCTGGTCAAATGCGCTGACGACCGCCTTTGGCTACGGCGCGCTCGTCATCAGCATCGGCATCTTCCTGTTCGGTGTCTACATTCTCCTGCGCGAATTTGGCGTCAAAATCGGCTTTGCGACCAGCCGCGTGCTGGCGCTGGAAATCGCGTTTCTGGCGCTGCTGGCGCTCGTGCATTTAGTCGTCGGCGGTAATGGCGAACTGCGCACACTCGTCCGTTCCGGCGAAGGTGGCGGCGCAGTCGGCTGGGCGCTGAGTTCAGTCATCGCCAATCTGTTCGGCATGAACGTCGCACTTGCCTTTTACGGCTTGATTTTCATACTCTCGATAGTTGTCGTCAGCGGCGTCAGGCGTGATCAACTGGCAGGATGGCTGACAAACACCCATGGGGTATTGAACGATTTCGCAACGCGCACGCGCACGCGCATTGCAGAACTGCGCGCCGCACGACAGGAGCGCGAGGCAATCGCCATTGCCGCCAGAGCCGAAGCCGCCAAACCGATGCCGCCTGCCGAAACTATCGCCGCCCCGCGCCCAACCGCACAGACCATTCTGCGCATCCGCCCAGACCCCGACAGCCTGCCGCCGTCGCTGCGCCCAGGCGCGCAGCCGTTAGAACCGATGCCAGAAGTGGTTGAAAAGAATGAAGATTATTCGCAGCATCCGCTGTTCATGAAGCATGAGGCAAATCCGGCACTCGCGGAACAAATCGGCGTCATTCAGGGCAAGCGCGTTAAAGGGCAGCCCGTGATGGTGCAGCGTCCGGATGGACGCATCAAACGCTTCTACACCGTCGAAGGTATGAAGGAGACGAAGTTCGTCGCCAAGCGTGACCCAACGCTGCCACCGCTGTCGCTGCTGCGCGATTCCGAACTGCTGCTGCCGGAAGAGAGCGAGATCAACAACAACGTCGTCCTGATCGAAAACACGCTGCTCGAATTCGACATCGATATTGATGTGGTGGACGTGAAAGTCGGGCCGACGGTGACGCAGTACGCGGTACAGCCGTTCCGCGAGGGCAAGGAGGGCGAAAGCGCGCAGGGGCGCACGCGTATCAGCAAGATCGCCTCGCTGCAAAGCGACCTGGCGCTGTCGCTGTCAGCACGGCGACTGCGTATGGAAACGCCCGTACCCGGTCACAGTTACATCGGCATTGAAGTCCCGAACAAGAAACCCAGTGTTGTGGCGCTGCGGTCAGTCTACGAAAGCAAGACGTATCAGGACCAAGCAGCAAAGAAGAAGTCCCCGCTGTTCATCCCGTTAGGGCGTGACGTGTCCGGCGCGCCCGTCGGCGTCGATCTGTCACAAATGCCGCACCTGCTCATCGCAGGGACGACCGGCTCTGGCAAGTCGGTCTGTATCGCGGCGATGGCAGCATCGCTGGTGCTGGACAATATGCCCGATACGGTCAAGCTGATTATGCTCGACCCGAAGATGGTCGAACTCAGCCGCTATAACGGGCTGCCACATCTGCTCGGTCCTGTCGAAACTGACCAGGAGCGCATTATCGGGGTGTTGCGCTGGTGTACGCGTGAGATGGATCGCCGTTACAAGTTACTCGAAGAAAACGCCGCCCGCAATATCGACATCTTCAACTCGCGCCTTGGTCGCCGCCGCAAGGATGAATACCTGCCTTACATCGTCATCCTGATTGACGAAATCGGTGATCTGATGATGAGCAAGCCGGAAGAGACCGAAAAGACGATCACCCGTCTGGCACAGATGGCGCGCGCTGTCGGTATGCATCTGGTCGTAGCAACGCAGCGCCCCAGCGTGGACGTGATCACAGGCTTGATCAAAGCGAACTTCCCGTCGCGCATATCGTTCGCCGTCGCGTCCGGTGTCGATTCGCGCGTTATCCTCGATACAGTCGGCGCGGAAGCATTGATGGGACGCGGTGACATGCTCTACCAGCCCGCCGACTCGCCGTTCCCACGTCGTCTGCAAGGCTGCTATGTCTCGGATGATGAGGTGCGCGGCATTGTTGAACACTGGCGCGTGTGGCAGGAGAAGCAAGTCGCCGCCGGGCGCATGGACGCCATCACGATTGGACCGTGGGAGCGCGGCTTGACGCGGCGCGAATTCCTGTCAGAGACCGACCCGATGCTCGAACAGGCGATTGCGCTGGTGATCGAAGCGGGCGAAGCCTCTGCATCGCACATCCAGCGGCAGCTTGGCGTCGGCTACCCGCGCGCGGCGCGTATCATGGACTTACTGGAAGAGCTTGGCGTTGTCGGTGAAGTTAAAGGCGGTGGGCGCAACCGCGAGGTCTTGATTCGCCCCGGTCGCGACCCGTTCAAGGACATCATCGACAAGAAGCTGAACAAGAAGTAGAGACTGCCGAAAGGCAGACGAGCGTTCTGCCTTATCTCTACGGTGAACCGTTTAGCGGCATGGCAGGCCGTATAGCCTATGACTACAACAAGCGCGGTTGCTCACTCGTCGTCACAGGCACAATATTCTCCGGCGTGCTGTAGCCTGCGCGGTTGACCGCCTTTGACACTTCGTAGGCGTCCATTTTCTCCGACTCGTACTGGCGCAGCAGGGCTTTCATCGCTCCCGCCGCTATCTCGCCCGGCTGCAACCAGGCATCATAATCTTCTAGGCGCATGATCACAGGCATCCGATTGTGAATCGTCTGCATAAACGGATTGGCGTCGGTGGTCAGGATCGTGCAGGTGCGCAGTTCACCATCAGGGCTGTTCCAGATTTCCCATAAGCCCGCGAACGCGAATAACTCCTGATCCTTCAGGTGAATGTACATCGGCGTCTTCTTGCCGTCGTCGTTCGTCCGCCACTCGTAGAAGCCGCTGGCGGGGATCAGGCAGCGGCGGCGTTTGAAGGCAGCGCGGAAAGCCGGCTTCTCGTCCACTGTTTCCGCACGGGCGTTGATCATCTTCGCGCCGAGCGACATATCCTTTGCCCACGACGGGATCAACCCCCAGCGATGATAGTCGAGCGTGCGCGGCGTATCATTCGTGACGACAGCGACGGGCTGCGTCGGCGACACGTTGTAATTCGCCGCCACCGTGGGCGCATTCGTCAAATTGAACTGCATCTGTACCTGCTGTGGATCAACCGCCAGCACAAAACGACCACACATACGCCCGCCTCATCCGTTTATATCGCATATTTCTGCCGCTATATGCGCGAAAGACGCACAGGTGTGCGTATCAGCGGCGCGACTTCTTCACCGTCGGACGCCCCATCTCCGCGATCTGGCGCACGACACCGAGCAGCGCTAGCCCGATAGCGATGATCTGCCCCACCTGCATCGGCTTAATCTCTGCCCCGTCAATGCGCGCTTCATCGACTGCGCGTGCGTACATCCAAGCAGCCGCGATGCCAACCAGCGCCCCTACCAGCATCCCGATGCCATAGGTAGCGACATGGCTTTCGTTTTTCGGCATCAGCTTATCTTGCAGATTTGTCATCATGATTATCCTCATTCTTGCGCGTAAAAGCGTTATCCATCCAGCGCGTCAGAGGTGCCAAGCGCGCATTAAAGCCGATGCTTGCCCGCGCCACCTTGTCCGCTATGTTCACGGCACGCTGCGAAATTGTTAGCGTCAGCGCCTCACCGCGCCGCAGCGGCTTGGCGGCAGCAGGTGTCACGCGGTTGCTCATCAGCGCCAGCACGCTCAAACCGAGCGAAAATGGCAGAAAGCACAGCGCCAGCGGGCAGAGGATGAAGAGCGTCAAGACGATGTCCGCCACTGCGCTCACTTGCAAGGTGCGTGGCAGCGCCACCACCACGATCATCACCGCGACGATCACCAGCACACCGAGCAGCATAGGCAGGAGGATGAAGCGCATCACCTCCCGCTGGTGACGGCGTTTCGATTGTTCGAGCGCTTCCTCGGTCGTGATCGTCGTCATGGGACGCTCCGTCGCAGAAGTATGTGAGCGATTATAGCGCATCCGCTTTACAGCGTGCAGGAGACAGTTTACAGTTAGACGCAATAACACACATCAGCCAAATCACCCAACCGGAAACGCTCATGAATACCGAACTGCACCTGTCGTCAGAAGTCACCGCCGCCCTCACCGATGGCAGACCCGTCGTCGCGCTGGAGTCAACGCTCATCACGCATGGGCTGCCCTACCCTGCCAACGCCGAAACCGCGCTGGCGATGGAAGCCGCCGTGCGCGGCAGCGGCGCAATTCCGGCGACGATTGCGGTGCTTCACGGCAAGATCACTGTCGGCATCACGCCGGACGATGTAGAGCGACTGGCGCAGCAGCCAGACGGCAGTGTGCGTAAGTGCAGCCGTCGCGATCTGGCAATCGCCACCGCACGCGGCGAAGACGGGGCGACGACAGTCGCCGGCACGATGATCGTCGCGCACAAGGCGGGCATCCGTATCTTCGCGACGGGTGGCATCGGTGGCGTGCATCGCGGGCATCCATTCGATGTCTCAGCGGACTTGCTGGAATTGGGGCGCACCCCGGTCACTGTCATCTGCTCAGGCGCGAAGTCGATTCTCGATCTGCCGCTGACGATGGAAGTATTGGAAACGCAGGGCGTGCCTGTCATCGGCTACGGCACGGATACGCTGCCCGCTTTCTACACCCGCAGCAGCGGCATCCCGCTGCAAGTCTGCGTTGATACGCCTGACGCAGCCGCGCGTATCATTGCAGCGCAAACGTCACTCGGCTTGCAGACCGGGCTGCTCATCACCGTTCCTGTCCCTGCCGATGTTGCCATGCCGGAAGACGCTGCCGAGCGCGCCATCCAACAGGCAACACAGGAAGCAGAGGCAGCGGGCATACACGGCGCAAAGGTAACGCCTTTCGTGCTGGCGCGCGTGGCAGAGCTGACCGACGGTGTGTCGCGCACGGCAAACACCGCACTGCTCGTCAATAACGCTGCGACCGCAGGAAGCATTGCGTCTGCACTCAGCAGTTTACCCGCTTTGCCGCAGACGGTATAATGCCGTCCCATCGCGTATCGGGCAGCATGTATCCTGCCCGATACTGACCTGGGCAGAATACATTCTGACCCTGGCCTGCCATCATGAGGATGATTTCGTGCGCATACGGGTTGAAGGACAGCAAGCACTCAACGGGGTCTACCGTCCATCGGGTAACGTCAACGCGGCTTTGGCGCTGCTGGCGGCTGCCCTGCTGACCGACCGACCCGTCACGCTCCGCCGTGTCCCGCGCACGACGACGTTCAACACGCTGGCAGCGCTGGCGGAAAGCCTTGGTGCGCACCTGGCATGGGCAGAAGACGTGCTTACAGTCGAAACCCACTCCATCACCCGGCGCGTATTGACCAGCGAAGATACTGCCGCCAGTGTCGGCTCCATCCTGTTTCTCGCCCCGCTCCTTGTGCAGCGCCGCCATGCCCGACTGGAAATTGACTTTCCATTGAACCGCATCCGCACCCATCTGGAAGCCTTGCGCGATCTAAGGCTGGATGTCCTGCACAGTGACGGCGCAGTCGAATTCAAGGCAGTGGAATGGGACAACCGCGAGGTGCTGCTGGCGCAGGCAAGTGTTACGGCGACGGCGCTTGTCATGATGCTGGCAGCGCGCTTGGGCGAGCGTACCGTCATCCACAACGCTGCCTGCGAGCCGCACTTACAATCGCTGGCGCTGCTGCTGACGCGCATGGGTGCGCGCGTCGAGGGTATCGGCTCGAACGTGCTGACTGTTTATGGACAGCAGGCGCTGATCGGCGCAGAGATCATCATCCGCCCTGACCACATCGAGGCTGCAAGTGTTGCAGCACTGGCAGCACTGACGGGGGGACGTCTGCAAATCGAAGGCATACACCAGCCCGACTTGCAGATGATTGACAAAATCTATAAGCGTCTTGGCATTCAACTGGACATTGACAGTGAGTTGGTCTTTGTCCCACGCCACGACACGCTGACGGTTTCCAATCGTGAGGAAGATGTCGATTCTTCAATTGAAACCGCACCCTGGCCCGGCTTCCCGTCCGACCTGGTGGCGATCGCGACGGTCATCGCAACGCAGGCGCGCGGCACATCGCTCATCCACGAGAAGATGTACAGTAATCGCCTGCTGTTTGTCGATAAGCTCAAAGCGATGGGCGCGCAAATCGTCCTCTGTGACCCGCATCGGGCAATTGTCGTTGGACCAACACCACTGCGCCACACCTACATGGACTCGCCTGATGTGCGTACAGGCTTCGGCTTGCTGGCAGCCGCCATGATCGCCGACGGCATCACCATCATCGACAACGCGCAGGCAGTCGAACATACCTTCGCGGGCGCCATTGACAAATTGCGCGCCGTGAACGCTCGCATCACCTACGATTAACGCATGTCCGCACCCACTACCCCACGCACATTTCTCACCGTTGATGGGCTTCAGGTCGCACACGCTGTCTTTGGCGATGACGGCGCGCCTGTATTAGCGCTGCATGGTTGGGGAGCAAGCGTCGATCTCATTGCGCCGCTGGCGTCGCGGCTTGCGAACAAGGGACTGCGTGTTTATGCGCCGGACCTGCCTGGTTTCGGTCAAACACCCCCGCCACCGTCAGCATGGGGGGTGCTTGACTATGCGAATTTTGTACTGCGCTATCTCGATGCCAACGAACTGGAGAAGGTGCATCTGTTCGGGCATTCGTTCGGCGGGCGCTTGTCGCTCATCCTCGGTGCCGAACATGCGGCGCGCATCCACAAGATTGTTCTGGCGGACAGCGCAGGGGTACCACCGCGCCGTGATCCACTGGCAGACGCCCGGCTGCGACTATACAAAGGCGTGCGCGACGGATTGAAAGGTGTTGGGCTAAGCGGGCTATCAGAACAATTGCGCGGCTGGTACAACCAGCAGTACGGCTCTGCCGACTTCAAAAGTGCGGGCGTACTGCGCGATACATTCGTCAAGGTCGTTAACGAAAACCTGTTGCCCTACGCCGCCCGTATCAGCGCACCAACGCTGTTGATCTGGGGTGAAGACGACCAGGACACCCCGCTGTGGCAGGGGCAGCAGTTGGAAAAGACCATTCCCGACGCGGGATTAGTGGTCTACGAAAACGCCGGGCATTACAGCTATCTCGACAAGCTGCCGGAAGTCATCAGGACGCTGGAGTACTTCTATACCTCATGATTCCATTGTTTATCTTGATCCTAGCGCTCGTCTGGTTCATCGCTACGTGCCTGCGCATCTACCGACAGGGGCGCTTTTACCAGATCGAAGAATACATGAGCCTGCGCTACCTGCGCTGGGTCGTGTCGCGTCGTGACCGCTGGCTGCCGACACGACCGCTGATGGCGTTCGTCATCAGCGCGCTCATCACGCTGCTCATGACAGAGGCGAGCGACGGCATCTTTCCGTTCATCGTCGGGATGGTCGGAGCACTGGTGGCTGCCACACCGCCGCGCGAAGGCGAAGTCAAGAAGCAGTTCCGCCCAACCGCCCGCGCCAAACGGCTGCTGGCGGCGTCGTTCGTTGTCGCCCTGTTATGCTTTATCATCGGCTTGCTGCTCATCGGGCAAATTGATGCGGGAAGCTTCATCGAACTACCGTTCGTGCTGGTCGCCGCGCTTGGCTGGCTGGCGCACACGCTCGCTCCCGTGTGGCTGGTACTGGGCAACCTCGTCATGACACCCGGCGAGTCGGCACTACGCCAGCGCTTCGTCAATCAGGCGCGGGCCGTGCTGGAGCGCGTCAATCCGATTGTCATCGGAATCACGGGAAGCTACGGCAAGACCAGCACCAAAACCTATTTATCGCACATCCTCAACGGGCGCTACAAGGCGTACCCAACGCCGAAAAGCTACAACACAATGATGGGCGTGTGTATCGCCATCAACAACGACCTCGCCAACGACTACAGCGTCGATTACTTCGTCTGCGAGATGGGTGCGTACATTCCCGGCGAAATTCAGGCGATCTGTGACCTGACACATCCGACGATCAGTGTTGTCATCGAAGTGGGACCGCAGCATCTGGAACGCTTCGGCACCCTGGAAAACATCGCTACTGCCAAGTACGAAATCATCAAAGCACTGCCCCCGGATGGCGTCGGCGTCTTCAACTGGGATAATCCGTATGTCCGTGAGATGTACGAGCGCGGCTATCCACAGACGCGCCTCGCCGTCAGCCGTGAAGCCGACCCCGCAAACCCACCGCCCCACGGTCCGCGCTTCATCGCGTCCGCCATTGACGAGCAGTTAGACGGGCTGCGCTTCACCGTGACAGATGTCAAAACACAGCAGAACGCCCGCTTTGAAACACCACTGCTCGGATTGCATAACGTCACCAACATTCTGCTCGCGACTGCCATCGCCGTGCATGAGGGCATCCCGCTGGCGGACATCGCACGGCGGGTGCGCACATTGCAGCCTGCCGAAAGCCGTCTTGCGCGCCTGACCACGCCGCAGGGTATCACTATCCTTAATGACGCTTACAGCGCCAATCCGGTCGGTATCGTCCACGCCCTGCGCGTCCTGTCGATGCACCCGGCTGACAAGCGACTGCTGATCACACCTGGCATGGTCGAGCTAGGACCGCTGGAAGCACAGGAGAATCGCAAACTGGGCGAAATCGCCGCGCAGCACGCCACCGATGTCATCCTCATTGGTTCTGCCAGAACCGCACCGATCAAGGAAGGGCTGCTCGCTGCGGGTTTCCCCGCCGAGCGCGTGCAGGTGATGGAACGGCTGAACGACTCGAAAAGCTGGTACGAGCGCAACTTAAAGCCCGGCGATGTCGTACTATTCCTGAACGATCTGCCCGATACCTATTCGTCGTGAGGACTGCTCATGCCCGAACTTGCTGCCAGTCTGTTTGTCCCCGTCACCGTCATCGCCATGTTCATCGGCGTCTTCCTGTCACTCGTGCCTGTCCTGCCCGGCTCGCTTATCGTCTGGGCAATCGCGCTCGTGGCAGGTTTGATTGACGGCTGGACGCGCATCACGCCCGCAGCCATGATTGTCATGTCCATTATCATGGTCGTCAGCCAGCTCTCGGATTTCTGGCTGCCACTGCTTGGCGTACAGACAGGCGGCATGGGCTGTCTCACATCGATAGGTTCGTTCGTCGGTGGCATCGTCGGCACGATCTTTATCCCCATCCCGATTGTCGGCACACTGATCGGCGTCGTGGCGGGCGCGCTGCTGGTTGAATTCCTCCAGCGTCAGCAGGTGGATCCGGCAGTACAGGCGGGCAAACAGGCGGCAAAACTGTTCGCAATTGGTTACGCGATTCGTTTTATCAGCAGCCTTGCCATCTTCTTCGTCTATATCTTTACGCTTGCAACGTCGTCTTAGGAATCCTTTTTAGTGAAAAGTAAGGAAAGGTCGTATAACATTTACATAACACTGAGTAACACCATCTGGATGCCATCATGACACTTCGCTTTGAAGCCGACCTTGCAGAATACTTTATTCAACGCGCCACTGCCTATGTCAACATGGGCGAATATGAACAGGCAATCACCGATTACGGGACGGCTTTAGAGCTTTGCCCGGATTACGCCATTGCCTATATGGAGCGTGGCAGGCTGCATCTCGAACTCGATCACCTTGATGCAGCGCTGAATGACCTGAACGAAGCCATCAAAATCGACGCGCATTATGATGCCGCGTACTTCAATCGCGGGCGCGTGTACGCACATTTGAACGACCACAATCGCGCCGTTGCCGATTTCAGCCGCGCGATTGACCTGAACCCACTCTACAGCCAGTACTACCAGCGGCGCGGCATTGCCTACGCCAATAACGGACTGCCGGACCTCGCGCTCTATGACTTTGATCAGGCGCTTACGCTCGATGGGCATGACATCCTGACTTACTACTATCGCGCCCGCACGTTGAGCATGGTCGGCAGCTATGACAAGGCAATCGCAGATTTGACGTATGCGCTCAGCTTTGCGCCCTACGACCCCGCCATTTATTTTGAGCGCGCCACCAATTACTATTATCAGTGCGACTATTTGCGTGCGCTCGCGGATTACCGACAGGCGATCCTGTACGAAAGCAACTACGGCGAGGCATTTGCCGGTTTGGGCGCGACCTGTTTGAACCTGGGACAGATGGGTGAAGCGCTGACCGCCTATCGCCGTTATGTCGATATCGTCGGCGGCGAAGCCGACTCCCGCATCCTGCGCTTGATCGGAAAGCTGGAGCAAACGGTTTCGCAAACCGCCCGCGCACGCCGCTAACCGAGGAGCATCTCCAAAATCCATGGCGGCAAAACGAAGCACAACCGTCGGCGTCCTGTTCGGCGGTCGCAGCGTCGAGCATGATGTGTCCATTGTCACCGGACACCAGGTCATGCGCGCTTTTGACTCGGCGCTCTACGAAACCGTCCCCCTCTACATTGATCGCGACGGTCGTTGGTTCACAGGCGAACCACTGCTCGATCTCAAAGCCTTCGAGAAAGACATCCGCACGCTTGACGGTGTTGAGGAAGTCATCCTTTCACCCAACACCAACCATCATGGCATCATCCTCAACCCGCTGCCGACAGGTATGTTCGCCAAGCCACAGGTCAAGCGGCTGGATGTGATCTTTCCAGCGCTACACGGCACGCACGGCGAAGACGGCACGGTGCAGGGGTTGTGCGAACTGGCAGACATTCCCTACGTCGGCTGCGGCGTGCTGGCGAGTGCGGTCGCCAACGACAAGGTGATGACCAAAGTCGTCCTCAAGCAGCACAGCATTCCGGTACTGGATGCAGTGTCGTTTTCGCGCGCTGAATGGATGCAAGCACCGGATAATGTCATCCAGCACATCACATCCGTTTTGAAGTATCCCGTCTTCGTCAAGCCTGCCACGCTCGGTTCCAGCATCGGCATCGCGCGAGCGGCGGATGAGGCGATGCTCCGCGCGGCAATAGACGTTGCGACCAGTTTCGACCGCCGCGTGCTGGTCGAGCAAGGGGTGACGGCTGCCGTCGAGATCAACTGCGCGGTGATGGGCAATGACAACGACATCCGCGCGTCAATTCTGGAGCAGCCAGTATCGTGGGAAGAATTCCTGACCTTTGAGCAGAAATACCTGCACGGCAATGAAGGCATGAAGAGCGCCGAGCGCATCATCCCCGCCCCCATTCCGGCGCAGACTGCCGCGCAAATTCAGGAAATTGCCGTGCGTGCATTCCAGGCACTTGACGGACGCGGCACAGCGCGCATCGACTTCCTGCTGCGCGGCGATGAAGTCTACCTGAACGAACTCAACACGATGCCCGGCTCGCTGGCGTTCTACCTGTGGCAGGAGATGGGAATGCCCGCACGCGATGTCGTCCACAGGTTGGTGCGGCTGGCGCAGGACGCACACGCCGAAAAGCGCAAAAACACCTATAACTACCAGACCAGCCTCGTCGGGCTAACCGCCCAACGCGGTCTGAAGGGCAGCAAAGGCAGCAAACGGTAGAGTAATGAGTGAGGTGACAAACGCCAAGACGCCAAGGACGCCAGGAGAACTGATGCTTGGCATCTTGGCGTTTGTATCTATCCGTGATTATCGTGCTGCTGCGTGGTATCCTTTGCCCATTCTGGTTAATCAGTTACGGAAACCTCTGTGCCGTATCAATCGAGCGGTGGTCGTCGCAACAACGTACAACTTGGCGTCGGGCAATCGATCTGGGGTGGCACGCCGCCATCCGCTATCCCGGAGCGCGTGCTGGATGGAATACCTGGCTATCTGGCGTGGCTGGCGCTGGCGTTGTGTATCATCCTCTCTTTCGTCTACCCGCGCACGCTGCTGTTGATTGCGGCACTGGTCGGGTTTTATTCTGCGTTTCGCTTCATCATCGCCGCTTATGCCAACGTGCTGGGGCTGCGCCGCATCCGCGAATGGAACGCGATGGACTGGAACGCCCGCTACCGCGAGCATGACCCGGCAGCCGTGCTGCACTGGTCTGCCCCGCTGCATGTGGTGATCATCCCCAACTACAAGGAGCCGCTAGAAGTACTACGTCAGACGCTCGACGGGCTGGCACGGCAGCACGAGGCGCACCAGCGCATGGTCGTTGTGCTGGCGATGGAGGCCGCAGAGCAGAATTGCGCCGAAAAAGCCGAGCAATTGATCGGCGAGTACGCACCCTGTTTCAAACACATTTACCACACCGTCCACCCGCGCGGGTTGCCCGGCGAGATGCAGTGCAAATCGGCAAATGAGGCGTGGGCGGCGCGCTGGGTCAAGCGGCGGCTGGTGGATGAACTCGGCTACGATATGGATCACATCCTTGTGACGACGCAGGACGCCGACACGCTCTGGCATCCCAACCACTTTCACGCGCTGACGTACCTGTTTGCGACCAACCCTGACCGCCACCTGCGCTTCTGGCAGGCTCCCATCCGCTATCACGGCAACATCTGGGACATCAACCCGCTGCTGCGGCTGGTCAATGCCTATTCGGGCGCGTTCGAGCTGGCATATCTGGCGGCGACCTGGTGGATACCAATGCCAATGTCGTCGTATTCGCTCAGCCTGCGCCTGCTCGACTCCAGCGGCTACTGGGACAGCGATGTGATTGCCGACGAGTGGCATATGTTCATCAAGGCGTACTTCGCGCGCGATGGCAAAGTCAAGCTCGAACGTATGTTTTTGCCATTTCTGGGGCAGGCAGCGACCGGCGAAAACCTATGGGCGGCGTTCAAGGCGCGTTATCAGCAGACGCTGCGTCATGCCTGGGGCAGCAAAGAGGTCGGCTTTATGGCTGCCAAGATGCTCGAACACCCGGAGATGGAATTCCGCCCGGCTTTCCGGCTGCTGTTCCGCATCGCCCACGACATTCTACTGGCAGGTCCGGGCTGGATCATCCTGACCGTCGGTTCGCAGCTTCCCTATTTGGTGCATCCAACGCTGCTCAGTCAGGTCATCAGCGAGGGCTTGAGCAACCCGACGTTTGTGCTTCTGCAATTCTCGTTCGCAACGGTTTCCGTTCTCGGCATCCTCTTCTGGTACATGGATGTCCGCGCCCGCCCGCCGCGCCCACGCCCCGCACCCGCTGGCGAATGGCTGCTCACGCTCCTGAGCTTCCCGCTGCTGGCAGTCCTGACACTCTTCCTGGTGGCAATCCCAACGCTGCAAGCGCAAACGCGCCTGATGATCGGGATGCCGCTGCAATTTCGCGTTACACGAAAGATTTGAGGCTCACATGGCAATCATCGGCACAATCGGTCTCGGTATTATGGGCGGAGGCATCGCTCGCAACCTGCTCAAGGCGGGGCATACCCTCGTCGTTCACAATCGCAGCCAGGGGATCGTGGATGAATTCGTCAGTCTGGGTGCAAAGCGCGCCACCAGCCCGCGTGAAGTTGCGGAACAGGTGGAATTCGTCTTCACCAATCTGCCCGACACACCCGACGTGGAAATGGTCGTATTGGGCAAAGACGGCATCATTGAAGGCGCGCATGACGGGCTGATCTATATCGATAACAGCACCATCAAGCCAGAAGCCGCGCGCATGATCGCGGAAAAACTGGCGGCAGTCGGAGTGGCGGCGCTGGACGCACCCGTCAGCGGCGGTGACATTGGCGCGCGAGATGGCACTCTGACGATCATGGTCGGCGGCACGCAGGAGGCGTATGATCGTGCGCTGCCGTTGTTCGGCGCGATCGGCAAGAAGAGTGTGCTGGTCGGCGATAGCGGCGCGGGGCAAATCGCCAAGGCGTGCAACCAGATCATCACAGCCGCGCAGATGGCGGCGATGGCAGAAGCGCTCATGACCGCGCAGAAAGCGGGCGTTGATCCGGTACGCGTGGTCGAAGCGATCAAAGGCGGCGCGGCGCAAATGTGGGCGCTCGATGTCAAGCCGCCGCGTCTGTTCGCGGGCAATCGCGGACCCGGCTTTAAGGCATACATGCAGCACAAAGACCTCGGCATTGTGCTGGACACCGCCCGCGCTTATGGCATTCCGCTGCCGATAACAGCCGTGTTGCAGCAGCTCTTCACGGCGATGCTGGAAATGGGTAATCGCGAACTCGATAACAGTGCGATCATCACGGTTTACGAGGCGCTGGCGGGCATACACCTGGTCGAACCGAACAAATAGCTGTGGGATATTGGATATCCGGTATTGAGTTTTGGCATGAGCAATACGCTCTGCATTTGGAGCGCAGGCTTTAGCTTTTTGCACCTAACCTGTATTATGAAGGCAAAATCGAATACTCAATACCTAAGAGCCAATACCCAATCGCGATTGGCTGAAAGCTGCAACAATGAAAGAACGACTCCAAAAACTCATGGCGATGGCGGGCTACGGTTCGCGCCGCGATAACGAAGACCTGATCCGCGCCGGACGTGTGCGCGTCAACGGCAAGGTTGCCAAATTAGGCGATCAGGCAGATCCCGGCAACGATGTCATCGAAGTCGATGGGACACGCCTAAGTACCCGATCCCTGCAAGCGCGCGTCTATTATGCCATCTTCAAGCCGCGCAATGTGCTTGCTGCACCCACCGAGCGCGCCGACGACGAACGCCGCACCGTGTATCAGTTTGTGCCGTACAAAGGACATCTGTTCTCCATAGGACGGCTGGACGCAGACAGCGAAGGCCTGGTCGTTCTAACCAACGATGGTGAGATGGCGCAGAAGATATCGCATCCTCGTTATCGCCATACCAAGACGTATCGTGTGGTGGTTGAAGGACTGCCGACTGCCGAGACGATCCTGCGTTGGGAAGGCGGCGTGTTCCTGGAAGAAGGCAAGACAGCCCCGTGCTACGTCAAGATCGCGCGCGGCGGCGTCAGTGAAAGCGTATTGCACATTGTCATGACCGAGGGCAAGAAACGGCAAATCCGCCGCGTCGCCTCGATATTGGGACATCCGGTCATCCGCCTGACGCGCGTTGCTATTGGGCGGCTGGAACTGGGCGAGATGAAGCCCGGCGAATTCCGTGAGCTGAATGAAGATGACATCGAACGGCTGAGTACGCCTGCCTCCGAACTCCGAGTCATTCGTGGGCGTAAAGGTGGCAGCGCTCGTCCGCCCCGCCCCGCCCCAACCGACGAGGGCGAAGCAGCAGCCACGCCACGCGGCACAGGGAAGCATGACGATGTACGCTCGGATCGCCAACGCCGGATCGCACGCGGTGAAAACCCGCCTCCCGAACGTTCCTCCAGCGAGCGCCTTTCCGGCGGTCCGCGCAGGCGCATCAGCGGGCTGGACCGTCCACGCCGCCCACAGTCAGACTCACCCCGCGAGGAAGGCGAACGTCCGCGCCGTCGCCCACAAGTGGACCGACCCCGCGATGAAGAAGGTGAGCGCCCCCGTCGTCCCGCAGCCCCGCGTCCGCGCCGCGATAGCGATGATGCGCCACCAGCTCGCCCGGCTCGCCCAGCCAGCGGGCGACCGCCCCAAGGTGGCGACGATAGCACACCACGCAATCGCCGCCCATCCTCTCGCCCGGCCAACGACGGCGGCAAGGGACGTAACTCGTCACGCCCAACGGGAACGGGTGGCGCGCGGCGCACACCGCGCCGTCCGTCCGGCTCAGGAGGGCGCGGGGGATGAGTCTGTCGCAATCCGTTCAGGAGTACGTCGCCCGCCAGCCAAGTTATACCTGGAAGCGCAATATTATCCGCGCACTCATCCGCACGATCGGGTTTCATGTGCTGGCCGATGTGCGCGTGTACGGCGTCGAGAATATCCCCACCAGCGGTCCGACCATCCTGATGATGAACCACATTGGGCTGGCGGACCCGGTGGTGTGCATGGGCGCCGTCACCCAGCGTTTCGTCGTGCCCATGTCCAAAATCGAGAACCTGAGCAACCCGCTGCTCGCGCCTTTCGTCAGGTGGTGGGGCGCGTACACCGTCAATCGTGATGAGGTTGATCGCAAGGCATTGATGAACTCGATTGAACTCATCAAGAGTGGGCAATTGATCTTGATCGCACCCGAAGGCACGCGCAACCCAACCGGGCTTGTGCGCCCCAAAGATGGGCTGGCGTTCGTGGCGACGAAGGCAAACGCGGTCATCGTGCCAGCGGCGGTCAGTGGCTCGCAGCATTTCACCTCCAGCATCAAGCGCCTGCGCCGCGCGCCGATCTCCGTCACGTTCGGCAAGCCGTTTCGTTTCAAGACAACACCCGGCGAGCGCGTGCCGCGTGAGACATTGCAGGCGATGAGCGAAGAGGCGATGTACCAGCTCGCGCTGGCACAGCCGGACGTGGCACTGCGCGGGGTGTACACGGACACCAGCAAGGCAACTACAGAGTATTTGGAATTCGTTTAGAGCAAGAAAAGTGCTTATCCAACAGTGTAGAGGGGAAGAGGATAGAGGTTTTTGTAATTCTTCTCGGCGTTCTTAGCGCCTTGGCGTTTATTTAATAAGGACCTGTCTTATGTGCGGGATTGTCGGTTATATCGGCGCGCAGAACGCCACCCCTGTGATTGTCGAAGGCTTAGCGCGTCTGGAATATCGCGGTTACGACTCAGCAGGCGTTGCGGTCCTGCATGAGGAAGCAATCCAAGTGCGCCGCGATGTGGGCAAGCTCATTAACCTGCGCAACCGCATCGCCAGCGATCCCGTCAGCGGCAGCATTGGCATCGGGCATACGCGCTGGGCGACGCACGGCGCACCGTCTGAGCGCAACGCACATCCGCATGTCAGCATGGACGGCGAATATGTCGTCGTCCATAATGGCATTGTCGAGAACTATGTCGAACTGAAGGAAGAACTGACGGCGGAAGGCGTTGTCTTTAACTCCGACACCGACACCGAGGTCATCGTCCAGTTAATCGAACGTTACGCCCAGAGCGACGGTCACGACCTGACGGAGGCGACACGCCGCGCCGCACAGCAGTTGCGCGGCGCACACGCCATCGTCGTCATGAGCATGCGTCAGCCAGATCGCCTGGTCGTGGTGCGTATCGGCAACGCGGGCGGCATCGCGCTCGGCATCGGGGACAACGAGATGTACGTCGCCTCTGATATCCCGGCGATTCTCGAATACACGCGCCACATGGTCTTTCTGGAAAGCCGACAAATCGCCACACTGACGCGCGCCTCGTGGAAGGTCGAAACGCTCGACGGCGATGAGGTGCGCCCGCAAACGCACATCATCCCTTATGATCCGGTCAGCGCGGCAAAGGGCGAATATAAGCACTTCATGCAGAAGGAAATCTTCGAGCAGGGGCGCAGTATCACCGATACCTTACGCGGGCGCGTCGATTTCGAGCGCGGCACGCTCCTGCTTGATGATTTGCGTCTGGATGAAGCGACGGCGCGCGGCTTGCAACGGCTCGTCACCGTTGCCTGTGGAACGAGCTACTACAGCGGCTTGGTCGGCAAATTCTATGTTGAAGCGCTGGCGCGGCTGCACACCGAAGTGGATTACGGCAGCGAATACCGCTACCGCGAGCCAGTGCTGGACGAGCGCACCGCTGTACTTGCCATCACGCAAAGCGGCGAAACCGTCGATACGCTGGCGGCAATGGAAGAGGGACGCGAACAGGGCGCGCTGCTGTGGAGCATCGTCAACAGCATCGGCAGTCAGGCGATGCGCCACGCCGATGGCTACATCACGATGAATGCCGGACCTGAAATCGGCGTCGCCTCCACCAAAGCGTTCACCGCCAGCGTGGTCGATCAATACCTGCTGGCGCTCTATCTCGGTCAACTGCGCGGCACGCTTACGCCCGAAGTGCTGCGCCAACACGCCCGCGACCTGTCGCGGCTGCCCGACCTGATCGGGCAGGTGCTGGACATGGACAGCCATGTGCGCAAACTGGCACACGCGGTCTACCAGTACACCAATTTCCTCTACGTCGGGCGCGGCATTAACTACCCGATTGCGCTGGAAGGTGCGCTCAAGCTGAAAGAGATCAGCTACATTCATGCCGAAGGATACCCGGCGGGCGAAATGAAGCATGGCCCCATCGCGCTGATAGACGAGCATATGCCGGTTGTGGCAATTGCACCGCAAGATGCCGTCTACGAGAAGATGATCAGCCAGATCGAGCAGGCGAAGGCACGCAACGCCGTCGTCCTTGCCATTGCAACGGAAGGCGACAGCTACATCGGCGAAAAAGCCGACCATGTGCTGTACATCCCGGCTGCCCCGCCGCTGCTTAATCCGATTCTGGCGGTCATTCCGCTGCAACTACTGGCGTATCATGTCGCAGTGCGACGCGGCGCGGATGTTGACCAGCCGCGCAACCTCGCGAAGAGCGTGACCGTGGAATAGACGGCTACTTTCTGCGATAACGCTTCTTCGCGTCTGGCGGTGTTAAATCGCGAATCGAGAAGCGGCGCAGGCTGCGCGGCGGCGTTTGTGGCTGGCGTGGGCGGCGGTGACTTTCGACATACAACCGCGTCGGGTCTTTCGGGATGCCGCGCTCGTTCAGCGGCGGCAGATCATAACCCATCGCCATGCAGCCTTCGCGCGTCAATCGGTACACCCACAGTCCGGCGGGTGCATGGTACGCCGCTTCCATATAGCCCTTCATCTCCAACGCCGAGAGAATGTCCTCACTCAGGTACGGGCGATCTGCCGCCAGATCAGGCGCTATCCAGGGGCGCAGCGAGATGAGCGCGCCTGCGCCGTTGGCAACCTGCGCACGATAGACATACGGCAGCGGCAGCGGGTGTAAGCCGAGCGCCAGTTCATAGGCAAAGCGCAGCGCCTTGCGTTCACGTTTTGCGACTTTTGGTTTCATGCACGCTTGAGTGGCAACGCCATACAGCGCGGCCCACCGAGACCGCGCACCAGTTCCGATCCTTCGATTTCCAGCACTTCGATGCCGAGCGAGCGCATCGCCGCATTGGTATGCAGGTTGCGATCATACGAAATCACGCGCCCCGGCGCAATCGCAAACACATTCGTACCGTCCGCGCCCTGCTCGCGCGATGCGTAGCGCGCGTCGTTGCCGCCTGTGTTGACGACGGTCAGCGGCGTGCCGAACTCATCCGCCAGAAGCGTGTGGAACTTGCGCGTTTCCCGGAACGACTGGGCGATCAATTCGCCGTCGCTGGTGAGCGCAGGTTCATAACGCCTGATCGTGTCGATGCGGTCGATCACATCCGGGTAAACGACGATCACACCGCGCGCGATGATGGTGAACACAGTATCCAGGTGCATATAGCGTCGGTCGCTGGGGATTTCGACTTCGTAAACGCGCTGCACCTTGCCACCCTGGAACAGCTTGCGCGCCAGCAAACCAACCGTCTCCGAGCGCGTGCGCTGGCTGCTGCCGATCAGCACCGTCTGCCCGCTAAGGACGTGAATATCGCCGCCCTCAATGGTGAACGGTCGATCTTCATCTTCGCGCGCGCCGAAAAGAATATCCGTCCCTGCAAAGCGCGGGTGCAGTTCTGCAACCAGCCGCAGCAGCACCGTCTCGCGGACGCGCGTGTCGAAGTGCGCCTTGCACGCCACGAAACCATCGCCGACGACTGCCGCCGGGTCGCGCGTGAAATAGGCATTCGGGATCGGTTCGAGCAGCACATGATCGCTGCCCTGCCCCGCCAGTGCTGCCACGCCGCGCGCCTGCAACTCGCCCGCCCGCAGCCCTGCGAACAGAAGTCGCAACAGGTCATCGCTGCCGACATGATCCAGCAGCAGCCGCGCCAATCCCGGCTGCCCCACCGCCGCGCACACCTGCCGCACAATCTGACCGCGCGCCTCTTCATTCATCAACAGGTCACGCAGCAGCGCATCCAGATAAATGACTTCGATGCCCTGCTCACGCATCAGCGTGCAGAAGGCGTCGTGTTCCAACTGCATCTTGCGCAGGAACGGGATGTCTTCAAACAGCAAGCGTTCCTTATTGAGCGGGTCGAGCAGGTCAATCTCCGCGCCAGGGCGATGCACCAGCGCAGCCTGCAAGACGCCATGTTCCGACACCACGCGCGGACGAATGAGGTCAACCGTCGCGGCGTCAGGGACAATGGCAGGCGTTCGTAGGGGCGCAATATATTGCGCCCCTACATGGTGCGACACCAGATTATACGTCCCAGGGGATTGGGCATCGAACACCCGCAGGATCGTCTGATAGATGAATTGCGGCACGGCGCAGAACGAATACGGCATGTGGACGCGCTCGTACAACCCGTGCGCGTCTTTGCCCCAGGGACCGATATTGACGACTGGGCAGTTGAGCGCTCGCATGGAGTCGAAATCGAGCGCATAACCGCGCCCGTAGAGCGGCAAATTGTCGATCAGCGCGGGCAGGTGCGCCTGAACGGACGCATCGAGCGCCAGAAAGCTGATGTCGGCGATGTACGGGTAGAAGGCGCGCAGTTGAATTGCCCCATCGGGGTTCAGGTCATCATCGGTCAGCAGCGTGGCAATGGCGTTCGTCAGCGCACCGTCGGTCGGCTGGCTGTGCGGGTAGTACGGTGGCGAGAAGAAGATGACGACCGCCGGACCGACAAGTTCCGCCTCTGCCGCCATGCGCGCCACGATTTGCTGGCTGATTTCGCGAGCGTCACCTTTATGCGTGGACGACGGAATCGCCGCGTCGCCGGCGATGCTGTGGACGAGGGCGTCCAGCCAGTCGTTGAAAGCCGTCATACCATCCGCGCCGAACCAGCCGCGTTTCTGCCGCACGCGCTGGCACAGATCGCTAAACTTCAGCACCAGCGGCACGTACTGCTTCGGGTTTGGCACACTGCCGCGAAAGTCACGGAAGCGCGCGTCGCGGTCGGCAAAGACGCTCTTGAGCGCTTCGGTCGCTTCTGTCTCCAGCAGGTCAATCGCCTGCTGCGGCGAATAGGTGTACGTCAGCCAGTTGATATAGGCGAAGGCTTCGGCACTGGTCTGGACGTTGTAGCTCGGCTTGAGATCGCGCAGCTTGAGCGTGACGGGCGGCACAGCGACTTCCTGCGGCTGCTCGGCGTCGGCGGGATAACTGTCGCTCAGGCGCGGGTTCAGGTTGAGGCGGCGCACCAGCTCGGCGGCAATCTGGTTGGCGTCGATGCCGCGAAACGGCTCACCGACGTGCGTCGGATCGCCCAGCACATAGAACGACGGCAGCAGCTTACCGACCACCCCGCTGTAGATGTAGCGCGCGGTCATATCTTCCGTACGCGGCGCGGTGTAATCGGTGTTGATGACGCCGACATAGTCCAGCCCCTGCTCATCCCGCAGCGCGATCAAGCGCGACAGCGCGCTCAGGATGCCCGCCGATTCGTTCTCTTCATCCGGCGATGCCAGCAGCAGCAGATTGCCCGCCAGCGCTTCCGGCACGCGGGCGAAGGTGCGCAGCAAGGCGATATTGATCGCCAGTCCGCTCTTCATATCGACCGAACCGCGCCCGAACAGCCAGGCAGGTTCCTCGACAGCGTCATGCCGCCATGTCTCGTGCAGATCGCGGTAGGCGTCAGGGTTCGCCGCAGCGCTCACCGTCGTCAGCAGCACCTCACGCAGGCGCTCTGGCGTAAACGCGATCGCGCCTGTCCCCGTCGGATCGAGCGCCTTGAACTCATCGACACCGACGACATCGTAATGCGCCATCAGGATCAGCGTCTTGCCCGCGCCGCCCGCCCCGCGCAGCAGGCAGGCGATGTTCTGGCGACCGTCGGGCGTGTGCCAGCGCAGCGGTTGCAGAGCGGGCGTCCAGCCATCGCCGTCCGGCTCGGTCAGCAACTCAACAATGAGATCGGCGCAGCGGTTCTCGTCGTCCACGTTCGGGCTGATGGTCGAAAGCACCATCAGCCGTTCGGTCATGGCGCGGACGGGGGCGTACCAATCGGTGGGCGTTGGGGGGTGTGGGTGCAATGGTGACCTCGCGGGCTTGTGCTTATGGGGGGATTATAGCGCAGGAGAAGCCCTCACCCTAAATCCCTCTCCCACACGTCGCACAGCAGGACAGTACAAGCAGGTGATCTATACAGTGCGACGGAGGAGAGGGACTTTGAAGACGACTCGACCTTACAAGCTACCGTCTGTCTCTCTAACGATGGAAAGGCTCAAACGACGACTCGTACTCACGAACTCCCCCTCGCCCCCGTCGCGCTGTACCGATTTGCGTCTCTTATTGCCGATGGGCGCGACGTGTGGGAGAGGGGGTCGGGGGGTGAGGGTCTTGTGCGTTGCACGCCACACCACCCGCACCCAAACAGGCGGACACCTCATCCCACAGGGAGGCATTGCACTGAGGTATCTCTACACACCCCGCGTCATTCGTAGGGACGCCTCATGAGGCATCCGTGCCAAGGATGGGGAAAGACACCCGAACAAACCCGCAAACCGAAATCGCTGTCACGATTTGCAGGGTGATTGTTGTTGCGCTACAGCGCGCGCATTATCCTGATTGTTGTTCCACGAACCGCCGCGCAGCACGCGACGAACAGCCTGACCCGGCATGAGGGGGGCGAACCCATAGGCTGATGCCGGATAAGAGAGCGTATAGCGCGAATCAAAAAAATCGATTCGCCTTCGGCGACAAAACAGAGGCACGCTGCGCGCGCAGAGATTCAGAGACTCAGAGTCCAGAGGATTCAGAGTTCAGAGCTATTAAGAAGGGACAAAAGCCGCGACCAACCGAAAACCGATATCGAAGCTACGGTCGAGCGGACGGAAGTCGAAGCGGTAGACCGCGCGGGCGCCGACCCGATCGTAGAACCACGAACCGCCCCGCAGCACGCGACGAACATCTGTTCTGGTTACATCTTCACGGCGCGGATCATTGGCGGGCGCATGACTGTATGACAGCTTGTCCTGATCATAGATGCTGCTCGTCCACGTATAAGCATTGCCGCTCAGGTCATACGCCCCTTCCGGCGTCGCGTTCTCAAACACGCCAATCGGCGTGGTGCGCCGGATATGACTCTCGAACGTGTTGCAGCGTGCGCTGTCAAACACACCATCATACGGGAACTGCCGCGCGCCTTTTCCACGCGCCGCCGCCTCAAACTCCGCTTCGGTGGGAAGGCGGAAAATAAAACCCTCATCCCCCTGCCCCTTCTCCCTCAGGGAGAAGGGGTGAGGAGCGGACGATTCATCATCTGGAGCGAGGCGGTGAGGAGCGGACGATTCGTCATCTGGAGCGAGGCGGTGAGGAGGGGACGATTCGTCATCTGGAGCGAGGCGGTGAGGAGCGGACGATTCATCATCTGGAGCGAGGCGGTGAGGAGCGGACGATTCGTCATCTGGAGCGAGGCGGTGAGGAGTGGACGATTCGCCATCTGGAGTATGCCTGCCTGGCGTAGCCGCGAACGGAGGCATCGCTTCCAGAATGTCCACGAGGACTTGCTCGAGATTGTCAGTAACCTGCTCATTGGTGTATCGCAGCACGCGCAATCCCTGCGCTTGAATTTCCTGCTGCCTGTAAGCATCCTCCCTTTGTTGCTGATTGTGAATAGGACCATCCAGTTCAACAACCAGTCGATGTTCATAAGAGAAAAAATCAACGACATAAGCGGTATTTGCCACAGGATGTTGACGACGAAACTTAATGCCCGCCAAACGCCTGTCCCGAAGACACTCCCACAAAATGACTTCAGCAGGCGTCTGACGCTGACGCAAATCACGCGCAATATGTACCATTGCTTCCTGCGCACGCTCCCGAAACCGGGCTACTTCTTCACCAAGCAGCAAGTTCCTGCTCCCGTCTGTTGTGTCATCATCACGCTTCGAAGTCCTTCTCTCCTCAGCCCCCTGCTCTCCCTCAGCATTCAAAGTCCTTCTCCCCTCAGCCCCCTGCTCTCCCTCGCTTTTCAAAGTCCTTCTCCCTGAGGGAGAAGGATTTAGGATGAGGGTTTCATCTCCCCCCACCTGCGCCGTCAGCCACGCGCAGTACGCCCGCGCCTCGTACCAGCAGATACCAACGACGGGCTGCGCTGGGTGGTTGTAGGTCGAGTCGTCCCAATACTGCGGACGATTGTAAACAGTGCCAGCGGGATACCACTCATCCAGTTGTTCTTCCAGTTCATCACTGTCCATGTTTTTAAACCAGATGTAATTATCAGCTTCGTCGTTTGTCAGACGGTCTGGCACAAAGTCACGAACATCCTGATCTGACCAAGACTGTAATGTCTTATACAGATCACGCCGTGCCTGCTTCTGCCCCTCCGTCTGCCCCTCCCCGCGCCGACACGCCTTTGCCGCGTCGGTGTCCCACCAGCGTTCATCGTCGTAACCGCCCGCCGCGATGAAGAGCGCGTATTCGGCGTTCGTCACCGGGAACATACCAATCTGAAAGGTGTCCAGTTTGACTGTGTGCGCGGGCTTCTCAGCATCGTAATCGCTGTCATCGTCGCCGATCGGGTACTCGCCCGCCGCGATTGGCACCAGCGGCGGCAGCAGATAGTCGCCAAACGGACCCGTCCGCCGTTCAAAGCGCGGGTCGCCCAGCGTCCCCAGCGCCAGCCCCGCCGCGATGCGCGCCCGCACGTCGGCACTGTAGTCGCGTGTGCGCGCGATCAACGCCTGCGCGATCTCCGCTTTCAAAGCCGGCTTCAGGCGCGTGTCCGGCGCGGCGGCGATGCGCCCCGCCAGCGGCAGGTTGGCGTCCAACAGCCCGCGCACGAACGCATCGGGGTCGGCGCTCATGACGGCTGCCAGCGCCGTCGTCTCCTCCCAGCCCGTCTGTGCCAGCGGCGGCAGCGGGTCGCTGTCACCCAGCGCGGCAATCGTCTCCGCCAGTGTCGGCGTCACTTTGCCCGTCCGCCATTCGACGCGCACGAGCTGCGGCTGCGGTTCGGCGGCAAGGCGGCGGGCAGCGAAGAACTCTTGCAGCAGTTGGTGATAGTAGCGGATGCGATCATTCAGTTCGTCCAGCACATTGACGGCACAGCCCGCCCGCAGCACCGTCTCGTGCTGCTCCGCATGTTCCGCCACATATTGACCGAGATAATCGAGGGCGTCGTCATAATCGACGACCACCTGCCCCATCTCTTCGCCAGATGTGCGCAGTTGCATGACATATGCCAGCGTCGTCAACGCGCGGATGAGCAGCCCGCGTTCAGGCAGTTGATAGGGCGAGGGCGGTGGGCCGCCTTTTTCCAGCTTTTCCGCCTCGCGCTGCGTCAGCAGCACCCCGTTCCACAGCAGTCGGTTGCGCCGCTGCACATCGCGCACCAGCAGGTTATGTACAAAGCCGTTGAACGCCTCGGCGCGCCCTTCCGGGATGCGTCCATGCGCCTTGACCAGATCGATCATCATTTGCAGCATAAACGGGATGCGGAACAATTCAAACTGGCGCTCGTCGCGCTCAAAGCTCTGCCAGATGGAGTCTTCGAAAGCCGGCGCATACTGTTTCAGATATTCGCGCACCTGCTCGCGCGTCATCGGCTCCAGTTGGATTTGCGGGATCGGGTTTTCGTCAGTACTCAGCACCGCGCCGTAATCGAGCGTGCGACAGGCGAAGACCGCGCGGTTGCCGGGCAGATCGCGCACGTAGTCATAGATGAACGCCCGCCATTTATCGGCGCGCAGCCGGAAATCAAGCGCGTCCGTGTGCGGCATCTCGTTGAGCGAATCCAACAGCAGCAGCATTCGCCGTTCTTGCAGCAGCGTGAGCAGCGGCGGCAATTCGGGATTTGCCGCCGCCCAGCGGTCGCTCAACCACTTGATCGGCGCAGGCAGCGCTTCGCCCGCGCCGACGCCCAGCCCATATTCAGCCAGACTGGCGAAGAACGTCAGCGGTCGTGAGGCATCACGCAGCCCGGCAACGGCGGTATCCATTTCCAGACGGCGCAGGAGCGTGCTTTTGCCCGCGCCCGGATCACCGAGCAGAACAACGGTATGCCCCTTCTCCTCCGCCAGCACGTCACGCAAATCCGTAAAGCGCCGCCGCGACTCATGCACAACGAAGCGCTGCTGTGCGGTTGATCCCTGATCCAGCCACATGGTCAGGCGCACAAAGCGCTCATCCAGATGATGCGTATCGCACCATGTCGCGTAACGTGCCAGCCTCAGTTCGGTTTCATCAACCGGCTTGTGCTCGCGAATTGCCTTGAGCGTGTCACTCTTGAGCGCAATGACACTCCCCTCGTTCAGGAGTGCATCTTTCAGCGCCCGCAGCGCTTCCGGCAGTGTCCGTTCCGGCGCAAACTCGCTGCTGATGACCTTCTCTTTGAGCGCCACCGATGGCCACGCGAACGGCGCGCTTAGCTCAGCCGCCAGCCGCGCCCAATCGCGCTTGTCCGATTGTGTCCAGACGAGATACTGAAACGGCACCAGTTGGTAGAACGGCGTCACCGGCTCGACCATCAGACAGTGAATTGGCTTGCGCTGGTTGTAGAAGAAGAACCATTCGTTGAAGACTTCGTCCGATGCCATCGATTTCGGCGTCAGCAGCAGCACGATGCGCTCGCAATCGTGCAGCGCCTGGTTGATTTCGACCGACCAGCGCGCCGTGTGGCGGATGTTATGCACGTCCTGCCACACGTCAAATCCGGCGGCAGTCAGCTTTTCGTACAGTTCGCGCGCCTCTGTTTCCGAGTCGCGCTGGTAGGAGATGAAGATGCGAGTGGGCATGGGCGCAGTCCATCTGTGTTGTAGCAATAAAGCCCATTGTAACCGTGTCCTGAACATACACACAAATGGCTATACTCCCCACCTTGCGCAATCACAAATCCGCGTTACGATTAGCAGCATCTTCCGCGCACGCCACAGGAGCGCGCCCGATGCGCTGCATGACCACCACCAATCGTACTGATACCAGAACGGACTAGCACGGGGTCACGGCGTCATCGCTTCACATCTGTTGGCACAGCACCCCGCACAGGGGTGTTTTCGTTTTTGTATCCCTGGAGGAATGGTTTGGCTACGCAAGTCTCGCTCGATACTCCGCAGTTCGTCCACCCGGAAGCGCACCGCGTCCCGGTCAACCGCTACCCCGCGCAGATGATGGACATCCCTGCCTCGCGCATGTTCATGATCCGCGACGCGCTCAAGAAGTATAAAGAAACCAACGGCGCAGATGCCGTCACCTACGACGCCTCACAGGGCGATGGCGGTGCCAGCTTGCCCGGCGTCCCGGTCGAACTGCTCGAACGCGCACTCAAGATCCAGATCGAACACGGCACCGCCTACGATCAGCCCTGGGGGACGCCCAAGTTCCGCAAGGCAGCCGTCGAGCAGTACTGGCAGTTGGACGCTGCCACAGGCTGGAGCGGCGACAACATCGCCTTCGTGCAGGGCGGGCGCGACGGGCTGCAAAAAGCCTACAGCGCCATGATCGCGCTCGGCAACCGTGAAGTCGGGGACGCGCTGGTCGTCTCGCGCGTTCCCTGGGTCAGCTATAACTGGGGTCCTTACGCCGTCGGCTTAAACGTCCTGCTCGCGCCAGGACAGCCAGAAGCAGGCTGGGCATACACGCCCGACGCGCTGCGCGCCTGTGTAGAATACGCACGCCGCGAAGGGCGCAATGTCGCCGGGCTCGTCATCACCTCGCCCGATAACCCTACCGGGCGTACCATCCCGCTCGAAGAGCAGATTATGCTGGCGAAAACCGCGCTCGATGCGGGCTTCCCGTTCGTGCTGTTCGACTGGATTTATCACTGGGTCACGGACGAGGGTCATTCGGACATCAACGCTGTGCTGAACGCCTTCACGCCGGAAGAACGCGAACGGCTAATCTTTCTTGACGGCTTGACCAAGAGTCTGGGCGCATCAAATGTGCGTGCGGGTTGGCTCGTCGCGGGCAAGAAAGTCATCAGCCACATCACCAGCCAGTCGTCGCACGGCATCATCCCCAGCTTCTACGCCCAAGCGGTCGCAATTGCCGCGTTCGAGATCGGCTTCGGGAAGGCGGCTGCCAGCATCATCGAGCCGTGCCGCCAGAGCCGCAAAGTGCTGCGCGCCGCGCTGACCGAGTTCGGCATCCCGTTCATCATGGGCGATGGCTACTACGCCTTTGTCGATTGCACGCGCTATATCGAAGCAGGCGGGCTGAAAGACAGCGAGGCACTGCTGACCTATCTCGGTGAACAGCACGGCGTCGCGGTCGTGCCAGGTGTCTACTTCAGCGATGCAGGCGCAAACTGGGTGCGCTTCTCCTACGCGCTCAAGCCGGAAACCACCGCTGCCGCCGCGCAGCGGATGTTCGAGGGATTGTTAGCGCTGGCGAAATAGATGTCGCATTAAACGGACGCCCTGTCGGGCGTCCGCCGTACCCTATCTTTTAAATAATACCTAACCGCTGATACCTGATGCCCCTCATCTCCCCCACAAAATTAGGGGGTTCACAAGCCTTGATTCTCATCGTTTACTTAAATAAACATGATACACATGAGCGTAATTGCAAATTGAGCCTGTCTCAGAGGGAAAATAGAGCAATGGCACTTCAGGATATTCTTAGCACGCGCACTCAGCCCAATCAGTTTGTGCAAACAGGTTCTTACGAAGCCGCGCGTCCGCTGCTTAAGTGGACGTATATCTGGATGTTCTTCGGGCTCATCATTACTGGTGTCGTGGCGCTCGTCACCTCCACGAACGAAGCGATGATCGCGATGGTCACAGCGCCCGGCTTCGGCATCATGGCGTTCATCGTGCAGATTGGCATCGCGCTCGGCATGGGCTTCGCGCTCCAGCGCATTTCGCCCGCGCTCGCCGCCGGGCTGTACATGCTCTATGCTTTTGTCACCGGGCTAACGTTCTCCGTCATCTTCCTGGTCTTCAGCATCGGAACGATTGGGCTGGCATTCTTTTCCGCGGCTGTCCTTTTCGCCGTCATGAGTGTCTTCGCCTTCACGACCAAGACAGACCTGAGCCGCTTCGGAAACATCCTGATGATTGGTCTGATCGGCGTGCTGATCGTCACCGTCATCAACATCTTCATCGGCAGCAGCTTCCTGACCATGCTCATCAGCATCGTGGGTCTCGTGGTCTTCCTGGGTCTCACCGCCTACGATACGCAGAACATCCAGCGCATGGCGATGCACCCCGAAGTGCAGGCAAATCAAGACTTGATGACGAAGCTGGGCATCTTCAGCGCCTTCCAGCTGTACATCAACTTCATCATGATCTTCATCTACCTGCTGCAAATCTTCGGCATCATGGGTGGTAACAACGACTAGTCAGAACAAGTTAACGGACGCCATTTCTGGCGTCCGTACCAATCTTGCGGGGTACGGACGGCATTCTTGCCGTCCATCACACTCCTCGTTATCCCCCACCCAGATACGCCGCCACAATCGCCGGGTCATGCCGCATCAACTGTGCGTCACCCGCGTGCGCAATCAGCCCCGATTGCAACACGTATGCTCTCCGTGCCACCGTCAACGCCATATTCGCGTTCTGCTCGACAAGCAGGATGGTTGTTCCCGCTGCGTTCAACTGTTGAATCACCTCGAAGATTTCAGCAACCAGAATCGGTGCTAACCCCATCGATGGCTCATCCAGAAGCAGCAGGCGTGGACGCGCCATCAACGCTCGCCCGATTGCCAGCATCTGCTGTTCACCACCAGACAGTGTGCCGCCTAACTGCCGCCGTCGTTCACGCAGGCGGGGAAAACGCGCAAACACCTGCTCAACATCTTGCTTAATCGACTGCCTGTCTTCGCGACTGAACGCGCCCATCTCCAGATTTTCCAGCACTGTCAGCCGTGCAAAGATCTTACGCCCCTCCGGTGACTGCACAATCCCGCGTCGCACGACTTCATGCGGCGGCAAGCGCGTGATATCCTCGCCTGCCAGCCGGACAGTGCCGGACAACGCAGGCGCAATCGCAGAGATCGTCTTAAGTGTGGTCGATTTGCCCGCGCCGTTGCTGCCGATGAGCGTGACAATCTCGCCCTCTTCAACGTTAAAGCTGATGCCTTTCAGCGCCGCGACATTGCCGAAATACGTCTTCACATCTGTAACAGTGAGGAGGCTCATGAGCTAGATGTCGCTTTCTGGCGGCACGCCCAGATATGCAGCGATCACGCGCGGGTCACGCTGGACTTCGGCGGGCGTCCCTTCAGCGATCTTCTGCCCGTAATCCAGCACCGTCACCCGATCCGAAATCGTCATCACCAGGCGCATATCGTGCTCGATCAGCAGGATCGTCACGCCGCGCTCATCCCGCAGTCGCTCAATAAAGCGCATCATGTCTTCAGTTTCGTTCGGATTCATGCCCGCTGTCGGTTCGTCCAGCAGCAGCAAATCTGGTGCAGATGCCAGTGCCCGCACAATTTCCAGCCGCCGCTGCAAGCCATACGGCAGGCTCGACGCCATCAGTTCACCCTGTTTACTCAAGCCGATGAAATCGAGCAGATCGCGCGCCTGCTCCAGAGCAGCCTGTTCTTCCAGCCGCGCTGCGCTCGTGCGTAGAATTGCGCCGAACACCCCCGTTTGCAGCCGTGGATGCATCCCGACAAGCACCTGCTCCAGCACCGTCATGCCTTCGAACAGCCGCGTGTTCTGGTACGTGCGCGCGATTCCCGCACGGGCAATGCGATCTGCTGACAAGCCCCAGATCGATACCCCTTTGAACAGGATTTCGCCATCGTCCGGCGGGTATAACCCGGTCAGGCAGTTAAAGAATGTCGTCTTGCCCGCGCCGTTCGGTCCGATCAGGCTGACAATCGAATGCTGCCCAACATCCAGATCGACCCACCGAACCGCCGTCAAGCCGTCGAAGCGCTTCATCAACCCACGCACCGTCAGCAGGATACCCGCGCCGCTCATCAGGATGCTCCCGATGCCGAACGCGGTACGGTGGGCAGGATACCCTGCGGACGCAGCAGCATCGTCGCCACCAGCAGCACGCCAAAGGCGAGCAGGCGGTAATCCGCCAGTTCGCGCAGCACTTCGGGCAATCCTACCAGCACCAGCGCGCCGACGATCACACCCGGTATCGACCCCATAGCGCCGATGATGACCAGACTCAACACATTGATCGACACTTGCAGCGTGAAGCTATCGGGATATGCACCGTATAAACGGGTTGCCGAAAGCGCGCCGCCCATCCCCGCAAATGCCGCGCCGAGTGCGAACGCCAGCAGCTTGGCGCGCGTCAACTGGATACCTGATGCGCGCGCTACATCTTCATCGGCGCGCATTGCCCGCCACGCCCTGCCGATGCGCGAATTGCTGAGCCGTGCCGCAACGAAGATCACCAGCAAAATGGCGACGATGATCAGGTAATACATGCCGGTTTCGGTCGAAAATTCGTAGCGCCAGTCCGCGTTAATCAGAGACAGATCAATCGTCGGGCGCGGGATATTGGCAATCCCTTGCGCCGCGCCAAACAGCGGTCGGAAATCATCGAAGCGCAGCAAAATGCGGATAATCTCACCAAAGCCAAGCGTCACAATCGCCAGGTAATCGCCGCGCAGTCGCAAAACGGGCATACCGAGCAGCACGCCGCCCAAGGCACTCATCGCAATGGCTGCCAGCCACGCCTCCCAGAAACCGAGTCGCCCCGTACATACCGCGTCAATCGATGCCGTCGCAATCTCGGAAGGGGCGATACCGCCACATGTCAGGATACTCGGCGCGGTTAGAATGCCGACCGTGTACGCACCAATGGCGAAGAACGCGACATAACCCAGGTCGAGCAGACCAGCATTGCCGACGACGATATTCAGCCCGATACCCATGATGATGTAAATGCCGACCAGATTGAGGACATTGGTGATGTACTGCCCCAGAAACGCAGGCGCGACGATCAGGACGCCAACTAATGCCGCATAGATAATGACGCGGACAACGCGCTGTTCAATGGCACTTAGAGCGCTAAAGCGCGTAGACGACGACCGAATGGCACGCGGCAGCAGGCTGAACGCCACCAGCGTGAGGGCAAGAATCATGAGTTCGTCGAACAGGTTTAACCCGACGCGCAGTCCCAGGAACGCCAGCACCAGCACCGCCGCCGCGCCATAGTAGGTGATGGTGGCGATGATGAACGGAACGCAGCTTAACACAGCCCCCAACAAGCCGAAGACAGCGAAAACGGCTGGCAGGACGATGATCGCATTGTCAGGCGCGAGCGCCAGCAGCACCGGCTGCGTGTCGCCCAGCCGTAATAGCCCGCCCTCGGCAAGACCGCCGCCGTTGACCAGCAGCCCCGCGATCACGCCGACTAATGCGCCATGAGCTACGCCTACGAGCAAGCGCGCCCAGAAGTTCCTTCCCCCCAGCGCATCACTGGCAAAATAGCCAAGCAGCAGCGCCGCAGCGATGACGAGACCGTCGGCGGGTGCAAGCACATTATCGACCTGATCGGCAAGCAGGCTGATGAGCAGGGTTGTAATCAGGCTGGCAAGCACAATCTTGCGCGTGCGCACCGTCGCCAGCGCCAGCACGCCGCCCAATACTCCCAGAACGATGCAGAACAGGCAGAAGATCGGCAGCCCCACGACAGATTCAAACCCGAAGGTGAGCGTGCGCGCAATCGGCTGCGTCAGGTTGGCGAAGACAAAGCGCAGATCAACGGCCGACTCGATAAGCGCCAACAGCACCAGCGGTAGCGCCACGACCAGCCCGGCAAGCGCGCCCACCAACAGCCGCTGCGCCCCTGTCCCACTGGCATGCAGGACGGTCAGCAACCCCGCCCCGCCCGCCAGCGCCGCGACCAGCACCGCGTTCAGTCCGAACACACCTTCAACCAGATCACGCTCGGCAAACGACACAAACACGCCAGACAGCGCCAGCAGCGCGCCAACAATCGCGATGTAAAGAGCAGGGCGTAAACTCGTCAGCATCGCTCACGCCCGCTTCGTGGCGAGGACTTCGCCAAAGATGCCCTGTGGGCGGAAGATCAATACCAACACGAGCAAGCCAAACGCTACTACATCCTTTAGTTGTGTAGACATGCCGAGCATGGAAGGCGCGACAGTTTCGACCACGCCCAAAAATAGCCCACCGAAGACCGCGCCGGGGATATTGCCAATGCCACCAAGCACCGCCGCCGTGAACGCTTTTATGCCCGGTAAAAAGCCCATGCCCGGCGTGACCTGCTGGTTGTAAAGCGCGAACAGCACGCCGCCCGCCCCTGCCAGCAGCGCCCCAAGGATGAACGTCGTTACGATGACACGGTTCACATCTACGCCCATCAGCGCAGCCGTCGCTTTATCCTCCGCCACCGCGCGCATCGCCTTGCCCGTACGTGTCCGATTGACATAGAACCAGAGCGCCGTCATCAGCACAAGCGCCAGAAAAAAGACCAGGAAGTGGATCGGCAGCAGGCGCAATTCAATGCCAAACACCAGCACGTCATAGCGCCCGCTAATCAAGTCCAGCCCGCGACAGACGCGCGCTCCATCCACCACATCGCATTCGAGCGGGAAGACCTGCGGCAATATGTACAGGTTGACATCGGGATAACGCCGGGCGCTGGCACCGAACAGGCGCAGAAAGATTTGCTGAAGCGCGATCGACGCGCCAATCGCCGTGATCAGCGGCACAAGCCGCTGCGCATTTCGCAGCGGTCGATAGGCAATGCGTTCCAGCAGCAGCGCTATCACCACCGACGCCGCCATACCGACCGCCAGCGTAATCAGCAGTGCCAACAGCGGATTGGTCAGCAGCAGTCCCACCTGTTCCGTGGCATTAATGGCAAAGAACCCAATGTATGCGCCTGCCATGAAGACTTCGCTGTGAGCAAAGTTGATCATCGCCAGAATGCCATAGACGAGCGTATAGCCGAGCGCAATCAGCCCGTAAATGCTGCCTTGTGCCAGTCCAAACGTCAGTTGGCGCAGGAACTGCTCCGGCTGATATTCCGCTGGTTGCCCATTCTGCGGCGTGATATTATAGACCGCGATCACCAGCAGAATGATCAGGATCGCGGTAGCTCCGAGTTGTACCGGATTTCGCAGCAAGTCCAGCGCTGCATCGCGCCAGGTGCGTACCCGGCGCGTGCGCTCTACGGTCGTCATATCAGTTACTGCTCAGTTTCGGTAATGACCACCGTCTCGTCGTCGATGCTGCCGATGGCGATCTGCACAAACGCGCCTTCGGTGACGCGCGAGATACCGATGTCCGCAACCGATAACTCGCCGGTACCGTCAGCATTCAGCACGCCGGTTAAGCCCTGATAATCTGCGAGCGCGCGGACATGGGCGCTGATCGCCGCGCGGTCAATCACCAGTTCGCCCTCCGCGTTCACGCTGGCGGTTGCTTCAATGGCATCCAGCAGGATCTTGGTTGCGTCAAAGGCGTTGGCGTGAAACGGTGCGGGCGGTTCTTCGCCATAGGTTTCGACATATAACGCCAGGAATGCATCCAGCGCTTCACTGCTGGCAGCAATCGAGGTTGACGCCAGCACACCTTCCGCCGAGTCGCCCGCCAGATCGATAAACTCCTGCGTGCGGATGCCGTCCGCACCCATCATGATCACATCTTCCAGCCCGGTATCGCCGCGTTGTTCGGCAATACGCGCTGCTTCCGCCGGGAAGCCTGCGAAGTAGATCAGGTCGGGCTGCTCCTGCGCGATGTCTTCCAGCAGTCCGCGGAAATCGGTGTCGCCAACCGCAATCGCGTCCGCCGCAACGATTTCGCCACCGAGTTCTTCAAAGCGTGCGCTCATCACACGCACCAGCCCCTCACCATACGGGCTGCCATCGTGGATTGTGGCGATGCGCGACACGCCTAGCGTGTTGTAGATGTACTCAGCGGCGATCACGCCCTGGAACGCATCGCTGACAACCGCGCGGTTAAAGCTGCTGTAATCGCTCGTGGTCAGGTCAGCGGCGGTGCAGCTTGGGCTGATAGTGGTATATCCAGCGGCGTCAAAAATCGGCGCAGCGGCGCGGCAGGCGCTCGAACACATGGGGCCGACCACCCCAACAACCTGCTCGTCCGACGCGAAGCGGCTGGCGACCGCCTGACCACCATCCGCCGAGCAGGTATCATCCTGGGCATCCAGCACAACCGTGAATTCAACCCCATCCACCGTCACTACCGGGCGCGCTGCCAGTGCCAGTTCTGCTCCGCGCTGAATATCTATGCCCAGAGGAGCCAGCCCTTCGCCGCTGAGCGCTGCTGCCAGCCCGATCACAACCTCGCCATCCGCCTCAACCACGACTTCCTGCAACATCGCGTCGGCAACCTGTTTCGCGCTCGGCGTCGCCGTTGCTTCTGCGTCTTCAGCTGTCGCCTCGGCAGTCGCTTCACTGGTTGCTGTCGCTTCAACCGTTACCGAAGGAATCGGCGTCTCGCTCGGCATAGGCGAAGGTGTAATCGTGGGGCGCACGGTCGGGATCACTTCGGGTTGACGCTGGCAGGCGGCGAGCGCCAGCAGCGCAATCATAAGCAGGGCAAGGATACGTTTGGACATTAGCGCTTCCTCCAGTTGATCAGCGAGACATTACGATGACATGAGTGTTTCGGCATACGCTTGCAGGGTCGGTGCGCTGTTGACATTGACACGCGCGGCACTGTCGTCAATGCGTTTGATCAAACCGGTCAGCACATCCTTCGAGCCGATTTCAACGAACGTCTTCACGCGCGCCGCCACCATTGCAGCGACGGACTCCGTCCAGCGCACCGGACTTGTGAGTTGCGCTTCAAGCTCGTTGCGGATGGCATCCGGCGTCGTCAGCGGCGCGGCATTGACATTGCCATAGACAGGTACAACAGGCGTTTCAAACGTCACACTATTCAGCACATCGCCAAAAGCGCGAGCGGCATCTGCCATCAGCGGCGAATGCGAGGCGATACTGACGGGCAGTTTGCGCACTAGCCGCGCTCCAAAAGACTTACCAAGTTCGACGGCTTTGTCGACTGCTGCTACTTCTCCGGACACCACCACCTGACCGGGGCTGTTGTCATTGGCAGAGACGAGGATAGCGCCCGTTTCCTGCACGGCGCGGTCAACCAGCGCTTGCAGCGTCGGCGTGTCCAGCCCGATGATCGCCGCCATCGCGCCAGGGTGCTGCTCGCCCGCTTCTTTCATCAAACGACCGCGCGCTTGTACCAGCCGCAGCCCATCAGCAAAGCTATACGCCCCGGCCGCACATAATGCCGTCAACTCGCCCAGGCTGTGCCCCGCCATCACGCGCGGTTTCGCCTCCGGATGCAGCGTTTGCAGCGCCCGTAGCAACGCCATGCTGCACACGAACAACGCCGGCTGCGTGTAATAGGTATCGTTCAGATCGTCTTCGGGACCTTCAAAACACAGGTGCGACAGGGGGTAGCCGAGCAGCGCATCCGCTTCTGTAAACGTGTCCCGCGCGACAGGATGCGCATCTCCAACATCCTTGCCCATGCCGACGACCTGCGAACCCTGCCCGGGAAAGACAAACGCCGTCTGTGATAAATCTGCCATAAAACCAATTTCCAGCACAGAAAAGTAGCGACACAACTATACCGCGCCAACCCCAATTCACCAACAGCAGCGGCAGGATGCTTCCTGCCCCATAATCTTCTCCCACTGACACATGTCAGCAAAAGTTGTCAACGTCAGCACACCTCGTTAAACTGTACTCAAATTTATGTTCCTTCATCTGCAACCGAAGTAGAATATTCATGCCACTCACTCCTATCTCGTCCCTTATGCGTGCGGCACACAGCGGCGGCTATGCTGTCGGCTACTTTGAAAGCTGGAATCTCGAATCATTGCAAGGCGTAATTGATGCTGCCGAAGCGACAAAATCACCCGTCATCATCGGCTTTAATGGCGAGTTTCTCAGTAATCCCAAACGTCTGATTGCGGAACAGCTCGATTGGTACAGCGCCCTGGGGCGCGCGGCAGCGAACATCATTCGCGTA
Source organism: Chloroflexota bacterium (assembly GCA_033763755.1). Lineage (GTDB taxonomy): Bacteria > Chloroflexota > Anaerolineae > Aggregatilineales > Phototrophicaceae > Flexifilum. The sequence goes on from JANRJX010000162.1 coordinate 63,413, forward strand.
CCATTCGGCTACATCTTCAACGAATGCCCTGATGATGAGTGGGTACGGCGCGCGGTCACGGCAGGCTTCAATCTGGTCATGCCTGTTCCCGCCACAGGCGAGTCGCACAAAGCATACACCGCGCGCACTGCCACTATTGTTCGCTATGCGCACGCGCACGGCGTTGCTGTCGAAGCCGAACTCGGCACGCTGCCCTATGGCGACGACCACCCCGGCGAGACCACCGACCCCGAACAGGCAGCCGTATTTGCTGGCGATACCAACATTGACCTGCTGGCGATTAGCGCGGGCAACGTCCATGTATTGCTCGATGGCAAGCGCAGGCTGGACATCGACCGTATCGCTGCTTTGCGCAAGCGGATGGACATCCCGTTCGTGCTGCACGGTGGTACAGGTATTGACGATGACTCCCTGCGCGCTGCTATCAAGCTGGGTGTAACCAAAGTCAACTACGGCACAGTCCTCAAGCAGGCGTACCTCGGCGCGATCCGCCGTGCGCTCAGCACATCAGAACCCAATCCGCATCACTTGCTCGGCATGGGCGAACAGGACGACATCATGCTCGCCGGAAGACAAGCTGTGCGTGACGCAGTGATCGCGCGCATCGAAGTGTTGGGATGTGCAGGCAAGGCGGTGACATATGCCTGAAGTCGGGTGCATGGGAATCCTGGTCGCGGATACATTCTGCGGACCTCTGGACGCACTGCCGAAGCCGGGCGAACTTCTGGCGATTGACGCGCTGCCTGTCAGTGTCGGCGGCTGCGCCTCCAATGTCGCTATTGGTATCGCGCGGCAGGGACACAGCGTTGATGCCGTAGGTTGTTTGGGACAGGATGCGGCAGCAGACGTTGTCCGTGCAGCACTCACCTCAGCAGGCGTCGGCTGCCAGCATATCATCACGTCAGCGGCACTGCCAACCTCGCAAACGATTGTGCTGCTCGTCAAAGGCGATGATCGCCGCTTTATTCATCTCTTCGGTGCGAATGCCGAACTCAGTATTGATCAGGTTGATCTGGACTGGGTGCGCACGCTCAAGGTGTTGTATGTCGGCGGGCTGTATGTACTGCCCGGCATCAACAACAGCGCGCTGGCGGAATTGTTTGCGTACTGCCGAGTGCACGGGGTCAAGACAGTGCTGGACGTGGTGCTGCCGCAGCAGATCAACGACTTCAGTGGACTACGTGCGATTTTGCCACACGTCGATTACTTCCTGCCCAACGATGACGAAGCCTCACGCATCGCAGGCACTACAAGCATCGCTGAACAGGCTGCCCACTTGCTGGCGTGGGGCGCGCAGACCGTCGTGATTACACAGGGAGGACGCGGTGCGGACGCCGCACGCGGGCAAGACCGCTGGCATATTGCCCCGTATCCTATGGAAGTGATTGATACCACCGGGGGTGGCGATGCCTTTGCGGCGGGCTTCATTGCAGGCTTGCTGCGCGGTTGGGACTTGCCAGATATGCTGCGTGCTGGAGCAGCGCTCGGTGCATCCGCTGTGCGCGCCATCGGCACTACGACGGGTGTCTTCACTGCCGACGAACTGCGCGCGTTCATGGCAGCGCATACGCCCGAGATAACACATCACACAGGATAGAGGATGCGTATCGAGATCAAAATGCCTGACCTGGCGACCACCGATAGCGAAGTCACACTGCTGCACTGGCTGGTCGAGCCGGGTCAGACAGTGAAGTTGGGACAGCCGCTGCTCGAAATCGAAACCGACAAGGCGACAATGGAGGTCGAGTCGATTGCGGCAGGCGTGCTGGCAGCGGTTCACGCGCAGCCGGGCGAGCGCGTCGCCGTCGGGCAGCTAGTCGCAGTGATTGAAAACGAGCTTAGCGAAAGTGCGACATCGGTGGTTGCTCAACCCGTCATTGCACAGTTGGATAGAGAGCCACTCGCCAGCCCCGCGCCGACTCCCTCACCCATGCTGGATGGCACGCCGCGCGTGTCGCTCTTCATGAGCAACAAGGCGCGTCGCCTACAGCGCGAAAACATGCTTACCCTCTCGCCCATCCAGCGCGATGTTGCCCGCCGCGTGCAAGAGGCAAAGCAAACCATCCCGCACTACTATCTCCACACCTCCGCCAATGCCGAACCGATGGCTGCCTTGCGCGGCGCGTCGAAACACAAACTTGTCTGGGATACGTTCTTTGTCATGGCGGCGGCGCGGGCGCTGCGCTCATTTGAAAAAATGCAGTTCCGTTTCGCGGGCGACTCGCTGGCACGCAACCCGAACGCGATCGGGATTGCTATTGATGTCGATGATGAGCTGTTCGTCATGGCGGTCGATAACCCGCTGGCGCTCACACTGGAAGCAATGTCGACGCAAATCACAGATCACGTCAGACGCATTAAGCACGGCGACCCGACCGCGAAACGTATCACTCCGACATGGCTGACGATCAGCAATCTAGGCGGCGAAAATATCGAAAGCTTCCAGGCGGTGATCAACCCGCCGGGCGCTGCAATCCTGTCCATCGGCAAGATCATGCCGACGGTCGTTGCAAAAGGCATCGGACAGATCGTCATCGAGCAGCGCGTGCAGTTGGGGCTGGCTGTCGATCATCGCGTCATCAACGGGCGCTATGCTGCCCGCTTCCTCGGTCAGATTGTGCATGAACTGGAGAGCTTATGAGTTTGCAGTTGGATGAGGCTCGGGTTACCCAGTACCCGACGCATTTCCTGCTCGATGTCTATGAGCGCATGGTCTTGATTCGCCAGTTCGAGGAGCGTGTCAAACTGCTGTTCCTCGAAGGCTCTATGCCCGGCACTATCCATCAGTGTCAAGGACAGGAGGCGTGCGCGGTCGGCGTCTGCACTGCGCTCCAGCCCGACGATCTGATCACCTCCACGCATCGCCCGCATGGGCACGCACTGGCAAAGGGGCTGACACCGGACGAGATGATGATCGAACTGTTCGGCAAGACGGGCGGTTGCTGCAAGGGCAAAGGCGGCTCTATGCACATCGGCAATATCGACAAAGGCATGGTGCCAGCGATTGCAATTGTCGGCGGTGGCATTCCGTTAGCGTCAGGCATGGGGCTGGCGATCAAAATGCAGGGTTTGTCGCAGGTTGTGGCGTGTTTCTTCGGTGAAGGTGCAACCAATGAAGGCGCGTTCCATGAAGGCGTCAATCTCGCCGCAGTCTGGTCGCTGCCTGTAATCTTCATCTGCGAGAACAACCTCTACGGCGCATCCACTGCCATTCACAAGACGACACGTATGACGCGCGTCAGTGACCGCGCACAGGGCTACGGCATTCGCGGCGAAACAGTCGATGGCAACGATGTGCTGGCAGTCTACGAAGCAACGCGACGCGCCGCTGATGAGTGCCGTCAGGGACAGGGACCCGTGCTGCTCGAACTGCTGACGTATCGCCGCACCGGGCATTCGCGCCGCGATCCCAATCACTACCAGCCGAAAGACGAGCAGGCGTACTGGCACGAACGCGACCCGATCACGCTGCTCCGCAACGCGCTGCAAGATGAACTGGAAAGCGAATTGAGCTTGATAGAAACGCGTGTGCTGGCGCGCATCGAAACTGCGGTCGAAGTCGCCCGCGCCGCGCCTGAACCCACGCCTGACGACCTGCTGACGGATGTTTACGCCACACCGCTGCACACACCGTAGGAACGAACGAAAGGACCCATGACCGTGACCCGACGATTGAGCATCGCTGAGGCGCTGCGCGAAGCGATTACAGAAGAGATGGAGCGCGACCCGAAAGTCTTCTGTCTCGGCGAAGACATCGGTGTACCGGGCGGCTTTGGCGGCGCGTTCACGGTGACGCTGGGGCTGGAGCAGAAGTTTCCTGACCGCATCCTCGATACGCCGATTTCTGAACTCGGTTTCTTTGGCGCGGCGGTCGGCGCAGCGCTGATGGGGATGCGCCCAATTGCCGATGTGCAGTACAGTGACTTCCTGTTTCTTGCAATGGATCAGATCGTCAACAACGCGGCCAAACTGCGCTACATGTCCGGTGGCACGCTGTCGATTCCCGTCGTCTTTCGCGCGCCCGTCGGCGCGACGGGGCGCGGCAGCCAGCATGCCCAGAACATGGAGCGTTACTTTCACGGCGTGCCGGGGCTGAAAGTTGTCGCCGCCTCAAACGCCTATGACGCCAAAGGACTGCTCAAAGCAGCCGTGCGTGATGATGACCCGGTGCTGATATTCGAGCATAAACTGCTGTACGGCTCCAAAGGCGCGCGGGCAGAAAGCGGCGCGACCGACGCCACCAGCGACATCCCCGACGTTGATTACATCGTGCCGCTTGGCACTGCGCAAGTGCTGCGCCCTGGTAGCGATATTACGATTCTGGCATGGCTCCTAATGGCACATGAAGCAATGGCGGCAGCCTCAACGCTGGCAGCACAGGGCATTAATGCAGAAGTGATTGATGTGCGCAGCCTGTCGCCGTTCGATTGGTCCACCCTGTCAGAGTCTGCTGCGCGCACCGGGCGCGTGCTGATTGTCGAAGAAGGACCGAAGACGGGCGGCGTCAGTGCGGAACTGGCAGCAGGCTTGATGGAACGCTGCGCAGACAGCCTGATCGCGCCCGTGCTGCGCGTGGCATCGGCGGACGTACCGGTGCCATTCGCGCCCGTGCTGGAGAACACCTATCGCCCCGATGCCGCGCGGATTGTGGCGGGCGTCCACCAGCTCATGCAGTGGGGATAAAGGATTGGTCGTTGCTTGAAAACGAACGAGGGGCTTAAGCCCCTCGTTCACAATCATATGTAATGCCTGTAGACGAATTAGTCTTCTTTAGCTTCCATCACGGTCTTGCCGTTGTACGTGCCACACTTTTCGCAGACATGATGGGCGACATGGTACGCGCCACAGGTCGGGCACTTGAGCAGGTGCTTGAGCGCGAGTTGATCTTGCGATTGGCGCTTGCCGCTGCGGCTGCGCGAATGACGTTTCTTAGGTAACGGACCCACGATGGACTCCTCGAACTTCTGGAATGCCAGCGCGAGCCGGCACATGGATGCGACAGATGACAGGCATTATACGTTCGCCCTACCCGGTGTCAAGGTGATAAGAAGTACCGCCGCCCTTTTAGGGCGTCCGGGAGCAGTTCACCCTCGTCGTACATCTCGTAGCCTTTGCCGTAGCCGAGCGATTTCATGAGCGTCGTCGGCGAGTTGCGCAGCTTCAGTGGGATCGGCAGCGCGCCATGCGCCTTAACATCCTCCAGCGCCCGCCCGATAGCATCGTAAGAACGACGGTCTTTGGGCGCGCTGGCGAGATAGACCACGCCATGTGCCAGATTGAGCGTGCATTCGGGATAACCGATGACATCCACCGCCTGAAAGACCGCGTTCGCCACTACCAGTGCTTGTGAGTCCGCCACTCCCACATCTTCGCTGGCAAAGATGACCAACCGCCGCGCAATGAAACGTGGGTCTTCACCCGCCTCGACCATGCGCGCCAGATAGTAGAGCGAAGCATCGACATTGCTGGCGCGCATACTCTTGATAAAAGCACTGATGGTGTTGTAATGCTCCTCGCCGCCCTTATCATAGCGCAGGTGCTTGCTTTGCAGCGCTTCCCGCAGCCGTTCGACCGTAATCTGCTGTCCGTACAGGCTGACCGCCCCTTCGATCAAATTAAGCGCCTGTCGTGCATCGCCGGCAGCGTAGTTGATGAGAAAGTCGAGCGCGTCCGTATCTGCCTGTGCGTTCAGTTCGCGCAAGCCGCGTTCGACTACCTGTCGCAGTTCGTCGGCAGACAGGGGTTCCAGCGTGAAGACGCGCGCCCGCGACAGCAGCGCCGAAATCACCTCAAAGCTGGGGTTCTCGGTCGTCGCTCCGATCAGGATGACCGTCCCATCTTCGACATAAGGCAGCAGGAAATCTTGCTGCGCCTTGTTAAAACGGTGGATTTCATCCAGAAACAGGATAGGCGTCGCAGGCTTGTCTTCCTCCGCCGCGTTGTAGTTGAACAGGTCGCGCGGCGCGCCCGCCCGTTCGCGCTGTGCCTGCTCGATGATCTTGCGCACATCGTCTTTGCCCGCTGCCACCGCCGACAGCTCATAGAATTTATGTCCGGTTTCGTGCGCCACCATGCGCGCCAGCGTCGTCTTGCCGACGCCGGGCGGTCCCCAGAGGATCATGGACGGGATGCGGTTGTTCTTGATGATCTGGTACAGCGGTTTGCCCGGCGCGACGAGATGTGCCTGCCCGATGTAGCCATCGAGAGTCGCCGGGCGCACCCGGTCTGCCAACGGACGATTGTTTGTTTGTGCCATAGATGAGTCTCATTCATGCCGTGCGCTACGTGTTTAAAGCTCAAATGTCGCCACCACCGCAGCGTGATCTGAACCCGGCTCGTTCTTGCGTTCATCGGGATCGTCACCCATATCCGGCAGCGGGTCTGGCAGCATTATCGTTCGTGCGGTGGGGAGATTGCGAGGGTTAACCAGCTTATGGCTGGCAAAGATGTGGTCGATCAGTTCGCCGCGTCCCTTGTAACGCCGTGTGTAGGCTGGCTCACCGTCCACATCTGGCAATAAGGGTGCAAGGTTCCACATTCGATAACCATCGCTGCTGTCTGAACGTCCAAAGCCATGTGTGCCGACTTCCGACCCCGACGGGCCCTGGATAATCTGGGTGGTGGCGGCTTCGGTTTCATCGTTCAAATCGCCGCAGAAAATGACTGCTTTGCGCTTCCCCGTCCCTGCCTTGATGTCGGTTGGGCGTTCAGGATCGGCAAGCAACTGATTCAAGCGCTCGCGCACAGTCAACGCTTCGCCCGTACGCAAGTACAGGGCGTAAGCGGCATAACGATTGCGTTCGCCCTCATTGTTGGGAATGAATGGATCGCCGGGGACAACTCCTGCCTTGCGTGCATAATTGATCAATTTTGATTTGAAGTGTGCGTTCAGGATTGTCACCTGAGTACCGTCAACCGTCACGACCACCTCTAACGCCCCGCGCCCCATATTCACCGTCAGTGTGTCATCTCCGGGTGTTTGCGGATCATCCAGTGCAATGTCCTTGATCTGAATGGGGCGCAGCAGGTTGGGAAACTGGCGCAGTTGATGTGACGATTGTATGGGGACGGTTGCAAGCGTCGCAACGCGGATGCCGCGTCTGTCCGACAGCCCTTCTGCGATGTGCGGCATCGGGTGAGTGAGCACCGATTGCAGTCGTGTTAACACCCCATCTGGACCGATCTCCTGGAGTGCCAGCACATCGGGATTGGCATGATCGATGACTTTTGCCAGTGACTCCAGCTTGCGCTGAAACAAGCGCTCATTATCAGGACCGCTGTCGTGCGTTGGCAGGAAAAGATTTTGCACATTCCAGGTCATCAGGGTGAAAGCGGTCATACCTAACCCCAGTGTAGATAGACAAAGAATAATCATGAGCATTGGTAATACTCTATGCACCCATAGCATTTTGCTGTGATGCAAAGCTGTTTCGGCGTATACTCATCATAACCAGTATCGCACATCAGCAAAGAGGACTCCATGCTGGCGATTGTCCGCGCCTGCGCACTCATCGGTCTGGAAGGTTATATCGTCGAAGTGCAGACCGATTTTAACCCTCGCGCCCAGCTTCCCATGTTCACCATCGTCGGTTTGCCAGACGCTGCCGTGCGCGAAAGTAGAGAGCGCGTAAGAGCCGCTGTGAAGAATTCTGCATTACAATTTCCAAACAAAGCGTATATTGTCAACCTTTCTCCTGCGAATATTCCCAAACATGGTCCCGCTTATGACCTGGCGATCGCGGTGGGCGTTCTCGCGGCGACGGATCAGATTCCGCTGGGTGCTATTCAGCGCAGCATCTTCGTAGGGGAACTCTCGCTCGATGGCACAGTGCGCCACACCAAAGGCGTGTTGTCGATGGCATACGCTGCGCAGCAGGCTGGCTTTGAGTCGATTTATGTAGCAGCGGAAGATGCGGCACAGGCGGCACTGGTCGAAGGCATCACCGTTTATCCTGTGACGAAACTTGGCGAACTGGTCGAGCATCTCTACGAAATGAATATCATCGAGCCCCACCGCCCCACGCCCCATCTTCTGTCAGAGAGCGTTCCAGAAGGGCTGGTCGATTTCAGCGATATACGCGGGCAGGAACATGTCAAGCGCGCATTAGAGATTGCAGCAGGTGGCAACCACAACGTCCTGCTGCAAGGACCGCCCGGCGTCGGCAAAACGCTGCTGGCGCGCGCCATGCCCGGCATTCTGCCACCGCTGTCGTTTGAGGAAGCGTTGGAAGTCGCGCGCATCTACTCCGTCGCAGATATGCTGCCGAGCGATCAACCGCTGCTGCAGATGCGCCCGTTTCGCGCGCCCCATCATACCATTTCACAGGCGGGATTGGTCGGCGGCGGAACCGTTCCCAAACCAGGCGAAGTCAGCCTCAGTCATCGTGGCGTTCTGTTTTTGGATGAGCTGTTGGAGTTCGGACAAAAATCGCTCGAAGTTCTGCGCCAGCCGCTCGAAGACCGCCTGGTCACGATCAGCCGCGCCAGTGGCACGCTCACCTTCCCCGCTAACTTCCTGCTCGTCAGCGCCCAAAACCCGTGTCCGTGCGGCTACCTGGGCGATAAGCTGCGCGCCTGCACCTGCACGCCCACCATGATCGCTCGCTATCAAAGCCGCGTATCAGGACCGCTGATGGATCGCATTGACCTGCACGTTGAAGTGCCGCGCGTCGATTATGACAAACTGCTCAGTGACGACCGTGCTGAAGCATCCGCGCAAGTGCGCGAACGGGTGATGATGGCACGTCGCCGCCAGCATGCGCGGTTTGCAGGACGTGCGGGTCTGTTCGCCAATGCGGACATGGGGGCAAGCGACGTGCAGCAGTTGTGCGAACTCAGACCGGATGCGCGCCAATTACTCGATTTGTCCGTCCGCAAGATGCAGTTGAGCGCCCGCGCCTATCATCGCGTCCTCAAGCTCAGCCGCACCATTGCCGACCTCAGCGACTGCGAACAGATCGAAGCGCAGCATGTCGCCGAAGCGATCCAGTACCGACCGCGAGCCGCGACCCAATGAGCGACTTCATTCCCGCCATCATCAGTACCTTCGGCGTCGCTTTCTTCTGGTTCATCGGCGCGATCCCGGCGGGTGCAGCGCTGCAACTGCCTGTTGCGGTCGCCGCACTCACTGCCTGGGCGAGTTACGTGGCAGGTGTAGCGGTGATCATTCTGCTCGGCGCGCCGCTGCGGAATGCACTCGTCAAACGCTTCAACATCTCATTGAGTCATAATCCTGACCAACTTTTCTGGCGTATCTGGGATCGCTACGGGCTTGCAGGCTTGGGGTTACTGGCTCCCATCACGGTCGGCTCCCAGACGGCCGCGCTCATCGGAATGGCGTTGGGGGTTAAGCCCTTGAGTCTGCTCGTAGCAACGGCGGTGGGCGCGCTGATTTGGAGCGTCGTTATCGCTCTCCTGCTATCGCTCGGCATCAGTCTCATTTAAACACAATGGAAATGAAAAGAGGGTGACAATTGCCACCCTCTCCATCTCTCTCTATCACATGCGATCAGGAAGCCTTAGCTACCAGAGTCACTGCCCATACCAGACATGCTGCCCATGAAGCGGCTGTCGAAGTCGCCCATCTGGATTTCGTTGTTGAAGAAGAATTCAACATCCGAGCGCAGCATCATACACATCGGATCTTCGTCAGCAATCATGGGCGGGTTCAACATTACGCCGCTCATCATGCCGCCTGTACCCGAAGTGTCGCCACTCGTGCTGCCCGACGCATCAGTCGTCGGCTGCATCGCCGGATCACTGGTTGCTTCCCCGCCCGTGCTGCCGGACGCATCGGTCGTCGGCTGCATCGCCGGGTCACTGGTCGCCTGTGCGTCAGTGCCGCCTGTGCCGGACATATCGCCGCCCATCATGGTGGACATGTCATACAACGGGCCGAACTGCCCGTACTCAAATGAGCCAATGTCGATCCCCGCCGAAGGGGTATAGCCGAAATACCGCTGTGCCAAGCCGACCAGTAGTACGAGCGTCGAATCGCAGTTTGTCATCATACCCATGCTGCCCATGTCGCCTTCGGCAGGGGTCTGAGTTGCATCCTGGGCAAAGACTGGTAGTGACAGTACAACAGCGAGCAGTGCGACCACTGCCAACGCCAGTAGTGCGCGGCTCAAGGACGTATTCATAAATTGTTCTCCTGTAGCTGGTTGCCCAATTTGTAGGTTACGAGATTCAATCGTCGACGACTACGTTAATCTTAGGGGAGCAGACTTGACAGGCAGTGCGTCACGCGATGCATCTTGAGACGACAGATGACCTATTCTGCTATGACCAAATGGTGGAATAAGCCGCAAATATCGGTTTGAGTTTTCTGACAACGCAAGATTCGTCGCGAGAACCCATTGTCAATTAGAACATTTCACATACACTTAATGTTGTGGCATCTTATGATGTGCAGCATTTGTACCTACAGGAGACTCCAAAATGGCAGTGGAATTCTATGATGTGAAGACTCGTGCAAAGGTCTCCATCGACGACTCCAAGATTCACCGTGTCACCTTCGACGCCGCCAACGGCACCCGCTACGGTATTCGTGGCGAAACCTCGGACGGTCGGAACCTGAACAAGTTCGTCAGTAAGGCGGACTGGGACGCGATGAAGTACCCGATCGCTGAGTCCGCCCCGACCGAAAAGAAAGCACCGAAGAAGACCAAGGCAGCAGAAGCAGAGCCCAAGGCTGAAGAGAAGAAGCCGAAGGCAAAGGCAAAAGCTGAAGACAAGAAGCCAGCAGCGAAGAAACCGGCAGCAAAGAAGAAGTAAGTTATTCTTGGTTGCCATGTCTTGAGAACGCGCCCCCGACTTATCTGGGGCGCGTTTGTTTTGCAATTTGTGAGAATTTCACTATTTTTCCACAAGAGCAGCAGTTTGTGATAAAATAATCTAATGATGATTCGATTATTTTAGGACGAGGTTCCAGAAACAGTTCATGATTGCAGAAAAGGTACAGGCACACACGCTCCCCGCGTTCGATTTCTACCACTTCGACGACAAGCTCAACGAGTCGCAGCGCCGCCTGCAAACCCAGGTGCGCGACTGGGTGCAGAGCGTTGTCGTCCCCCACATCAACCCCTACTGGGATCGCGCTGAGTTCCCGCGCGAGATTGCCATGCGGCTGCGCGAACTGCCGATCATGGGCGGAATGCTGCCGCCGACGTATGGCGGCGCAGGGCTGGATGCAATGAGCATCGGGCTGGTGACGTATGAGCTGGCGAAAGGCGATGGCAGTATCGGCACGTTCTATGGCGTGCATTCCGGGCTGGCAATGAGTACGATTGGCTTGCTGGCATCAGAGGAACAGAAGGCACGCTGGCTGCCCGCGATGGGACGGATGGAGAAAATCGGTGCCTTCGGTTTGACCGAGCCGGAACGTGGCAGCGCAGCGATTGACGTGCAAACCCGCGCCCGTCGCGACGGCAATCACTATGTCCTGAACGGGGCAAAGCGCTGGATTGGCAACGCCGAGATTGCGGACATTTTGATCATCTGGGCGCGCGATGAAGATGGCAAGTTCTGCGGCTTCGTCATCGAAGACCCGTCGGAAGTCGAAGGTATCCGCTTCGAGAACATGGGCGGCAAGATTGGCAAGCGTGCCATCCTCAACGCCAACATCTACCTTGATGACGTTCGCGTCCCGGCAGAAAACCGCCTTGCATATGTCAATTCATTCAAAGATACGTCGATGGTGCTGGGCTACGGACGTTATGGTGTATCTTGGGAAGCGGCAGGTTGCGCGACGGCTGCGTTCGAGCTGGCACTCGACTACGCCAAGAAGCGCGAACAGTTCGGCAAACCGATTGCCAGCTATCAGCTCATCCAGCAAAAGCTGGTGGAGATGGCGACCGAAGTCACGTTGATGCGCGCACTCTGCTTCCAACTCACCCATCTCATGGAGACCGGGCAGATCAACGAAGGCATCCTTTCGATGGCAAAGTACAACAACGCCAAGAAAGCGCGCTATGTGACGCAGCTTGCGCGTGAAGTGTTGGGCGGCGTCGGCTTGCAGGTCGAAAATCACATCGCCCGCCTGATGACGGATGCGGAAGTGATCTACACCTACGAAGGCACGAACGAAATCAACCTGCTGCTCGTCGGGCGCACGCTGACAGGCATCAACGCCATTGTGTAGGTATTGGGTTGCAGGTATCCGCATCAACGGCTCAGGGGTTTCCTGAGCCGTTTTCATGTAGTATACCTGAACGACCGATTATGGAAGGTGAACGCGAATGAGACGGAGTCTTTGCATACTCTGTGTGGTGTTGATTGCAACGGTGTCGCTGGTGAATGCCCATACAACTACGATTGAAGCCCCCGATATGAGCCAATACCGAAATGGGGCGTCACGAACGGGAGTCTATGATTCCCCCGCGTTACGGGCAGAACCAACACTACTCTGGCAGTTTTCGATCCAACGCCCCGTTCGCATGACCCCCGCAGTGGCGAACGACAGCGTATTTATCGGTGGTGAAAGCGGTGTCCTCTACTCACTGGATATCAATACTGGTGAATTGCAGTGGGAGTTCAGCAGCAGCGCGCCCTTCGTCTCAACGCCTGCGATTGTGAATGGCGTTTTATACGTTGGCGGACTGGACAGCACAGTCTATGCTCTCGATACAAAGAACGGTACAGAAATATGGCGTTTCGAAACTGCGGGGCAAATCTATTCGTCACCTGCATTGGTCGAAAATGTCATCTACATCGGTAGCCGGGACCAATCGGTTTACGCACTGGATGCGGAAACCGGCGAATTGCTCTGGCGTTATGAAATGCCCGATGAGATCTGGTCATCGCCAGCAGTTACGAATGGCACGGTCTATATCGGCAGCCTGGACGGTACCCTCAGCGCGCTTGACTCTACGACAGGGAGCCTGTTGTGGCAGGTCGAAGGGGGTGGTGCTTTGAACGCTACAGCAGCATTGGCAAACGATTTTGTCTACATTGGTGCAGGCTCTACCATGTTTGCTCTTGATGCAGCGACAGGTGATGTCCGCTGGCAATCTACGTTTTCAAGCGACATCTACAGCTCTGCATCTGTGGCGGATGGAGTCGTTTATGTCAATGACATTGGTGGTGAGTTAAGAGCACTTGATGCAACAACAGGAGACTTGCTCTGGTTCGTCACTATCGGTGGACCTGCGTACTCATCGCCCAGTTATGCCGATGGCGTCATCTACAGTGTGACAGAAGCAGAGGGGCTAATGTTTGCATTTGATGCCGAAACTGGCGCAGAACTATGGCGCTACCGAACAGGCACGCAAGGTGATTGGCGCGCAGCGTCGCCTGTGTTGGTCGAAGGCGTACTGTTCATCAGCAGCAACACAGAGGGACTGCTGGCATTGTATCACGACGATTAACGCCAGTGGCAAAGATGCGCCGACTGCGTATAATTGCCGCATTCTCTGTCCAACCAATCATGAGGAACAGCGGCAATGTCTAAAGAGCGCGTGCAGGAATTACGCGGACAAATCGACTCTATCAATATGCAGCTGCTGGACTTGCTCAACCAGCGGGCACGTGTTGTCTCGGAAATTGGCAAGATTCATACGCAGCTCGGCGTTGAACATTACGACCCGCAGCGCGAAGCGGAAATGCTGACGACATTAGAAATGGCGAACCAGGGTCCCTTCCCTAACGAAACCATCAAGGCGCTGTTCCGTGAAATCTTCCGCGCGTCGCTGGCACTCGAAGAAAGCCAGGCAAAAGCGAAGATCAAAGTCCAGCGCACCACCGCCGACCAGAAGACAGTTATTACCATGCCCGATGGGACGGAACTCGGCAACAGCGCCTTCCAGTTGATCGCGGGTCCGTGCGCCGTCGAAAGCTTTGAGCAGATGGACTCGACCGCCGCAGAACTGGCGAAGCGCGGCGTCAAATTCCTGCGTGGCATGGCGTACAAACCGCGCACGTCGCCCTACGAATTCCAGGGCATGGGCGAACCCGGCTTGCAGATCGCGCGTCAGGTAGCGGACAAGTACGGCATGTACATCGTCAGCGAAATCATGGATGCCAGCCAGATTCCGATGATGTCGGATTATGTCGATATTTTCTGGGTCGGTGCGCGCAACATGCAGAACAGTTTCCTGCTGCGCGCCATCGGCAAGCAGAGCAAGCCTGTCATCCTCAAGCGCGGGCTGGCGGCAACGCTGGAAGAATTCATGTATGCGGCGGAGTACATCGTCAGCGGCGGCAACCCGAATGTTATCCTGATTGAACGCGGCATCCGCACCTACGAAAAATCGACCCGCAACATGCTCGATATTGGCGGCGCAATGGTGCTGAAGCTGGAAAGCCACCTGCCCGTCGTCATCGACATTTCGCATTCTGCCGGACGCCGTGATATCGCTATCCCGATGGCGCGCGTGGCGAAGGCGAGCGGCGCGGACGGTATGATGGTCGAAGTCCATCCCAACCCGCCTGTCGCCATGAGTGATGCCAAGCAGCAACTCTATTTCGATCAGTTCCATCAGGTGATGGACGCGCTGGAAGCGATGGACGCTGACAAAGCGCTGGCGTGATAGCTCATTCATCCCCAACCGCACCTCTTGGCGGTTGGGGCGAAACATATGCCTGCTATGCCTCAATCAACATTAGCACACCTGGAAAATTTCGGCTGCGCCAGTTGGTACGGTCAGTTCATGTCAATGGACCGCACACACCAACACCATGAAATCGAACTTAACTGGATCGAGACTGGCGCACTGACGTACTTCATCGCTGGAACGGAAGTCACGATTCCTGCACGGCAACTGGCGCTCTTCTGGGGTTCGATCCCACATCGTGTCATCGGCAGCGAAGGCATTACACTCTCATACTGGATGACGATACCCCTGGGCACATTTTTGCAATGGACGCAAAGCACCGCACTATGGCAAGACGCGCTTAAGGGGAGCATTGTGTTTGACCTGCCTTCCGGGGAATCAGCGCTGGATCACCTCAATTTTCAGCGCTGGCACCAGGATTTGCAGACACGCAATGAAGACATGCAGCGGATTGTTCTGATGGAAGTTGAGGCGCGGTTGGCACGAATGGCACTCAATCGTCGCAGCGAAACGATACCTGTTTCCCTACCGCATCCCATCCCGCACTTGCAGCGACGACGAGGCAACCTGCTTGCCGACGCAATGGCGCAGTACATCCATAGTCACTATCAGGAACCCATTCGCGTGCAGGACATTGCAGCATCGGTCAACTTGCACCCGAACTACGCGATGACGCTCTTCAAGTCGAATTACGGCATCAGCATCGTTGATACCGTCACACAGTATCGCATCGCTCATGCACAACGCCTGCTTCTGACCACCGATACGGCCATCCTGCACATCGCAATGGATGCAGGATTTGGGTCACTCAGTCAGTTTTACAGTGTTTTTGAACGATACTGTGGGCAACCACCTGCACGTTACCGCGATGCGCTTCGACGGAGCGAGTAACCGCTTACCTTACGATACAGAAATTAGTGCTTAGAAAAGCACGCGCACTTACAGCTTTATCCTGTTATTCTAAAGGCAATTCTATCCATTCAGGAGCAACCAAATGCCTGCTGTTACGCCTGTAAATGACTTTGTGAAAGAAGCACCATCTACTGCTCTGTCACCCTGGCACTTAACGCAGGAGCAGGTGCAGTTCTTTGATGACAATGGTTATCTGCTCTTGCGCAACTGGATTCCAGCCGACATGCTCAAGCGCCTTCAGGACGCAGCGGAGGCATGGGTACAGCGCGGATGGGAACTATTCGGCGATATGCCATCCAATAAGAACTGGGATGAAGACTGGGCATTTGCTGAACGCGCACACGGCAAAGTTATGTATCGCGTCAACTACCTGCACGAGAAGGGGCACGCAGCATCGCTCGAACTGCTCGGCAGTCCGCAAGTGATGGCAGTTGCCGAGTCGTTGTGTGGTGTCAACTTCGTGCCGACGTATGAGTCGATGGTCTTCAAGCAGGAAGGCGACGGCGAAGCGGTCAAATGGCATCAGGATGCCGTACACCCGCGCAAGTATCGCATCTTCAATTACGACCTGTATCTGGACGAGTCACTGACGGACGGCGGCGCGCTACGCGTCATCCCAAAATCACAAACCGTCAAGAGCGACCCCTGCCAGATCGCAGACGTTTACGGGTGGCAGCCCCCCGGCGTGACGGTGCTTGAGATGCAACCAGGCGATGTGCTGCTGCACGATGTCATGGTGGTGCATGGCTCGCCGCGCTGCGAGGCGAACCAGCTGCGCCGCACGATCTACTACGAATTCCGCGCGGCGGAGGAAATCCTTGAAGAAGGACCTTGGGATCGCGAGTGGATTGACCGCCGACTGCATCTGCTGCCCGTCGCACTGCGCAGCCACGCCCGCGCTTATCCCAACCAACCGCAGTTCGCCTGGAACATCAGTGACGAGTTCCGTCCTGACGCTGGCGATGATGACGATGTGGAGTTGAAAGTCGCCCATCTCGTTCACATGAACGGGGCGTGGTGCAGCGCAGGCGACGCGGTAAAGGCATGACATTCCTCACCGCTTCATATGCCATCCGTCACATTCCGCGCAGCACGGCGTAATGGATGGCACAGCAGCGGCGTCTCCGCTCCAGTGTTCATGCAAAATAATCAGCGCAGCTTGCGCACTGGAGCTTTACGTCACATGGCAGCCATTGACATCACCTGGGTGCAGAGCCAGACTTATATCGGCACCGACAGCACCCATCACTCCACCGTCATTTCCAGCCCTGACGACAACGTCGGCATCAAACCATCCGAACTCATGCTAATGGCGCTCGGCAGTTGCACCGCTTACGATGTCGTCAACATTTTGAGCAAAAAGCGCTATCAACTGACCAAACTTCACGTCCATGTCAGCGCGACCCAGGATGCCGACCCGCCATGGCAGTTTCGCACCATCCACGTCCACTATGCTATCAGCGGTGATGGGCTGAAAGACGAGGATGTCAGCAAAGCGATAGCACTCTCGGAAGAGAAGTATTGCTCGGTCGCGGCAACGCTGCGACATGGCGCAGCGCTGACTTATGATTACGAGATTATTGCTTGAACGGGATCAGCCGTTATGCGCTGCCCAGCCGAGTTGAATGCGGCTGCGTTCCAGTTCGACGTTCAAAATGCTGACTTCGATGATCTGACCGACGCTCAACATAATGCCGTGCGGAATCTGGCTGCGGTGCAGCAAGCCATCCTGCTTGACGCCAATATCGACAAACGCGCCGAAATCAACCACATTCCGCACCGTGCCGCTCAACTGCATCCCCGTCTGCAAGTCCTCCATCGCCAGCACATCGCTGCGCAATATCGGCGGCGGCAAGTCTTCGCGCGGGTCGCGCCCCGGTCGCACCAGCTGCTCCAGGATGTCTTGCAGCGTCGGCACACCCGTCCCCAACGCCGAAGCGATCTGTTCGACAGGTTGCGCTGCCGTCAGTTCCCGCACCGCCTGCTCACGCGCTGCCACATCCGCCTCCAATGCCAGTCGCGACTGCTCAATGAGCCTGCGTGCAACGGCGTAACTCTCAGGGTGGATAGCCGTCGCGTCCAGCGGGTTATCGCCACCGCGCACACGCAAGAAGCCTGCCGCCTGCTCGAACGCTTTCGCGCCTAGCCCACTGACTTCGCGCAGTGCTGCCCGGCTCTTGAACACACCCTTCGCATTACGATGCTGCACGATGTTATGCGCCAGCTTATCGCCGATGCCCGCGACATACGTCAGCAGTGCAGGCGAAGCAGTATTCACGTCCACGCCCACGCGATTGACGACCGTCTCGACCACCCCATCCAGCGAACGCGCCAGTGCCTTTTGATCGACATCATGCTGATACATACCAATGCCGATAGATTTGGCGTCGATTTTGACCAGTTCCGCCAGCGGGTCTTGCGCACGCCGCGCAATCGACACCGCCCCGCGCAGCGATACATCAAGATCAGGCAGTTCGGCACGTGCCAGCGCGCTGGCGCTGTAGACGCTTGCGCCTGCCTCATTGACCATCAGGTAATGCAAGCCGTCGCGGTCGCGCGTCACTTCCGCCGCCAGCCGTTCCGTCTCTCGCGAAGCCGTACCATTGCCAATCGTGATCAGTTGCACGCCATGCGTTTCGATCAGACGCAGCAGCGTATCGCGCGCGGCATTCCACTGATTCTGCGGCGCGTGCGGGTAAATCGTGGTTGTGTTTAACACTTTGCCCGTGCCATCCACAACCGCCACCTTGCAGCCGGTGCGGTAGCCCGGATCAATGCCCAGCACGACACGCCCGGTCAGCGGCGGCTGTTGCAGTAGCCCGCGCAGGTTGCTCGCGAACACTTCGATGGCGTGCGTCTCTGCCGTCTCGGTCAGTGTACGCCGCACATCGCGCTCGATTGCGGGCAGCAGCAGGCGGTCGGCAGCATCAGCAATCGCCAGTTCAAGCTGCTCCGCCAGCAACGAACGCCGATCGCTGCGGAAGTGCGCGTCAATCGCACCCCGCCAGTCGCGTTCTGCGGCATCCACACGAACGCGCAGAATTTTCTCCGCCTCACCACGATTGATCGCCAACACCTGGTACGGCTTCAGGCGTGGCAATGCGATCTCAAAGGCGTAGTACAACTCGTACAGGCGCTTGGCATCTTCAGCCTCGTCGATCTTTTCGACATGCAGCAGACCCCAACGCAGCACCTTCTCACGCAATGCGCCGCGCACCCCTGCATGATCGCTGATGGTCTCCGCCACGATGTCGCGTGCACCCGCCAGCGCCGCTTCTTCAGTCTGCACATCGTCAGTCAGGAACGGCTGCACCACCTGCGAAAGTGTCTTGCTGACCTTTGGTTGGATCAGTATCAGGTTCGCAAGCTCGTTCAAGCCGCGCTCGCGAGCGATCATGGCGCGGGTGCGTCGCTTGGGCTTGTACGGCTGGTACAGGTCTTCGAGCGCGGTCATCGTTGCCACGGCTGCGATTTGTCCGCGCAGTTCATCCGTCAGCTTGCCCTGCTCCTCGATGGATGCCAGTACGGTCTCGCGCCGCTCGTCCAACGCGCGCAGCCTTTCGAGCAGTTCCATCAGACGGCGCAGCTGGTCTTCGTCCAGGCCGCGCGTGGCTTCTTTGCGGTAGCGTGCGATGAAGGGCAGCGTATTGCCCGCGTCGAGTAAGTCGATCGCCGCCGCTGCCTGCACTGGCTGAATACTGAGTTCAGAGGCAATCTTGTTTGCATAGTTCTGGTTTGACATGAATTCATCCTGACGTTGGCGTACTTTGCATCGTCGCGAATTTACTTATGGCGAATATGCTTTAATCACCTGCCGTGCGATCACCATCCGGTGAACTTCGGACGCGCCATCGTAAATGCGAAACGCGCGCGCTGCCTCGTACCATTCGCTCAACGGCAGATCGCGAGAAATGCCCGCCCCGCCGCAAATCTGAATCGCTCTGTCCAGTACACGGTTGACCGTCTCCGCCACAAACACCTTTGCCATCGATGTTTCCTGCCGCGCCTGCTCGCCCTGCTCCAGCAGCCATGCCGCGTGCTGAATCATCAGCCGACCGGCGTGCAGTTCCATCGCGCTGTCCGCCAGCATCCATTGGATCGCCTCATGCTCGTTCAGATGCTTGCCAAACGCCTGCCGCGCCGCCGCGTACTGCGTGGCGATCTCCAACGCGCGCTGGGCAATCCCTGTCCAGCGCATACAATGTGTCAGCCGCGCCGGACCAAGCCGCGCCTGAGTCAGCGCGAAGCCGTCGCCCACCTTGCCCAGTACATCGCTGTCCTTCAAGCGCAGATTGTTGAATTTGACTTCTCCATGCCCCCCCAGATCAATAGCGCCCATATGCGGGACACGACGCACGATGTCAATACCCGGCGCCTCAATCGGCGCAAGGAAGATCGTTGAGCCTTTGGCGACAGGGACATCCATGTCCGTCCGTGCCATGATGAGCAGGAACGCTGCGCCGTAGACGCCCGTCGTCCACCACTTGTGTCCATTGATCACCCACTCGTCACCGTCACGTTCGGCGCGCGTTTGCAGCATCGTCGGATCGCTGCCCGCGCCAGGTGCAGGTTCCGTCATCGCGAAGGCCGAGCGAATTTCGCCTGCCGCCAGCGGATTCAGGTAGCGTTCGCGCTGCTCGGCATTTGCGAACAGGTGCAGCAGGTGCATGTTGCCTTCGTCTGGCGCAGAGCAATTCAATGCCAGCGGTCCCAAAAGGCTGCGTCCAGCTGCTTCAAACACAGGCACGATCTCAGTCAGCGATAGCCCCAGCCCGCCCAACTCGGTCGGCAGCTGCGGCGCGAACAGCCGTGCCGATTTCGCCTTCAGTCGCAGTTCGCGCAGCAGCGCCGCTGGGATTCCGTCCTCCGTCTCGCGCGCATACGCTTCGGCGGGGATGACTTCATGATCGACGAAATGGCGGACCCGGTGTGTCAAGTCTTTAACATGGTTGGGAATTACGAAGTCCATTGCGAGCAATCCTTTGTAGGAATGGCAGGTTTGTGGTTCAATCTCTAAGTAAGAAATGACTGGTCTACTTTTCGCGATAAGCGGTTAATCATGACACCAGAAACCATAAAGTCTCGGCTCACCCCCTATCTTACCGAAGCCAGCGGCGCACCCGCTACTGTCACAAGCGTACAACCGCTGGCAGGCGGCGCATCGCGCGATATGTGGTTGGTCGAAGCAACACTCAATGACAAAGCAGAAAAGCTTGTGCTGCGTCGCGACCTGCCGACGACCATGCTTGAACAGGCACTCACCCGTGAGCAGGAGTTCAAGCTGATGCAGGCAGCGGACGAAAGCGGCGTCAAGGTCGCCAAGCCGCGCTATCTGTGTACCGATACGTCCGTGCTGGATGCGCCGTTCTTCCTCATGAATTATGTCGAAGGCATCAGCATCGGGCGCAAGGTCGTGCAGCTTCCAGAACTCGAAACGGCGCGCGAGAAACTGCCGGAACAGATGGCGCAGCAGCTTGCCAAAATCCACCAGATCGACACCATCAAACACAGGCTTGGCTTCCTACCCGTGCCGCGCCTGGCGCATAACCCGGTGCAGGAAGCGATCCAGCAGGGGCGCGATGCGCTCAAAAAGCTTAATATCGATCATCCTGCCTTTGAGTTCGCGCTGCGCTGGGCGGAACAGCACGCGCCAAAATCCGAGCGCACCACATTTGTGCATGGCGATTTCCGCATCGGCAATCTGATTGTCAACGAGCAGGGCTTGCAAGCGGTTGCTGATTGGGAGTTCGGGCATATGGGCGACCCGCACGAAGAACTAGGCTACTGCTGTATGCGTGATTGGCGCTTCGGTATGGGCAAGCGGCGCGTAGGCGGCGTCGGCGACCGCGAGCCGTTTCTGTCTGCCTATGAGCGTTACTCGGGCACGCGCGTAGACCGCAAAACGGTCGATTACTGGGAATTCCTCGGCAACCTGCGCTGGGCGATCATCTGCATGTCGCAAGCAAATCGCCATCTGAGCGGGCGCGAGCCCAATGTCGAACTGGCGAGTCTGGGGCGCCGTTCTGCCGAAATGCAATTTGAAATGTTGAAGCTCATCGAACAAATGGGGATTTGAGTATGTACGACCGACCCGCTCTCGAAGAATTACTGGCAGCAGTTGGGATCTTTCTTGAAAAGCAAATTGGACCGCTGGTCAAGGACGACCCGAAACTTTACTATCAGACACTCATCGCTTATAACCTGCTCAAGATTGCCGAGCGAGAACTTGTCTGGAGTGACAAACACATCCACACACAGTGGGAACGGCTGAACAATCTGCTCGAAATTGATATGCCCTTGCCGACCAATGCGCTCGAGGCGCGCGAAGCCTTGGAACGCCGCAACGAGCAGTTGTGCGAACGCATCCGAACGGGCGAACATGACGAGCAGTGGCCGCGCACAGTGCTGTTCGCACACCTGTTAGCGACCACGCGCGAGCAGTTGGAAGTGGCGAACCCCAAGTTCTTGCAGGTCATTTCGCAGGAACGCGCTACCCGTGAGCTTTCGACCGGGATATTAGGGGGCGGCTAAATACTGCGCGCGCGTGGCTTCAGTGGCGGCAAGTTGTTCCGGCGTCAGCAGCGCCCACAGCGTATTTGGCGTGACCACTTGCCCGTCACCCGCCTGTGCATAGGCAGCGAGCCAGGCGAAGAAGTCATCCGTCCCCAAATCATTCCGTAACTGGCCCAGCATAACCGCGCCGCGTAGATAGACGGCGTTGATGTATTGCCGCACATTCTCAAAGCGATAGACGCTGCTGCTGACAGGTTCAATATCGGCAAAGCCCAGCGGCACAAAACTGTAGACCCGGAACTGCCACCACCAATCGCGCAGATCCGGATAATATTCCTCGTAGAAGATGAACTCGCTGTACGTTGCCAGCGCTTCATCCAGCCAGGGAGTCGTCGCCTGGTCGCTGCCCACGCGCGCATACCACCATTGGTGTGAGACTTCATGGACAGTGATGATCGTCAGGTAGGATTGGGCGCTGCCCGTCCAGTTGATGAACCAGTTCGTACCGACGAACATCAGACCGCTGAATTCCATGCCGTCCGGGAAATCGCCTTCTACGATCACAAGTCGCTCATTTGGGTATGCGCCGAACAGATCGCTGTACATCGCCTGACTGCGCACAGCTGCATCAAGCGCGTGCGCTGCCGCCTCCGGCTGCGGGTCGCCGAGTGTGTACAGTTCAACCGTAACGCCGTTCTCGCCTGTTGCAATCCGCTTGGCAAACTGATCGCTGATGCTTACGGCAACGTCACGCGCCCGCTGCTCAAAGCGATACGTGTCCGTAGTCGGGCGGCTGGTCGTGCCGGGTGCGGCAATCTCTACGTCTTCGGGCGCATTCAGCAAGCGCATATTGACCTGCCAGTCAGCAAGCTCCGTCACCGTCTGCTCACCAATCGCCAGCACGTCATGCGTCACCCATTCATCATTCGCGCGGTAAGCGACGACAGGCAGCCAGTGACCGAGATTTAACTGACGGCTGGTGTAGCCAAAATAACCCGTGAAACCTGCCCGTCCTTCGGCAACCGCTGGCACACGCAGGCTAAAGCGCAGGTCAATGCGCACCTCGCAGCCAGGCGCGAGCGGTTCGGCAAGCGGCACTGTCAGACGCCGCGCATCCAGCACAGGTTCGGCGATCTGTCCATCCAGCCGCACTGCATCCAGCACGAATGCCCCTGCAACACGATTCGGCTCGACATCGAGGATGATGTCGTTTAATGCCGCCGTACCAACGTTAGGATAGCGGATACTCTGCGTCACTTCCGCGGTACGCGCCGCATAATCGATATCCGCCTGCACAACATACTGTGCAAGCTGTGCAGTCGTCACGACGCAATCTTGCGACTCTTCTTCGATAACCTGCGTAGAAACGATCTGGAAGCGGCGTTCAGCCGTTGGGATGAGCGTCGTCTGCAGAGCGCGGGTTGGAGTAGCGGTTGGTACGGAGGTTGGCTCAGTAGCGGTCAGCGCACACGCTGCCAGTATGAACAGGAAAAGGAGGGATAGTCGTATCATGGCGCGCATGATACCCCGTTTCAGGCGCGCGCCGCAACGCAGCATGAGCAACATGAACACAAGATGTGTGTTACATTAATCAGCACATGGTTCTCATTTGCGCGGACACCCGTTTTTATCGCACGGCATAGGTTTCTGGAGGCACTGCGTTGAATAAATCTTCGCTACGTTCACAGCTTGTGGGCTTGATCAAGCTCACAAGATGGAAAGAATATGTTCCCTTCGTCATCCCACTCACCATTCTCGGCGCGCTGCTCGCCACACAGCAGAATTCTGCACAGCTCGACCTGCGTCTGCTCGCCGTCACACTCGCCAATATCCTTGCAGTTGCTTACGCCTTCATGATCAACGATATTGAAGACGCGCCGGATGACGCACGCGATCCAGATCGAGCCGCGCGCAACCCCGTCACCAGCGGCGAAATCGGCCTGCGCATGGGCTATGCCGCCTGCCGTGTCGTCGCTGCCGTCACGCTCATGCTCTACTGGCTTGGCGGCGTGCATGTGCTCTACATCGGCATTGCGACGCTGCTGCTCTCTCACCTGTACTCATGGCGTCCGGTACGCCTCAAGGCATGGCCCGTCACTGACATCGTATCTCACTCGCTGATGCTCAGCGGACTGCTGCTGCTGGCGGGATACTATGCCTATGGCAGCGCACCCGGCATCATCTGGTTCGTCGCGGCAGGCGTCACCCTGATTTCAGTCTACGGCCAGTTGTACAATCAGGTACGCGACTACGACATGGACAAAGCGGCGGGTCTCTTTAATACTGCCATCATTCTGGGCGAAGGCAACACCAAACGCCTAATGTATGTCTCGCTCGTGTTGGCCGCTGCCAGCTTCCTAGCAGCAATTCTGCAAAACGCCTTCCCGATCTGGCTGGGACTGGTCGTCCTTGTCAGCGTCCCCATCAGCATGTTCTTCCGCACCAGCCATGACATGCGCGGCGGTGAAGCGGCAGATGTCAGCGGCAGGGTACAGGTACAAGCGCTCGTTATTCTGAATCTGATCATGGGTGCTTGGCTGGCACAGGTCGTCGTCATGCAAGTGTTTTTGAGCTAACATTCTGTCCATCTGACAGAAGGCAGGGGTGAGCCGGATCGCCCCTGCCAATCAAGGACATCTGAGGCACATTGTGGACGGACTGAACGATATTCACGGCATTCTCTTCAACGCACACATCCTGTTTTCCCTCATTCTCGGCATCTGGGCGACAGGCATGGCAGTTACGGGACGTTCCATCTCCGGCAATTTCTGGGGCGCCATCGCCACCATCACTGTTCTCGCAGTACTGGTGACTCTTGTAGGGGTCGTGATGGCGCTCAGCGGGCTGCGCATCGTCCGCATGACCATCTACTTCCTCTACATGGCGTGGTTGGTCGTCATCATGCCCGGACTGTTCACGCTGCTGCGCGGGCGAGACGACCGCAGCGCGGCAATCGCCTTTGCTGCCCTCAGCTTCTTCAACGCTGCCACCTCGTTCAGCATGTGGACGCGCGGTCTGGTCGGTCCATGGTTAGCGCCGGAAGCCTAGCTGTGCAAGCGCTGTTGACGCACCCAAACGCTGATTTTGACGCCCTAGCATCGCTGCTGGCTACGCACAGGCTGCGCCCTTTAAGCATACCCGTCTTGCCAAAACACCCGCGTGCCCATGTCACGACCTTCCTGAATCTCTTTCAAAATGGGCTGCCCTTCATCACCTATGATGACTGGAAGAAGCGAACAGCAGCACAGCCGGACAGCAGTGAAACGATTGAACCGCAAACGACGGCACTCATCGAACAATTGATAAGGCACGAGATCGCGCTCACACAGCTGGAGGCAACCCTGCTCGCGCTCGGTGTCTATCAGGCAACGGCTGCCTTCACCGCCGATAGAACCAGCGCGCGCGATTTTCAAGCGGCGGCGTGGCTGCTCCAGCACGGCGCAGCGCTGGACACCATCCGGCGTTTCGTCGACCTCCCGCAAAGGTCGCAGCCATCACACCAGTCAGGCGCGCAGGTCGTGGAGCTGATGTCGTATGGCGTCCAGACGGTGCGGGCGCGCGATCGCATCGGTGGCATCATCGGGCAGCTGCGGCGCATCGGGCATGAAGGCTATCCGGTTGTCGAAGATGGGCAGCTAGTGGGCTTGCTGACTCGCCGTGACGCGGACCGCGCAGTCGAACATAACCTGGGGCATCTGCTCGTTGCAGATGTGATGCAAACCGGAAAACATGCGCTCACCCCTGCTGACAGCGTAGAGACACTCGAACAGACGATGCTCAAGAGCGGCTGGGGGCAAATCCCTGTTGTCAGCGCTGACGAAGCGTTGATCGGTATCGTCACGCGCACCGATTTGATCAAACATTGGGCGCAGACGCACCCGCGCACTGACACCGCAGCACCACAGGTGACCCGTGAAGATGTGGAGCGCATTTTCGGGGAGGGCGCAGCACTGCTGAGCGACATCATCACGCGCGAGGCAAGCGAGCGAGGATTATCCGTTTACATGGTCGGCGGCTGTGTGCGCGACCTGCTGCTCCAGCGGCGCAATCTTGACATAGATTTCGTCGTTGAAGGCGACGCCATCGCTTTTGCCGACGCCATCCGCACGACTTACGGCGGCAGCATGAGCGGCTACCGTCCCTTCGGCACAGCGACTTGGACGCCCGACCTGGAAGCACTGCATCTGTCCGGCGCAGACGGTATCCCCGACCACATCGATTTCGCGACTGCGCGCAATGAATTCTACGACCATCCGACCGCACTGCCGACGATTTACAGCGGGTCGATCAAGCTTGACCTGCTACGCCGCGACTTCACCATCAATACGCTGGCAATGCAGGTCGGACCTACCTACGGGCGGATCATTGACCTGTACGGCGGACTGAACGACCTCAAGCAGCGTCAATTGCGCGTGCTGCACAGCCTGAGCTTTATCGACGACCCAACGCGCATTCTGCGCGCAGCGCGTTTTGAGCAGCGCCTCAGCTTCCAGCTTGAAGTGCGTACCGAGTCATTGATTCAGCCTGCACTACCAATGTTGGGACGCATTACCGGCGAGCGCGTGCGCAACGAACTCAATCTCGTCCTGCGTGAAGCACAACCGGAAGCGATCCTGCTACGCTTGATGACACGCGGCGCGTTACAAGCCATTCACCCGGCTTTCCGCTTTGACGAGGGACACGCAGCACTGTTCCAGAAAGCACAAGACGCCGCTGCAAGCCATCCCGATCTCGCATTCTCATTCCCGGAACTTTACTGGCATCTGCTCGCGGTTCGTATGACGACGGGCGAGATCGATGCTTTGTGTCTGCGCCTGCTCTTTCCACGCGGGCTGCACGACACCATGCTGCAAACCGCACGACTGACCTACATGATTGAGCAACTGATGCAGCCGGACTTACGACCGAGCGCGGTCACGACCATGCTCGACGAATACGACGCACAGGCGCTGCTGGCACACAGCATTGCGAGCGATAACCCGACTGTACAAACACACCTGCGCAATACATTGCGTCACTACCGCCAGACGACGCCCGTCACCGACGGACACACGCTCAAGTCGATGGGCTTGAAGCCCGGACCCTGCTTCAAACGCATCCTCGACCGCCTCCGTGCGGCGCGACTGGATGGCGAAATCGCGACGGAAGCAGACGAGACAGCGCTCACTTCGCGGCTAATCTCGGAAGGCATCTGCGATGACCATGTTCGATAACAGCACATTCGACGTGCAAATGGCGATTACGATCCGCCTTGCTACCAGAGCAGACCTGCCAAAGCTGGAATGGTACGGGCAGTACACCCACTACCGCACGATGTATCGCCGCACCTATCACGAGCAGCAGGAGGGCAATCGACTGATGCTGGTTGCCGATTGCCGAGGGTTTCCCATCGGTCAATTGTTCGTCCAGTTGCGCAGCAGCGAGTCGCGCATGGCGCAAACCGGGCAGCGTGCTTATTTGTACGCCTTGCGCGTGATGGAGATGTTTCAGGGCAGCGGCATTGGCACGCGGCTGCTAGCTGAAGCCGAGGCGCTCGTCAAGGACCGACACTACTGCCTGACGACCATTGCCGCAGCGAAAGACAATCCCAAAGCACGCCGACTCTACGAACGATTGGGCTATCGCATCTTTGCCGAAGACGACGGCAGATGGAGTTACCGCGATCACCGCAACGTTGTGCAATATGTAGATGAACCGTGCTGGTTGCTGGAAAAGAGATTAATTATGCGCTAGAATCGAAAAGTGTTATATACTGTAATCATTGTGAAGTTTGGTACAAGGAATTGCCCCGATGGCAATGCGTCAACAAACCGAGATTCGCGTGACTCGATGGAACGGGGGTCAAAACCCCACCTTGTCGAGCATTTCGCGCTTGATGCAGAAAGAAGGGCTGCGCCCCTATGTGTGGGAAAATGCCCCCAATTACCGCTACCCCATCCGCAGTCACGGCTTTAGCAAAACACTGTATGTCGTCGAAGGCACTCTGGAAGTGAACTTCCCGGACACCCGTCAGAGCGTCCGTCTCCGTGCAGGTGACCGGATCGACATTCCGTCCGGTGTTCACCATTCACTGACCGTCAGCAACAGCGGCGCGAAATGCGTCGAAGCCGCGACTTCCCGTTAACTGGTTGGCTTATCGATCCTTGTGACTGCACCTTATCTCCTAACACGCCGTGACTTATTCACTGGTCTGCGCACCGCCACAGGTGCAGTCCGCAGCAGCGCATACACGCCTGTCGAAAGCTTCTATCGCGAATCCCGTAATCATTATCCCGTAGTACAGTCTGAATATTGGCGCTTGACACTGGCACGCGGCATACAAGAGTTAGCAAGCGTGTCGTATGAAGACCTGCTGGCAAGCCCTGCAACCGAGATAGAAGCGACGTTATGCAGCTATGCAGTGCGCAGCAGCAGCGCGCTCATCGGTCACGGGCGCTGGCGTGGTGTTGCCCTGCGCGATCTGCTCCCCGAACGCAGCACCTACGTCCGCGTCATCAGCGCCGATGGACGCGACACGACATTGACACGCCAACAGCTTGAAAGCGCAGTAATGGCATACACTCTCAACGGTGTCGAATTGCCCGCAGCGTTGGGCTATCCCGTCCGGCTCATCGTGCCGGGCATGTACGACCACAAGTGTCCCGGCTGGGTGACACGGATCGAACTCACTGACACACCGGCACCCGATTACTGGTCACGCCATGGCAAGGCGCTGCCCGACGAAGTGCAGCCATTCGCCCACATTGAGCAGGTGTTGCAACCCACCAGAGACGACACGCCTTATCGCTTGCGCGGTATTGCCTACGCAGGGCTGCGCGCTATTCAACGGGTCGAAGTCAGCATTGATGATGGCGATTGGACACCCGTGTCCCTCGCGGCGGGCGCTCCTGGCTGCTGGTCACACTGGCACGCGGACTGGCTGCCTGCGCTGCCCGGCAGTTACGCGCTGCGCGTACGCGCCAGCACAGAGGACTTAGAATATGCTGATCTGCTTCCGCCCTTTATTGTGAATGTTGAGGCTGTCGCCTGATGCTGAGCCGCCGCACATTTCTCAAGCTCAGCGGCATGTCCCTTGCCGCCTACACCCTCTGGCGTTGGGATGGTTGGCGCGCGGTGCAACCACCGCCCCTGCCTGCCGGACGTACTGTTGGTGCAGTGCCGCTTTACAACCGCCCCAACGGCAAGATTACGGGGTATCATTTCCCTGATCGCGTCGTCACGCTTGGCAAAGCGCGCGGCGAATGGATCGCGGTTGAAGATGGCTATGTTGCAAAGACCGCCGTCCAGCCGATGCCGACGTGGAAACAGGAATCCGCCTTGCCTGCACGCTTTCCGGCGCGCATGGAAATCGTCGCGCCGATTGCCGTCATTCGCGCAGAGGCAAACGCGCTCAGCGCTGTCGTGGCGCGCGTCGCCCATGCCAGCCAGATGCAGGCAGTTGATCATCTACCGGGCACGCATGGTGGCTGGATCGCGCTGGCGGACAACAAGGGCGCGCTGCTCGGCTGGTCACAGGCAGTCGCGTGGCGTGTGGCAGACAACATCTCGCCGTAAGGTTGTGGATATACAATTCATCCATAGCTGAAGACTGGTTTTGGACAAGACCTCATGATAGACATTCCTCTCGGTTTAGCATTCGTGGCGGGTCTGCTCTCGTTCCTGTCACCGTGCGTACTACCGCTGGTTCCTGCTTACATCGGCTACATGGGCGGGCGTATGACACAGTCCGCTGCACAAACCACCGCTGGTACACTTGTGCAGGTCAGCACGATGACGCGCATCAGCACGTTTCTGCATGGCGTCGCGTTCGTCGCTGGTTTTACGACCGTCTTCGTGGCGCTGGGTCTGCTGACGACAGCATTTATCGGCATCGTCAATGGTCAGGACATCCGCCTGTTTACCGACATACTGGCGCGCGTCGGTGGAATGTTCCTCGTCCTGCTCGGTCTGCAAATGCTCGGCGTCGTCCAGCGCTTCGCAACCTGGCTCAATGCACACCCATCGCTGATGAACAGTCCAGTGAGCATCATTGCACTTGTAGTCGTGGCAGGCATCGTCATCACATGGGCATTCATTCAGCCGCTTCTCGGCATCATTCTGACACTGATGCTGATCGGCTGGCTACGGATGGACGGCGCTTTTACGCAGCCGGGCGCGTTCTGGCAGCAACTGTTCGTTCGCCTAAACGCCGCGTTCTATGCCGACACGCGCAAACAGATCAATCCCAACGAACAGCACGGCTTCGTAGGGTCATTCTTCATGGGCGTCGTCTTCTCAGCAGGCTGGACACCGTGCATCGGTCCAATTTACGGTGGCATCCTGACGCTGGCGGCATCTGGCGGCAGCGTGACTGCGGCCGGGACACAGCTGTTCGCCTACTCGTTGGGACTGGGAATCCCGTTCCTGCTTGCAGCGCTGATGATGGACGGCGCGCAGGTCTTCCTGCGCCGTTTGCAGCGCCACATGCGCACCATCAAGCTCGTCAGCGGCGCGCTGCTGCTTATCATCGGCGTGGCGGTTGCCAGCGGCACGGTGCAGGAGATCAGCCGCAATTTCGCCGGACAGTTTGCCGACTTCTCCTATCAACTCGAAGACTGCGCACTCAGCGTCTTTGAAGGCGACCTCCCCATCGGCGAATTTGGCAACTGCATGAACACAACCGCACTCACGCCGGACGAGCAGGCGTAGGATGTCGTCCGCTATGCACATGGGCGACCCGGCGGGTCGTGCTGCGTGCTATGATACGCGCCCTTGATGTCTCGCAGCGCGCATCTCCCGTCCATTGTTGCAGGATTCGTCTGTCTGGCGCTGGCGGTCGCCATTCTCGTCAGCGCAGGACTGCCTGAACGTGCCGATTACACAGGCTTTCTTCTCAGCGATGGCACGCGCGTCGCGCCCGAAATCGGCGCGTTCGCTCCGCCGTTTACGGCAGTGCTGTTGACAGGCGAGCCGATTACGTTGTCTGAACAACGAGGCAGGCTTGTCATCCTCAACTTCTGGGCAACCTGGTGCGTGCCGTGCGAAGTCGAAATGCCGGAGTTGCAGCGCCTTCAGCAGGCGCGTCCCGACGTGCGTATTTTCGCGGTCAACACTGGCGAGTCCCCTTCCATTGTCGCAGCGTGGGTCATGCGGTTACAATTGACGCTCGATATTGTGCTGGACAGCGATTTACGGATTGCGCAGGCATATCAGGTGCGCGGGCAGCCCGTCACTTATATCATCGCGCCTGACGGCGTTATCCAACACATCCTGTACGGGGCGACGACGCAAACCGCGCTGGAACGCCTGCTTGCCCCTTAGCCCGGAGACGAACGCTATGACACAACCGAATAACAACAACCGCAAGCTGGCACGGGGCTTGAATCGCGGCGTGCTGAATATGTCGCGCAACTGGCTGCGTATCGCGCTGATCATCGTCGGCATTTACGCGGGCTTGCCTTACGTCGCGCCGATGCTCATGCAAGCCGGGCTGACTGGACCCGCACGGGTGCTGTACGCCATGTACAGCCCGTTCTGCCACCAGATGGCGTTCCGCTCGGCATTCCTATTTGGCGAGCAGGTATTTTACCCGCGCGAAGTCAGCGGCACGGAGTTAACACCATTCGAGGTGTACGCGAGCCAGGACCCGTATTTTGCCGAAATTGATTTGATGCAGTTCTCATCGCGCCTGATTCTGTCTACGCGCGACTTTGTGGGCAACGAGACAATGGGCTACAAAATGACGCTGTGCGCCCGCGATGTCGCCATTTACACGTTTCTGTTCCTCGGCGGTGTCACCTACAGCATCCCGTTTGTACGACAACGCCTGCGTCCCATCCCGATCTGGTTATACCTGCTGCTCGGCATTACCCCCATCGGCATTGATGGGATGAGCCAGTTGCTCAGCTATCCGCCGTTTAACCTGTGGCCCGTCCGCGAAACTGCGCCAGAGTTCCGCGTCATCACGGGTGCGCTCTTCGGGCTCATGACGGCGTGGCTGGCGTTCCCTTATCTCGAAGCTTCGTTCCGCGAAACCCGCGATACCATCGAAGACAAGTTCACGCGCGCAGGGCTGCCAACTTAACTGCACAAACAAAAACACCGGAAGCCGATGAGCTTCCGGTGTTTTTTGCAGTGTCAAGTAGCGTTACAGACGCACCTAGTCGTTACCACCGCCACCACCGCCACCGTCAACGGGGCGCGGAGTACTGGTTGCGGGCGGCGACGGAGGTGGCGGCGGCGACGGCGGACTCGGAGTCCGGGTCGGCTGTGGCGGCGGCGGGGGTGGCGGCGGCGGCGGCGGCGGACCGGGAGTCCAGGTTGGCCATGGCGTATTCGTCGGACCGGGCGTGAACGTCGGTGTGAACGGCGGTGGTGTCGGAATGATCGGGCGCACCGGTTCAGAGTCGATCAACCCACTCTGGTTGCCTTCCGACGGACATTGCGGGCTGGCGAAATAGAACTCGGCACCCTGGTAGTCATTTTGCGTTAACCCGCTGACCGAATCGGGCAACCTTCCCGACAAGCCAGGTCCGCCGAAGTCAAAGTACAGCATCCGGTCTTCACCCGCTGGGATCGTCAGTGTACCGGGCCAGCTCCCCTCGCCAGCCGGCACATCCGCTGGAGCGTTCGGGGCACGTCCGTTCGTCGGTGGAGTACGATCTTCTGTCGCGCTCGACGCACGCCAGAGCAAGATAGACCCGGCGGCGCTTGGCGGACCGACCCAGACAGCGTCCAGTGTCATGTTTCCTGTACGGTTATTCCAGGGCATACGGAAGCCAACCATAACCGCAGGGACGTTACGCCCGTTGGTCACACGCCACAGAACCGTCGCGCCGAAGCCAAAGCTATCATACTGCGCACGGACCAGACCCGGCAAGCAGGCGGGGACAGGCGTGTTAGTCGCCGGACCGGAGGGCGTTGGTGTATCGACCGATGCCTCGGTATAAGTCACGGTACAATCCGTATCGCTCGTTGGGTGATCGATAAGGAAAGTCGTGTTGTTGAACCAGGATGTGACGAGCGTTGACGGTGAATTCCCGTTAAAGGACACACGCACAGTATTGACCGGATTTCCAGACTGGCTACCCCGAATTACAGCAAGCGACCTGTCGAAATTACCATCGGCAGTGCTCGTGCCAACTTCAGCAATATCCGTTGGCGGTGACGTATCGCTGCTGGGGCTGTTCCAGATCTGACCTTCGTTCACGAACACTGTACTGACACCCAAGCCAGGGAAAGTACTCAGAGTACGCCATTGAATAGTTGCACGACGCAGCTGCGTGCTTATCGCGTTCGGGTTACGCACTTCAAAGATAGCATTACGCCCGTCTACACGGATTGAGATAGTGAAACCAACGCAGGTAAAGTCTGCTCGTGGCGTCACGGTAGGCGGACGCGTCCCGGGCGGTGTTGCGGTTGGCGTAGACGTACTGGTTGCGGTTGCCGTAGCAGTCGGTGTTTCGCCCGGTTGTGGGGTGGGTTGGGGTGGCTGCGGCGGCGGCGGAACCTGTACAGCTTGCCCCAGGTTGGCAGCGCGCGTTGCTCGGAATGCTTCGTTGACCGCAGTACGTCGTGCTTGCAGCTGTACATAATCGCCGAAGCCCAGCGGTGTCAGCAGCGGGTGATTAAAGGTGATAACAACAGTCACGGTATCACCTGGACCACCAGCGTCCAACCATGGGCGTCCAGGATTGTTCGTCCAGCCTGCAGCCGCCAGTGTCGGAGAAGGCACTTCATTGAGCAAACATGCAGGCGCATAAACGCTGAACTGGCTATCCAGTACCGTTCGGAAGCGCAGCTCTCCCGCCTGCGGAAAACTCCCCACGGTCTCCGTTACACCTGCTGGTGTACCAGGGGGTACCTGAGTGCTGAAGTGATTTCCATTAAGTGGATCCAGCTTGCGACGACTGCTGCAAATCATGACGTCAAACCACGCTCGCTGATTGGATCTGTTCAAGCGAGCGTTCGCTGTGCCATTCTCAGAAGGCAGTGGACGATCCCAGACATTGAACCAGGGAACCGCATTCCAGGTTGCTGTGGTGATATTGGTATAAGCGGCACCAAATGGCGGCGTATAGGTGGGGCGACCATCAGATGGGGTGTCTGTTCCCGTAATGGGCGAGATAGGACCCAGGTAGGTAAGGGGAGCATGTGCCAGCCCTGCCGCACCCAATCGCGCTTCGTTCATAATTGAAAGAATGCGCAGCAAGTCCTTACGCCGATTTTGATCCTCATCATCACTTGGAACGCAATCGTCCCCGCCATACCAGGTGGCGTACAACATTTCGGCACCGCGCTCGTAAATGCTGACACGGTTATTGCTGTTGGCAAAATCGTTGATCGCCAGAGTCGCCTGCTGTCCGCGCTCGCCTGCATCCCCTGCACCTGCTGTGCATGGAACCCAACTGTCGACGTCAGGCGCTCCATTCGTGTTCATCTGACTAAAATAGTCGCGATTATACTGCCCGGTGCTGGCGTAACGCACAGCAGCACGCGCCGAGTTCTGAAGCGTCACCCATGCCTGAAAGATGCGCCCAAACTCGATCATTCCAAAGAGCAACAGCAGCAGCAGCGGGAGCATCAGGGCAAACTCGACCAGAGTCTGTCCCTGGCGTCGCCGCCTCAGCTTGTCTTCACTTTGTGTTTCCATACGTCCCCTCCACAACCGAAACCCGTTACTGAATGAGCAAACTCGTCCATGCCTCGGGCGGGCAGTGATTAGCCCGCCAGTCGTGTGAACATGCGCGCGGCGATTTCCGCAAAGACCTCTTCAAGTTCGTTACCTGTATCGACTGACCAGTAGTTGCCGCAGTCACGTCCAGGTGTCAATGGTCGCCAATCACCTCGGTTCAGGCGACCCGTATCTTCACAAACCCCGGGAGGTCCCCAGTCTGCGGTTTGTCCCGCTGGCAGGGATGGATCGTCAGCATGTGTTGAGACCTGATTGGGAATGCGATATCCCAGGATACGCTGCCAGTAGTCGTTATCGATGCGGAAGTTGTCGCCAGCATCTGCGATATACCGCAGCAGCTCCTCGCCCAGATGGCTTTCAATATTGCAGCGGTATACAGGGTCTGCAATAACAGCGGGCACTAGACTCTGGTCCAAACAGGCAGGATTGCCATCGATACGCCCGAAATCCAGACCAAAGGCGATGGTGAAGATAGTCGGAAGCAGCGTATCCGTATCGTTGCGCGAGGTATCAATGCCCGGTCCACTCGCGTTAGCAGCATAGAGATTGATTCCGCGCACCGCAACATAATCTGCCCAGTCGCGCGCATAATCATCGGTATCATAGTTTTGAACACAACGATTGCCGCGCGGTGACCTGGAGGGATTGGACGAGTCATCATTCAGTTCGATACGGTTAGGACCTATCTGATTTGGTGCCGCCGGAGCCGCCGTATCATTACACCAATTGCGTGTGCTGGGTGTCAAGTCGCTGCAGAAGGGGAACACATTGTCCATCAACAGTTCACCTGGGTTCGTAGGTGTCCCGTATGGACACAGCCCAAAAGCACCATACGCCGCGCTTGGACCACCGCTGGCAGCTTGTGGTTGCATGACGTTCGTACTTGAGTCAAATGCAAAGTAGTTTGGCGGCGTGATTGACTGATTGTTGCGCACAGCGGGTCTGCTGGCACCAGCAGCACCGTCGCTCAACAGAACCATGATCCAGACGGCACCTTCCCGGCGACCCAATTCTCCGAGCAACGCAGCGGCTTGCCCAAGCCCTCCACCAATATTGGTTCCGGCGCAGGTTGCGCGGTAATCATAGCTGCGCTCCATACGGTTGAAATTTCGCGTAGCGTTGGTAGTAACTCGAATATTCGAGTAGCCAAAAGGAAAGGTATTGGCATAGGGGATAGCATCTGAGATATGGGTAATGCCTGGTTCCGCAAGGATACTGGGAGCCACACTGTCCCCCCAACGCCATGGATCAGGTGAACCCGCCGTCACCGGGCGAGTATACAGGCTGTAGGGATAGTTCAAGATCGCCATTTGTAGTGGACAAGCGGTGTAAGTGGGGTGATTGAGAATGCTACCCACCGCAGCACGATGTAATGGCGCACCGAAATCATTATAGGCGGATACCGAAGAAGCAGTGCCCCCGTCTTCGCGCGTTGGGCTGACCAGCACATCCCACTGCAAATCAGGATCGGTAGTCGTGTACCTGTAGAACGACTCTTCGGTGCGAACACCTACTGCCTGCTCCATCACCGTTCTGGCAGCATCTTCCGAGGTGAGAAAAACATCGCGCTCGATTCTGCCAGCATTCCGTGCTTCTGTATCACTCCGGGGGTCTGGATCCATGATATAGGCTTCGCGGTCAAACGTGACAATCGCCACGCGATCCCCACGCACAAAGTCGATACGCTGCATAAAACTGATGCTGGCATCACGCGCGTCACGGAACGGCTGGCACACGAGATCGCGCATGTCACCGTCTTGATTGGGATCGTTGCAGCAACCGTAGAAATTGTACTGTGGTACAAAGCCCACCCAATCATAGGTGGTAGCGCCATTAGCCGTTGTAGTGCCGCGAAAGTGAGATTGCAGCGCTGATTCTCCACCAAGCGCTCCGCGGTAGATGTTCAGTACAGCCGCATCGGTTGCATCTGCGGAGTTGAGAGAGGCATTACGAGCAGAATAGGGCCAGTAACGCACGCGGCACTGCACGGGCGGGCGACCATCACCGACCACGACACCAGCCGGAGGGAGAGAAATTTCCCGAACAGTGGTTGCAATGGGATTGCTCTGATAAAAGCCGCTGTTCAGTGGCTGCAAATAACCACTGACGAACGAAGGATGCAACTGCCCAATTACCCCTCCTGGCGGCACGTAACCAGGTGGCACAATGATTTCATTGTGTCCGCGCGATGCAAGGTAACCATACATCGATTCAACGCCAATGCCTTGATTATCAGTTGCTAAGAAAGGGAGTACAGGGGGCAGATACGCATAGTGATACCCGCCCTGACGCCATTCTTCATAGCCAGTTTGCGTCAACATCGACTCAGACACATCCATGATGAAGACCAGGTCGAGGACGGCGGTTTCGGAAGTCGAACTGGCTTGCAGCCGGATGGTGCGGAAGCCGAAGAGGTTGAAGAAGGTTGTCGGCGACTCAATCTGAGCCGTTACACGCACCAGCTTGCGCTGATCGGTCGTGCAAAGCGTCTGATCAACGGGTCGGGTGGCGACGTCATTATTCTGCACCCAGCAGGTCTCAACGATCACATCACTGGGATTTAACCCATAGAATTCGATAAACTGGCGTGCCGCCAGCCCCATATTGGCATAACTGATCGATTGATCATCGGCTGCCGCGACCGCCGAAGAGTCTACACGTCGCATCTGCCCCGCTGCTGCCACCGCTGCCGCGTCTACGGCACGTCGCAGCGTGCTGTAACGCACAAACAGCAGCGAAACATCGGTCACAATACCGACAAAACCAATCAGCGCGACGAACCCGATCGCCAGGATAACGATCGACTGCCCTGCCTGGGAGCGGCGAAACAGATGTTTGAGGGCGGCTGTCATACGAAATCGTTTCATAATCTATCCT
Source organism: Chloroflexota bacterium (assembly GCA_033763755.1). GTDB lineage: Bacteria > Chloroflexota > Anaerolineae > Aggregatilineales > Phototrophicaceae > Flexifilum. The sequence continues at coordinate 100,940 of JANRJX010000162.1, forward strand.
CAGATCGTCCAGTCCAACATATGGGGGGACAAGCTAGTTAATCTGTCGGTGCATCAAGTCCAAGTGCCGCGTCATTCGGCTCGACACTTGGCATTGGGAACGCCGCCCACACAGAAATGGTAGGCGTGATGTCGCCGGCAAACGCGCCGACGACAGGATTAAAGACCGGGAACTTCAGCAGCATTTCGTGTTCCCAGAAAATTTCGACCAGTACCAGCCCCTGGTGTGGCAGTCGGGCGCGTTGCAGGTCATTGGGTTGAAATTCCGGTAGGTTAACGATCTGCTCAATCATTGCAATCGTAAACTCAGAACCCAGGCAGCCCGTCCCATTAGGCAGGATCCCCTCGGCACGAATCCAGTGCTGTCCAAACCAGGAGAAGCCGACCTGACGCTCTGCTTCTGCAACCGTGGTTGCGGGTGGGTCAAATTCCGGCACATCGTTGCGACGCTCATTGATGTTGCGCGTATTCTGATTGACAGTTGAGCGAGCATCACCCGTATCAATCACATCTTCACGCCCATCCGCATCCAGATCGAACGGATCGCGGTGGTCAAAAGCACCCGCCTGCCCCGCGGTGGCTAATGCGAAAGATGGCGGACCACTCAGGGGTGCCGTGTTAATAACTTCGCATTCGTTGGCATTGGTGGGATAGCGCCCTGCCACCATAATCCAGGTTGTGCCATTCGCAGCAGCGGCTTGTGGGTTGATTCGCGGCAGAATATTGATATTTGTACTCGCGGGATCGGTAATGCGCGCCAGCGAAAACCCAGAGATCACAATATCATCAATCGAGTTTTCAGCATCAAGGCTGAGGGGATCCATCGATGTCAGCATGACACATCCCACTTGCTGGTAGAACATAGGCGGAAATGAAGCACTGGTTCCGCACGAACGCTGCCACCAGCGCCACTGCTCTTCAATCGCCGCTTCTGCAGGGTCTATGTAAGGCATACGGAAGTGGCTTGCGGCAGCCGCACCGGAAAAGGGCAAACCCTGCTCCGTGTAGTCATTGCTTCCATCAAGAAAACGGGTACTACTCGGTAAGCCCGACGCACGGTTGTCCCATTGCAAGGGCGAGAACTGATCTTGCAAAACAGCGGCACGACGCGCACCCGAGCGCGTCACGTCCAGCAGCGTCATATAGTTATTGGCAAACCAGCCAATTTCCACCATGCCCATAAACATGATGATCAGGATCGGCGTAATCAGCGCCATTTCGACAAGGCTTTGACCGCTCTGCCGTTGTCCGTAGACAGCAGGTGTACCGTCCAGAAAGTGTAAGAGCTTAAGGAATAACCGTCTCATGCACATGCTCGCAGTCAATGACTCGATGCCGCCTGAGCGACACCACTTTTGCCCATGAGTGCATCTTACCATAAGGCGCGAAAGCGCCGACATGCGCTTGTGTGAAGGAGTTGATAGAGTATTGTAAAGAAACACCGCCCTCAGGCGGTGTTTTGCTCTAGCTGGATGTGCGCCTTGATGACATACCCGCGCCCATGTCGAGACTGAATGATGCTCGGTCGGTCCGGGTCCACTTCCAGCTTCTGGCGCAGATTATGGACATGGTTGCGCACCAGGGCAGCATCCCCGACCCCATTCGGGTATTTCCAGACGTGCATCAACAAATCTTCGGTTGCGTGAAGCTTGTGTGGCGCGCGGCATAAGTACGTCAGCAGGTCAAATTCCACGCGCGTCAACGTCACTTCACGATCATTGACAAACACCTGGTAGCTGTCCGGCAGCACCCGTACCACCGGCATCTGAACATCGCTGTAATAGGCAGAGCGCCGAATGTGAGCGCGCACGCGCGCCGCCAACTCGCGCGGGACAAAGGGCTTGCGAATGAAATCGTCGCCACCCGCACCCAATGCATCCACCACATTGAAAGGCGCATCATAACCGGTGAGGAAGATGATGGGCGTATTGGCAGTTTCGGACTGCGCTCGCAGCTTGCGACACAACTGAATGCCATCCACATCAGGCAGGATAGCATCGATCAGCAGCAAATCGGGCGTTTCACGATCAATCTGTGCCAGCGCGTCCTGTGCCGAAAATGCGCGATGCACGTTAAATCCTTCGCGCCGCAGCACCAGTTCCACCATATCCAACATCTGCGCATCATCATCAACCACAAGTATCTCATGCATGATTACTGACTTCCATGACTGCAAACCTATGCCTTAATCACCAGTATATGATCATTAAGGTGTTCATCTATCGACAATCCGTGAAACTTTCGTGAAATCTGTCATCTGTTTTATCAGGTGGAGATCATATAGCCGACGCCATGTATGGTGCGGATATACTTGCGCCCGTTATCCTGCTCAATTTTGGCGCGCAGATTGCGGACATGCGCCCGCACCAGATCAGGATCGCCCGTGTTAGGCGGGTATTCCCAAACCGCTTGCAGAAGGTGTCCGGGCGAAAGTGCCTGGTTGGGATGTTCCATCAGGTAACGCAGCAGACGATGTTCTGTCGAGGTCAGTTGCACCGGCTCATCCTTGATCAAGACTTGATAGGTGTCTGAGTCCAACTTGAGGTCTGCCAGTTGCAGCATTAAGCTGCCCGGCTTTTCGCGCGTCCCGCGCCGCAGCAATGCGGCAACCCGTGCCCGCAGCTCCGCCAGTTCAAACGGCTTGACGACATAATCATCAGCGCCCGCGTCCAGACCGTTGACAATATCGTCCGTGCCACCCTTCGCCGTCAGGAACAGAACTGGTAGAGCAATAAAGCGCGGATCGCGCCGGAGTTGGCGACAGAACGTAATGCCGTCCATCTCCGGCATAATAATGTCCAGGATCATTACATCTGGCAGCCGCCGTTCCAGGTGGCGCAACCCCTCCGCCGCAGAACTTGCCAGCGAGACATCATAGCCTTCGCTCTTCAAAACACGCCCCAGCGTTTGCAGGACTTCATTATCGTCATCTACAGCAAGAATGTGTGCCATGATGCTTCATCCACCTTTCTGAACGGGTAGTGTGATTACAAAACGCGCCCCTTGTTCCGGCGCACTTTCCACGAAGATTTGTCCGCCTGCACGCTGCATGACCTGGCGACAAATGTGCAATCCCAAACCAGTCCCTTCACCAACGGGTTTAGTCGTGAAGAACGGTTTGAAAATGTCTGTCAGGATGGTTTCCGGGATGCCCGGGCCATTATCTGTGACCGTGATCACGTTCTCATCCGCATCATGATCGTATTCGGCATACACCGTAATCACGGGACCTGGTCTTCCCACTAAGGCATCATGTGCATTCATCACCAGGTTCAGCCACACATCTTCCAGTTCGCCCGGCACTGCCAGCACAGGCGGCAGTTCCGCGGGCAGATGCGTCACAATACGAATGCCATCGCGCTCTATGTGTGATTTTACCAGCGAAAGCGTATCCTCAATCGTTGGGATAATATGGATCAGACGCGGCGGTGTCTCTTCGTTTCCCTGTGGGCGCACCGCCGCCAGCAGACGCCGCGACACTGCCGATGCACGTTTACCGGAGCGATAAATCGCATCGAGTGTCTCGTACTGAAACGTATCGCGCTGCGTCTTTTCCATTAACAATTGTGCGTCCGCCACGATCGTCGTCAACGGATTGTTGACCTGATGCGCCACCGCTGCTGCCAGTTCACCCATTGCAGACAGACGTTCCGTCTGAATCAGGCGTGCCTGTGCGTGTTGCAACTGCACAAGACTCTCTTCGAGATCATGCAGCAGCCGTGCGTTTTCCAGCGCGCTTGCCGCCTGCCCGACAACAGCGCGCGCCAGTTCGATTTCACGTTCCGGGAAGACGCGGTTGCTCTCGCTATCCACACACAGCACAATGCCCTGGGTTTGCCCGCGATACACCAGCGGCAGACCGAGCAGTGCCTGTCCGCGCGTCACTTCCAGCAGCGCATGGACACCAGCGGTCAGCGTGTCACCCTCAAGCTGCTGGTTAATCAGGTTCTGCGTCTCCAGCGCCTCAACCAGGTCGCTGTGATCGTTTATGTTCACGATCCCCATCGGCGGCTGCACCCAAGCCACCTTGCCGAGCGCCAGATGACAGGTCAGCACATCACTGCCGGGGACGGTCGATGAAAACTCGCACCAGTCAGAGCCAGCCATCTCATTGATTTGCGCTGCGATGTTAAGCAAGCGTTGGGTTAGTTTGCGCCCCTTGTCGATGTGTTCGACCAGCAAATCCAGCGCCATAAACTGTACCGCCTGGCATGTTTCTGCTGACGGCACAAAGCGCGGCGGATGCGCATAAAACGCTAGCAGCGCACCGAAGGGATGATAGTCGCCGGGGATGGGCAGTACCAGCATCGCGGCTGCCCCTGCCCGCTGTAGATAAGCACGCTCAGGAACCGAGTCTGTGCGTTCGGCGCGCACCAGGCGCGGGCGCAGTTCACGTAAGGCAGCGCGTATCAGTGGATATTGATTGATGAGCAGAGTTGGCTCGCTGCCAGGTCGCCAGATGGTCTGGTAAAAGCGCGCCAGCGGTCGCAGAACATTTTCCTCGCGCGACCATTGATAAACTTCCGCATGATTGACGGACAGTGCACGCACAATCTGCTCGCAAATGGTCGGCAGCGTGCGGTCAAGCGACAGGGATGCATTGATCGCCTGGCTTGCGTCTACCAGCGCCTTCAATTCGCGCGCCCGCTGAACACTCTGACCATGAATGCGGGCGTTCTCGATGGCAATCGCGGCATAAGCAGCCAGGTTCAGCAGCAGTGCCTCGTGATGGCTGTTAAAGACATCCTGGCGGCGGACGTTGTTGACCCCCAGTACGCCAATCGTTTGCCCCTTGAGCAATATTGGCACGTACAGCAGTGCATTGACAAAGTACTGGGTCTTAATCTTCAACGGTCCGCGCGCCCCCACCGACAGCGGCAGCCCGCTCTGAAACACCTGTCCAGCGCTGCCATCGTCGGCTTTCATACGAAAATTGCGCGCATTTGCCTCGTCCATCCCGACACGCGCACGCAGGTACAACTCATTGGTTGCGCTATCTGGCAGCAAGATCATCGCTTCGTCAGCGGATGTTAACTCGCGCGCCGCATCAACCACACGGTTCAGGACCTCGCTGACATCCAGCACCTCAGTCAGCGAGCGCGTGAGTGCCAGCAAAATCTGCACTTCTTCCACCGCCCAGTATTCAGCATCGTCGCGCCCTCGCAAATGCATTGTTTGCGTGGTGCGCAGTGGTGCTGTGAAGTGGTGCAGCGCTTGCAAAACGGTCTGACGAATAGAAGCATCGTCCAGACTGTAGAGGTTGTAATCGCTCGCGACCGGGTGACCATTGCTCGAAGCTTGCGCCTCTTCCGGCGTATAAAGAATTAGCGGCGTGTCCGGGTAATGCTGGCGCAGGTGACGCGCGGTATGCTCACCCGTTGCGCGGTCACGCAACGCGATATTGACCAGAAACGCATCGTACTGAGCGTTCTTCGCTACATGCACCGAGTCGTGATGCGAATAAGCGCCCATGAATGTATAGCCAAGATCAGTTAATGCCTGACGCGACTGATAGATCAGTTCATAATCGCCGGAGGCAACCAGAATTTTTCGCGAATCCATACAATATCTCTGTCCAATCAGGGCTTGGTTAAGCGTTGACGGCGGCGTTCAAGATCATCGTCAATCATTTTCGGGCTGCTCGGTGCAGGCGGCACGGCGGGCAACGACGGCGCTGCTGCTTTCGGCTCCTTGGCGATCTGTTCGCGCACACTGCGCAGCACGTCCGCCACGCTCGTGCGTTCAGCATCAGCAACAGGCGTCGCCGGGTTCGCCGCTTCACTGGCGGCGTGTTCGGCAACAACTGCCTCTAGCATATTCACGCGCTGAATCAGTTCCTGCGTCACTGTGCGATGCGCCCGCAAGTCCGACTCTGCCATCGTCAGACGCTGCTGTGCGCGTTGATGCTTCTCGACCAAGGCGTGCGCCGCGTCTTGTTCACCACGCGCCAGTGCTGCATCGGCATCGGCATCAAGGGCGAACACTTCGGCTTGTAACGTTGCAACCCGCGCCTTCAGTTCGTCTTCGTAATCCAGCGCCTGGTTGATACGCTGGCGCAGCGCTGTCACCTCTGCTGCCAGTCCCTTGCCCATACGCTCCGGCGTCAAGGCACGTCGCAGAGTCTCCACATCCAACACATCGCCACCGATCAGGTCGCGCAGACCGGAGCGTACCAGCATATTGAGCTTGTCAAAAAGGTCGGTCATTGGCATACCAGCAGTTTATGTACAGTCACGTTTTCATCATAAACCAAAATTTACAAAACAAACTTAATTTTCATGTTTTTCCGCGCATTGCCTTTTGTGCGCGCGGCTGTAGACTCTGTGGCATTGTTAAGCATTCCGTACCGTGCGAAATGAGGAAGACATGACTCGTTCGAGAGCAGTCGAGCGCCGCGAAGAGCGCGAGGCTGAAAAACGCCGCCAGCAGCGCACGCTGGTCATCATCGGCATTGTGGTTGCCCTGGTTATCATCGCGATTCTCGTGTTTCTGGTCACACAGCCAGCCGAAGCGCCGATCCCCGAAAGCGCCGCCGCGCGCTATGCCGATTTGCAGCAGACCCGCACCACCGAAGGCTACCCGCGCCTCGGCGATCCGCTTGCCCCTGTAGAAGTCAAGCTTTACTCCAACCTGTCCAGCCCCAACGCCAGCGCCTTTCATACCCGCACGATTGACGGACTGATTGAGCGTGTACGTGGCGGCTCGGTGCAGCTCGTCTTTGTCCCTACCATGCGCATTAACCAGACCGAACAACAGGTGCAGAACGGCTTGGGCGCCATGCGTGCCGGGTTATGCGCAGCAGAACAGGGACAATTCTGGGTGCTGGTGGATACCTTCTACGACTGGGCAACTCGCTATGGCAACCAGTCATTTACCAACAACCGCATCGTTGCCGGATTGAACGGGCTGGGCATCAACCAGGGCGATTACAACACCTGCCTGGGCAGCACCCGCCCCGCTGATACCCTTAACGCCGCCGAAACCGAGATTGGCACGCTGCAAAACTTTAACGGCGTCCCTACACTCGCTATCCGTGATGTCGTGCCACTGGACGAAGAAAACGTCCCCATCCCCGCCACCGATGTTGACGCACTGCTGGCGCGTGTTGATGCGGCAATTGCAGAAAGCCTGTTGACGCCGGAACCGACGCCTGAAGCCGCTGGCACAGACGAAGCAACACCGGACGGCACTGCGACGGACGAGGCAACGCCAGAAACGACAAGCGAAGCCACCGACACTGCAACGGCTGAGGCGACGACTGAAGCAGCAACAGACGCCCCCACTGCTGAAGCTACTGCCGAGCCAACGACCGAGCCCACGCGGGCAGCGACAGGCACACCGCGCGCAGCAGCAACCGTGCAGCCCGCCGCCACGGCAACGCCGTAACACAACTCATTCACACCGTGCCATGAAAGACGGACATCGGACGAGGCATGCCTCGTCCCTACGGAAAACACAACAAGAATGTAGGGACGACGCATGCGTCGTCCGCTATTTTCTCCGCGTCTCTGCGCCTCTGCGTTAAAGTTTCATTCTATTCCCGCTTCAGCATCGGTCCCAGTCTACGCCCGCCCAGCAAGTGCATATGCACATGATAGACTTCCTGCCCGCCATCGTCTTTGCAGTTGACGATCAGGCGGTAGCCGCTGTCACCGATGCCCATCTCGCGGGCGATCTTGCGCGCCACCGTGAACATGCGCCCTAATGCAGGCTCATCCGCCTCACTCACATCGTCTACAGTTGCGATCTCTTTGTTCGGCACGATCAGGATATGCACGGGCGCAGCCGGATTGATGTCCTTGAAGGCGGTCACGAGTTCGTCCTGATAGACGATTTCGGACGGGATTTCTTTGGCGATAATGCGCGAGAAAATCGACGGCATCGCTTCACCCTTTCGTGTGTACACCGCTACATTGCCATGCCGCCATCCACCACCAGCACATGCCCGGTGATGTACGACGCATCGTCAGACGCAAGAAACGCCGTTGCTTTGGCGACATCTTCAATCGTCCCCCAGCGCCCCAGCGGAATATTCTCGTTCAGCTTGCTGGTAATATCTTCCGGCAGCCCAGACGTAAGGTCAGTCAGAACAAAGCCGGGCGCGACAGCGTTCACGGTGATGCTGCGTGACGCAACTTCGCGCGCCAACGCTTTGGTAAAGCCGATGATGCCCGCTTTACTGGCGCTGTAGTTCGTTTGCCCGCCGTTGCCCGCAATGCCGCTGATGCTGCTGACATTGACGATACGCCCGTACCGCTTGCGCATCATTGAACGCACCGCCGCTTTAGAACACAGCCATGTGCTGCGCAAGTTGGTCTGGATGACCGAGTCGAAGTCGTCGGCGCTCATCAGCATGATGACGTTATCGCGCGTTGTGCCAGCGTTATTGACCAGAATATCGATTTTGCCATAGGTATCGGTCGCGTACTTGACCAGACTGTTCGCGCCGTCCTCCTGCCCCACGTCCGCGCCAAAGACGCTGGCCTTACCCCCGGCTTCCACAATCTGCTGCGCCACTGCTTCCGCCGCCTCAGCGTTCTTCTGATAATTAACGACCACAGTTGCCCCGCAAGACGCCAGTTCCAGCGCGATACCGCGCCCGATGCCGCGCGACGCACCTGTGACAACGGCGATCCTGTCAGTCAATGAAACCATCTTTTATCCCCTTATCGGTTGCGATTAACGGCCCGGCTGCGGCTGCGCGCCGACCCAGCCAAGCAGTTCGATTTGCCCGCGCAGGCTGGCACTTACGTTTGATGCCCCGAAGCCATCGCGCGTCGCATAATATACATCCTTACGCCCGTCCACGCGCGGATTAATCCCCACAAACGCAAGGAAGCGCCCATCCGGCGAATACGTTGGGTCGCACATGCTCGGCGGCGGATTGCCACGCGCGATCAATTCGAGATCGTTGCGATAGACGACGATGCCGAACGGACACTGCCCACCTACACCGCCTATCGCCACGCGCGTCCCATCCGGCGACCAATCCGCCGACATGCCGAAGCGCGAGAATGAGAGATCCGTGATGCGTCCGATCTCTTCGCCACCTGCGGCAGACAACACGATCTCGGTGGACGTGTTCGCTGCCTGATATAGCACCAATCCGCCATCCGCCGACCACGCCTCGGAGAGCTTGATCGGTGTATCGACGCCATTCACACTCACAACCTGGCGCGGGATACGCTCGTTAATGTCCACTATCCACAGGCTGCGTTCGGCATCGCCAAGCAATGGGTCACCACTGGCATAGACAATCTGTGTGGCGTTGATCCAGCGCGGCGGCTCGGTGATGAACTGTGCGCTCAACGCCGCCACTGCCCCGGTCTCCAGTTCGATCACATACAGAGTACCGCCAACGGGCGGTGCCTGGCCGGTACTGTCACAGGTGTTCAGTTCACCTGGTCGCCACGTCGGACAGGCGGCGGCATCGGACACAAACGAGATGTAGCGCCCATCAGGAGACCACGCCGGGAAGAATTCATACGAGCCGCTCTGCACAATAGGAACGGGGTTCGTCCCGTCGCGCCCAACGGTGAACACATCCATGTCGTAGCCCGTCGCCAGCGCGATAGCCATGCGCGAGCCATCCGGTGACCAGACGGGCGTCGTTGGAATACCGCGCTGTATCAGCGACGGTATCGGCAGCATACGCCCACTGAACTGCTGCGCCAAATCAACCACGTACAAGCCTGTCGTGGCAGGCGTGTCCGAACGGAAATAGGCAAAGACATCGCCACTGGGAGCGAGGAAAATTTGCGTTCCGGTCGAAACATTCATCTCGACAATCGGGATCAGGTTCGTGACACCCGGCGACACATAGTACAGCGTTTGTACATCACGCCCCGGTTGCGGCGTGCGCACATCACCGACGGTATCGCGGTTGTTCTGGTTGATAAAAGCGATATAGGGATTCGTCACCAGCGATGTCAGCAGCGTATCGGAAAACTCCACGCGCTCCCAGTTATCATACGTGAAGCTCACGACGGGCTGCGGCGTATTGACCGGCGTCGGCGTAATCGTCGGTGTTGGCGTAACAGTGGGCGGATCAGTCGGCGTGGCGGTCACGGTTGCTGTCGCGGTCGCCGTCAGCGTTGGGGTGCGCGTGGGCGTTAGCGCAATTGTCGCCGTCGCGCTCGGCTCTGGCGTGAGGGTTGCGGTCGGCGTCGGCGTTGCCGGACTCAACGCACCGCAGGCGGTTGTCAGAGCGGCAAACAGGCTGAACAAGCTGGAAAGAGCGTGGCGCTTCAGCATTCAATCGTCCCTACACATCCACTAACACATAATACGAACCCCGCTTTTCGCCCATCTTGCGCAGCACACCCTTCGTCACGAGGTCAGACAGGTCACGACGGATTGTCTCAGGATGCACATCCGGGAACAGCGCCTGAAGATCGCTATTCGTGATGCGGCTGTTACCCGTCTGCACAAACACCAGCGCCCCTTCCTGCCGGGGATTAACAGCGAAGCCGCGAAACTCCCCTTTTAGTTCGCTGGCGGGCGGTGGTGCTGTGGCAGCAGCGGGGTGCAGCGCAGCAGCAGACGAGCGGCTGTACAGACTGACGCGGAAACCGCCGGAAGTCTCCTCGAATTCCGGCTCGCGCAGTTTGCGCTGTTCCATCAGTGCAATCACGCGGTCAACACCATACCCCAGACGCTCGATAAAGCCCATATCCGAAAGCACCTGTACAATTACAGGATTGCGCGAAAAACGTTCGCGACGAATGTTATCGAGTGTCACAGGACCGGGCAATCCTCCGGGGCTGACGACTTCCATACGATTTTGGTAAATGTTCAGGTGTATCGAGTCCCCGGCTACGCTGTAATCGCGGTGCGCAACGGCGTTAACGACCAGCTCGCGCGCTGCCTCCAACGGCAGCTCAAACTGCTCATCACGCATCATTGTTCTACCAAGCTGCGACTGCTTGCGCAGATGATCGCGCAGGAACGTCTCAGTGCGGCGCAGTTGATCGGGCAATGTGCCGACAATATCATGCCGCTCAAAGCTGTCACCCATCGTCTCGCCTGCGAAGCGTGCAGCAACGATTTCCGCGCCGCGCACAAAGCGCTGTGGGTCCTTGCCGAACAGCAAAATACCCGCGTGCGTCGGGCGCGTGCGGTTGTCCTGCTGTGCCAGGCAGCCGCGCTTGAGCAGGACGCGCTCAACCTGCGTATCGCTGATGCCGCTCAGCGTCGCGGCATATGCCTTTACCTTGTCCCAATCCAGGTCATCATTGCTTGCGCCGCGCACAATTTCGGTCTCAAAGCTCGCCTCTCCGCGCTCCATCATCAGGCGACGCAGGTCACGCGGCTTCAGCGCAGCGTTCTCGCTCCCCTGCCGATGCAAATAGCGCCCCTCGTAAGCATAGACGTGCGGCATTCCGGCAGGCACATGCGCGACGATAAACGCACGTTCCTGCGTGCGCACCACGCGCGGTAGCGGAATGATGAGCGCAGGTTCGACCGTGAGCGCGGCTTGTAACACGCGGTCAACGGCTGCCTCGGCATCGCGGACGCCTGTGAGTGTGGCAGCAGCGCCAGCCACGCCCATCACGAACGTACCGCCCTGCCCATTCGCCATCGCCACCAGAATCGTCGCGATGCTTTCGACGGCTGCGCTCTCCCCCAGCCAGTCCAGCCGTTCGTGTCGCCCCTGCTTGATGAGGTCCGGGAAGTCCTCACTGCTCATCGTTCGTCGCCCCCTTCTTCGTCGTCCGCCTTATCCTTGTCTTCGCGCAGGCGATCAATCCGGCGCTCCCCCACTGGCGGACCTTCCAGCAGCACACTGTCTAACACAGCTTGCATGTCGCTCACCACTGTCACCGTCAGCGTCGCCAGCGTATCCTTCGGGATATCCACCAGTTCCTTCTGATTTTGCTTCGGCAGGATGACATGCTTGATGCGGGCGCGGTGCGCGGCAAGCACCTTTTCCTTAATGCCGCCGACGGGCAGCACCTTGCCGCGCAGTGTGATTTCGCCCGTCATGGCTATATCGCTGCGCACCGGGCGATCTGTGAACGCCGATACAATCGCTGCCGCGAGCGTGATACCCGCCGACGGTCCCTCTTTTGGCACCGCGCCTTCCGGCAGGTGGATGTGGATGTCCAGGTTCTCAAAGTCCTCGTATGGGATTTCCAGATCTTCCGCTCGCGACCGCATGTAACTGAGTGCCGCCTGTGCTGACTCCTGCATGACATCGCCAAGCGAACCTGTGAGCGTCAGGTTGCCTTTGCCGGGTAGCACCGACGCTTCGATAAGCAGAATGTCACCACCCACAGGCGTCCATGCCAGGCCTGTTGCCACGCCGATCTCGTCTTTATCGTTGGCACGGATGTCATCAAACGGTGGTGGACCGAGGAACTTTTCGACTTGTGCTGACGTGATACGCTGCGGGTGGCGTTTGTCTTCGGCGATCAAGCGCGCGACCTTGCGCGTGACGTTGGCGATCTCACGTTCCAGATTGCGCACACCTGCCTCGTAGGTGTACTCGCGGATGATGGTTTGAAGCGCGCTCGTCTCAAAGCGCAGCGGCATTTGCTCCAACCCGTGAGCGTTCGTCTGGCGTGGGATCAGGAAACGGCGCGCGATCTCCAGTTTCTCTTCTTCGGTATAGCCGTTGAGTTCGATGATCTCCAGCCGATCCAGCAGCGCGGGCGGCAGCGGATCGAGATCGTTCGCCGTTGTGACAAACATCACCTTCGACAGATCGTAGGGAATGTCCAGATAGTGGTCGAAGAAGGCGTGATTCTGCTCAGGGTCAAGCACTTCCAGCAGCGCCGCCGATGGATCACCGCGAAAATCCGAGCCGAGTTTGTCGATCTCATCAAGCATAAACACGGGATTGATCGTCCCAGCACGCCGCATAGTCTGCAAAATGCGCCCCGGTAGTGCGCCAATGTACGTGCGCCGATGCCCGCGTATCTCCGCTTCATCACGTACGCCGCCCAAACTGACGCGCACAAAAGTCCGCCCTAAAGCACTGGCGATGCTTTTGCCAAGCGAGGTTTTACCGACGCCGGGCGGACCGACAAAACATAGGATCGGACTCGCGTGGCGATCGGCTGCCAGCTTACGCACGGCGATGTATTCGAGAATGCGATCTTTCACCTTCGGCAGCCCGTAATGCTCGGCATCCAGAATACGCTGCGCGTGCGCAATATCGAGTTGATCGGCGCTGACTTTCGACCAGGGAACGCTCGTCAGCCAGTCAATATACGAGCGCACCATACCGACTTCCGGCGCAAGCGGCGACATGATCGCCAGCCGCGACAGTTCCTTCATCGCCTTGTCATGCGCCTCTCGCGGCAGCTTCGCTTCGCTGATCTGCTCGCGAACATCGTTCAGTTCTTGCTGGAAAAAATCGTCTTCGCCCAGTTCTGACTGAATGACGCGCATCTGTTCGCGCAGATAAACCTCGCGCTGCTCGCGATCCATTTCATGCTGGATCTGGCTGGCGATCTCGTCCTTGAGTTCGAGCATGTTCAGTTCATGCCCTAGCAGGATCGCGACCTGGTGCAGTCGCTTGTCCGCGTCGAGCGTCGTCAGCATTTGCAGCCGCTCGTCAAATGAGATCGTCAGCGATGATGTGATCAGGTCCGCTAGCAGCCCCGGATCGCTGGCGTTGAGGACATGAAACAGCACATCTTCGGGAATCAGGTCATCCACTTCGGTGACGCGCTTGAACAGATTGCTGACCGCCTGCATCATCGCCGTTGTTTCGCGCGTCACCTCGGTCTGGCTTTGGACCAACCGCGCTCTGGCAATGACATGTGGTTCTGTCTGCAGATACTCGATGATCTCGACGCGCCGCCGCCCCTGCACCAGGATCGTCGTCTCATCGCCAATGGTGATCAAACGCCCGATGACGCTCTCTGTCGCGATCCCAAGCGGCAGTTCTCGCGGCGACTGCCCTTCTTCCAGGCGCACGGGCATCAGCAGCACGCTCTCGTGGGCAGTCGCCGCTGCCTGCGCTGCAACGCGCGAGCGCGGAGAAAGCAGCGGTATCGTCGTAATGACCGTCGGCAGCAGCACACCATCGCCGAGCAGGATCAGTGGACGCTCAAACGTGCCATCAGCGACGGGCTGTGCCACGTTAATTTCGACAAAATTCGGAACGGTAGAACTATCGGACAAACCTGTTCGCCTTGATTTGAACATCTATTCTTAAGGGGAACGAATTGTATCCTAGCGGAGATACGGGGTAAAGATGTGGGTAGCGTCTGTAGATGACTTGGGCTAGACTCGTCCCTCGTTAAATATCATTTGCGCGCACGGTCGTTCGTGTGCGCTGTGACTTACAGGATGCCTATGCGTTTATCCCCTGTTCTCATTGCGGTTGCGCTGCTGCTGGCGCTGGCGCTCATCATAGGCGTTGGCGCGCTCATCATCACGCCGCCGCAGCCGCTCATCACCGCTGGCAGCTTCCGACCAGACACGATCACCCCCAATGCCGATGGCAGCGACGACATCACCGCATTCAGCTACAGCCTGTCGCGCCCGGCAAACGTAACGATTACCTTCACCGCCGAGGACGGGCGCGTCTTCACTTTTCGCGATAACGAACGTCGCATCGCCGATGATTACAGCGTCTTCTTCAGCGGCGTGGTCGATGGCTATCTGAATGACGGCGAAACGATTGCTGGCGAAGTCCTGCGCCGCCTCATGCCCGATGGTGTCTACACCTGGCGACTGCTGGCAACGGGCATTGACAGCAGCGAAAGCGACGAACGCACTGGCACGTTCACTATCCACGACGGAGACGCGCCGCTGCCGGAAATCACAGCGCTGGACATCGAGCCTGTTATCTTCACACCCAATCAGGACGGCATTAGCGACCGCACGGCGTTCAACGTCTTCGTCACCAAGCCCGCCGACCTGAGCGTGTACCTGCTGACCGCCGATGGTGGACAAATCCTGATCCCCGCACGTGTCGAAAATACGCGCATCGGCGAGGCAGGGCTGCATCCATTCGACTATGAAGGCGGCGTTGACCGCAATGCTGATCCGCCGCCCGATGGCACATACACTGTCGTTGCACTGGCACGCGATGCTGTTGGGCAGGAAGTCCGACGCACAGGCACACTCACGATTGACCTGGGCGGCAAACCTTACGGGCAAATCGTGCCACAGCCCAGCGGGGCAAGCGTCGTCTTCGCGACAGTCGCCTGGGAAGAGCGCTATGCGAGTCTGCCCGAAGCATTTGGCGATCTGATCGCTCCGCCCGCCGATCCGCAGTTTCTGAACATGGACCCGCTCACGCTGCCGTTGGGCGACCTGCTGGTCTTCAAGCTGACCGTTGAAAATGTCGGGCGAGTGCCGCTGCGCACGACAGGTCCCGCCCCCGGCACAGTCTACGACTGGCATCAGCGCGCAGCGACCTTTGGCTTGTTCGACGAGTCCGGCGCCTGGCGCATCGGCATCGACTGCGTGACAGCTGCCAGCGATTACCCCTGGCGTTGGGCGCTCGGCAGCGATGATGTGCTGATTACCGAGACCGACCCAGTGACAGGTGAAGTGTTCCGCTACCTGCCCGCCGGTGCGACCAGCGTGGTCTGGGGGGCGATCCGCATGAGCGAACTGGAGGCACGCAACCCGCAGAACTGCTGGGCGGGGCTGATTCACGAAGATGTGGCGGTCGTCAACCAGAATGTCGGCGCGCGCTCGATTGAACTGGTAGAAGTCGGGCAGTAAGCATTAACGCCTTCGCCGTTGTCTGTGCGCGAAAACGACTGTACGATCTTCACAGTCCTTATTCGCATCTCGCCCTGGGGGTGTGCTATTAACCGCCCAACTTTCCTGAGTCTGGCTGTCTTGCTCATGCTAATTCTGTCGGCTTGCCGTGACATCGCGGCGACGCTGCCGCCACCAACGCCATCGCCCACGCCGCGCTCGACCGCGCTGCCCGCCGTGCCGACCGCCCCACCCGCCGGAAGCACGGATAACCCAATCCGCATCGGCTTTGTCGTTGCGGATGCTGAGGCGGTCGAAGAAGCGAGTGCAGCACTGGCAATCGCCCTAAGCGATGCCAGCGCATTGACAGTAGAGTTCGTCGCCTATCCGCGCCCGGCAGACGCCGTTGCCGCACTGTGCGCCTCGCCCGCTGGCACACCCACCGCCGTCTGGCTGGATGGCTTGAGTGCCCTGGCGGCAGAAGCCCGGGCGTGTGGCGATCTCGCACTGGTCGCGGAGCGTGAAGGCGACGAAGGGAGAAGTGCGACCGAAGTCATCCAATTGATCGTGCCGGAAGACAGTGAGCCGGAAGCACTGACCGAGCTTGCCGATGGCACGTTCTGCCGCATTAGCGCGACCGACATGCAAACATGGCTGCTACCGAGCTTGCTGTTACAGGCGAACGACGTGACTCCGGCGGACATCGACCGGTTTGAGAACCTGGACGATATGGATGCTCTGATGTCCGCCGTTGCCGATGGCGACTGCGACTCCGCCGGCGTGCCTGCCAGCGCGCTTGCCGCCGCCGAAGGCGATGTGCGCGAAAATATCGCCCTGCTGGACGAAACTTTGGAAGTCGCCTACAACGCGCTGCTCTATCCACAGCAAGTGCCGCTTGGCGCACGGGAGACGCTCAACACCGCATTTGAAGCACTCGCTGCCGACGATGAACAGACGGATAACCTGAGCGCCGTGTTGGGCGCGGACGGCATCCGCAGCGCCGAACGCACCGACTTCGCCTCCCTGCGCGCCGTTCTGGCACGAGCAGGCATCGATCTGGCGCGGATGGGCGGCTAAGTTGGCAGACCTGGCAGTCGTTATTGTCACCTGGAACGTGCGCGATCTCGCGCTGCAAGCCGTGCGCAGTCTACTGGCAGATGTCGAAGCGCACGGACCCAGTACGCAGGTGATCGTGGTTGATTGCGCTTCTAGCGATGGCACGGCGCAGGCGATTGCGCAGGCATTCCCGCAGGTACAGGTGATCGTCAGTCATGATAATCTCGGCTTTGGGCGTGGCAACAACCTCGGCATCTGCGCGGCGGGCGTGTGTGACGAGACGCGCGCGGACAAACCGAAAGCGGTCTACCTGCTTAACCCGGACACGATCACGCAGCCAGGCGCAACGCGGGCGCTCTACGACGCACTTATGCGCGATGAGACAGTCGGTTTGGTCGGCGCACGGCTTGCCTACGGCGATGGCAGTTTCCAGCATTCGGCATTTGGCTTCCCGGGCTTGCGCCAGCTGTGGGTGGAGTTCTTCCCGACGCCCGGTCGCCTGATCGAAGGCAGCTTCAACGGGCGCTATCCGCGTCGACTCTACCAGCAGCCGCAGCCGTTTCCGGTCGACTGTGTGCTGGGCGCGACGATGATGCTCCGCCGCGAAGTCATCGAGCAGACGGGCATGTTTGACGAGCAGTTCTTCATGTACTGCGAAGAAATCGACTGGGCATGGCGCATTCGCAAAGCGGGATGGCAAGTCATGTGCGCGCCGTCCGCCCACGTTACACATCTGGGTGGGCAGAGTACCGGGCAGGTGCGCCCGCAAAGCGTCATCAACCTGTGGACAAGCCGCCTGCAACTCTTCCGCAAGCACTATCCCGTCTGGAAATTCGCGCTCGCCTGTCGCATGATTACTGCTGGGATGCAACGCAAGCTGCGCGAACCGACCCTTACGCCGGAAGTCGCCAGCGCTTACGAAACGATTGCGCGAATGGCACAACGCCCATGACGGTACTACTCGGTATCATCCTGACCCACAACGAAGGGCGACACATCACCGATTGCATCGAAAGCCTGCGCTTCTGCAATGATGTCGTCGTCTTTGACTCGTACAGCACCGACGATACGATGTCCCTGGCATTATGGGCGGGCGTGCAGATGCTTCAGCACCCGTTCACCGATTACGCCAGCCAGCGTAACGCAGCATTGGATGCCGTCAGCGAAGTCGCGGACTGGGTGCTGTTTGTCGATGCTGACGAGCGCGTCACGCCGCAGCTTGCCGATGAAGTCCTGGCGGCGATTAATCAGCCAGGATACGCAGGCTACCGCATCCCGCGCCATAACTACATCTTCGGCAAGCTGACCAAAGGCGCAGGCTGGTATCCCGATTATCAGACGCGGCTCTTGCGTGTCGGCAAAGCTCGCTACGACCCTGCGCGCCCGGTGCATGAGGTCGTGCAACTGGAGGGTGAGCTAGGCACGCTCAAGAACCCGCTCACCCATTACAACTACCGCGATACAACCCACTTTGCCGAAAAGCAGCGCCGCTACAGCGCCTATGACGCGCAAATTCTGCATGAGCAGGGCGTGCGCGTCAAACCGCATCATCTCATCACGCAGCCGCTGCGCCACTTCTGGTGGCGTTTCGTGACGCTCAAAGGCTATCAGGACGGGCTGCATGGCTTACATCTCAGCTTATTGATGGCTGCCTACGAGTTCCGCAAGTATCGCCTGCTCGCGGCATTGTCGAGACAGGTCGGTCAGGCTCCATCCACAACTGGAACCAACACGCCATAATCGCCACTGGCGCGGCGGTACAACACGTTCACTGACTGCGACGCCTGATTAAAGAAGATAAAGAAGGTGTGACCGAGCAGTTCCATCTGCTCAATCGCATCATGCTCCGTCATCGGCGTCAGCACCACCTGCTTATGCCGCGCAACTTCTGGCGCATATTCATCGGCAACAACGACGGGCTTTAAGACGCTGATTTCAGCATCAGGGATTTCTTCCGCTTCTTCCAGTTCTTCATCGGTCGCGCCATAGCGTTCCACAAAGCGCTCGCGACCCTTCGGCGCGGACTTGCCCTTGAAGCGCTCGATGCGGCGATACATGTTATCTACTGCGTGGTTAAGCGTCGACGGCAGGTCTTCTTCCGTACCGCGTTCTTCTGCGCGCAGGATCGCGCCGCGATTGTGACGCACGGTGATCTGCACGCTGACGACATCTTTGTTCTGCCGCGTGCGCTCCCGTTCTATCTCCACATAGACATTGGCAATATTGGGCAGATACCGATCCAAACGCCCAAGCTTGCGCTTTGCATGTTCTTCCAATTTCTCAGTGATCCGTAAATTGCGTCCTTGAATCTCGATGTTCATGGAGTCCACTCCTTCTATTGAGAATAACAGGGATTATTGGGAATGAGCAGCAGTTACAGTGAGTGCATACACCTGCAGCGCACCTGCCGTGCGCACTGCTTCAGCACAGGCGGCAAGCGTCGCGCCAGTCGTATACACATCATCTACGAGGAGTACAGAACGCCCTGCCAGCGCAGGATCGGCGCGAAATGCCCCTTCGACATTCTCATGTCGCTCGGCAGCGTTCAATCCCACTTGTGAACGGGTTTCACGGTCGCGCCAGATATAGTGAGGATGAGTTGCCACGCCAACCTCCTGTGCGAGTGCTGCGGCAATCAATCCAGCTTGATTATACCCCCGTTCCTTCAGACGGGCAGTGCCGATTGGCACGGGTATGATCGTGTCAAATGTCCAGGAAAGGGTTAGCAGGCAGTCACGCAGCCGGAGCGCAAACGGGTGCGCCAACGAACGCGCGTTTTCATACTTTAACGCTTGCACTGCATCCTGAAGCTTGCCCTCATGCCTGCCAGATGCCGCGCAGCCATCAAGTCCACTCAGATGATGGAGATTGAGGATTGGGAGATTGTGCGCCGTCTCCTGCTGGCAGCGGTGACACCAATCGGTATCAACCCGTCCGCAGCCCGCGCAGCGCGGAGGAAACACGAGGTTGACTGCGTCCTGCCACCATGCCACAAACGCGGAAACAGCCGGACTCGCACCACCACGAAAATGGTCGGAAGAGCCCTTGCTAAGTCTGGGAACATCCGTCATTGCGGTTTCCCTCTTGAGCCAAAACGAGCAACAACCGGGATGACGGCACCTGACTCATCCCGGTTGATTGGCGTCTTAAAATAGCGGTGTGTTGGTGTTCAACAAGATGATGGCGGCAGGTCCCAGCAGCACGATCCAGATCGATGGGAAGATGAGCAGCACCATCGGGATCATCATCTTGACGGGAGCCTGATGCGCCTTTTCCTGCGCACGCTGGCGACGTTTGACACGCATCTGGTCAGCCTGTACACGCAGGATACGCCCCATACTGACACCGAGCTGGTCCGCCTGGATAATGGCAGCCGTAAAGGACGTGACATCTGGCACATCCATACGATTCGCCATGTCCTTCAAAGCATCACGGCGCGTCTTGCCAAGCTGGATTTCGCGCAGCACGCGACCGAATGACACTGCAAGGTCGTTATCCCACTTCTCGTACACCTTGCCCATCGCCATATCGAAGCCAAGACCCGCTTCGACGCAGATGACCAGAAGATCGAGTGCGTCCGGCAGCGCTTTCACAATGCCCTGTTGGCGGCGACTAATCTTGCTGCGAATCCACATTTCAGGCAGGATAAACCCTAGCACAGCACCGCCGAGAACATAGAGTAAGCCCTGAGCCGCGGGAGTCGAAGTGGAGAAGCGAAACGCCAGCAGGAAACCCATGAATGCCAGGGCGATCATCAGTACGATGCGCATACCGAAGAACAAAGAAGGCTCCATGCTCATGCCTGCAAGCTCGATCTTATGGCGGGCTGCCTCAAGCTGTTTCTGTGGCGTCAATCGTGTCATGAGTCCAGACAGATTGCGCATGACCGGCAGCAATACGCGATCCTGAAAAGACATGGACATTTCGACTTCATCAAGCGATTGCGGCAGAGTTCGGTCTTCAAAAGCGGCAAGGCGTTCTTGAAGTGGGTCACGACTGGGGTCTTCTTTCATACCCGCGTAGACCAAGCCAGCCACAACACCACCGCCAACCAGCACCAAAATCAGCAACAGAATTGGATCCATCAGTACGCTCCCCAACTGCTAAATGTCAATGTCAACGATCTTGTTGATGACAGCAGCACCAATGCCGATCAAAGTCAGACCGACACCCAGCAGCGGCCAGCCGCAGGTCTGGTTCTCAAACAGATTTCCCATGTAATCCGGGTTGATCGAATACAGGAACAACGCCAGCACAATTGGCAGAAAGCTAATGAGGTAACCGGTAATGCGCCCCTGCGCAGTCAACACCCCTATTTCGCCCTTCAGCTTGATGCGTTCGCGCACCGTATGCCCGATTACGTCGAGAATTTCAGCGAGATTACCACCAACTTCACGCTGAATGTTCACGGCGGTCACAATCAGGTCAAGGTCGTCGCTCTCGACACGTTCCAGCATGTGGTCAAGCGCCTGGTACATCGGAATGCCGATCTGCATTTCCTGCACCACACGCTTGAACTCCGTAGCGGTTGGCTCCGGCGCGTCTCGCCCAATCGCTTCCATCGCCTGTGGTACACTGTAACCAGAACGCAGGGCGTTCACCCACAGGCTGATCGTATCTGGAAGCTGGCTTTCAAATTGCTTCAGGCGCTTGCCCACCGTAAACGACAGGTAAATGCGTGGGACAAAGAAACCGACAAATGCTGAGATGATGCCCATCACGAGCTGCTGACCAAAGAGGACGAAATAGCCCACGATGAACAAGCCAATCATCGCGATGATATGCAGTGCTGCGAATTCCGCCACCGTAATTTTCAGGTTGGCGCGCATCAACTGGATGCGCCACTTCTTGCCAAAGCTGCGTTCTTCAATCAGCTTGTCCAGGTTATCCTGAAGGGCTGACGCTTTCTTGGTCGGTCGCTTCTCTTCTTCCTGAACTTCCTGAACAACAGGCTCCAGTTCCATGCCCAGATTTTGCAGGCGTTCTTCAACAGCCGCTTCTTCCGAGCGCAAGCTGCGAATGCCCCAGACCAGTACGCCGCCTGCTACCAGCGCAGCCACAGCGATAATGACAATTTGCATTGGGTCCATAGTTTTCTCAAGCCCCGCTTCTCACACCTGAACAACACTATTGTATGGAAAGGGCGAAACGCAAGTCAAGCAACGATGCGTTTCGCCCTGCTCATTTGGCGTCAGGTTTGAAAACTAATACCGAGGACCGACACCGAACACCGACGGCGGCAGATAAATGCCGGCTGCCTCGATACGGTCAATGAACTTGGGACGAATCCCCGTCGAACGCATACGCCCGATAATCTTGCCACCTTCGACGCCTGTCTGCTCAAACTCGAAGATGTCCGACATGGTGATCATGTCGCCTTCCATACCCTGAATTTCCGTGACCTTGACGACTTTGCGCGTCCCATCACGCAAACGCTCCTGATGGCATACCGCGTCCACCGCACTAGCAATCTGCTCACGAATAGCGCGGATTGGCAGGTCCATCCCTGCCATCAGGCACATCACTTCCAGACGCGCAATCGTATCGCGAGGGCTGTTCGAGTGGCAGGTCGTCAGCGAGCCATCGTGACCCGTATTCATTGCCTGGAGCATGTCCAGCGCCTCGCCGCCACGACATTCCCCGACGACGATACGATCGGGGCGCATACGCAGCGAGTTTACTACCAGGTCCTGAATGCTGACCTGTCCTTTACCTTCAATATTTGCCGGGCGTGTTTCGAGCGTGACGACATGTTCCTGACGGAGTTGTAGTTCAGCCGCATTCTCAATCGTCACAATGCGCTCGTCATCGGGAATGAAGCTCGATAACACATTCAGCAGCGTCGTCTTGCCCGAACCTGTGCCGCCAGAGACGATCAGGTTCAACCGAGCGATAATGCAGGCGCGCAGGAATTCAACGATTTCCTTCGTGAGCGATCCCTTGCTAATCAGATCTTCAATCGTCAGCGGACGCTTAAAGAACTTACGAATCGTGATCGTGGGACCGACCAACGAAATCGGGCGGATGACGGCGTTCACACGCGACCCATCCGGCAGACGCGCGTCCACCAATGGCGAACTTTCATCGACACGACGACCGAGCGGTGCAACGATGCGATCCAGAATGCGCATGACATGTTCGTCATCATCAAACGTCACGTTGGCGCGGTGAATGTTCCCCGCCTTTTCAACGAAGATGTTCTTGGGACCGTTCACCATGATTTCTGTCACGGTTTCATCTGCCAGCAGCGGTTCCAGCGGGCCGAAGCCAAGGATGTCGGCAACGATGGACTCGAACAGGCGCTGGCGCTCATTACGAGACAGCACCATGCTCTCTTCCGACAGGATGGAGTTGAACAGTTCCTCGATATGCGCGCGAATCTCGCCTTTACGCGATGGATCAATCGATTGATCGAGTTCGTTCATCAGACGGGTTTGCACACGATTCTTCAAGTCCGCATACTGACGATCCTGCTGCGGCTGCTGACGCGGCTGCATTACCGCCTGCTGGCGGTTGCGCATTGCCGATACATCGTCGCCGCCTCCCCCCGGTGGCGGGGGCGGTGCATTACCGGACGAACCACTCCCACCAGACGGTGGACCGCCGCCTTTTTGAATACGATTCAATAAAGACATCTGTACTTCTCCTGACGACTACACCGCTTAGCGACCGCCGAGACGGATAAGGGGCTTCTTTGCCTGCCCGTTCCTGGGCGCTTCTTCCACTTGCTCTGGACTATCATTCATCAGCACACTGAACAGATGATCCGCAAGCTCCACCAGCTCTTTCGTTGGTGACTTCGAGCGGTCGCGCTGCAACGTGATCGCTGGCACGCCCTTGTTGACCGCGCTCAGGATGGAACGTTGATCCGTAGGAATGCTGGCTTCCACCTTGCGCTTGAGATGCTTCTCAATCGTCTCTGTCGGAATGGTAACCCGTCCCTGACGTTGCGCGCGCTCATCTTCGATCTGGTTCAACACGAAGATCGTCTTGTCAGGCATGTAGTTCAGCCGATCAAACAGGTCGAGCATGAAGCGCGAGTTCTTAATAGCAGGCAGCGTCGGGTTGGCAACCAGCACAATCTTGGTCGCGACATCGAACAGCGCCAGTTGTGCCTCATTCAGGTATGTGCCGCAATCGACGACTACGAAATCGTAGTGACGCGCGACTTTCTCGACGATGCGTGCAACCGCATTGGGTGTCTGTTCGACTTCAAGCGCCAGTTCCAGCTTGGGTGGACCGAGCAGCACCTTCAACCCGCTTTCGTGCGTTGCCACGATGCTGTCAAAGAACTCAGTGTCCAGATCATCGATTTTGTCCACCAGGTCATGCAGCGTCGATGCCGATTGCAGCTTGAGGAAAATACCGACATCCCCAAACTGAATATCCGCATCGATCAACAAAACTTTGATGTTCTTCTTCATCAAACCCGTCGCCAGATTGGTGGCGATGGTAGTACACCCCGCCCCACCCTGTGGACTGTAGACAGCAACAACATGCCCAGGACGCGGCGAGTCTTCCGTCAAAGCGGGACGTCCCATATCGATTGGGACGTTCTTCACCGCTGCTTCACGGGCGCGTACACTTTCGTGCTGTTCGTACACAGCACGGATTGTATTGTACAACTCATCGAGCTGCACAGGTTTCGTCAGGTAGCTGCGCGCCCCGGCCAGCATCGCCCGCTTGAAATAGTCGGTATCCGCCTGCACAGACATGATGATGACGGCTGCCGACGGCACTGCCTTAGAGATACGGCGCGTCGCTTCGATGCCATCCATGTCTGGCATGTTGATGTCCATCAGCACAATGTCTGGCTGGGTGTCCACCACAACATCGATTGCCTGTCGTCCATTGCCCGCCGTCCCGACGACCTGGAATTCCTGATCTTCGAAGGCGAGTAGTTTCTTAATGTTCTCCAGGGTGTCGGTAATGTCGTCAACAATGACAACCCGAATGAGCCCTCGATTTCCACCGCCAGCATTGGCTCTGTTGAACATACGCTATCTCTCTACTTCACATCACACACGACACACTGAGTGCAGCAGCGGATTACCCGCCACCTGCGGTTTCCAGATTGACCTGATTTTCGATGACCAGTTGACGAATGCTGCGAATAGCGGGTTCAATGCTATACGGACGACGGCCGGGAAGCTGAATGTTGAATTCCGTCATGATGTAGTCCAGCGTCACCGGGTCGGTGGGAACGCGCGACGTATCACGCACCGAACGCAGCACAAACGTGATGGGCAGCCGTGCTTCGATGAAGTACGTCAGCACAACGGCGTCCTGCGGCGTCACGCCCAGCGTTACAATGTCGGGGCGCGCTTCTGTCGGCGTGGGAACCGGTGTCGCGTCACCACCACCGTCTTCTGCCTGCTCAGCGCTGGCGGTCGGCGTCGGCGGCACACCGATGAAACGACCATCCGGCGGGAACTCACCGACGTGCAGCACGAGCGCATCCTGGATCGTGCGCTGCGTCACCAGGCGCGGACGCTGACGTTCAGACGGACCAATGACGGCGTTGGCGAAACCGAGCGGGTCAATGCGCCCCTCAATCGCTGTCGTCAGAATGAGTTCGCCCGACTCAGGGTCTTGCGAGATCAAGGTCACACGGTTAGGCAGCAGGCTCTGGAATTCTTCATCGACATCAACGAACAGCATCGACAGGATGATGTCCACACTGTCACCATCCTGTACGCCATAAGCAACGGACGTCAGACGATCCATCGGCACGGCGATGGCGACCAACCCGCTCGGCAGCACAGCGGCGGCGTCGGAACCGACACGCGCCAGGCTTGTCAGGTCTTCGACCAACATGCTGCGCAGGAGCGGTTGTTCACGATAAATGTCGGTACGAGCGATCTGACCGACGATTTCGTCGATCTCTTCCACCGGCACTGCATTGAACGGAAGTGCCGCACGCGGCCAATCACGCAGCTCAATGGCATCGCGGGTGATGACAAAACCGCGCGGCAAGTCTTGCAGCGCAATAATGACCTGGACCAGTTCCTGGGTTGGCAGGGGTGTTTCCTCAGGTTCATCGACAACGGGCACTCCCGGCACTGTCGTCGCCTGCACCGTCGTCGGCGCTGGCGGTGCGGTTAGCAACGGGAGCAGGAATACCACACCAACGATGACGAGAATCAACACAATCAAAATGATCAAAATCGTGCGCAAGCGTCCCATGAAGCCCCTCCGTCGGGTACATTGTGGGTGAAATGCACGGACAGCGCGCGAACGCTGTCAGAAGTTCGCAAGTTACTACACCAGTATATGTTTATGTAGTGTAGTCAAACGTGAAGAATTCGCAACAGTTCCTACGTACTGTGTCGCAATTCCAGTTTTGCCGCTCTTACTCATCGTTAGCGGGCATTTCCAGGCGCACACTCGTGCCTTCTTCTTCACCGCTCTGTACTGTCACTGTACCGCCGATCAGTTCAAACCGCTGCTTAAGACCGATCAGGCTTTGCGAACGCGGGTCCTGATAGCTTTCATCGCCCACCATTGCCGCTTCCGCGTCAAAGCCGCGCCCGTTATCCTCCAGCACAATCCGCACCTTGCTGCTCGTGATGTCGAGGCGGATGCGAATCTCGGTCGCGTTTGCATAGTCACGAGCGTTGACCATCAATTCCTGAATAGCGCGGAAGCTCATCACCTCGCGGTGCGATTGCAAGCGGCGGTCGTCGCCGGTGATGTCCAGTTTGACATCAATGTCGTTCTTCTCTTTGAACGACTCGACGTAACGCCGTACTGTCGGCACAACACCGAGGTCGTCCAGCATCATCGGGCGCAGGTCGAAGATAAAGTCGCGGACTTTCTGGAAGGTGGTGCTGGCAACGGTTTTCAGCGTCCCCAGTTCTTCCGCCGCGCGTGCCGGGTTACGGTCAAATAACCGTTGGCAGATTTCGGTTTGCAAAATGAAGTTCGTCAACGATTGTGCCGGACCATCGTGCATCTGCCGTGCCAGCCGCTGCCGTTCCTCTTCCTGCGCCAGCACGATACGGACAATGCTCATGCTGGGCGTATTGACCGGACCCGCAGTGCCGCCCGTCTCAGTCGGTAGTGACTCCACACCACCCTGGAAACGGTTCATGATCTGCGCCAGAAGTTGCTGTTCTTCTTCGAGCAGCGTCTTGGTGCTTTCAAACTTCTCCAGTTGGGCGCGCATGGTCGTCAAGCGAAAGCGCGCTTCCAGCATCTGGTCATAGATTTCGCGGATGTCCTGGCGCGGCGTGGTATCGATATTGTCCTGAATGCGCCGCAATTCCGTCGCGATATCTGTATTGCGTGATTGTTCGCGGTCTACCACCATGCGTGTCTGGTCAACCTGAACTTTGATTTCCGCAAGCTTTTCACGCAAGCGTTTCATCTCGCGCGTGAGCAAGTCGATCAGTTCGTCTTTCGTCCGAACATCGCCTCGTGCTTCTCTATCCATACCGATCACGCTCGCCTTCAATACAGTCGTTAACGCTTGTTGCTCTCATTGTCTTTGATTCGCACCCAACCGTGCCTTAAGGCAGTCACAGCCGCCTGTGTGCGATCCTGCACATTCAGCTTCTTCAGGATCGACGTCATGTGATTTTTGACCGTTTGCTGGCTGATGCGCAGCCGCCCCGCGATCTCCTTATTGCTCATGCCATTGGTCACAAACTGGAGAATTTCCACCTCGCGCTGGCTGAGCGGAATCAGATGCTCTTCTGGGTCTACCACATGCCCCGGCATCTTCCTGACTTCGCCATCGATCCATACATGCAGTTCATCGGCTGTCAGCCGTCGTTCACCGACAATGTAGTATCCTACCGCCACAAGCCGAATGGTCTCTACCAGCTTATCAGGGGTCACATCTTTCGCGCAGTAGGCAGATGCTCCTACCCGCATGGCATGTAATACCTGCTGAGAGTCGTGATACGCCGTCAGGACGATGATGCCGATGCGACTGTTCTCGCCCTTGAGCTGGCGCGCCACTTGCAGACCGTTGATCTGCGGCAGGTTCACATCGAGCAGCACGACATCCGGCTGGAGTTCGCGGGATGCGCGCAGCGCTTCGGTTCCGTCCTGGCACTGCCCCACCACGCGAATATCATCCTCAAAGTCAAGCGCGCGCTGTAAGCCATCCCGGAACAGGGGATGATCATCGACAATCAGAACGCTGATCTGGCGAGGCTGGCGGCGGTCATTACGTTCCATAGCAACCCAATACTCTTGTGACGGGAGAAAATGGTGCAAAAGGACTATTGCATTATCGCCCCTTGCAAGTCGTGAAATGAAGTATACAACTTATCACTTATTCATAGCAAACATTTCACGTAGCTATTCTACGCGCTCATTCTGCCCTATAATGCACTCAATTTGAGGGAAAGTACAGAAAAGCGACTCACTCTTGGAACGTATCGCTCAAAACGGCTTGGTCTACTACCGCTTCCACCAGTGGCAGAACATCACGCACGGCGTCTTCACACGCATTGGCGGCGTCAGCGCTGCCCCCTTCGCCGCGCTCAATCTCGGCGGCAACGTCGGCGATGATCCCGCTGCCGTGCGCGAAAACCATGTCCGTATGTATGCTGCACTTGGTGTCGAAGATGAGCGTGCCTGCACCGTCTGGCAGGTACACAGCGCCGACGTTGTCGTCGTCCGGCACCCGCTGGATGTACGGCGCTGGCTGGCACGGGCAGATGCGCTGGTCACGGACAAGCCCGGACTCCCGCTGTCCATGCGTTTTGCCGATTGCACACCGCTGCTCTTCCATGATCCGGTGCGCGGCGTCATCGGCATGGCACACGCAGGCTGGCGCGGTACGGTGCAGGGCGTCGGTGCACGAACGGTGAAAACGATGGTTGACACGTATGGCTGCAAGCCGTGCGACATTCAGGCGGCAATTGGCCCTTCGATTGGACCGGAACGCTATCAAGTGGGTGAAGAAGTGGTTGCGGCGGCATATGCCTATTTTGGTACGCTTACTGGGTTCATCCATCGCGACCCGCACGACAATACGGCATACTTTGACCTGTGGGCGGCAAACGCGCTCGACTTGCGGCGCATGGGCGTCGAGCAGATCGAGATTGCAGGCATGTGTACCGCCAGCAACACAGCAGAGTTTTATTCGCATCGCGCCGAAAAAGGCGCTACAGGGCGATTCGGGGCAGTAATGTCGCTATGAATATTGCAGAAAACATCGCACAGGTCTATACCAACATCCAGGACGCCTGCACCAGAGCCCACCGCGACATCACGACGGTGCGCTTGATTGCCGTCAGTAAGACACATCCACCGGAAGCAGTCATCAAGGCGACAGCAGCAGGTGTGCAACATTTTGGTGAAAATCGCGTAGAAGAGGCTGAAAGCAAGCTTCCGGCTGTCAGCGCGCTGACCGATGTTTCGCTGCACTGGCATATGGTCGGTCATCTGCAAAGCCGTAAGGCGAAGGACGCTCTGACACTGTTCGGCACTATCCACTCAGTGGACAGCTATAAGTTGGCAGAAAAACTGTCGCGGCTGGCAGTCGAACACAGGCGGAGTATTGCGCTCCTGTTGGAAACCAACGTTTCCGGCGAGGCGAGCAAGTACGGCTTTCAGGCGGCGGGCTGGGAACAGGATGATGTGCTGCGCGAGTCGTTGTTCGATGCCTGGCGGCAGATTGCCGAGCTACCCGGCATTGAGGTGCGCGGGCTGATGACGATGGCTCCTATCGTCACAGACATGGAGGACACGCGCCCGGTGTTCGCCAGTCTGCGGCGGCTGCGTGACGCCATGCAGGAAACGCAGGGCATCGCGCTGCCGGAACTGAGTATGGGCATGACCGATGACTACCCGGTCGCGATTGAAGAAGGTGCGACGATGGTACGCATTGGGCGTGCCATCTTTGGTGAACGTAACATGAGATAAAAGGTGAAACCGTATGATCATCCTACAGGCAGCGAGTGTGCTGCTTCTGCTCTACCAATTTCTGATCTTCGCCCACATCCTGCTCAGCTGGGTACCGAATGTGGATCGCAGCAGCCCGCTGATCCGCTTCGTCTATGATATGACCGAACCAGTACTGCAACCTATCCGCAATGCCCTGCCCAGCACAGGGCCGATTGATTTCAGTCCGATGATTGTGCTGATCATTATCTGGGTGCTGCGCATGTTCCTGCCCGGCATTTAAGGCAGACGGGGCGCACCACCTCAACTTGTGTCCCTGTTCAGAGCATGTTACGATCTGACATAAGTCTAGAGAGTAGTAATCTTTGAACAGGATACCAAGATGAGTGACCAACGCCCCTTCAAAATCACCGACGCGCGCGGTGGAACTGCGATCCCAGTGCGCGTGACCACCGGGGCTGAACGCCCTGAAATTAGCGGCAAGGAAGATGGCATGCTCAAGGTGCGTCTGACGGCTGCGTCCGCCAGCGGAAGCGCCAATCAAGAATTGCGCACACTGCTGGCATCGCTCCTGAACGTTGCCGACAGCGCGGTTGCGATTGTGGCGGGTGAGGGCGCGCGCGACAAAATCGTGAGCATCGATGACCTGTCAAGTGCCGAACTCGAAGAACGCCTCGGCATTGCTGATTAGTTTGTGAACATGCGGCGCGTCTTACACAGCTTTTTTATCAGCCTGTTCGCGCTGGCGGCGTGTGCGCCCGCCGGCCAGCCGACACTTGCTCCCACGCTGACACTGATTCCGGCGACGCAAACCCCAACACCGACGGTAATTCCCGCTACAATTACGAACGACCCCGCATTGATCTCCGCCGAAAGCCTGCTCACGGCGACTATCGCCCCACAAGCCACCGCGACTGTCCGCACCCTTGCAGAGAGCGACCCGATTGCCGCAGAGTTGATCGCCATCGCTCAACGACAGGTTGCGGAAGAAACAGGCTTGCCGACGCAGCGTATCCGAGTGATCGCCGTCGAAACGATGCGCTGGTCCGATAGCAGTCTCGGCTGCCCGCAGCCAGAGCAGACATACGCGCAGGTCGAGATCGACGGCTATCGCATTGTGTTGATGGCGGGAGACCGGGAGTACATCTTTCACACGGACTTTGACCGCATCATTCGCTGCGAAACCGAACCCGCGCCGCCGACCGCTACACCGTAACTGGAAACCTGATGACCACAATCGTATCTCCAAAGGGCAACATTACCATCCGCCTGGCGACCATCCATGACACACAAGCGTTTATTGCCCTGCGCCTGAAAGCCCTTAAAGACCACCCGGAAGCCTTCGGTAGTGACTACGAAGACGCCTTAGCTCGCCCTGACGAATTCTGGCAGCAGCGGCTTACGGAGAGCGATTACAACGCAATATACGTAGCAGTGTCGCCAGAGGCAGAACTTATTGGCATGACGGGGATTTCACGCTACGAAGGCAAAAAGATTCAGCACAATGCCAGCATCGTCAGCGTCTATATCGATCCGGCTTGGCGTGGGCTGCGACTGACAGAACACTTGATTGAAACCTGTGTCGAATGGGCGCGGCGACACGATGTCCGGATCCTGCGCCTCGGTGTTGCGGTGACAAACACAGCTGCCATTCGTGCCTACACACGCGCAGGATTCTCGATTTATGGTATTGAGCAGGAAGTGATCTTTACAGGCGGCGTCTACTACGATGAACTGTCGATGGCACGTCGCCTGTAAATCGTCTGTCCTAAACGGGCGCGGGCAGCACCTTACCAAGATGCGCCTGCAAATCTGCCAATGCCTGGTAGCTCGCCGCGCGCACTTCTTCCTTTGTGTCGCGCAGTAACTCGTATAGCGGCTTCACCATGTCCACATGTCCCAACTGCCCGCTCGTACCTGCCGCCAATGCGCGGATGTTTTCCGCCTCGTCACGCAGCGCAGACCCCAAGAGTGGACGCGCATTCTCGTGATCCGGCATCGGCTGTCCCCGTCGGATCGCCCAGTCTTGCAGCCACGCCAGATCATGCAGCGCGGGATAGCCATGCACACCACCGGTTGCACGTGCCTGCTCCACTTCATGGAACGCAGCTTCTGCCGCCGACTTAACGTACCACTCGTTTTCGTTGATGAACGTGCGGAAGATAGCGGCAAGCGCCCAACTCGCACGGATACGCCGGATACCCGCAATGGCAGCGCGACGCAGCAGCATGTCTTCATCGCGAATGGCGTCGTAGAGGACAGGGTGTCCTTCTTCCGGCAGCGACGCGAACGCTTCCGCCATCGCCTTACGCACGGGCTCGGCATCCTGCGTGAAAGAGATCACCATCGCCTCTAACGCCTGCTCCGTGCCAATCGCGCCCAGTGCCAGCGCCGACGCCAACTGCACATCGCCGTTGGGGTCTTGCACCAGTGAGGTTAGATCAGCAACAGCTTCGGTATCGCCGACCGCACCCATCGCCAGACATGCCAGCCGCCGCAAGTGCGGATTGGCATTGCGTGCCGCGCGACGCAGAATGAAAAGGATGCTCCGATCGTTTGCATTGACCAGCCCGGCGGTAGCGCGTTCGCGAATCAACGGATACTGGCTAGGCGCGAGCAGCAGGTTCGTCATTTCTTTCAGGATTGCCCCACGCCATGACACATCCTGCGGTGCGAAACGCAGCCAGGTCGTCATGTCCGTAAACGTCGCGTGCAGCACATCAACGGGCGCATTCAGGCGCGCCAGTACCAGCCGCTCCAGCGAGGTGTGCATCGCGGCGTAGACCAGTGCACTCGACCACGCCGGGTCGCTGGCGCGCAGATAGAGCATTTCAAACGACACGTCTTTCAACCCGAGACTGGCGAGATATGCCACGAGTTGACCCTCGCGGAAGATGTAACGGTCGCGCCCATAACGCACCAACATGCCGCTTTTTTCCAGCGCCAGCAGGAGTTTTTGCTGTGCGCTCTTGTCTTCTTTCGCTTTCGGCTGACTGTCCGCCTTCCCACCTGCCTTTGCCCCGCTGGCGTTCGGCGCGTCTAATAGCGATGCCAGAGGATCGGGTTCGGGCGACGCTTCAACAACGTTGACTTCGCCAGTTACTGTCAATGCAGTCCCGCCAGGTGCAGGCGTCTGTGGTCCGCCAATTCCCAGTGCTTCCATCCGCGCGCGTGTGATTACACCTTCCTGGAGTTGCAGTTCTGCCATGCGCACCAGTATCGGCACAAGCGTGTCCGCAGGCAATTTTGCTGGCATCAACCGCGCGAGGTAAGCGCGATACCAGCTTTCCGGTGCGTCCGACTGCCCCTCACCCGCCAGCGCCGCCCAGGTCTTGAGCGTCAATGCCTGGGGTGTCAACATGCGCAAGTCCGTCTTCGCGGCTTCGACGGTTTCCGGCGACACAGCGCGAATACCACTGGCGCGCTTGCCTGCCATCGCCGCCCACCGATCCACCGACTGACGGGCGTCAAACTCCTGCCAGGGGCGCAGAAACACGGGCGTCAATCCTAATTCCGTCAACGCGCCGTAGCCGCGCGCCGGACCTGTGACGATGAAGAAGTTTTCGGCATAGTGGCGCATAAACGCTTTCAACCATTGCGCCGCTTTCGGCTGCTGGCTGGCGGGCAGTTCATCAAAGCCATCGATTAGCATCAACACCTGCCCCTGATTGAGTCGATCATAGACGTTGCCGGGAATGGTGCTGGCGGTGATGCGCCCGACATTCGCTTGAAGCGCGCGCACCAGCGGCTCCGCCGGATCGACCTCAACATTGTTGAGCGCGTCAAACTCCAGCCAGCGCAGATCGATAAACAGAGGCATCAGACGATTAAACGCTGGCACGCTCGTCTTGGCGTCTTCGTCTTTGCTTTGGAACGTCACGCCGCGTTCCTCCGCAAACTTCTCGCGCGCCTGTGCTTCCAACTTTAGACGCGCCTGGACACGCTGCGCCCGTTCCTTTTCCGGCAGCTTCGCCTCTTCTTCCTCGATCAATTTCTGCACCGAGTCGGCAGGCACGCTGAAGTGCACGCGGTTCAGACTGAATAACGCAATCGCGTGCAGCGCGGTCGTGCGCCCGCTGCCAGGCAAGCCGAGCAGCGCCAGTGCGCGGTCGCCGCTGCCCAGATCAGCAATCGAGATCGTAGGGAGATTGAACGGGGCATGCAGATAAGGCAGGTCATGGACGCGCGGCACGACATGAAACACATCATCCAGCACATCTTCAACGGCCGGGGCAATGAGTTCCAGCGCGGGCAAGAAACGCGGCTCGACCAGAACATCGCTCAGTTTGATGAATTGTCCTGCCTGATGCCGGGTTTCGCACAGCGCGATCAAATCGCCGATATAGCGCGAGTCCGCGCTGCGCACGGCAGCATTTTGTGCTGTCGCCGCCTGGCTGCGGGCGCTTTGCACCAATCCCTTGATGACATGGCGAAATCGGTAGACAGCGTAGGCGCTTGCCCATCCGCTCAGCAAGCCAATTCCGAAGTTCTGTGCATCAAACCCCATGGTCCTCACTCCAGTCGCCACATTCAGCTGCGCAGGTCATCCCCTATTGTAAACGCGGACAGCGGTGATACAGGCATAATGTTGACCTGACAGAGCACATTACATTTTTTTAACCGATCATCGCCCCCTTCACAGCGTCAACACTTTCTTGGTCTGAGAATGGGTACAATAGCGACTAGCACCCGTCATCAGGATTTGACCGATGAGCCGTATCGCAAGTGACACCGTATCTCCCATAGCCACCGGCGCAGCGAAACTGCGCGCGCACACTGCCTTACAAATTATGCCTACGGAGTGGCGCTGGCTGATTGTCGCGGCATCGCTTCTGACACTGGTCGCCTTTGCGCCGCTGATCTGGTTTGCAATTCAAGGCACTGGCGACTCGCAATTCATGGGGACGCTCATGAATCCAGTAGATGGTGGGACTTACCTGAGCAAAATGCAGATAGGCTTCAGAGGCGGTTGGCTCGTCACGTTCCAACACACACCAGAAATCCACAGCGGTGCGTTTATTCAGGTGATTTATCCTTTTCTGGGGCATCTATCGCGCTTGACAGGTATCCCGATCCAGGTCATGTTTCATATCGCCCGACTCGGCGCAGCGCTATTCATGTACATCGCGCTCTATCAATTCGGCGCGGCGGTCTGGTCAAAGGTGCGTGCACGGCGTCTGTTTTTCCTGATTGTTTCGCTCGGGGCAGGTTTTGGTCTGGCATTGCAACCCCTCTTCCAGACAACCGACTTTCCCGATCTCACATTGCCCGAAGCGTTTCCATTCTTCAGTTCATTGATGAATGTTCACTTTCCCTTGACTATAGGTCTGCTCGCTTTGCTTGGCGCATTGTTAATTGTCGCGCTGCGTCCGGGTGCCGAGAGCGATAACACTGCGGATCGTGCCTTGCCACTCGCTGCCCTGACCAGTTTGGGGTTGGCGATTATCTTCCCGCAAACACTCGCTCCGCTAGGTGCTGCGTTAGTGCTCTACGTTGGCTTCGATAGTATCAAGCAGCGCCGGATTTCCAAGCGGCTGATCGCGTGGTTGCTAACAATCGGTCTCCCGGCGCTTCCACTGTTCATTTACTACATGCTGGTCGTATCAACTAATCCAGCCATGGCGACCTGGAATCAGCAAAATCAAACCCTTGCGCCACCTGTACACATTTATTTGCTAGGCTTTGGACTCCCCATAATCCTTGCGCTGCCGGGCATCTGGCGCGCACTGCGACGCTTTGAAGCAGATGGTGACCGCCTGATGCTGCTGTGGTTGCTCGCGATGATGATTGCCACGTTTTTGCCCACCAACATCCAGCGTCGTTTCAGCGCGGGAATCATGATACCCATCGCCTACTTCGCCACGCGCGCCATCGAAGATGTCTGGCTGCGTTACATCAGCCGTCGGCGTCGCAACATTGCCTTTGCTCTGGCTTTCGCCATTATGCCGATTAGTCTGGGTTTCGTGTTAAGCGCACCTGTCATCGGCTTTGCGATCAATCCCCAGTCCATGTCCGCGGTGCTTTTGGACCGCAATTATGTTGCCGCGTTCGCCTGGCTGCGCCCCCGCGTTGACAGCAATGATGTCGTTCTCGCCTCGCCCACCGTCTCCATCTGGATCCCTGCTTATGCAGATGGGCGAGTCGTCTACGCCCATCCGTATGAGACCCTTAACGCCCAGGACAGAGAAATGCAGGTGGCGACGTGGTTCAGTACCGAAGCAACACCAGAACAATGTCGGGCGCTGCTTGAAGCATACAGCGTGCGCTACATTCTGGTGGGACCACAGGAACGCACTCTGGGCGATAGTCCATGCATTGACAGTTTGACGGAAATCGCCGAAGCGGGCAGCGTGTCCATCTATGCGCCCTAGCTTTGTGCTGGTGCTGCTCATCGGGGTGTTCCTGATCAGTACAGGCTTCGCGCCGGATCGGCTGGCGTTTCTGCCAGAAGCTGGCTTTTCCGACGCGGTTGTCTCTCATTATCCAGCAGCATGGCACATCGGCGAACATGGCATCTTCGCCCCATGGCGCGACATGAACATGGCGGGGCAGCCGTTCGCCGCCAATCCACTCAACAAGACAGCGTATCCGCCGCAACTGCTGGCGCTGCTCCTGCCCCCTGCGCTCCATCTCAACGTGATGCTGATCCTGCATCTGATCGTCGGTGCGTTAGGTATGTTCGCGTGGGCGCGGCGGCTCGGGCTGCGAAATGAAGCAGTGCTTGTCAGCGGCGTCGCGTTCGCGCTTGCACCGCGCGTGTCCGCCCATCTCGCTGCCGGACATCTCGACTTAATCTACGCGCTGGCATGGTTTCCCTGGCTGATGAGCGCTGTCCATCACTTGTGCCAGAGCCGCATCAGCGCGCTCAGTTTCTTCAACGTACCGTTGATCGGCAGCGCTGCACTACTGATCCTGGCGGATGTCCGGCTGGCGTTATTCGCGCTGGCAACGGCAGCTATCTACGCCATCACGGAGTGCATACGGCTGCGTCGCTGGCTGCCACTGGGTATTGGCGGCGGGGTGAGCAGTTTCATCGGCGTGCTGACCGTCGGTATCACTGTGCCGCTGCTGCTGTGGCAGCCGTACCTCAGCCGTTCTGCACTCACGCCGCAAGAGGCAGGCGGGTTTTCGCTGTCTCCGGAAGCCTTCATCCAACTCCTTATCCCCCCACCCGCGGTTGATGTCGAACGTCTGACGCATGTGGGTTTAGCGGCGTTGCTCCTGGCACTGCTGGCAATCGCTCATGCGCCGCGCAAACATCTGCTGTGGATTGCGCTCGTCATGATCGCATCGTGGTACGCGCTCGGCAGCAACGGCTGGCTCTGGACGACGCTGGTAGATATCTTTCCACCGCTGCTGTGGTTTCGCGTGCCCGCGCGAGCGTGGTTCGTCGTCGCGCTCATCATCCCGCTGCTCGCAGGGTACGGCGCTCAGGCGTTACTGGAGATGTCCCAACAACCGCCACGTCTACTCAAACGCCTGCGTTTAGCCAGCGGACTGGCACTTCTGCTGTGCGCGCTCTTCGGCGTGTTCCTGCTGGCAGCTGTACCTGATTTGATAATCAACGCCCTGCGCATCCTGCTCATCGGCGGGGCAGTCAGTTTGATCGCGCTGCTGGCAACGCTGCGACGCTTGCGCGGGACAGCGCTGGCAATCACGCTCATCGCTCTCGTTTTCATTGATTTAGCTTGGAACGGGCGCATTTGGCTGGACTGGCGCGGCGCGGACTCGTGGCGCACGCCGTATGTTGCGCTGGCGGAGTACCTCATTGCTGACGACGCCGACCGCATCTACTCACCCGCTTACAGTCTGCCACAGCAGATCGCGGCAGAATATGATCTGCACTTGTTTGGCGGGGTCGATCCGTTTCAACTGCGTGGCATTGCCTCGGCAATCGAAATTACCAGCGGCGTTGGCAATCAGGGCTACACGGTTGTGCAGCCACCCTTCGTCGGTGGCAGCGGTGACGACCTGCGCGAAGTCAACCGCGATGCGATTCCAGATACGGTGGTGCTCGCAGCGTGGCAGGTGAGCCACATCGTCGCGCCCTATACCATTACTAACCCGCGTCTGCAACTGGCAGAAACCATCGAGAATGTGTATATCTACCGCAATCTGGATTACCAACTGACCGTACCACGAGACCGTCTGCCACGCTGGGCAAACGACGCTGAAGGATTGCCCAACGCGGAGACGGTCGCTGTCATCAACAGCGCGACGGCTGCCGCACAGCAAATCGGGCTGAGTGCATTTTTTCTATTCGTCATCACGGGTCTGTGGTTAGGACGCAAAGCAACATGAATTTGCAACGTCAACTGCCGTTTCGCCTGCCGCTGTTCCTGCTTGCGCTGGCACTGCTCGTCGTCTACCACCGCCTGCTGCTCGGCGAGTCGTTCGTGTGGGGGCTGCCACCACTGCAATTCTATCCCTGGCGTGAGTATGCGCTCGAGCTGCTGCGGAGTGGGCAGGTGCCGTTGTGGACCCCCTACAACGGTGCGGGCGCGCCGTTGTTCGCCAACTACCAATCGGCGCTGCTCTACCCTTTCACCTGGATCAGCTTCCTGACGCCGCTTGCGCCGACCATGAGTATCACGACAGTTCTGCATCTCTTCATCGCGGGCTGGGGCATGTGGGCGTTCACCGGTAGGCTCGGTTATGGCACGCTCGGACGCGGCATCAGCGCGCTGGCGTTCGGCATGACCAGCTACCTTGTCGCGCGGCTGTTCACATATCCGGCGATTCAAGCAGCGGCGTGGCTGCCTTGGCTGATGTGGGGGACACTCGGCATTATCACGACGCGGCGACTGCTGGATGTGGCTTGGCTGGCGCTGTTCACCAGTCTCATCCTGCTCGCGGGTCATGCACAGACAGCATGGTACAGCCTGCTGCTGACCGGGTTGTTCGCGCTCTGGCGCGTCCTACGTGAACGCCCGCTGCGCCCCATCATCTTTGGTTATCTCGCAGCGGGTGTGGCATTAGGCGCTGCCATCGCCGCACCGCAGCTGGTGGCGACAGGCGAACTGCTTCTCAGTTCACAGCGCGCGGACGGCGTGGCGTTCGATACAGCCATGAACTTCAGCTACAACCCGCTGCGCCTGCCCAACCTGATCTCCCCCAATGTCCTTGGCACACCCGCCGACGGCACAGGCGCAGGCGCATTCTTCGAGGATGCGACCTACATTGGACTTGTACCGCTCGTCAGCGCGATTGCCGCGCTTCTGTTCTGGTGGCGCACCCGCCGCCGCAGCGACCGCCCTGCCTATTTCCGCGATACTGGCTTCTGGCTGATCATCATCGTCGTCACACTGATCTTCGCCTTCGGTCGCTTCACGCCTGTCTACCCATTCATCTACAACACGATCCCGACTTTTGATTTGTTCCAGGCCCCCGCACGCTGGAATCTGTGGCTCGTATTCGGCTTAAGCGTGCTGGCAGGTGCAGGTGTCGCTGCATGGTCGCGCAGCCTTCCCGCGCGGCGCTGGAGCGCACGCCTGACAGTGATCTGCGCCGCACTGCTGATCATCGGCATCATGGCTCCGTTTGCCTTTGAGGGCGGCGACAACGACACTGTTCGCGCCATCCTGCGCGGCATCCTCATGACAGGTGTGATCGGCACAGCGGCGGGCATCCTGTCGCTGATACAGCCTGTGCCGACAGGCAGCCGCCACCCGATCTGGGCGCTGCTGGTGCTGCTGCTGGTAACATTTGACATGAGCTGGGCGGCGTGGGGCTTGCAGCCGACGACAGCCGTCAACCTGTCGCGCCAGGCGGGCGACGCATCCACAGCGCGCGGCTATTGGACGCCGCAGGCGGAGGATGCAGTCAAGTTTGACGAGTTCTTCCGCTTCGATGACTTCCGCATCGCCGTTGAACGTTGGGATGAGGTGCGCACCAGCCAACTGCCCAACATCAATCTGGTCGATGGCGTGCCGCTGTTCAATAACTTCGATCCGCTTTTGCCCGGCTATCATGTCCAGTATCGCGGCTTAATCGAGGCGCAACTGCGCGTTGACCTGAACGATGGTTCAGCCGATGCTGCCTATACTGAGGTTGCCGGGTGGAACGCGACGGCGCGGCGGCTCCTACTAGCGGCGAACGTCGGCTATGGCTACACGCAAACCGGCGAGCGCGTTCCGCTGCCTGAACAGCCCGCGCGGGCGTGGCTGCTTGCCAGTGCTTGCTGGCACGCGGATGACGCGGCAGTCACGGCAGCACTTTTAGCGGACGAGTGGCAGCCACGCAAGCAGGTGCAGCTATCGGGTGAAGGCGACTGTCCCAGCATCGACAGCGAACCAATCGGGCAAGTGCTGGCGATTGACGACCGCACACACGAGCTGCTCATTAGCGTCGAAGTCGCGCGCGACGGCTGGCTGGTGGTGGCGGACACGTACTACCCCGGCTGGCAAGTGGAGGTCAATGGCAGACCAACGACGATTGAGCGCGCCAATCTCGCATTTCGCGCCGTCGCCCTCACACCTGAAGCGCAGACGATCCGTTTCATCTACCGTCCTGGCTGGCTGCTGCCCGGCGCGATCATCGGCGTGGTCTCGCTGCTGGCGCTGTTAGTGCTGTTCCGGGTGGGCAGGACAAAGTCACTACAAAGCTGAAAGTTGACAGGGCAACCTGGCGGGTCGCCCGTACGCACCTCAGCCCTTGTCTGACAGGTTTGTTTCCCCCTCGCCTTCGGAGAGCGGGACAGGAGGTGAGATTGTATCCACCTCATCTTCCATCAGCAGCCGCCGCAGTACCTTGCCAACAAAGCTCTTCGGAAGTTCGTCGCGGAATTCGATCTCCCAGGGAACGGCGTACTCTTTCAGGCGGCGCTTGCACAGCGCGATCAACTCCTCTTTCGTCAGACGTGTGCCGGGGCGCAGCACGATGTATGCCTTGATGCGCTGCCCGTCACCATTACTGCCTTTCGTCAAGCCGACAACTGCTGCCTCTTTGACGCCAGGATGCTCGTACAGCACTTCTTCGACATCGCGCGGATACACCTGATACTTGCCCGCCAGGATCATCTCCTTGCGGCGGCTGATAATCTGGAAGTAGCCATCTTCGTCCATGCGCGCAATGTCG
Organism: Chloroflexota bacterium; assembly: GCA_033763755.1. Classification (GTDB taxonomy): domain Bacteria; phylum Chloroflexota; class Anaerolineae; order Aggregatilineales; family Phototrophicaceae; genus Flexifilum. Next base: position 141,601 of record JANRJX010000162.1, read on the forward strand.
CCCGTCATCAGCCAACCGTCAGCCGTCAGGACCTGCGCCGTCGCGTCCGGCTGCCCCCAGTAGCCATCCATGAGCTGCGGTCCACGCACCGCCAGTTCGCCGATCTGTCCGTGTGGCAGCGTTTCGCCTGTCGCCAGATCGACGATCTTCGCTTCCGTGTTCGGCACGGGGATGCCAATACTGCCGACCTTGCGCAGTCCGTTAATCGGGTTGGCGTGCGTGACCGGCGCTGCTTCCGTTTGACCGTAACCTTCGACCAACCGTCCCTTCGTCAGCTTCTCAAACGCCTCCGCAATTTCCACAGGCAGCGGCGCAGCACCGGAGATGCAGGCGCGCACGCTGCGAATGCCATACTTGCGCACGGCGGGGAACTGATTGATCGCCATATACATCGTCGGCACGCCGGGGAAGAGTGTCGGCTTCTGCTTCTGAATCGTTTGCAGCACTTCCTTCGTCACAAACGTCGGCAGAATGACAATCTTGGCACCGAGCGCAATCGAGACGTTCATCGCCGCCGTCATACCGTAGGAGTGAGAGAACGGCAGCACACCCAGTACGATCTCGCGCCCTTCCTTAAGGTGTGCAATCCAGTGCCGCGTTTGCAGCGCATTGGCGATCAGGGCGCGATGACTGAGCATCACGCCTTTCGGCTTGTCCGTCGTGCCACCTGTGTACTGAATCGCTGCCAGCGAGTCGGCGCTCACTTCGATTTGCGGGCGAGCGGACGGATGTGTGCGCAGCAGCGATTTCCAGTCATATTCGCCCGCCTGCAAACCTTCGGAGAGACGATGCCCCTCCTTTTGCTCGCGCGTGAAGGTGAAGCCAACCTGCTCGATTGAACCCATGTAGTCTTTAATACTGGTGAAGATGAGGGCGCGTAATTGCGTCCGCGCTTTGACTTCGCGCGCGGTCGCGCTGAACAGCGTCAGCGTGATCAGTACTTCTGCGCCGCTGTCCTGCACCTGTCGCTGCAATTCCTCGCGCTCGTTGACGGGACTGGTCGAGACAACCACCCCGCCCGACTTCATGACGGCGTAATAGGCGATAATGAACTGCGGTGTATTCGGCAGTAGGATCATCACCCGCTTGCCCTTGTCCACGCCAAGCGAGCGCAGCGCGTTCGCCAGGCGGTTCACATCGGCGTCCAATTGGCGATACAACAGCGTGCGCCCGTAGAAGTAGAGCGCTGGATGTTTGCCATAGTTACGCACCGCGCTGTGCAGCAGCCGATGAAGTGCGCGGTTGGGCAAACCGAGCGTGGCAGGCACGCCTTCCTCATAGTGCCGCGTCCAGGGGCGCTCGAATGCCAGCGACGCCCTGCCGCGCTGCGCCCGCCACGACGCCTCACTTTCGAGCGCGCCGATGAAGCGCTCAACGGTGCGGTTCACGGCGTCCGCCCGTTCCAGCGGTACGAGATGACTAGATACGCCGATGTTGACATCTTCGGCATTGGGAATACTGTGCGCCACCTCTTCAAATGCCGCCGTCGGGTAGACCTGATCGCGCTCCCCGCGTATCACCAGCACGGGCATCTCCAACGCACGGAACTTGTCCCAGCCGCGCCACACGCGCATGTTATTCAGGTAGAGCGATTTGAGCGCGTGTGCTTCTGCCGCCAGTTGTCGTCGTACCAGCCGCCGAATTGGGCGCAGTATCGTCAGCGGCAGCCGCAGCAGCGTCGCCGCCAGCGGGAAAAGCGAATACTCGCCTGTCGTCGCCACCAGCACCAGCCGCGAGACGGCTTCCGGTTGGCGATGGGCAAATTCGGTCACAATCGCGCCGCCAAAAGAATGCCCTACCAGCACAAACGGCTGCTTGACTTCCAGCTTCGCCAAGAGCGTGTCGAGATCGCGCTGCATCTCCGCCATGTCATAACGGCTGTGCGGTGCATCCGAACGCCCGTGTCCGCGCAGGTCATAGGCGATAACGCGGAAGTTATCGGAGAAAGCCTTGAGTTGATACTGCCACTGTCTAGCATAACCGCCATAGCCATGCACAAACACAATCGTGCCGACGGGCGCTTCTGGCACGACTTCGATGTAACTCAGGCGTACTGGGGGATCATCTTCGACCAAAACTTCTTCACGATATAACTCAAGATCAACTTCCACAATAAGACTCCTTTGGAGCACTCGTTCGGAAAAGAGAGTAACGCAAAAATGAGCAGTGCGTCAGTGAATGATAATTTTTCGCCTTTTGCGTTAGGACTCAATACAATCTGCTCAACTTGGCAGATTATGTAGTAATAAAGGTGAGGGTCACTTATCCGTGCGTATACAGATCGCTCCGTCCCTGCTGGCGGCAGACTTTACCCGACTTGGTGAGCAAATCCGCGATGCGGAAGCCGCCGGAGCCGATATGCTCCATGTAGATGTCATGGATGGACACTTCGTGCCAAATCTGTCGATGGGCCCGATGATCTGTGAGGCAGCGCACCGGGTGACGACGCTGCCGCTGGATGTGCATTTGATGGTGACTCACCCGGACAGCATGATTGATGCGTTCGTACAGGCAGGTGCAGCAACCATTCATGTTCATTGGGAAACAGGCTTTCACATCCACCGCACGCTCAGTAAAATTAGGGCGGCGGGTTGCAAAGCAGGCATCGCCATCAACCCCCACACCCCTGCGCTCGTATTGACTGAAGTGCTGCCGTTCGTCGATACCGTTGTCGTCATGACCATTAACCCTGGCTTTGGCGGACAAAAACTCATCCCTGAAACACTGCCTAAAATTCAGCAAATCCGCGCCCTCCTTAATTCACAGGCGCGTGAGGTCGACATCCTGGTGGACGGGGGCGTGAATGCCGAGACAATCCCCCAGGTTGTGGGGGCTGGGGCGAATATCTTAGTTGTGGGCACGGGGTTATTTAATCATGGGTTTACGGTTGCCGAAGGCATGGCGCGGTTGCGTGCAGCGTTAACCGAGACTCAAGGTACAGACGACAAAAGTTAAGTCAAGATTACATTGAGGACACACGAGTGAAGTTGAGGAATAACCATGACTATTTCACGTAGTATGTTCCGCGAAAGCGGCAATACGGTGATTGACGGCTACTTACTGAAGCAACTTGCGGTTAGCGGCATCATGTGGCTGGAACACAACCGCGAGCGCGTCAACCAGTTGAATGTTTTCCCAGTGCCAGACGGCGATACAGGGACAAATATGCTGCTCACGATGCAGGGAGCGGGCAAACACATCGGCAATATTGACGAACCACACATTGGCAAGCTGGCGCACGCCTTTGCCCAGGGTGCGCTCGTCAGCGCGCGTGGCAATTCCGGCGTCATCCTGTCACAAATCTGGGCGGGCGCGGCAAAAGCGCTTGAAGGGCAAGACAAGCTGACCGCCCCGCTGGTCGCGGCTGCATGTGTCTCGGCAGTAGACTATGCCTATAGAGCCGTCGAAAAGCCTGTCGAAGGCACAATTTTGACCGTCGCCCGCGAAATCAAGGACGCGGTCGTCCAGAAAGCGCAGAAAGAAACCGACCTTGTGGCAATCCTAAAGACGATGGTCTACGCCGGGCGCGCGGCGCTGCGTAAGACGCCGGAGATGCTGCCGCTGCTCAAGAAGGCGGGCGTCGTCGATTCAGGCGGTCAGGGATTGGTCTTCATCTTCGAAGGCATGGTACGCGCCCTGTGCGGTAAAGACATCGGCATCGAGGCAACCGCGCCAGTCGCCGTCGCCCCCCCTGTACCGATCACGGTTCACGCGCCCGGAAGCGCCGGAGGGTGGGAAGATGCGCTTGTGCCGGAAGACGAAGAAGGCTATGGCTACGATGTGCAATTCCTGATGTACGGTGAAAACATGGATGTGGAACGCATCCGCGCTGACATCCAGGCGATGGGCTGGTCAACGCTCGTCGTTGGCGATAGCAGCCTGATCAAAGTCCATGTTCATGTCCACAACCCTGGCATCCCATTGAGCTATGGCATCGAGAACAGCACCGACATTGACGACATCGTGGTCGAAAACATGCACCTGCAATATCAGCAGTACGTTCAGGCGCGCGCCGAACGTGAAGGCGGCAGCGAGGCGGGCAGTATTATGGGCAAGCCTGTCGAAGGCGTCGCCGTCATCACTGTCGCCAGCGGCAAGGGTATCCAAAAGGTATTTGCAGAAGAGCTGGACGCGGCGTTCGTCATTACGGGCGGGCAAACGATGAACCCCAGTACGGGCGACTTCCTTGCCGCTATCGAGCAGCTGCCGAATGAGGACATCATTCTGCTGCCGAACAACAAGAACGTCATTCTTTCGGCGCGGCAGGCGGCGGAACAGGTAACGAACAAGCGTATTCGCGTCGTCCCCAGCACAACTGTACCCCAGGGAATCGGCGCGATGATTGAGTATTTCAATCTGCACACCGAAGACCCCGCCATGTCGATTGACGACATGACAAGCGATATGACCAAAGCACTCAAGTATATCGTGACAGGCGAAATCACACGCGCCAACCGCGATGTGGAAATCGACGACATCGCCGTCCGCAACGGACAGTTGATCGGGCTGATTAATGATGTGCTCGCAGTAGCAGGCGATGACATGGAAGCGGTCGCGCGCGCACTGCTGCATAAGGCGGACGCGGATAACCACGAACGCATCACGCTTTATTACGGTGACAAAGAGACAGAACGTGACGCAAAAGCGCTGGCAGCGGCACTGGCAGAAGAGTTCGATGCGCTAGACTTCGAGATCGTCTTTGGTGGGCAGCCGTTATACCCATACATGATTGCCATCGAATAAGTGGACATGCCGGACTTTCACATTATCACCGATAGCGGCGTACAGGTCGGCAGTTTGCTCAACAGCGAACTGCCGATCACAGTCATTCCCAATCGAATTTCCACGCCTCAGCAGAGTATTCAAGAAGCCAGCGATCCCGAAGGCAAGCGCCTGGCGGAACTGTCGCGGCTACCGCAGCCGATTACTATCGAACCGCCGACGCCAGAAGCCTATGCCCAGGCATTTGCTACTGCCGCGCGCAATCATGACGGGCTGCTTTGCATCGTGCCGTCGCGTCACATCTCGGCACATTACCAGCGCGCACAGGCAGGTGCGGCACTGGTGGCGGGCGCGTGTCCGATTCATGTGTTCGACTCGCAGTCGGTCAGCGCCGGGCAGACCCTCATCGCAATGGCAGCAGTCCGTCTCATTCAGCAAGCATCGACACTGGATGCTGTTGAAAATGCCCTGCGCGGTGCGATTGCCCGCCTGTACATGCTGTTGTATGTCGAGCGCGTCGAGGTGCTGGCACAGCGGGAAATGCTCAACGAACATCACGCCCTCTTCAGCGCCATGCTCAACCTCAAACCGCTGCTGACAATGGAACATGGGCATCTCGCCCCGATGGACAAAGCGCGCTCGCGAGCGCAGGCGTTGGACCGGCTGTTTGACTTCGCCGTTGAATTCAGCGACTCGGCGCGCATGTTGATCCTGCACGATCACGAAGGCGAAGACACCGCCGAACGGCTGCAACAACGGCTGGGGGGAGAAGTTTCGTGTCAAATCGATACGATGGTTTATAATGCGTCGCTGGCAGCGCTTATTGGATTGGGTGCAGTCGGTATCGTCATACAAGAACATTTGCACGCATAAAGAGGAATATCATGGCAAAAATACGGATTGTGACAGACAGTACATGCGACATCCCCGTGGATTTACGCGACAAGTACAACATTTCGATCATCCCTTGCTTCGTCAACTATGGCGGCAACAGTTTTGCCGATGATGGTGTGCAGTTGACGCGCGAACACTACTATCGTGAACTGCCGAATATTCGCCCGGTTCCCAAGACATCCGCCTTCCCGCCGGGCATGGTCGAACCAGTCCTGGAAGCGGCGCTCAAGGACGCCGATCATGTGATCATCATATCTTTGTCGTCCAAACTCAGCGGCGTTTACAATGCCTTTCGTCTGGGTGCCAGCAACTTTCCTCAAGACAAGATTACACTGATTGACAGCGGCACTACCACGATGGGACTGGGCTATCAGGTCTTGATTGCAGCGGAAACTGCCGAAGCAACGGGAGATGTCGAAGCGATCAAGCGTGCGGTGCAAGCAGTGCGCACGCATCAAAAAGTCTACGCAGCACTCGACACGCTCGAGTATCTCAAACACAGCGGGCGCGTCAGCTGGGCGCAGGCGGGCATCGGGCAGTTGTTGCAGATCAAGCCCATCTTGGATGTAGGCGAAGACGAGGTCAAGTCTCATTCGCGCGTTCGCACATTCAAGCGAGCAATAGACGAGCTGGTACAACTGGCGACAACCGAAGCACCGCTGGAACGCCTGACCATCTTGCATGTGGGCAACGAGTCCGGTGCACGTGAACTCCAAGACGCGCTCAAATCGATTGCTCCGGCAGATACACTTATCGTCAACATCACACCGGCAATTGGCACGCACATCGGACCGGGCGGGCTAGGGGTGGTGACTGTGAGCAAATCCTGGAAATCATAGGGTTGGATCATGCCTTCAGCGCTGGAAACACTGGTCAAAATACTTCGTCTTGAGCGTGAGCAAGGCTACAAAAATACGGCGGTCATTGGCGGATTGGCAGGCTATGCGACCGGTTGGCAGGAAGTGGCGCATACCCAGGCACGCAAGCCTGAACACCACGCGATGATTGACGAAATCAGCGATAGATTACGTACCTACGACGCGCTGGAAAATCGCAATGAGCGGCATGCGGTCGTCAGCTTTGTGCTGGATCGCGTCATGCGCCCCGTCTCAACGGTCGCCGAGTCACTCCCCCAGCAGGAGCAACCGCCGAAGCAGCGCCGCCCTGAGGAGGATGAGAGACGCCATCCCGACGGCAACACCAAACAGCGCCCGCCGCGAGAACGACGCGAGGCGAACAATGGCGCGCCGGAGCAGCGTCCACCAGAACAGCGCCCTCCGAAGAAAGACAAAGCAGGCAAGAAGCAGGCAGCACGCCCTGCCCCGCCGCGCGTGCAGGACGACGATGATGGTGTGCCAGTCCCGGCGGGCATTGCGGAAGAAGACGCCAGTCGGCTGGATTACGATTTCATCGGCGAGGCGCGCGTCCCTGTAAAGCGCGACCTACCACCACCGCCGCGCCTGGCACGCCCGCCGCGCCGTGTGCGCAACGTCGTCGATGTCGCGCAGGCGACTGACACGCTGCGCGGTTTAAAGGCAACCGTCGATAAAGTGCGTGGTGTCGGCACGCAAACCGCCAGCCAACTGGCGAAAGTCGCCATCAAGACCATTAACGACCTGCTGTTCTATCTGCCGCGTCGCTACGATGACTATACGCAACTACTGCCGATTGCGCGCCTGAAGCCGAACACACCCGCAACCATTGTCGGCATGGTGCGACACAGCGAAATTCGTATCGCCCAGGGCGGGCGCAAAGATTGCCATATCGTCGTGGATGACGGCTCCGCACTGATCAACGTGACGTTCTTCGGCATGGGCTATCTGCTCTCGCGCATCCGCCCAAATATGCAGGTCGTGTTGCGCGGCATCACGTCCACTTATCGCAACCGTCTGCAATTGACCAATCCCGAATGGGAAGAACTTGATCCCGAAGATTTGCAGCTTGCGCGTATCGTCCCCATTTATCCGCTGACGGAAGGGCTTCGCCCGAAGAAACTGCGCGAGGCAATCCGCCAGGCGTTGGATTACTGGGCGGAGCGGCTGCCAGACTACGTGCCGGAAGGAACGCTCGAACGCGCCGACCTCGCCGATCTTGGCTGGACGCTGCGTAATCTGCACAATCCCGAAAGCTGGGATCACCTGCATCATGCCAAGCGGCGCTACATCTTTGACCAGTTGCTGCTGCTGCAACTGGCAATTCTGGGCAATCGCCGCAACTGGCAATCAACGCCGGCTACCCCGCTGGAAGTTAGCGACGAATATGTGACTTCGTTCCTGCAAGCCGCCTATCCCTATGAGCTAACAGGCGCACAGCAGCGCGCGATTGCCGATATTCGCAGCGACATCGCCAAGCCGATCCCGATGAACCGTCTGCTGCAAGGCGATGTGGGTTCGGGCAAGACGGCGGTCGCAATGATGGCGCTGGCGCTGGCGTTCGGCGCGGGCAAGCAGGCAGTACTGATGGCTCCGACAGGCATTCTGGCAGAGCAGCACTACCGCAACGTCACACGCACGATGGAGAAAATGCCTGGCGAACGCAAGCCTGTCGTCGCGATGCTCACGGGGTCGATCAACAGCGCGGAACGCGAGCGCGTGTATGCAGGGCTGGCGGATGGCAGCATCGATATGGTCGTCGGTACGCACGCCATCATCCAGCAAGGCGTCCAGTTCAACGATATGGCGCTGGCTGTCATTGACGAGCAGCATCGCTTCGGCGTCGAGCAGCGCGGCGCACTGCGCAGCAAGGGGCGCAACCCGCACCTGCTGATCATGACCGCCACGCCGATCCCGCGCACGCTGGCGCTGACCATCCATGCCGACCTCGACCTGTCGGTGATGGACGAGATGCCGCCGGGACGCATCCCGATCAAGACGAAAGTCATCAGCCCGACCGGACGCGAGCGCGCCTACGAATTCATCGAAGAGCAATTGAAGCTCGGTCGGCAGGCGTTCGCTGTCTACCCGCTGGTGGAAGCGTCGGACAAAATCGAGGCGCAGGCGGCGACCGAAGCCTTCGAGCAGTTGCAGAAAGTTTTCTATCATCATAAGGTCGGGCTGCTGCATGGGCGCATGAAACCCGCCGAAAAAGACAGCATCATGGCAGATTTCGCCGCGCACAAGTTCGACGTGATGGTGACGACGTCGGTTGCCGAAGTCGGCGTCGATATTCCCAACGCCAGCGTCATCCTGATCGATGGCGCGAACCGCTTCGGGCTGGCGCAGTTACACCAGTTTCGCGGGCGTGTCGGGCGCGGCGGTCACGCCTCGTACTGCCTGCTCGTTTGTGATAGCGACCTGCCGGAAGCGCGCGAACGACTGACTGCGCTGGAAATGTTCAGCGACGGCTTCAAACTGGCAGAAATCGATTGGAAGCTGCGCGGCGCGGGCGACCTGATCGGTACACGGCAAAGCGGGCAATCGACACTGCAACTGATGGACGATATGTCACCGGAACTAGTCGAACTGGCACAGCGCGAATCACGCACCATCTTTGAAGAAGACCCGGACCTGCATCATGAACAGCACCGCCTGTTGGCACAGCGCGTGAACATGCTGCGTGATGATCGCAGCGATCTGAGCTAGTACGGAGCAACGACAACATGGTACGGGCGATTTACCCCGGTTCGTTTGACCCCACGCACTTCGGACATATCGACATTGCCGAACGTGCGGCGCGCATCTTTGACGAGGTGATCATCGCGGTCTACGACCTGCCGAAGAAGAACTTGCTCTTCAGCGTCGAAGACCGCGTCGCGCTGGCGCGACAGGCTTATATGACTTCAGAAAAAATAAAGGTTGCACCTTTTTCAGGATTTGCTGTAGACTTTGCAAAGAAAGTAGGCGCTACTGTTATTGTGCGGGGGCTGCGCCTGTTTTCCGACTTTGAGTTCGAGTACCGCATGGGGCTGGCAAACAAGAAGCTGGCTGCGGACATCGAAACGGTCGCTATTATGAGCGAGCTTCGGCATATCTACATCAGTTCCAGCACGGTCAGAGAAATCGCCGAGTTGGGTGGGGATGTGTCGGAAATGGTGCCGCCTTTTGTGAACGAAGCGTTGGTTAGGCGTTATGCAGAACTGCGCGACGCTCAGTAGGCGTGCAGCCGGGGTGTGATGCGACATGGAGGGAAGACGTGGACATACAACATCTCATTGACCGACTGGAAGACCTGATCGATGAGGGGCGGCACATGCCCTTCAGCAAGTTCACGATGATCGATGAGGAACGCGCGCTCGAATTGATCGACCAGATGCGCATTTCGATCCCGGAAGAGATCGAAAAGTCGTCGCGCATTCTGGCGCAGCGTGACCGCATCCTGGCGCAGGCAAATGAAGAAGCTGCGCGCATCATTCAGCAGGGGCGGGATCGCAGCGAGCAGCTCATCGACCGTGAGGCGATGGTACAGGCAGCGCAGAGCCGCGCCGCCAACGTCATCGAGCAGGCGCGCCAGGAAGCGGAAGGCATCACAGGCGATGCTGACCAGTATGTGCTGGATAACCTGACATCCCTCGAACAACGGCTGAACAAACTGATCAGCGAAGTGCGAGCGGGCATCCAGCATGTCTACGAGCAGGGCGCAGCGAAGGGTTCGCAGCCACCGCAGCAGTTTGTCGCTCCGGCGACTGTGCGCGAACAGGTGGACGTGACTCCTGTACAGGGCATGAGCGACGCGCGCTAAAGACGTAATTTCTTGTGCAAAAATGTGTAGTCCCCGTAGGGGAGACCCGGCGGGTCGTGACTGCAATCACGCTGTTTATTCATGCACAAAAGGCGTCATGCTGAATGCGCCTCGTCTATTTCGTCCTGGCATGGTCCGCTGGGATACTGCTCGCTGCCAATACGAGTAATCACACCCCGCTTGTATGGGCATTCGTGGCGCTGCTGGCGATGGCAGCGCTCTTTTTTGTTTGGAGATTGCCTGCTCGCCGCTTCTGGCACGGACTCATCCTGATGCTCACACTGGGCGGGCTGCGCTACAGCCTGTCACCGGGCAGCAGCGCGCTTGCCATCTATAACGGGCATGGCGGCGTCACGGTTGAAGGCGTGGTGCGCGATAATCCGGAACCGCGCAGTGATCGCCTGCGCTATCAACTCGAAGTCGACCAGATCACGACTAATGGACAGACGCATTCCGTTTCCGGCGTTGTACTGGTTGAAACGCCCAATTTCACGCCTGTGCAGTATGGAGACCGCGTGCGCGCGACGGGCGAAATGTGGCTGCCACAGCAGTTTGATACATTCTCGTACGCCGATTATCTCGCGCGTTCCGCCGTCTTCAGCCAGATGCCCTACGCCGCGACCGAGATCATCAGCAGCGGACAGGCAAGCCCCGTCTTCAACACTATCTACGGACTGCAAACAGGCGCGCGGGCAAACATCAACGCTGCGCTGCCCGAACCCTATGCCGGATTGCTCACTGGAATGCTGCTCGGCGACGAGCGCGGGATTGCACCGGAAGTCGAAGATGCGTTCGCTAAAACAGGCGCGGCGCATGTCATCGCCATCAGCGGTTACAATATGGCGGTTATCACCGCGATAGTCCTGGCAATACTCAAACACACACAGTTGTCACGACAGTGGCAGGCGATTATCGCCATTGTGATTGTGCTGGCGTTCACGGTGTTTGTCGGCGCGAGCGCCAGCGTCCAGCGCGCCGCCGTCATGAGCATCGTCGTCATCATTGGCGAACACCTTATCCGTCGCAAAACGTTTGTTCCGGCGACACTGGCATTTGCCGCCCTGGTACTGACGTTGGAAAACCCGACCGCTCTCTTTGATGTGGGTTTTCAACTGAGCTTCTTCGCAACGCTCAGTATTGTACTGTTTAGCAACCCGCTGACGCGCGCCATGCAGCGCTGGCTGAACCGCCTGTTCTCCGAACGCACCGCAATGACGATTGGCGATGTGCTTGCGTCCACGTTGGTCGTCAGTCTCGCGTCGCAAATCCTGACGCTGCCGCTCATAGCGCTCTACTTCGAGCGCATCTCGCTCGTGTCGCTGCTGGTAAACGTGCTGATCGTTCCGGTGCAGCCGCCCATTCTGATCATCGGCGCGCTGGCAACTGTCATCAGCAGCATCATTCCGCTGATGGGGCAAGTCCTCTACTGGACAGCGATGGTGCCGCTGGCATGGACAACGGGCGTCGTGCGGTTGTTCGCCGCGCTGCCGTTTGCGGAAATCACGGCGCAGTTTCACCCCAATTTCGTCGCGCTGTTCTTCATCATCATTCTGGGACGGGCAATGGTACAGGCAGCACAACCCGATTGGCTCTTTAGCGCCGCGCGTTTCGTGCGCCAGCGCATCGTCTGGCTCACTGCCGTGCTGGTCAGCATTGGTCTGCTCGGCATGATTGCCGCGCTGCTCGCCAGTCGCCCAGACGGCAGGCTGCATATCTGGTTGCTGACGATGGGACACAGCCATGCGGTGCTGGCACAAACGCCGGGCGGCGCGCATATTCTCGTTGACGGCGGGCGCTTCCCATCCAGCCTGCTGCTGGCGCTGGGTGATCGATTGCCGTTTACAGACCGAGAGATCGAACTGTTGGTGCTGACGCAGCCCGATGAGTTCGACTATGGCGGGCTGCCCGACGTGCTGGCGCGTTATCGCGCGGGCGTCGTGGTGACCAATGGGCAGCCGAACCTCAGCCCGTACTACACGCGCTTACAGGAGTCATGGGGCAACTCACCCGTGCAGGTAGTCGAAGCAGGCTACAGCATCGACATCAGCGACGGCACACGCCTGGAGATCCTGCACCCGCAGACACAGCCCGCACTCAACGACTCCCTTGATGATTACGCACTTGTGCTGCGATTGAGCTATGGCGGCGCTTCGTTCCTCATCAGCGGCGATGCATCTGGCGCGGCGCAGGCAGAGATGCTGGACGAAGGTCTGGTCACGCATGCCACCGCGCTTATCCTGCCACAGCATGGCACGGCGGGTTCACTGCGCGACGACTTCCTGACCACCGTCGCACCGCAGTTTGTACTGCTGCAATCCGACCCCGCTAACCGCCGCCGGGACCCCGATCCTGATACACTGCTCAGGGTCGAACATTTGCCACTTTACCGCACCGACCTCGGCGGCACGATTCATCTGTGGACAGACGGTACAACTATCTGGCTGGAGCAAGCAGGGGAATAGAAGATGCAGTAAAAGGAGCAAAGAAAAAGCCTATTCAAGAGGCTGGCGAAGATGGCTGATTTTGCAGGGGCAAACCGGCGGGTCGCCCCGATGAACAAACCCTCTATCCTCTTCCCCTCTACCCTCTTGAATAGGCTATTTTCCTGGCATCCTTTGCATCTTGGCGTTTCAAATGATGCATTACGCTGGCTCTAGCGTTAACCGTGCCTCTACTTCGTCTGCGATATACGCCAGATCGTCCGGGCGGGCGGCGAAGTCGCGCTCGTCCATCGAGATACGCAATACCGGACAGAGGGTCCACGAGTCGATCCACTGATCATAGAGCGCGTTCAGACGCGCGATGTAATCCGGCGCGATGTTGCGCTCGTATTCGCGCCCGCGCCGCGCAATGTGTGACAGCAAGATTTCGACACTGCCTTGCAGATAGATGATCAGGTCGGGCGGCGGCAGAAAGCTGCTGATGGCGCGATAGAGCGAACGATACGCCTCATAATCCCGGTCAGTCATCGCACCCTGCTGATACAGGTTGCAGGCGAAGATTTCGGCATCTTCGTACACGGTACGGTCTTGCAGGACGCTCGTAGGATGATCGACCAGCAGGCGGTGCGCCTCAAGGCGCTTGCCCAGAAAAAAGACCTGCGAATGAAAGCTCCAGCGCTGCATGTCGGTGTAAAAGTCCGCCAGATACGGGTTTTCCGCGTTCGCCTCGAAGAACGGCTCGCAGCCAAGCCGTTGAGAAAGCAGCCTTGTCAGTGTTGATTTGCCCGCGCCGATATTGCCCGCAATCGCGATAAAGTGCTTCCGCCCCGCCGTCACAATCTCTGTCTCCCCCTGTACTCCACAACATGCACGCAGGGATATACCGCCTGCGCGCTGTTAAATCTCGTCGATATGCTTTAAGCAGAGATTATACGTCGAAACGAATAAACGCGCGAGCGCGCTCAGGTCATGGTACGACGGTCGCCGCAGCAATCGTGATGTTGAGCGTCGCGGCGATGAAGTCCTCACCGTCGTTATTGGTTGCAATCAGCCGGATCGTCGCAGCTCCACGATACTGGGTGATCAGAGTTGCCTGCCATGTCAACTGCGCTACGCGGTTGGGGTTGCGCAGGGTGATCGTCTGACGATTGATGGCGTTGCCGCCGCTGTCCAACAGTTCAAGCACAAAGCTGTCCGTCGGTAAACCATTGACCACCCCCGTCAGTTCCAGCGGATTACCGGAGACAGTACTGCCATTGATGGGTGTCAGAATGACCGCAAGCTGGCTGGTGACGATGGTTGCGGTGCCAGCGGGTGCGTTGTTCAGCTGCGTCGGCACGGGTGAGGCAGGCGTATCGGTTGCAGAAGCAGACTGCGCATCGACAGGTGTGCTGTTCGGCTCATCCATTGTCGCAGTTGGGCTGATCATTTCTGTAGTGGCTGTCACGACTATCGGGGTGGGCGTAATCTCAGCGGTGAGGTTACATGCCATTAACAGCAAACCCACAAGCAAAAGTATGAGGACATTCAAACGCATATCAATCCTGACTCCATAGTGGAGTGGTCTTATCAACAAGTGTTATACTTATCCTACTCAGAATCCGCAATCGCAAGCGTACAGGATAACCCGCGTGACCGACAGACTGCATCTCGAAACCCTCGCCATACACGCCGGAGTCGAACCTGACCCGACAACAGGCGCAATCATGACGCCGATCTACCAGACTTCGACTTATGTGCAGAGCGCGCCCGGCGAACACAAAGGCTACGACTACAGTCGCAGCGGCAACCCGACGCGCACGGCGCTGGAAGCATGTATCGCTGAACTGGAAGGCGGGCGTTACGGATTGGCATTTGCCAGCGGACTGGCGGCAATCGATACCGTCATGCGCCTGCTCAACCCCGGCGATCATATCATCGTCGGCAACGATGTCTATGGCGGCACCTACCGCCTGTTCGAGCGCGTGCTGGCGCGCTTTGGCTTGCGCTTTAGTTGGGTAGACCTGACGCAGCCGGAGGCAGTAGCCGCCGCACTCACACCAGAAACCAAACTGCTGTGGCTGGAGACGCCGACCAACCCATTGATGTCGCTGGCGGATATGCAGGCGATGGTCGAGCATGTGCCGGAACATATCATTGTGGCAGTCGATAACACCTTCGCCAGCCCGATCATCCAGCAGCCGCTGGCGTTCGGCGCGGACATCGTCATGCACAGCAGCACCAAGTACCTGGGCGGTCACAGCGATGTTGTCGGCGGCTTGCTGGCGCTGAACGACGAAGCGTTGTACACCCAGCTCAAGTTCCTGCAAAATGCAGCGGGTGCGGTGCCGGGACCGATGGACTGCTTTCTGGTTCTGCGTGGCATAAAGACACTGGCACTGCGCATCGAACGCCACAGTGCCAATGCGCTGCAAATCGCCCGCTTCCTCGAAGATCATCCCGCGGTCCAGCGCGTTATGTATCCCGGCTTGGAAAGTCACCCGCAGTATGCGCTGGCACAGCGCCAGATGCGTTACCCCGGCGGCATGATCAGCATCATCATGGAGTCGGCGGACGCCGCACAGCGTATGGTCAGCCGGACGAAGCTGTTCTCGCTGGCGGAAAGTCTGGGCGGTGTCGAAAGCCTGATCGAGCATCCCTACAGCATGACGCATGCCAGCACCGCCACCAGCCCCATCGCCGTGCCGAACGAACTGGTGCGCCTGAGCGTCGGCGTCGAGCATGTGGATGACCTGCTCAACGACCTGCGACAGGCACTGGCATAATCACGATGACAACCGTAACCGCTCCCCCATCGCGGCTCGAAGCATGGTATCGCGCTGCTCGCCCGCGGACACTGACAGCGACGTATGTCCCGTTGGGGCTGGCAGCGATGCTGGCGCTGCAAGAACGGGTCTTTGAACTGGTGCCGTTCGTGCTGGCGCTCATCGGCGCGCTTTTCCTGCAAGTTGCCGCCAATCTCATCAACGAATACTACGATTACCGACGCGGCGCGGAAGACCTGAAGCAGTCCGGTCAGGGCATGGTCATCAAGCAGGGTGTGCTGACGCCGCAAGAAGTGTTGATCGGGGCGGTCGTCACGGTGCTGGCAGGTGTCGCCATCGGCTTATATCTGCTAACGCAAAGCGGACCGCTGTTGTTCTGGATCGGCTTGGGCGGCGTGCTGGTCGTTATCGCTTACACTGCCGGTCCGTTTCCGCTGGCATACAACGGTTTGGGCGAAGTCGCCGTTTTCATCTTTATGGGACCCGTCATGGTGCTGGGGGCATGGTACGTGATGGCGCGCGACTTTAGCCCGCTGCCGCTGTGGGTCGGCGTGCCGATTGGCTTCACCGTCGCAGCCATCCTGCACGCCAACAACATCCGCGATATGGAGTCAGATCGCGCCGTCAACAAGCGCACACTGGCGCTCATGCTCGGTCTACGCGGCGCCCGTATCGAATACATCGTCCTGATGATTGGCGCTTATGTCGCTGTCGTGCTGATGGTCATCGGGCGCATTATGCCGCCTACGGTGCTGATCGCCGCCGTCACCCTGCCGGAAGCGCTAAAGCTGATTCGCATCGTGACGACCAGCACCGATAACGCACAACTGCATATGGCACAGGGACGCACAGCAAAGTTACATGGAGCGCTTGGGTTATGGCTGATTATCGGGTGGGCAGTCTGGCTGATCGTAGAGCAAACACTGCAATCCTGCTGTGCGCCCTTGCCGTCTCCCTGATTCTGCGCTTTGCCGCACCTGCACAGGCACAATCAGACATCGCATCGATTTGTCCGTCTGATCCGATTGCCCCGCGTGGGCGCGAGTACACACCGGGCGGCTATATCCTGACCAGCTTCGACCGTTCGGCGCTCTGGGTCTACGACATCACAGGCAACCGCCGCTACCCGCTGCCGGAGACATACCCGTGCACGACGAACTGCCGCCTGTCGCCAGATGCGCGCTGGCTGCTCTATTTCAACGACGCGACCAACAGCTATAACCGGATGCGT
Source organism: Chloroflexota bacterium (assembly GCA_033763755.1). Lineage (GTDB taxonomy): Bacteria > Chloroflexota > Anaerolineae > Aggregatilineales > Phototrophicaceae > Flexifilum. Next base: position 158,331 of record JANRJX010000162.1, read on the forward strand.
GTGGATGGTACACAACGCACGCTCGTATCCGAATACGCCTCGCAGATCGAATGGTGGTCGCCCGATACATGGCTAATCTGGACGCCGGGGCGACAGGCATACTTGCAGCGACAGGACAGTGCCGAACGCGAATATCTGAATGTGCGCGGCGTGTCATCGATCCAACCCGGCGGACGTTGGGGCGTGCTCAGCCAGCCAGATGGCGACGGCTTCCGACGGGCACTCATCAACCTTAGCAACCGCGCTGAACAGATTGACCTCGGCATTGATCTCGCGTACTACAACGACTCGACGTGGTCGCCGGACGGGCTGCGCTTCGTCTATGTCGCACCAGTATTTGCAGATGGCGATGAGGAAACCCCCATCGGCTCTGAACTCCACACCATTTCGCCAACGTCTCCAACCCCCATCCGCATCACGAGTTTTGCATCAAGCTATGGTAATGTGCGCATCAACGGCGTGGCGGCGAGCGCACTCAGTTGGTCACCGGATAGTTCACGACTGGCGTTCTGGGTGATCGATTTATCACAGCCGCAGGCAGAACAAACTGCCCGCATCCATGTGTTGGATATGGGAACGCGCACCGTCAACAGTTACTGCCGCTTCAGCACCACGACGCACACGCCCAATCCGCCGCGCCTGGTGTGGTCGCCCGATGGCACACAGCTTGCGTTCGGCGCGGACATCGCTGACGACACGCGCCCAACGCTACTCCTCACGCTCGATCTGACATCCGGCATCGTTACCATCATGAGCGAGGGGTTGTACCCGGCGCTGGGTACACCGGACGTAGCAGCGTGGGGACTACCGCCGGGATGACGACGTGGAAAGTCTGGCGTTCACTGCGCAAACCGCCGCTGCGCCATCCGTTGTACCACAGCATCGCTTATAATCGCAGCAAGCCCGCCATCCGCATCCACCCACAATTCCTCGGCGGCGTAGCGTTCTGCTTCGCGTGTGGCATTATCGCGATGATCATCACGGGCAACGGTCTCTGGCTGCTCGGCACAATTCCGCTGGCGTTCTCGCTGCTGCTGTTCCTGAGCGTCATACACGGGTTGCAAGCGACGTGGGGTATTGCTACTCTGCTCGCAGAGCAGCGCACGAGCGGCAGATTCGATTTGCTTGCGACCGCTCCACCGGGAGTCTTTGGAACGGCATGGATCATGACATTGGGCGTGCTGCATCAAAGCGATGGCTTTCATAAGCGCAACAGTCTTCATCACCTGCGCCTGCAAATCGCAGGGACGTTGATTGTGATTATTGCATTTGTCGGTCTCAACAGCCTGCGCAACCGCCCTGAAGAGGCGTTTACCAGTTTCCGCGAATCTATCGTCCTGATAGGCGTTGCCGCGCTCTTTCATATTGATTACGTGGCGACACTAATATCTGCGGTGCTCAGTGGGCTGTTGAGCGGTATGGCAGCGCGACAGCGTTCAGAAGCGGGCATGACCGCGCTGGCAGTGTTCATGGGGCTGCAACTGGTGATATATGTGCCATACGCACTATTTATGTCCTGGCTGCTGAGTGCTGTGGTTACGCGCCTGCCAGTGTATAACCTTCTCAGCGATGCGTTATGGGTAATGGTCGCCGTGGGGGTATTCTACGGGTTACGTGAGATCGTGAATGAGGCATTATGGCGAGTCCTGCACGCACGCCTGAACGAAGTCAGCATCGACGCCTGACCATCACCTGGCAGCTATGGCGCTTGCTGGTGCGGCCACCCATGCGCAGCCCAATCTTCCGCCGCGCGCAGGAGCTACCGCCGCCGCCCAAGCGCAAACGCCTGCCGCGCGATTGGGACCTGTTTCCGCTGCTGTTCGTCATCGTCCTGGCGGCGATCTTCCCTGCACTGCTCATCCTGATCGTCTTCGGCGGCTTGCTGATTCTCGTGCTGACCATTCCGCTCTCGAACACGGGCTACAGCATTCGAGCGATGGCCAGTGTTGCGCCACGACTGGCAACAGAAGTCCAGAATGGCACGTTCACTGTGCTGTCCGTCACGCCAGCGGGCGCGTTCGGCAGCCTGTGGGCACTCATCACAGGCACGCTCAACCAGAAAGTGCGCTTTGATGGCTACCCCTTGATCCAGATCATCGGTATCACGTTAGGCGCAATTGGCATGTTCTGGGCGTTTCTTGGCACACTGACAGCGCTGGCGCGCGAACGCGAGTTGTTCTGGATGCCGGGGCTGATCCTCATTCTGTCGATGACGCTCTTCCGGCTGGACTACATCTACTCGATGGTTGCGGGCATGTTGACGGCGATGCTTTCCGTCAGCATCACACGGCAGGCAGGTGACGCCGCAGCGCTCGCCATTGGCATGTTCATCGGCGTGCAGGTGGGCGTCTATCTGCCGCCCGCTTTCATGGTGCTGGTGTATACCCGTCTCAATACGCAGCTTGATTATGCCCCGCTGCGCGATATCGCGTGGATTGCCATGACGACGGCGGTGTTTCTGCTGCTGCGCGAAGGTGCGAATATCCTGCTCTGGCGGCAGGTCTGCAATCGCCTGGACATCTCCCCGAATGTAAGTAACGGACAAACGACCACCCTATGGTGACATGGCAGTTGTGGCGACATCTGCGCCACCCCAATACCGTTCATGCCCTCTTCCGCAGGTTCAGTCAGCCAGTTTCCCCGACTGCCGCGCCTATCCCCATGCTGCGCAAAGTGCTGATCGGGGCGATTGGGCTTGTGCTGCTTGGTGTCTATATTGCGCCGCGCATCAACAGCTTTCCGATGGCGTGGCTGATTAGCGTTGAGCAACTAGCTATACTTGGCTACATGATTTACTCCAGTATTCAAATCAGCATCGGCGTTGCCAACGAAATCAATGACAACACGGCGACGAACGATGATGCCCTCCTATACCTGACTCCGGTCGGCGCAGTGGGAATCCTCTGGGTGATCGCCGCCGGATTCGTTCATCGCAACGAATGGTTGAGCAGTCACTTAGGGGCGCTAAGGCGACTGTTCGTCCTGATGTTTGTGTTGATCGGCTTGCACATGCTGGATGCGCTGCGTTACGCGCTATGGATTGACACGCTGGCTACGGAGCGCACCGTGATGGACATTATTGCGTGGTTGATCCTGGGAGGAACGCTTTGGCTCGCTCAGTACCAGGTAATCACGATTGCCGCGCTGATCGGGATCGTTGCGCGTGGGTATGTCCGGCGCAGCGTCGTCTTCTGGACAGCCGTGATCCATGCTGCGGTGATCGGCTTCATCTTCATCTGCTGGGGACTGCTGCTCCCGACCTTCACGACGCCGCTGGAACTGCGTTTAGGCTTCAATGCCGAATGGATGCTGCTGACGCCGCTGCTGCTGGTCATTCAGGAACTCGTCGTCGCGCTGCTGTGGCAGAATGCGCGCAGCCGCCTGAGCGACGAACCGAACGCGAGCATTGAGGCTTTACTGTCGCTGTGATGTATTCAGGAGACAATGGAGCAATAGATAAGTGCAAGAGTCTGGTGTTCATGCTCAATCGCCTTCCCAGCTTTCAGTTGTGGCACGCACTCAAACACAAGCCAAACGGCGATCCGGTCGCCATTCGTATGGCGATCCTGCGAACGCAGCCGCAGCCACCAAACGCCTTTCGCGACATCATGAAAACGCTGGCGGTGCTGGGCGCGGGCGGGTGCCTGATACCGCCGACGCTGTTCTTCTTCCTGTTCGCGCTGCTTAGCTATCAACACTGGCTGTTTCTGTTCGCAGGCACGGCGCTCGCAATCGATCTGACGCTCGGTATTGCGCCGCAAATCGCCGAAGAACGCAGGCGCGGCGTGTTCGGGCTGCTCGAAGTCGCGCCAGGCGGCAGGCTGGCGAGCGCGTGGTCCCTGTGTCTGGGCTGGCTGCATTACAAGGCGGGGCTGACACGACGTTTCGGCATCCACCGCTTCGTCATGTTCGCGCTTGCGATGATCGGCTTGGGTTATCTGCCCTTCTCGTTGGTCGGCTTCGAAGTTCCGATCAGCGTGTCGCCGCTGGTGTGGGGTCTGATTATCATCGTCGAGATGCTAATCATTTTGAGTATCGACTTTCGCCACTCACTGATCGCGGCACTGTTGTGCAGCATACTGGGCGGATTGCTGACGACCCGCCGGAGCGAAGCTGGCGTGGCAGCCATGATCATTTTCCTGCTGGTGCAAATTCTGGTTTATGCCGCATGGGGATTGATACTGCTGATAACAACCGGTGCAACGGAAAGCCTGCGTGCCCCGATTGCCGGGCTGGACATCGCGATTGCGCTCATGCTGATGCTGGCATTCGCCGTACTGCGCGAAGCCGGGACATGGGCATTGTGGCGCATCGTTTGCAGCCGCACCGAGACGCAGCCGGACATAGACGCAGCGCTGGAACAATCGCTATAATGATGCGTAACTATTGGATGGAGTCGTATCGTGTCACAACTCATCACTCCCGACGCAATTCCAGTCGATGACCCCAAAGGCTGGCAGCCTGACCCACAGCACCCCCGTCGCCGCCCACCATGGATCAAGGTGCGCGCGCCTAGCGGCGAAAACTACGAGCGCGTCAATGAACTCATGCGCAGCAAAGGGCTGCACACCGTTTGCGAAGAGGCGCAGTGCCCTAACCTCGGCGAATGCTGGGGACGCGGCACAGCGACGTTCCTCATGATGGGCGATACCTGCACGCGCTCGTGCGGCTTCTGCGACATCAAGACCGGTCGCCCCAGCCCGCTGGATTGGAACGAGCCGAACCGCATCGCTGAATCCGTCCGCGCGCTAGGTTTGCGCCATGTCGTCATCACCAGCGTCAACCGCGATGACCGTGCCGACGGCGGCGCGCCGATCTTCGCGATGGTCATCAAGCGCATCCGCCAGTTGCAGCCCGGATGCAGCATCGAAGTCCTGATCCCCGATTTCAAAGGCAGCACTGCCGCACTCAAGATCGTCATGGACGCGCAGCCGGAAATCCTTAATCACAACGTCGAGACGGTGCCGCGCCTGTTCAAGAAAGTACAGCCGCAGGATCGCTACGATTGGGCGCTGGCAACGCTCGAACACGCCAAGCAGATGGACCCGCTCGTGCTGACCAAGAGCGGTATTATGGTTGGCTTGGGCGAAACGTTCGACGAAGTGGTCGAAGTCATGCGCGATCTGGCATCTGTGGGTGTGGACATTCTGACCGTCGGGCAGTACCTCCAGCCAAGCAAGCAGCATCTTCCGGTCGAGCGCTTCTATCTGCCAGAGGAATTTGACCGCGTCATTACGATTGGCAAGGAACTCGGCTTTAAGTGGGTAGAAAGCGGACCACTGGTGCGCAGCAGCTACCGCGCCGATGAGCAGGTGCGCAAGCTGTCACAACTGAACTACGTGCGCCAGCTCGAACCCGTCGCTCGATAACAAAGAATAAAACGCCAAGAGACAAAGACGCCAGATAATGAAACTATCTCTTGGCGTCCTTGGTTTCTTGGCGTTTTGATCTAACTCTCAATAACTTTGTCGTCGATCAACTGCTGCTGAACCTTCTGCCCGCGTGTGTCGAACGCAAAGTGCTGCCCGTGCAGTTGGAACTCCATATCCTGCATGGCGCGCCCGGCGCGGTTCTTCTCAATCGTCCACACTACCCAGTCACGGAACTGCTTGGCGGTGTACGGATTGAAGTTGACATGCTCTTTCGACATGATCTGGTACTTGTTGTTCATGATGATGGCGATGTCAGACTCGTAATCGAGCGCGCTGCTGCCGCGCAGGTGGAACAGGTGAATGCGCTTGCTCTTCAGCCCCTCGCGATCTGCCGCCACAATCGACCAGACAGGAATATCTAGAGACATGGCAATGTCTTTTAGCCCTTCGACAATCATCGTCACTTTGTCGTTTTCGTCGCGCGGGCGTTCGGGATGCACAGCGATCTTTTGCAGGTAGTCAATAAATAGCACAACGTTGCTACCTGTCGCGTCACACAGGCGCGCTGTCATCTCTTTGATCGTGCGCAGCGTCGTCACCGCTGGGCTTGCCTTGACCAGGATCATCCGGTCGGAATAGCGCGCCATGCGTGCCAGTGCCGGAGCCGTGCGCGGATTATCACGCAGAATTGCCTGCAGCGAGCCAGTGGCATTGTCTTTGCCCATGAACTCTTTGGCGCGCTGAGCCACGATGATCTGGTACAAGTCACGCAGCTTGACGCCACGACTGATGTCCACTTCCGGAGGATTGATGCTTTCCAGGCACAACAACCGGTGCATCAGGTGCGTTTCAGTGTGTTCATACGACAGATAGAAAACATACTGATCGGGACGCATGGCGATATTGCGCGCAATTTGCAGTGTGGCAATCGTTTTGCCAATGCCCTGTGCGCCGCCGAGCAAAACGAGTTCCGTCTTGCGCAGCCCGCCGCCGATGAAACCATCCAGCGGATCAAAGCCTGTGGGCAGCGGCACATAATCGACCAGATCACCGCGCACCACGCGATCATTCGCCTCGCTCAGCACCTGGGTGAGCGTGCGCGGCAGGTGCGCCCCCGCCCGGTTCACGCCCGGCTGCTGCGACGGCTGCGCAGGCACCTGCGAGCGTTGTTGCGGCGCTTTCGGTTGGTCAAGGCGCTCACGCATTACGGGTTCATCAAAGTCAGGCAGTTCGTCGGTAAAGCGTCGTGTACTCATGCAAATTCCTACAGGCTGTTGAGTGGCACACTGCCACCTGATTGATCTTATGCTGTAGCGCGCTTTTGCGCAACCACGCTACAGCCGTTGAGAATTAAGCTTTTGTCGTGTAAGCGATATGCTGATACCAGACTCAATCTTATCTCAAACGATGAGTTTTGTGAAATCATTAAATTGTAATTCACATTGAAATGATTCCAGTGCTACAATGAAATCGAATACATCGGGTTTGCAGATTTTTGCAAGCACCGCATTATGTTTCGTGTACAGGAGGCAGGGACCACCGTGATACAGGAACTCATCAATCGCGCGAACCAGCAAGGGTTCATTACACTTGACGATGTGCTGGAAATGCTGGACGAAGATGGAGATGACGTTGCCGCCATCGATAGTCTGTTGTACGAATTAGATGAGTTGGGAATAGAATTTCGCCAGGAGGCTGAAACTGTAGAACGTATGCTTCTGCCCGAAGAAATCGACCTGGAGTTCGAACCGGAAGAGCTGCTCAGCGAACCGGCAATCGGCGACATCAGTGCGGTTTCGGCAGATGACCCCGTCGGGCTGTACTTCCGTCAAATGGCTCAGGAGCCATTACTGAACGCCCAGGAAGAAATCGACCTGGCACGCCGCATCGAAATTGGCAAGCACGCGCGTGAAGCGCTGCGCCGCCCCAATGCGCGCGAAGTCTATGGCGAAGCCTGGGTGATGCACATGGAGAAGCTGGTGTTGGATGGGCAAGCGGCGCGCGAACATCTGGGACGTGCCAACACCCGCCTGGTCGTCAGCATCGCCAAACGCTACATGGGGCAAGGGCTGCCGTTCCCTGACCTCATTCAGGAAGGCAATGTAGGCTTGATGCGCGCCGTTGATAAATATGATTACAAACGCGGCAATCGCTTCAGCACCTACGCCACCTGGTGGATCCGCCAGGCAATCACCCGCGCGCTCGCGCAAAAGACCCGCACCATTCGTATACCTCTCCACATGACCGAACGTATCCGCCAGATGTACCGCACCGCCCAATCGCTTGAACAACACCTCGGTCGGCGTCCGTCGCCAGAGGAAATTGCCTGCGAAATGGACATGAGCGCGGATCACATCCGCAGCATGATGGATGCCAGCCAACACGCCATCGCGCTTGAACGCCCCGTTGGGGATGACGGCGATAGCGAATTCGGCGATTTTATCGAAGACCAGGACTCCCCCAGCCCGGTCGATTCCGCCACACAGCACCTGCTGCAAGAGACAATTGAAACCGTCCTGAACGAACTGACCCCGCGGCAGAGCCATATCCTGCGTTTGCGCTTCGGCTTAGGCGGCGGTGAACCGCATACTCTGGAAGAAATTGCCAATAAGTTTGGCTTGAGCCGCGAACGCATTCGCCAGCTCGAAAAAGAGGCATTGCGGCGCCTGCGCCATCCACGTTTGGCGCACAATCTGCGTGACTACCTGGGTTAGCGCAGCACAAATTCATATTTCACAATCCTATAGATAACTATCAGGACCGGGCAGTCACCCGGTCTTGCGTTTTCTTTTGCCTGGTTACTCTTACACTGAATTCAGGCGCGGAGCATGATGGATACATATAGGTGACTACAATACGTGCAACAATCTCGGATTTGTGGCAGCGCTCAGATTGGGCGCAAGCCTTCGCATGGGGTTTCGGCGTGGCGCTGCTTCAGCGGCTGATCTTGCTGATTTGGATGAGTGGTGTCTGGTTCGCAGCAGGACCCTATTTCGCTCCAAATCCTGATTTTCAGTCGCCAGATGATGTCCTGCTGCCCCCACTTACTGGAACTGAAGCGATCGTATTTGGTGTGTGGCGGCGCTGGGATGCTATTCATTACTTGAATCTCGCTTCAAACGGCTACCTCCCTGTCAACGAGTCGCTGTCCGTGTTTCCGCCACTCACCGCTTTCGGCATTTCGGCGGTGGACTCGATTCTGCCAGGAAACGTTGACCTGGCTGGAATGGTATTTGCCACAATGGCATTTGGACTAGCGCTGACCCTCCTTTATAGGATATGCCAGGTCTATTACAAAGACACAGCCTTAGGACCATGGGCAGTTGTTCTGACCGCTTTGCTGCCACTGGGACACTTCTTTTCTGCACCAATGTCTGAAGCGCCATACCTGGCAATGACGCTTGGTGTTGTCTATTTCGCAGCACGCGACCGCTGGTGGGCAGCGGCGATGTGTGGCATCCTGGCGACCTTGACACGCAGTCAGGGCGTACTACTGGCAGGAATTGCTGGGCTTATCCTGATTGAACAGCACTGGCATAGCGGACAAAGCTGGCGTGAGCGTGTTTGGCTGACAGTACGCAAGGGCTATCCGCTGTTGTTTGTTCCGGTCGGGCTGCTGGCATTCGATGTCTTCCGCCGCGTCAATAACTTCGCACCGATAAGTGAAATTTACACCAACATTTCTTATCGCTTCTTCGTCAACCCGATTCAAGGCTTATATATCAATATTCGCTACTGGCTAACCATCGGAGACTTTTGGGGTGTTGACAGCTGGGGACTAGTCATCTCGTTGCTCCTGACAGTTGTACTTTGCGTAAGGCAAAGGCAGCGTCGGTTTCCAATGCTCATCTATACGATTGCTTTTATGATCATCTTTTTGATGCCGATCAACTGGCAGTACGGTACAGATGTTGTGACGCAAACGCAGAGTTTTGCCCGTTATGCGTTGACGCTTTTCCCGCTTACAATCATGGTTGCAGATGCTATGCGTAACGGTGAACGATGGACACGACTTGCAGGCGCGGGTATCTTGCTGGTGTTGGCACTCGGCTTAAGCGCCAGGCATGTCGTCGGGCTGCTCGGACCTTAATTCAACCCCAAAGCATCAATCAGTGAAAGCAAACGAAAGCTTGCGATAGACAACGATGATGGATATGATAAGCATGTCCACTCATATACACAGGATGCCGGGATGCAGTCGGAGCGCATTGCACCACTTGTAACGCAACTTAACAGCTTTGATGCCGCTGCGCGTGCTGCCGCACTGCGCGAACTGGTCGCCGCCGCAGACGGGGGCACGATTGTCACCCCACCGCCCTCTGACACTGCCAACATGCACGCGCATACCTTCTTCTCGTTCAATGCCTATGGCTATTCGCCGTCTGCGTTGGTGTGGCTAGCGCGGCAGCGCGGCTTTGGCGCAATCGGCATGGTCGATTTCGATGTCCTCGACGGGGTGGACGAGTTTATGTCAGCCTGCGAAACAGCGGGCGTGCGCGGCAGCGCGGGCATCGAGACGCGTGTCTTTTTGCCAGAATTTGCCACGCGCGAAATCAACTCCCCCGGCGAACCCGGCGTCTTGTATCACATGGGCATCGGCTTTACGAGCAGTCATGTACCAAAGACCGTCGCCCCTATCGCTGCGGATTTGCGCAGCCGCGCAGCACAGCGTAATCGAGAGATGGTGACGCGACTCAATGCCTACTTGCAGCCGGTCAGCATCGATTATGAAGCGAATGTCGTTTCACTCACACCTGGCGGCACACCCACTGAACGGCACATTGTGCTGGCGTACGTACATGCAGCAGAGCAGCAGACGGCTCATTTGACCGTCTTTTGGTCAGACAAACTTGGCATGACCACCGATCAGGTAGCATCTGCCATCAGTGACTCGCCGAAGTTCCAGAACCTCGTTCGCACCAAACTCATGAAGCGCGGCGGCCCGGGCTACATGCAACCGGACGCCGGTTCGTTCCCGCGTGTCGAGCCGTTCCACCAGTTAATTGAAGCGTGTGGTGCACTGCCGTGTGCGGCGTGGTTGGATGGCACACTACCGGGCGAACAGTCAATCGAAGAACTACTGACGCTGCTAATCGGTAAAGGCGCAGTGGCACTCAACATCATTCCCGACCGCAACTGGAACCTCCCCGACCCGGAACAGAAACGGCTCAAGATAGAGAAGCTGAATGAGCTAGTGTTGTTAGCGCGCGATCTTGACCTGCCGCTCAATGTGGGTACAGAGATGAACAGCTTTGGTCAAAAGCTGATCGATGATTTTGATGCGCCGGAAATTGCACCGCTGCGGCGCGACTTTATGGACGGCGCTTATTTCATCTATGGTCATACCGCCATGCAGCGACAGTGTGGCATGGGCTATATGAGCGACTGGGCGAAAGCCGCTTTGCCAACGCGCCGTGAACGTAACGCCTTCTACACCCAGGCAGGCAGACAGCTTGCGCCTCAAGCGGCATCACCCGCCGTTGACACGACTATGACCGCTACGGATGTACTGAAACGACTGATTGGGACCTAGAGAAAGCGCAGTGTTATGACCGATAAACTCACAGACTACCGTCGTGCCGACCAACCGCTGCCCGATCATAACGAGGTTTGGCCTCTGTATGGCGCAGGCTTTGATAACCTCGGCTTGAATGAACACACCATTGATGTCCCACTGCCAGATATTGGAGCCGACCAACTGTTGGTGCGCCATGACGCTTGCGGCATTTGCTTCTCGGATGTCAAAATTCTCAAGCTCGGTCCCGAACACCCGCGCATCTACCGCAACATGCAGGCATCACCCGTCGTTATGGGACATGAAGTCGCGATGACTGTAGTCAAGATCGGTGAAAACCTGCGCGACAAATACAAGGTGGGCGACCGCTTCACCATTCAGGCAGACATCTACATCAATGGTAAAGGCTTTGCCTACGGTTATGAAATCGAAGGCGGCTTCTCGAAATACGGTGTCATCGACGAGCGCGTGCTGAACGGCGACGAGGGGAATTACCTGCTGCCAGTACAGACCAAGACCGGCGTAGTCGAAAGCGCGCTGGTTGAACCCTGGGCGTGCGTGGTCGCCGCCTATCGGCTCGAATACCGGACGAAGATCAAACCCGGCGGCACGACCTGGATCATCGGCACGGGCGAGCAGGACACACGCGCTTATTCCATTAGCGAAGGATTCAACGAAGCATCGCACCCTGAACATCTGCTGTTGAGCCGCGTTCCCGCTGAATTCGCGCACTGGCTGCGTACGCAGGCAAGCACACTGGGGATTGAGGTGAGCGAAGTTACAGACCTGGCTAACCCACCCGTCGATAAGGTTGACGACATCATAATGCTTGGCAGCGACCCCGACGCACTGGAAGTCGCCAGCCCAAAACTCGCGGACGGCGGTGTCTTCGCCATTATCGCTGACCAACCGATGCCGCGCCGTGCCAATATCGACATCGGGCGTGTGCATTACAACCGCTGGGTCTACGTCGGTGGCAGCGATACAGACATCGCGCTGGCGTACAAGCGCAAGCCTGTGCGCTCGACGTTGCAACCCGGCGGTCGCGCATGGTTTGTCGGCGCGGCGGGCCCGATGGGTCGGATGCACGTTCAGCGCGCCATCGAAATCCCCGATGCACCAAAGACCATTATCTGTAGCGATGTCAGCGACCATCGTTTGGAAGACTTGCGCCAGACGTTTGAGGCTGATGCGAAAGCGAAAGGCATCGAATTTGTATGCCTCAATCCCACAAATGCGGACGCGGCGCAAGCCTTGGCGCAGCATCAGGCAGCAGGGTTTGACGACATTATCGTCCTTGCGCCCGTGCCGAAAGTCATCAGCGATGTGTCACAGTATCTGAAGCAGGATGGCACACTCAATATCTTTGCAGGCGTGGCGCGCGGCACGATGACCGATATGGATGTCAGCGATGTTTACCTGAAAGGCACGCGCTGGATCGGGCAATCTGGTTCGACGATTGCCGACATGCGCTCGACGCTGGATCAGGCGGAGAGCGGCACGCTCTCCCCCAACCGTGCTGCGGCTGCGGTCGGTTCGCTCAGCGCTTTTCGCGATGGCTTGCGCGCGGTGCAGGATGCGGTTTATCCCGGCAAGGTCGTGATCTTCCCGCACATCAAGGAACTACCACTGACCGCCCTGCCCGACTTGAAAGACACCATGCCTACGGTCTACGAGAAACTGGCAGACGGGCGCGAATGGACGAAAGAAGCAGAAGAAGAATTCTTCCGCCTCATGCTGCCGTAGCGATATAAACGCCAAGATGCCAGGCACGCAAAGAAAAACCCGATCCTGGCGTCCTTTGCGTCTTGGCGTTTTTCAATGCTTGCAAAGGACTCAATAGAATGACATTGCCACTATCAGACAAAATTGCACTTGTGACAGGCGGCGCGCAGGGGTTGGGCGAAGCGATCTGTTTGCGCCTGGCGAACGAAGGCTGCCATGTCGCCGTTGCTGATCTCAACGCGGACGCTGCCGCCGCGACCGCCGCCCGCATCCAGCAGGAAATGCCGGAACGCCGCGCCATTAGCATCCCCGTCAACGTCACAGACGAGGCGCAGGTGAGCGCCATGATCGACCGCACCGTTGCCGAATTCGGTCGGCTCGATCTGGTCGTCGCCAACGCGGGCATCCTGATCTCAGGCGAAGTTGAAGCATTTCCGGTTGAAAAGTGGCGCGCGGTCATCGAAGTCAACCTGATTGGCTATTTCCTGACCGCCAAGCACGCAGTGCGCGTAATGAAGCCGCAGCGCAGCGGCAACATCATCCAGATCAATTCCAAGTCGGGCAAGAAAGGCAGCTCGAAGAACTCCGCCTACGCAGCGTCCAAGTTTGGCGGCATCGGCTTGACGCAGAGTCTGGCACTGGAACTGGCAGAAGATGGCATCCGCGTCAATTCCATCTGTCCCGGCAACCTGCTCGACTCGCCGCTGTGGGTCAATTCGCTCTACCAGCAATATGCCAAACGCTGGGGCATTACCGAGCAGGAAGTCCGACAGAAGTATCTCGACCAGGTGCCAATGAAACGCGGCTGCACCTACGAGGATGTCTGTAACGTGGTCGTGTTCATGGCGTCCGAGCAATCGAGCTACATGACCGGACAGGCGATTAACGTCACCGGTGGACAGGAAATGCGTTAACCGCCCTAGCCTGACGTACAGATGCTTTCGCACGGAATACCATCACGATCGCGATCCAGGCGTGTGTAGCCCACTTCCAGACAGGCATACGCCTGTGCGCACGTCAGCCTTGTGCAGACCGGGCGTAGCGATGGGCAAACAGCACTCGAATGTGTCGCCGTTAGATCAACCGCGGGCGATTCTGTAGTCAAGAGCGAGCTATGGACATAGCCGCGTTCGCCGTCAATGCGGACGATATTCCAGCTGCTGCTTTGGGCATACAACTCGCCTTCGGTTTCGCCCACCACCGTGACGGCTGTATTGCCGGGTATCTGCGCAATAATGTCCGCCGTGCGGCGTGGCTGGCTGCGCACGTTCACGCTGTTGGTATCGACGGTGTAGAACGTTGATGTCTGCGCATACGCAAGGCTGGCAAGCAGCAGCGACACAAGAAGCGTGAGCAGCGGGCGCATAGGTACTCCTGAACAGCAAAGGAAACGTCCACTGCCCACAGTATAACGATGGAGTGAGTGAGCGGGCGAGTTTTGGCTCGTCCGCACATACGCTTTAGTGCGGCACAGCCACCTTGTCCGCCTCGACCGCTTTCACGCCATTCCCGCCGAACTGCTCTGTTTCTGTCGAGCCACTCAACGCAGTAGTTGCCACCTGACCGCCTGTGATCGTAGTTTGCAGCGCATCAAAATAGCCAGTACCGACGAACGACTGATGCTTGACCGCACGATAGCCAAAGTCGCGTTCCGCGTCAAACTCGGCATCCTGCAAGCGCGCATAGGCGGTCATACCTTCATTCTTGTACTGCCGCGCCAGGTCAAACATGCCGTAATTGAGCGAATGGAAGCCCGCCAGCGTGATAAACTGGAACTTGTAGCCCATCGCGCCGAGTTCACGCTGGAACCTGGCAATCGTCGGAGCGTCGAGGTGGCGTGACCAGTTGAACGACGGCGAACAGTTGTAGAACAACAGCTTGCCGGGGTACTTGTCATGAATACCTTCGGCAAACTTCTTCGCCTCGTCCAGATCGGGATGCGAAGTCTCGCACCAGATCAGGTCAGCATACGGCGCATACGATAATCCGCGCGCAATCGCCGCCTCGACACCGCCGCGAACGTAGTAGAAGCCTTCGGGCGAGCGTTCGCCCGTGACGAATTCCTCATCGCGCGGGTCAATGGTGTTCGCCAGCAAGTTCGCGCTTTCGGCATCGGTGCGCGCGATGATCAGCGTCGGCACATCGCAGACATCCGCTGCCAGCCGCGCGGCGATCAGCTTGTTGATAAACTCGCTGGTGGGCGCAAGCACCTTACCCCCCAGATGACCGCACTTCTTCGCGGACGAAAGCTGATCCTCGTAGTGAATGGCTGCCGCGCCTGCCTCAATGAAGGCTTTCGTCAGTTCAAAAGCATTCAGGATGCCGCCGAAGCCCGCTTCTCCATCCGCCACCAGCGGCACCAGCCAGTAAGGACCCTTCTTGTTGTCCATATGCTGGATTTGATCGGCGCGCAGCAGCGCATTGTTGATGCGGCGCACGAGCGCAGGGCAGCTATCCGCCGGATACAGACTTTGATCGGGATACGTCTGGAGCGCGGTGTTCATATCGCCCGCCACCTGCCACCCGCTGACGTAGATCGCCTTCAAGCCCGCCGCCACCATTTGCACCGCCTGTGTGCCTGTCACTGCGCCGAGCGCGTTCACGTATGGCTCGCGGTGCATCAGGTCCCATAGCTGCTCAGCACCGTTGCGCGCCAGGCTGTATTCGATATGGAACGAGCCGCGCAGCCGGACAACCTCGTCCGCACTGTACGGACGCTCGATCCCGCGCCAGCGTGGACGGGTCGCCCATTCCTGTATAAGTGTAGAAGTATTTCGCATTGTTCAGCCTCCTCAAGAATCGCTTCCGTTATCCTCAGTTATCGCTGCTGTCTTTGCACTTTGCACACTTATGCCAATCGTTCGTAAGCCGGAAGTGTCAAAAACTCAACAAATTCCGGCGTCTCGCTCATTTCGCTGAAGAGCCGGCTTGCGAGTTCAAAATTGCCATTGTCATAGCGTGCCGCGCCAATTTCTTCACGGGTGCTGGCAAGCTCTTCGCGCAGCAATCGCTCAAACAATCCCCGCGTCACCCGTTCGCCCGTATCCAGCATCACGCCATGATGCAGCCACTGCCAGCACTGTGCCCGGCTGATTTCGGCAGTCGCTGCATCTTCCATCAGGTTGTACAGCGGCACACAGCCGTTGCCACCGAGCCACGCTTCCAGGTATTGCACGCCGACACGGATGTTCCAGCGCAAGCCCTTCTCCGTGATGGGACCTTCTGGAACGCGCAGCAGGTCAGCATCGGTCACATGCACATCCAGCCGCTGGCGGTCGATCTGGTTGGGCGTCGGCATATGCTCGTTGAAGATGTCCATCGCAATCGGCACGAGACCGGGATGCGCTACCCACGTACCATCATGCCCGTCCTGCACTTCGCGGCGCTTGTCGGCGCGCACCTTCTCCATCGCCAGTTCGTTAGCAGCGGGGTCATTCTTGATCGGTATTTGCGCCGCCATGCCCCCCATCGCGTGAACGCCGCGTCGGTGACAGGTCTTGATCGTCTTGAGCGAATACGAGCGCATGAAATGAACGGTCATCGTCACGAGCGCTCTGTCCGGCAGGACGAAGTCAGGGCGATGGGAAAATTTCTTGATAAAGCTGAAGATGTAATCCCAACGCCCGCAGTTAAGCCCGGCAGAATGCTCGCGCAGTTCATACAGAATTTCGTCCATTTCGAACGCGGCGAGGATCGTTTCGATCAGTACGGTCGCCTTAATCGTGCCGCGAGGGATACCGAGCAAGCGCTGCGCCATCACAAAGACATCGTTCCACAGGCGCGCCTCAAGATGACTTTCCAGCTTGGGCAGATAGAAGTAGGGACCGCTCCCCATCTCCAACAGGCGGCGCACGTTGTGAAAAAAGTACAGACCAAAATCAAAGAGCGCGCCGGGGACGGGCTTGTCATCCACTAACATGTGCTTCTCGTCCAGATGCCAGCCGCGCGGGCGCACCATCAGCACTGCAACTTGATCGTTCAGCCTGTAAAACTTGCCTTCGGGGCTGGTATACGTGATAGTGCGGCACAGCGCATCGCGCAGGTTAAGCTGTCCCTGGATCAGATTATCCCAGGTGGGCGAATTGGCATCTTCAAAGTCCGCCATGAAGACTTTCGCACCACTGTTGAGCGCGTTGATGACCATCTTGCGGTCAGTGGGTCCCGTAATTTCGACACGCCGATCCAGCAGGTCAGCAGGCAGCGATGAAACCTGCCACACTGCCCTGCGAATGTCTTCAGTTTCGTCCAGAAAGTCGGGCAGATGCCCAGCCTTGATGTCTGCGTGACGCTGTTTGCGGCGTTCCAGCAAGGCACTGCGGCGCTCGGAAAACGCGCGCGTAAGCTTTGTAACGAATTCAACGGCTGCGGGTGTCAGGATTTCTTCGTAGGTGGGCAGCAACGTGCCGCGTAGTTGAACAGACTCTGGATGTGCAATGACCATTTTTGACCTTCCAAAATACTTTATCTAACAAGGATTTGCATGAGACTATTGATGCAATTTCGTTTTGGATTAAGGATACGCACTTTGTGAAAAAGTGTACAATTATTCGTATAGAGTATACGAATAATCGAATCGTCGTTAGATTATCGATTGAGGAAAGAAGGCACGAAGCCGCTGCCCGACGGCTAATGCCGGGCAGCGCATGGGGGCATTTAGAATAGAATGGCTTGCCGCGCTGCGGCTGAGTCGTAGCTGGCGAACACCAGTTGCACCGTCTTCAGATTATCTTCGCCTGTCGTTTCGGCAGCGCCGCCGCGCAAGCCTTCGAGAATATTCGCCTGGCACGCGACAATGCTGGAATGCACGACGTCGTACGCCGGGTCTGCCCAGGGATAGCGCGGTGGCGGGTAACGGCGAGCGAGCGTTCCATCCGCTGTTGTCTCGCGAATCCAGAAATCAGACGCAAGCTCCAGCGATCCCTTGGAGCCTTCGACAAAGATCAACGTTTGCGGAAAGATTTCGCGTTCGAGGTAGTTTTCGGCATATGCCATCTCTACTAGCACTGTCACATCATCGCCCATATTCATCATGATCGTGGCAACATCTTCGCCTTTGATGTTGGGGTGTACGCGCTGCGTCTGGCAGTAGAGGGTGTTTGCCTCACCGAAGAAGCAGCGCGCGGTATCCAATGTGTGACTGCCCAAATCAGTAAGGATGAACTGCTCAAGATCGGCAAGGAACGGCTGGTTCTTGAAGACCGGGAAGCCGCTGATCATATCGATACGTGCGCGGAACGGCTTGCCGATGCGCCCTGTGTCCAGCATGTGCTTGAACTGGCGGATCGGATATTGCCAGCGCCAGTTCTCATTGACAAACAGCGGCACGCCCTGTTCACGACAGTTAGTGACCATATCGGTCGCTTCCGCCAGCGTCGTTCCCAACGGCTTTTGGCATACGACAGGCAGCTTGTAGGCGATTGCCAGTGTCGTTAGCGGCGCGTGCGTTTCGACGTTGGTACAAATATCGACAAAATCGAGCGTCTCGTGCTTCAGCAATGTCTCGGCGTCATCGTAGATCGCCGGAATGTTGAACTCGCGTGCAAACGCTTCCGCCTTGCTGCGCGTTCGGTTGTAGACAGCGACACATTCGACGCCACCTGTTTCCAGCCAGCCATGCAGTTGAAAGCGCGCCCAGAAGCCAGTTCCAAAGAGTGCAAAGCGCAGTTTGTTCATCGATCAAAATTCCCAAATGTGTGTGATAAATTCTCTTTGTACAAGGTACCGCAAATCGCCAGCGTAAACACTCATTGGTATCCGGCATACCATTTTCGTTTATGAATCTATCGTCAGTAAAACACGTTGTCAACAAAGTTGTTATTGCGATTGACGGTCGGCCCACACATCGTTATATTGAAAGAAGATGTGTTCTTATAATGGGCACCAGATGGACGACATCATGCCAGCCGATGACAGCCAACCGCTCTTTCAGACTGTACAGCGCGAACCGACGCTTGCCAGCCAGGTGACAGAACAGCTCGAAGCGCTGATCACCAACAGTCACTTGCAACCGGGTGACAAGCTGCCTTCCGAGCGCGAGCTGGCCCGACAGTTCGGCGTCAGTCGCACCGTCGTGCGCGAGGCGGTGCGCGCGCTCAAGGCGAAAAGTCTGATCGAGGTGACGTCGGGCAGCGGCATGGTATTGCGCATGATGACGCCAGAAGCCGTCAGCCAATCATTTATGATGCTGCTGCGGCATGGCGCAGCGAATGTGGACTATGCCAAGATCGCGGAAGTGCGTCGGCTGCTGGAAGTCGAGATCGCGGGCTTGGCAGCACATCGCCGCACGGAAGAAAACCTGCATCGCCTGCAAGCGACGATCCGCGAGATGAACTCCACACAGCATGATCGTGACCAGTTCGCGCGGATGGATGTGGCATTTCACACGGCGCTTGCCTCCGCGACTCATAACGAGTTGTTCGTCATCATGCTCGAATCTCTGGGCGATGTCATGTTGGAAGTGCGACTGACGGGCTTTGATGCGCCAGGTTCGTTCACGCACGCGATGGAATACCACTATCGCATTTATGAGCAGGTGCGCGACCAGAATGTGGCAGAAGCGCGCCATGCCATGTCCGAACATCTCGACATCTCGGAACAGATTTTCCGCAGCGGGCAATCTCGTCAGCAAACAACATCCCGCTAATGCGTTGACAGGCGCACAAGTGATGAGCAGAATATGAATCTAAGTGGTATGCCACATACCACATTCTCTACTATACAGAACTTTGCGAGGAAAAATGCGCGCCGTTATTATGAATAATCCCCATGAAATCCACACAGGACCATGGGACACCCCCTCCCCCGCGCCAGGTGAAATGCTGATCTCCGTCGGCGCGGCGGGCATTTGCGCCGGGGATATGTACATCTATCAGGGCAAAAATCCATACGTCATCTATCCGTCTGTTGCCGGGCATGAAGTGGCTGGCACGGTAGCAGCAGTGGGTGAAGGCGTGACGAATGTAAGCGAAGGTACGCGCGTCGTCATCGAACCGTTCATCGGTTGCGGCAAGTGTTATCCCTGTCGTCAGGGAAAAACAAACTGCTGCGCCAACCTGCGCATCATCGGCGTGCATATGCCTGGTGGCTATGCCGATTTCGTCAAAGCGCCTGCGACACACGTCCATCCCATTCCCGAAACCCTGTCACTGTTCGAGGCCACGTTTACCGAACCTGTCGCGATTGGCGTGCAGGCGTGCCGCCGTGCCGAAGTCGGTGCGGAATATGTGCTGGTCCTCGGCTGTGGACCAATTGGGCTGGCGCTCATCGAAGTAGCGCGGGCGCGTGGGGCGCATGTCGTGGCGACGGACATCATCGAGTCGCGTATGGAAATTGCGCGGCAGTTGGGTGCAGAAACCCTGCTGGCAGATGACGACCTGCTCGAGACGATCATGCAGCAAACCCACGGGGAAGGCGCACCAGTCGTCATTGAAGCGACAGGGAACACGAAAGCGATAGAAAGCACAGTCGATATGGTTGCGGCAGGTGGGCGCATCTGCATTGTCGGCTTGGTTAAGCGCGGCACGATGATCAGCCTGCCGGGTCTCGATTTCACGCGCAAGGAGATGACCATCGTCGGTTCACGCGCGTCGGTTAACTGCTTCCCGGAGTCGCTGGAACTGCTCGCCAGCGGCAAGATTCAGTATCCGAAAGTAGCGACGCGCTTCAATATGTGGGATGCACCAGATGTCTTCCAGCATCTCTCTAAATACCCGGACGCGGTGCAAAAAGGCGTGCTGATGCACGATCCGGTTTAAGCGACAGCGATCTGGAGAGTAAGACATGACCTTTGCAGTCGCATCTTCACCGGGCAAAGTCATCCTGTTCGGAGAACACGGTGTCCATCGCGGTGTGCCGAACATCACGACTGCCGTCACACTGCGCACCTACTGCCGTGTCAGCACCCGCAGCGATACCCGCTACACGCTGCGTTCGGCGGCAAACACTGAAGACGGCAGCTGCGACGACCTGCTTGCATTCAAGGCGCAGGTGGACGGATTGCGCGCGGCGAAAGACATTGACGCGATTGTTGACCTCATCCGGCACGACTTTTATGCGCCGGGACGCTACGTGCTGAGCCATGTCGCCAGCCGTATTGATACATTCGGCGTGGATGTTGAGTGGGTATCAGACATCCCGATTGGGTCGGGGCTGGGTTCCGGCGCAGCCGCCAACAGCGCAATGGTCAAAGCAACCTATGCAGCACTGGGGCATGAACTCACTCAGAAAGACCTGATCTTCCTGGCGTGGCAGGGCGACGCCATTGCGCATGGCGGTTACGGCAGCAGTCTGGACAGCATCACCTGCGTCATGGGCGGCTTCGTTGTCTATACGCGCCACCCAGACCACGATCAACCCGTTGCGCTGTCGGTGTCGCAACCGCTGCCGCTGGTGATTGGTGACACGCAGGTGGCACACTCGACCAACAAGACGAACACGCACATTCGTCTGTGGTTGGAAGAAAACCCGTCGAGAATCCAGGTCTTCCGCGTGATGGGCTACTTGCAGCCGCAATTCCTGAGCGCTCTTCAGATGCACGATCTGCCGACGCTGGGAAATCTGATGTACCTGCATCAACTGCTTCAATTCAGGATGGGCGTATCAATTCCGGAAAGCGACCGCCTTGTCGAGGCAGCCGTCAGCGCTGGCGCATACGGCGCGAAGATTTCCGGCTCTGGCGGCGGCGGCATTATCATCGCCATTGGCGCAGATGCAGCACTGCCCGACATCGCAACCGCCATCGACGCGGCAGGCGGGCGCAGCTATCTCGTTGCATCAGGCGCGGAAGGCACACGGCTGGAAGCGCCAGATATCTGGCAAAGTCTGAAAGAGGAAAAAGGGACATCATGACTGATTATCAAGTCAACATTCCACAGGGACGTGTCATAGATTTGACACATGTGCTGTACCCCAATCAGGAGCAGTACACGCTGGAAGTATCGCGCAAGGGCGAGCGGATGCAGCGCGAAGGCGACATCATGAGTACCGTCTACTTCTGGTCGCATGTCGGTACGCATGTCGAAGCGCCACTGCACTTCCTGTCCGATGGTGGCGATACCGCCAGCCTGAAGATTGAGCAATTGATGGGTCCGGCGCTTGTGCTGGACTTCCGCAACAAGCAGGTCAACGAGGCGATTACGCTCGACGACATCAAGGCGGCGGGCAATATCGAAGTCGGCGACCGGGTGCTGCTGATGACGGGACGCCACACCCAGTACCGCACAGCGCAATCACACGACCGACCGTATCTAACCGAAGACGCATGCCGCTGGTTGGTAGAAGATCGCAAGATCAACTGCCTGGGGACGGATAGCTCCGGCTTTGAGGTGCGCGGCGTTCGTCACTATCCCAATCACCACCTGCTCAACAACGCGGGTATTCCGGTACTGGAATGTCTGACCAATCTGGTCGAACTTAAGCAGCAGCGCATCTTCCTGATCGCCCTGCCGCTGCCGATCACTAAGCTCGATGCCGTGCCTGTGCGTGCCATTGCGATTGAGGCGAGGTAACGACGATGGCACAGCGGCAGGTGCGGCTCGGTGCGGCATTGTTCAACGGCGATCACACACATCTCGCCGCCGAAGTCGCGCGGCTGGAAGCGGCAGGGCTGGACTTCATTCACCATGATGTGTTCGATGGGCACTTCATTCCCGATCTCGGCTTCTCGCCGCATACCATCGCTGCGCTGCGCCCACTGACGAAACTGCCTTTTGAAGTTCATCTCGGCGCAATCGAGCCAGAGCGCTTCTACGCGACGCTGGCATACGCCGGAACAGACCTGCTGTTGATACACGTCGAAAGCACGCCGCTGCCTTACGAAGCCGCGTTTCTGATTCGCCAGCAGCACATGAGAGTCGGCATGGTGCTGGCGATGGGGACGCCGATCACAGCGCTTGAGCCAATGCTCCCGATGCTGGACGCGGTGCTGCTGCTCTCGCGCCCGACAGGCGAGCGCGTACAGAATGCCACTTTCGACCCGCGCGTGCTGGACCGGACTCGGCGTGTGCGGGCGATGATTGACGCTGCAGACGCGTCGGTCGATTTGCAGGTGGCGGGCAGCGTCAAGCGCGAACATGTGCCGCAACTCGTCAGCGCAGGCGCAACAGCGATTGCGATGGGAAGCGGCATTTACAAAGTGCCGGATATGGCGGTGGAGGTTGGCATCATGCGCGAATTAATCGCAACTGCATTAAAGTGAAGGACACAGCACATGGATAACGACACAATGCTGGCGCAGGCACGCGCCCTGATACGTGCGGAAGGCGAGGCACTGCTGCAACTTGCCGAACGGCTGAACGATACGTTTACGCAGGCGGTGGCCCTGGTGGCGCAATGTCGCGGCAAGATCATCGTCACCGGCGCGGGGACCTCAGGCGCGATGGCGCAGCGTCTCGCCCATCTGCTGGCAACTTGCGGCATGACCGCCTTCTACATCCCGCCTGGCGACGCACTACATGGTGAATCCGCTATGCTGACAGAGGGCGATGTTTTGATCGCCCTGTCGAAAGCGGGCAAGAGCCAGGACATCAACAGCTTTGCCAGGATTGCGCGCGAACGCGGCGCCGCGGTCATGGCATGGACGGCGAAACCGGACAGCGAACTGGCAGGACTAGCGGCGCTGGTCATTCATATTGAAGTCCCAGAGGATGCTGAGGGTGAAGCCTTATTGCCGTTTGGCAGCACGCTCGCTAACGGCGCATTCGGCGACGCGCTGACGCTAATGGCAAAGCGACTGCGCGGGTTCAACCTGGCGACGCTGGCGCAAACGCATCCGCTGGGCGGCGCGCACGAACTCGCGCAGCAGCATCAGGGAGACGGACAATGAGCGAGCAGCGTTGGCGGGTGCTGGTCGGCTCGAAGTCATTTGGGCAGGCGTTCCCAGAACACCTGACGCAGTTGGCAACTTCAGGCTTTGAAGTCATGCCGAACGGCGTCGGCGGGCGCGCATATCATGAAGATGAGCTATACGGCGCACTGCACGGCGTCCACATCATTATCACCGGCACTGACGAACTGACCGCTGATGTGATCGCGCGTGCAGACTCGCTGCGCCTGATTGCCAAGCATGGCGTCGGACTCGAGACGATTGCGCTGGAGGCAGCAAAAGCAAAAAGTGTGGTCGTGACCAGCACGCCGGGCGCGATTCACGAGTCCGTCGCTGACCTGACACTGGCGCTGCTGCTGACAGTGGCGCGCAATATTGTGCCTGCGCATCTGGCGACCAAAGCAGGCGGCTGGAAATCCGGCTTTGGCATTGAACTCAAAGACAAACAGATCGGTATCATCGGCCTGGGGCGCATCGGCAAGGGCGTCGCTCTGCGCGCCAAAGGCTTCGGCATGATGCTCACTGCCTATGACCCCTACCCCGATGAGGCATTTGCCGTCGAACATGGCGTGCATTTTATGGAACTGGACGAGCTTATCGCCACATCAGATGTCGTCTCACTGCATGCGGCGGCAGAACAGATCGGCGGCGTGCTGATCAATGCACGACGCATCGCTCTAATGAAACCCAACAGCATCTTCATTAACACGGCGCGCGGCTCGCTCGTGGACGAGACGGCATTGGCAGCGGCACTCCACGCCAAGCGCTTGTACGGCGCGGGGCTGGATGCATTTGTGAATGAACCACCGCTAGGCAGCCCGCTGCTGGAACTGGACAACGTAGTACTGACGCCGCACATCGCGGGACGCACAATGGATGGCTTGCGACGCATGGGCGAAATCACAATTGAGAACTGCTGCCGCGTGCGTGACGGGCAAGAAGCACTTTATCGAGTCGTTTAACGATTTCAGGGGGAGCGCAATGACGAACGGCACATCGCTGCTGTACCGCTTGTTTTCGCTGGAAGGCAAGGCAGTTCTCATCACAGGGGCGTCGAGTGGCATTGGCGGGGCGTTGGCGGTCGGATTTGCGGAGGCAGGCGCGGTCGTCGGCGTGCACGGGCGCGATCATGACCGGATCGCCGCCATCTGTCAGCAGATCGAGGCTGTTGGCGGGCAAGCGGTAGCGCTGGTCGCCAACCTGGGAAGTGTGCAATCGTGCCGCACACTCATCGAGCAGGCACAAGCACAGATGGGACGGCTCGACATTCTCATCAACAATGCTGCGACCAATCGCCGCAAGCCGATCATCGCAGTCACCGAAGATGATTACGAATCTATCCATGCCACTAACCAGCGGGCGATCTTCTTTCTCTCGCAGGCAGCCTACCCGCTGATGAAAGCGGTTGGTGGCGGCAAGATTATTCATATTGCTTCGATCAACGTGTTTTTTGCGCTTGATACGGTGTCTGTTTACGGCATGACGAAAGGTGCGGTTGCGCAGTTGACGAAGGTGCAAGCCATTGAGTGGGCACCGGACAACATTCAGGTCAACTGCATCACGCCCGGCTTCATCCGCACGCCGCTCACAAAGCCGATCTGGGAGGACGCGCGCAAGGCAAGCTGGCTGCGCGCCCGCATCCCCATGCGCCGCCCGGCAGAACCGGAAGAACTGATCGGTTTGGCACTCATGTTAGCGTCGCCCGCGTCATCCTACATCACCGGGCAGAACATCGTTATTGATGGCGGTGTGCTGGCGGGCGGCTCATGGGACCGTGACGGCCAGTGAAAACTTATTGATCGATACACGCTACAGCATACGGACGCAGCGGGAGCGAAGTTGTATTCTCAGGCAGCGCGTCAGACTGCTCCCGATACTGCGCTGGGTGATGCGCTGCCTGCTCAAACGTCGTCTCGTCCAGCAGCCGCAGCCGTGCCATCGCCAGCGGCATAGGCAGAGGGATCATCTGCGCGCGCGCGGTCAAATTGGCGATCAGAATGCGCAATCGCCCATCCTTCACAAGCGCGATACCTGTCGCCCGCAGTGGATCGCTCACGTGTAACGGCTGCGCGTCCGCACCTGCAAACTCGCCTACGTCCGCCAGCACATGATACAGCGGGAACGTCATGCCCGGTGCACTGTAGAACTGCGGCGTAACGGCTGGCGCTCCGGCTTCGGTATCCATCACACCGAGCCAGCCCGTCGTCTCGTAGAGCGTCGCACTTTCGACCCCGCTGCTGACAAGCGCCGAGATGCAGCCAAGCGTCCACGCCGCCCCAAAGAGCGACATCTGGCGCACATCGACCTGCGACGGCAGGCGGTCTATGGCTGTTGCAGTGGCGGCGGCTGTGGCGTAGGGGTTCAAACGCATCTTGAACGTGATCGGGCTGACAATCGCTGGTTTACCGCTGCCAACCGAGCGCGCGGTTTCGACCGCAGCCGGGATGGTCGTAAGCGTCTCTACTAACGATGCATTGTCAAAGGCGTGGACTTGCGGATTGGCAGAGAACGTAAGCGCGTCCACCTGTTCAGCCAGTTGCGGCAGCGCGGCGCGCTCGCGATTGAGTTCACAAAAGTTGGCATCTGTGCCGCTGACAATCGATACATTTGAGATGTGTTGACGCAGCAAACGCACCGTGTCCGCCGCCGTCGTCAGTTCGCCCGCGCGCAGCACAATCAGCCGCGCCACGTTCGCCTTGAGTGCCGATAGTAACGTCACGAATGCCTGTAGATTCGCTTCGACATTCTCGCGCGACAGGCGCACGGCGATCTCCAGCGGAACGTCCAGTGTTGTAGCTTCGGCGTCTGCGCGTTGCAGCCGTGGGGCGTTATTCGCCATCGCCATATCGATGGTCACTCGCAGATGTGCCAGATGCAGCGCTTTGAGTCGTTCTAACTGGCTGGTGCTAAGTGGCTCGTCATGGCTGGCACTCTCAATGCCGAGCAGGGGCAACCGCCGCACCTGTTCCGGCATGGTAATGTATACTTTATCGTCAGACATGAGGGGCGCGGCCGACTGGGCAGCGCTGATACGCAGCGTCAAGCTTTGCTCGATGACCGTACCGCGCGGCACTTCGACCGGGAACGGCAGGCGCAGCGGCGTGCAGTAGGTCTTGTAGGACGCATCGAGCCAGTTGCGCTGGTCTTCCATCTCAAAGATGTCACCTTCCAGGCGCAGTTCCGCCCACACGCCGGGCATCACCTCGTGGCTGAGTGCGCGCATCTCGTTGAACGGGAACACCGGCTTGATGATGCCATCAACGATATACTGCGGGAAGATGTGCGTCGGAAACGTCGCCTCTTCCACACTGCCATCCACATGCTCGACGCGCGCTTTTGTGCCCGCACATTCGCTGGGATGCAGAATACAGAAGCCAACGCGGTTGCGCCTGAACGTCGTCAGCGCCTCCCCGCGCATGGCAAAGCGGATCGTGCCGTCTGCCTCGCCGCTGATCTCGCCGTGCCAGACGAAATGAATATCGTCCTGCCTGTTTTCGACATCGTACTGAATATGGAACGAGTCCGCCTGCTCGTTGATCTGCACGTTCGAGAAGACAGGCAGCACCGTCCCCCAGTTGTGATCGCGCACAGCGGAATACAGGCGGCGAATGACTTCGTGTTCGCCCAGCCGGATGTAGCGCAAGTCGCCATTTTCATACAACACGGTCAGCGGACCTGCCCGCAGCGTGCGCATCGTTGGCTGGTCATCCGGCTTGCCGTAGTACATCACGTTCTGAGGAAACATTGTTAGCCCCTAACCCGTTTTCTAGAGCGTCACACCGAGCAGCACGCGCCCGATAGCCTGAAGCTGTTCGCGCGCACCGCTGAACACCCACAGCACGAAATCATCTGTGCTGCTCGCCCTGCCAGACACGCCGCCAATCGTCTGCCCGGTCACTTCCAGTTCGCCCATCTGCCCAAAGTCGCCGCCACCGTTATAGGCATGTACCGAATGCCCGTTGACACCCGGCAGTCCCGGCGGTTCTTCCGCATAGATCGCCGATGGGTTGTTGAAGTAGTTGCGGATAATCAGATAACCGCGCCCATCCGCCAACACGTTCAGGTATCCGAGCCGTCCGGTCAGCGCCGCAGCCTTGTAACCTGTCTTGTATTCGCGCCGCCCTGTCAATGCCAGCCGATACGCCCCGTCACTGACCGTCAGACTATCCGGCGCAGGATCGCCGAAATAGGTCGAAACCTCTGCATCCGCCACCGTTGCCGGGATGATCATCGTGCCACCCGGATTAAGCTGCATCAAGCACCACGACTCGCTGTGCAGCGGATCGGTCGGCGCGGTCGCCAGATGCACACTACGCATGAAGCCGGCATAAGCAACGCCGCGCATCAGCGGGTCGAACGCCTTCAGCGCGCGCAGCGGGTTCGGCAGCCCGGTACGGATATGATGCTCGACGGTCAGCGTCGTGCTGCCGCTGGCGAGATTATACGCTTGCAACGTCATATCTGCCTTCAGGCGGGCGCTCGTGGTGTCGGCATCAAACGTATACTGTGCCGGATCCATCTGCGGCGGGAACAGCAGAGTCTCCAGGAATCGCGAGCGATCGCTGCTGTTGTACTGCACTTCCGGCGCAATCCAGATGCGCTCACCACCCAGATTCCAGACGCCTTCGGCAACCGCCGCGCGGAACGACTCAGCAGTTGTCAGCACCGGATTGATCCAGCACAAGGGAGCGCCATCAGGCAGGAAGGAAAAGATGCGCCCACCGCGCTGCGTCACGATCAGGCTGAAGCCGTCCGCCAACGCCATAAACTGATACCGCTGTCCCGCGCCATCCAGTGTTGCGCGCAGTTGTGTCTGTGTGATCAAGTCGGTCATGGTCAGAACATCCATTCGTGGAAGCATTTCGACGTTGCGTTGGCATCGCCTGCCGTGTCGATGCTATCGATGGCATTATGCGGCGATTGCGTCCACAACAGATTTTCCACCATCGCCGCTGTCGGGTCAATACGGCAGGAGAAGATGTCTATCGAATACCAGCCGTCTTTAGCGGGTGCGGTCAACTTGTTTGCTCAATAATGGTGTGTATTGATGTCTGACGAGGCAGTGCGTATCCTCCTGGGGAAAGCCTCTTTCACCGTTCGCATTTATGACAGCCCATGCAGCCATGCGAACGTCTCGTCGAGATTGGTGCTGCCGAAGATCAGCGAGCCAGGCACGACAGCATCCACGCCCGCCGCGCGCATGGACGGGATGGTATGAGTGCGGTTGCCGCCATCGTTGGCGATCTTGATTGAGGCATTCAGCCCACGTTCCGTCAGCATAGCGCGCATAGTACTGATACGCTCGTACTGCGATGGATCAAGATCGATGCCTTTGATGCCCAGCTTCGTCCCCATCAGCGTTACGAGAACGATCTGATCCAACCAGTGCAGCACAGTATCCAGCGGCGTCTCCAACTGGATCGCCAATCCTGCATGGACGTTCAACGCGCGCATCCGCTCGAAGCTCGGCGCGATCTGGTCGCCGTTCTCCGCGTGGATCGTGATCAGATTCGCGCCCGCTGCTGCGAAATCGTTGATCAACGCCAGCGGCGACTCGACCATCAGATGCACATGGATTGGCTTTTGAGTGAACGGGCGCAGCGCGGCGACCAGATCAGGAAAGAAGAGCAGACCGGGCGCGAAATGCGCGTCGGTCACATCCACATGATACAGATCGACATACGACTCGACGCGCGCCATGTCGTCCTTCAGGCTGTGCAGCCGCGCCGACCACAACGAGCCATCCACCATCAACCGCTGCGTGGGCAGCGCGTCCCAAAATCCGCTCATGCCACTCCTCTGTCCATTCTTTTGCCTGCGGTCTCACTTTCACTGCCCTTCTCCCTGAGGGAGAGGGGTTTCATCATGTCTGTTTCGGTTTCAACGGTGGCGCGCTCGGCAGTGGTCAAATCGACTTCAGGAGCATAGACCTTGCTGCTGACCGCCCGCACCTGGGCAATCGCGCCGCTCACCTTATCCCGACTCCGCACTGCCAGTCAAAAGCATTCTGCAAGAGTTGCGTCATCAGCGCCTTCGCCACTGCTTCGCGCTTGCAGCTCTCACTGTAATTGCTCGTGCGTCCCATGTCTTTGCTCCTTGACGCTGACCCATTGTACTATCGGAGCGACTGATACTCAATTTTACCGGGAGTGGACTAAACATCGTTCGGGCAAGAAAAAAGCCACTCTGAATCGTTCAGAAAGGCTTTCTTCTAGTGACATAAACTGTGCGGGGAGGAAAGGATTCGAACCTTCGATACGCGGTTACCCACGTATACCCACTTAGCAGGCGGGCCCATTCGACCACTCTGGCACCTCCCCAATATGCGGTTGTCTCCCAGCGGAGGGAGTGGGATTCGAACCCACGAGGGTGTGACCCCTGGTGGTTTTCAAGACCACTGCCATAAACCGCTAGGCGATCCCTCCATGTCACACATCCAAGTGCGCGCATAGAAACGAAGTGTAGCATGGTGCGCAAACGAGGTCAATCCTGAGATAGGCAAACGTGGACTTCTAAGGTAGAGTACATATGACTTATATCAGGATGCGATGGCGAAGAAGAGGTAGCGGTGTCTCAGTATCCAGACTTTGAGCCGGGCGACGAAGTGCAGGTCGAGGAACTCGAGCCGACTCCACCCGCCAATGAGCGCAGCGTGGCGCGTCGTCTGGCATTACAAACATTGTACGAAATCGATGCGGCTCAACACGAAGCAGATAAAGTACTGGCGCGACAGCTTGACGAACAGGCACCGCCGAGACAGGTCGCCCGGTATGCAGAAAAGCTCGTACATGGCATTCTCGATTATCAAACCGAACTCAATAGTGCCATCCGCCAGTACGCGCCAGACTTCCCGCTCGACCAGATCGCCATCATTGACCGCAATATCTTGCGCATCGCCATTTATGAATTTGCCATCAGCGCCCGCGTACCGGTCAGTGTTGCCATCAACGAAGCCGTCGAACTGGCGAAAGTCTTCGGCGCAGACAACACTGCCGCATTCATCAATGGTGTGCTGGGCGCAGTGGCGGAGGATGCAGAGCTTGTGCAGAGTCTGCATGTAACGCTGGATGAAGAGGACGAGTCATGAATATCTTTGGCATAGGCGGCGCGGAACTCATCCTGATCCTGATCATCATGCTGGTTGTGGCAGGACCCAAGCGCATGATCCGCTGGGCATACGTGCTGGGCAAGTACATCGCCATGCTGCAAAAGATGTGGGGCGAAGCCGCGGCCATGATCCAGAAAGAATTTGACGCGGCGGGCGTTGATGTCGAAGTGCCGAAGAACATTCCCACCAAGGCAGATTTACAGCGTACCGTCGTCAAGGCAATCAAACCCGTTTCGCAGCCGTTTGATGACATTAAGCAGGAAATCAACAAAGACCTGTCGAGTGTGCGCGACACGGCGAAGCAGGCAAATACTGCGCTGCGTCCGCCCATGCCCCGACCCCCTGCATCGGTTACCCGCATTCCGGCTCCCACCAACGGCACGCCCCCTGCTCCATCTGCACCGCCCGATGTACCAAACTTTGGCACCTGGGCTGCTGGATCAAGTCCTGAGGATAAAGTAGAGTAACCTATGGCGACAAAGCTTTCTCCACCGCGCAAAGTCTCACCTCCGCCACAGCCAGAAGCCGCGATCATCGAAGACGATGATGGCTCGCCGCGCATGACGCTCTGGGATCATCTCGACGAACTGCGTAAGCGTATTACCTGGGCAGCAATCTCGTTGCTCATCGGCACCATCATCGGCGTAGCCGTCGCTGCCCCGGTGCTGCTGGAACTGCAAAAGCCCTACGGCCGAGAATTCCAGGTCATTGGACCGACCGACTCAGTAGTCGCATACTTCCGCGTCTCGCTGCTCGTCGGCGGTATCCTCGCCATCCCAATGATCACCTATCAGGTCTTGGTGTTCATATTGCCGGGTCTCACCCGCAAAGAGAAGCGCTATGTCCTGACCGCCCTGCCAGCGATCACACTGCTGTTCCTGGTCGGCGCGGCGTTCGCGTGGTACATCCTCGTCCCACCCGCGATGGGCTTCCTGGAGAACTTTCAGGCGACTATCTTCGAGCCGGACTGGACGGCGGAAGCCTATCTCGGCTTTGTGACCGCGCTCATCTTCTGGATGGGCGTCGCTTTCCAAACCCCCCTGATCTTTTTTATCACCGCGCTGCTCGGTTTCGTCACTGCCGGTGGCTTGCTCAAGCAGTGGCGCATCGCTATCGTCAGCTCGGCAATTGCAGCTGCACTCATCACGCCTACGATTGACCCGGTCAACATGGCGCTGGTGATGGGTCCGCTGCTTGTGCTGTATCTCTTCAGCATCATTCTGGTCGCCATCGGGCGGCGCTTTAGCGGCGTTTCGGAAAGGGCAACAGCGACGTGAGCGACTCCCCGCGTACCGTGCGCATCTTCGGCGTACCGATGGATTTGGGACAGCAGCGGCGCGGCGTCGATATGGGACCGAGCGCCTTACGTTACGCAGGGTTGGCGGACGCCATCCGCTTACTCACATACGATGTCATTGACTGCGGCAACATCCGCGTTCCAATTGCCGAGGAACTGGATAGTGATCCCTCCGATGGCAAGGCGCACAATGCCAGTGCTGTTGGCACGGTCTGCACAGACCTGTACACTGCCATGCGCGACGTGATGAAGGACAGCATCGCGATTGCGCTCGGCGGCGATCATACCACTGCGCTTGGCTCGATTGCCGCCGCGTTGGAGCAGCCCGGTCGGCTGGGCGTGCTGTGGGTGGACGCGCACGGCGACTTCAACACGCCCGAAAGCACACTCACGGGCAATGTGCATGGCATGGTCGTTTCGGCGCTTATGGGACATTGCCCGCCAGCGCTTACGGTTGGAACTGTACGGTTGCAACCGCATCAGATCGTCATGCTTGCCACGCGCGACCTCGATCCGGCGGAACGCACCCGCCTCCGCGAGCAGGGTATCGCCGTGCTGACGATGAGCGACATCGATAAGATGGGCATGAAGGAAGCGGTTGAAAGCGCGCTGCGCCTGCTGACGGGAGCGACCAGCCTTCACGTCAGCTTTGATCTTGACTCGCTCGACCCCAGCATCGCGCCCGGTGTCGGTACCCCCGTGGCTGGAGGACTGACCTACCGTGAGGCGCACCTGCTGATGGAAATGCTGGCAGATGACGGGCGCGTGCGGTCGCTCGATATTGTCGAAGTCAACCCGATTCTGGATGTCTCTAATCAGACGGCGGCAATGGCGGTAGAATTGACCACCAGCTTACTGGGTAAACGTATCCTGTAAAGGTATAGGGATGGTCTACGCAATTGCGAAGTTCTTGATGAGGCTTACAGGCTGGCAAACCTATGGGGAAGCGCCACCCGTGCCGAAGTCGGTCGTTATCGGCGCGCCGCATACCTCCAACATGGATGCGATCTACATGGTACTGGCGGCGATCCTGCTGCGCTGCAACCTGAAGTGGCTCGTCAAAGATAGCTTGTACAACACGCCGCTCAAACCTATCCTCAAGTGGGCAGGCGCAATTCCCATCACGCGCACAGGTAGTCAGAACGTTGTCGAACAGGTCGCGGCAATCATCCGCGACGCGGACAACATTCACATAGCGCTCGCGCCTGAAGGCACACGCAAGCGCACTGAAGGCTGGAAAAGCGGCTTCTATTACATTGCTGTGCGCGCAAAGGTCCCGCTTTATTTCGGTTTTGTGGATTACGCCAAGAAACAGGTCGGCATCGGCGGGCATATGGAGCCTACAGGCGATCTCGAAGCGGACATGGCGCAGATTCGCGCCTTCTACGAAACCAAGACCGCGCGCTTCCCGGAGAATTACGGTCCGATCAAGCTGCTGGCGCGCAAAGCAGGTAAATCCACAGCGGAACCCCAGCCCGAAGCATAAGGATTGCTCATGCGTTTGTTTGGCAAACGGTCGAAGCGCGTCTTCGTCCTCGGTTTGGATTGTGCCGCGCCTGAACTGATGTTTGACCAGTTCCATGCTGACTTGCCCACCTTCGCCGCCCTGATGCAACAGGGGACATGGGGCGAACTGGCATCATCGATTCCCTGCATCACCGTGCCTGCCTGGACGAGCATGATGAGCAGCCGCGATCCCGGCGTGCTAGGTGTGTATGGGTTTCGCAATCGCGCTGACCGTGGCTACGGCGCACTCACCACTGCGGATGGCAATGCTGTCAAGGTTAAGCGCGTTTGGGACTACCTGAGTGATGCAGGCAAGCGCTCACTCGTCGTGGGTGTGCCGCAAACCTACCCGCTGCGCCCGCTGAACGGTGATATGATCGGCTGCTTCCTGACGCCAGGAGTGGAGAGCGCGTTCGCCTACCCCGCCATGCTGAAGCAGGAAGTGCTGCGCGTGACCCCCGACTATAAATTTGATGTCCGCGAGTTTCGCATTGACGACAAAGCGCTGCTGCACCAAAGCTTGCTGGATATGACCGAAGTTCAGTTCAAGCTGCTGGAACATATGATGACCACACGCGAATGGGATTACTGCATGTATGTCAATATCGGCGTGGATCGCGTGCATCATGGTTTCTGGCGCTACCACGACCCGCAGCACCGCCTGCACGAACCAAACAGCCGCTATG
This sequence comes from Chloroflexota bacterium, assembly GCA_033763755.1. Taxonomy (GTDB): domain Bacteria; phylum Chloroflexota; class Anaerolineae; order Aggregatilineales; family Phototrophicaceae; genus Flexifilum. The sequence goes on from JANRJX010000162.1 coordinate 192,362, forward strand.
AGAATGCCATCCGTGACTACTACAAGTTGATGGACGCTTATGCCAAGCGCCTGATCGAACGCGCGGGCGATGACACACTGATGTTGGTTGTCAGCGATCACGGCGCGAAGCGGATGGACGGCGGCATCTGCATCAATGAGTGGTTGTGGCGCAGCGGCTGGCTGGTGCTGAACACGCCGCCGCAACCCGGTACGCTCATCAGCATCGAAAAAGCCGATGTGGATTGGGCGCGCACGAAAGCTTGGGCAAGCGGCGGCTATTACGGGCGCGTGTTTCTAAACGTCGAGGGGCGCGAGCCGCAGGGTGCAATCCCGGCTGCATCATACGAAGCCATGCGCGATGAACTCGCGACTGCACTGGCAGCGATCCCGGATGCCGACGGCAAGCCTTTGCAGTCGCAGGTCTTTAAGCCGGAAGCGATCTATCAACAGGTCAACGGCATAGCGCCGGATTTGATGGTCTACTTTGGCGATCTGCACTGGCGCGCAGTCGGCACGCTCGGTCATGATTCGATCCACACGCTCGAAAACGACACGGGTCCCGACGACGCCAACCATGCGGAAAACGGCATGTTCATCCTGTCTGATCCATCAGGGCGCGGCGCGGGCAAAGTCAGCGGACACCAATTGATGGACATCGCGCCGACACTCCTTCATCGCATAGGATTGAAAGTGCCGGGCGAGATGCAAGGGCGCGTGTTTTAGCCCTCGCTAGCCAGTTGAAGTAATGCCACCGTCGCCGCTACCGCCTGCGCTTGTTGGACTTCGCGACTGATGGTCGCTGGGCGGTCGCCTGCCTGGTCGCCATAGTCGCCGAACTGTGCGTGATTGCCGCCTTCAATCGCAACCAGTTGCGCATCAGCAGGCAGCGCGGCGCGACTTGCTTCGACGCTCTCGACCGACGCCAAGCCATCGAGCGTGCCATAGATACTGGCAACCGGAAGATCGCGCGCAGAGAGAGTGAAGCTCTCTTCAACAAACGACGCCCACAACACCAAACCGTCAATCGTGTCGGGGTGGTCATGCGTATAGCGCCCCGCCATCGCGCCACCAAGCGAATGCCCGCCAATCACCCAGCGCTCTATTTCGGGATACGCAGCGATGACCGCATTGGCGTTTTCTATCCCGAAGAACGCAAGGTTGAGCGGCACAGGCACAAGCACAACCAGGTAGCCCGCCTCAGCAATCGCCCTCAACGGCGGCGCATATGAACGCGCATCCACGCGCCCGCCGGGATAGAAGATGAAACCAGTCGTCGGCGTCGTCTGTGCAGGCACGAATGTAATCCAGTCCCCAGACTGCACTGTCACACGCTCATTGCTTTCCAGCGCGGCAATCGCGGCGGGCATTGGCGCAGGTGGTGTAGACGCCCACACGACAAAACCGCCGATCAGCAAGACAAGGATGACGACAACAATCAGCAGAGCAAGCCGCAATTTGCGCACAGTTACATACCTTTATGGATTATCGACTACCATGACGTTCGCGCGCTGTTTGCGCATCACATCTGACTTAAGCTGCCCACAACCGGCATTGATGTCAATCCCGCGCCGCACGCGCACCGTCGCTGTAATGCCGTACTGCGCCAGGATTTCGATGAAGGCATCAATACGCGCCAGCGCTGATGGGTCACCGCCAAAGCCCGCCGTCGGATTGAGCGGAATGATGTTGACATGGCATTTGATGTGCGCCAGCAACCGCCCTAATGTATGCGCCTGTTCCGGCGTGTCGTTCTTGCCGCTGATCGCCGTCCACTCGAATGTCATGCGGCGACCGCTCTTCTGCACGTAGTAGGCGCAGGCGGAGATCAACTCGCTCAGCGGATAGCGCTTGTTGACAGGCAGCAGCGCCGTGCGTTCCTCGTCCGTTGCCGCGTGCAAACTGACCGCCAGCTTAACCTGTAAGCCTTCGTCGGCAAACTGACGGATTTGCGGCACCAGCCCGACCGTACTGACCGTGATATGCCGAGCCCCAATGCCGAGCCGATCCATCAGCAGCCGAATTGCCACCAGCGACGCATCGTAGTTGTGGAATGGTTCACCCATGCCCATCAGCACGACGTTGCTCAGGCGTTCGCCGCGCGCTTCCAGATCGCGCGCAAACGCTGCCGCCTGCGCGAAAATCTCATATGCTGTCAAATGGCGCGCAAACCCCATCTGCCCGGTCGCGCAGAAGACGCAGCCCATTGCACAGCCCGCCTGCGTTGAAATACAGGTCGTATGTCGCTCGTCGTCATAATCCATCAGCACGCTTTCGATCAACTGCCCGTCATCCAGCCGATACAGGCGCTTGATCGTCCCGTCGCGGCTGCTTTCTTCGGCAGCAAGCGTCAGCGCGCCTAGCCGCGTCTCGGCATTGAGGCGGTCGCGCAGCGTTTTCGGCAGGTTCGTCATCGCGTCAATGCTGGCAGCACGTCGTTCGTACAACCAGTCCCATATCTGCTTGGCACGGAAACGGGGTTCGCCCCACCCTGCCAGCAGTGCGCTCAGTTCTTCCATAGACAGCGTATATAAATCGATCATCGCCGCCCCGTTCTCGTATATAAAATCACCAGCACTGCCAGCACCATCAGCAGCACCGCCAGAATACTCGTGCGCGAACCCGTTTCGATCAAGGGTTGAGTCGTCTGTGTCGGGATAGGCGTCGGCGGCACGGGTGTGTCCAGGCTGCGCGGCGGGCGCGGTGTCAGGCTCGGCGTGGGCGTGGCGCTTGGGCGCGGTGTGCGCGTCAGTGTGATCGTCGGCGTCGGCGTCACGCTCGGCAGCGGGCGCGGCGTGCGCGTCGGCGGGAACGGCGTGAAGGTCAGGGTCTGCGAAGGCGTCGCGGTTGCCTGTGCATAGATCGACACCCGAAACGCTGCTTCTGCCGCCGGGGTGAACAGCCAGTCGCGCACTGACGGAACAAGCCCGCTCAACGGCGCGCCCATCGCCGCGCTGTACGCTGCAGTAAACGTCTGTGTCTCCAACGACCGCGCCAGTGTGAACAGACCCGGCAAGCCGATCTCATTCGCCATGTACACGACCATGCCATACGCCTGTGCCTGCCACAGATCACGATCAGTCTCATCCACTGTCGTCATCTGCGACAGCGGCAGCAAGACACCCCCACGCGCCCCCGCCAACGCTGTGCCGTACAATTCCGCGTTGGACGTGAGCGCGTACAGCCGCATTAAGCCAAAAGCAAACCACTCCGGCACTTCCCGCCCCGCCCACAGCGGCGTGTAGAAGCGCTCAAAGAGATGCGGTGTTACAATGTCCTGAATATCGGGGATGGTGTAAGCGCGGCTGACCAGAACTGCAAACCCGGAATTCGCGATAATCGTCTGCGCAAGTTGCGGTTCAGCACATGGAAATTCATCCCCATCTGAAAGCGCGATCGATACCCAGTCACCGTCTTCGTTTTCAACACAGGCAGGTGGCGTAAACGACTCATCATAGACAATCACCTGCGGTGCGAGCAAACGCTGTTGGGTGTTGGTGCGTAAAGCGTCGTAGACAACATCCAGCGACTGCCCCAGGCGATTGACGTTCAAGCCGCGCCGCAGCGCCAGACCAAACAACTGCCCTTCATCGGTACGCCGATCCCACAGCACGCGCTGGTCCGTAAACTGAAAGCGGCCCTCGGCACTTCCTGTTTCACCGTTGGCGGTCGTCACTGTCCAGCGATAGTCAATTTCCTCAAACAGGCGCGGCGCATTTTCATCCGTGAGCTGCCAGACATAGTCAAAATATGAGTTGACACCTTGCTCGCGCAGCACCGCATTCGCATCCAGAGGCAAATCAAGGGTCGTTTCATCTTCGCGAGTCAGGGTAAGGGTCAGTCCGGTGATGACATCCACCGGACGCACAACAAAACTACTAAAGCGCACGGCTGCCGGAAAAACAACTTCGACACGGGTTCCCGTGACCATATCATCATGGGTGGCAACAAAGGTAGGCAGCACAGTGGGCGTCACGGTGGGCGTTAGCGTCACCGTTGGCGTGAGATTGAAAACAGCAAAGGGCGTCGATGTCGGACTCTCGTCCTGCGCAGAGACAGGCACAACCAGCAGCAAGGTCAGCAGCAAGACCACGATCCGGCGCATCAGAAACCGCCTAGCAGATTACTTGCCAGCAGCGCGAGCGCAAGCTGGATGAAGTTAAAAAAGAAATGCGCGATGATGGCACTGCTGGTGCTAAAGCGCTGGCGCAGCCAGCCAAACCCGAGCGAGACGACAAAGATCGCCAGCGTCGCCGGCGTGAGCGCGTACTGCGTATGTACGATCGCGAAGAAGACGCTCGTCAACAGATTGCCAAACACAGGCTGTAACGCACCGCGAAAAAAGACCTCCTCACCCACCGCTACCGCCAGCGCAATGATGAACGCCAGTGGCAGGCTGTCAAACGCCTGAGCAATCTGGTCGCTGGCAGCGGTTTGTGCGGCGATCTCTTCCGGCGGCACGAGCAGTGCCCAGACCGTGCTGATGACGAAGACCAGCACCAGCCCGATGATCGCCATGATCACCCCGCTGATCATGTCGCCAGGCGTCGGCAGCCGCAGACCCAACCGGGACAGGGTATCGGGCAGGTCGCGGCGGATGGCAAAACCCACACCCAGCAGCGAGACGACAATCCACAGCACTTGCTGAAACAGCACAGCGCCGACTTCCAAGCCGTCGGTTGCCAGGTCGCTCGCCATACCTGCGATGCCGCCCGCCAACACAAACGTGATGAAATTGGCGACGATGATGAACAACGTCAGCACAATCGCGACAGTATGCACAGATGCAGCCGGGTTGTAGCCAGCAGCCGGAAGCAGACGCTTCAAGCCTGCGCGCGCGGGTTGCATACGCACGAACAACAGCGCCATGCCACTGCAAACCAGCGCCAGTACAAAGCTCATGATGCCATCTGTCAGCGAAATCGTGAATGACGCGCCCGCCTCTGCCAGCGCCTCTGTAAACATCGGATCGTTATTGACCCACGCCGCTTGCAGCGTAAACAGACCGAGCATGAAGTTCGTGGCGATGACGAGATAGAGCATCCAACGCAGCGCTGTCGGCATTTCGACATCAGCAGCGTGCTGGTTGGCGTAATAAATGATGAAGCCGATAAAGGCGATTGCCAGCACAGTACTGCAAAGCGTGACCGGGTCCATGTGCGCACCAGTGGTAAAACAGATAGGTGCATTATAGCAGGATGCTACGCGGCATTGCAGCGTGAGGCGTTGATTACGCCAGTTTCCGAGAACGACTGGCAGCCGTCAGGATTTCCATGAAACTGGTGGCGGCGGGCATGTGCCGGTACTGCTTCCGGCTGGCAACCAAATATGTCCGTCTGTCATCACCATCGCTTAAGTGGATGGCGTGCAGGGTTCCCTGCTGCTGCTCACGCTCAATCGCGATCTGTTGGATGAGTGCTACACCCAACCCTAACTCCACGCTGCGCTTGATCGCCTCTGTCTCGCCCAGCAGGATGGTATCATCGCGGTTGAGCATCTCCTGCCCGACGATCTGCGCGACGCTGGCATAGAGTGCCGAGCCGGGTTCGCGCGTTAGAAACACGCGCTCGCGCAGTTCCGCCACCGACACGCTGCCCCTGTCCATCCAGCTATCCTGTAGTCCGACGATGACTACGAGACGATCGTGCATGAATGGCTCGACTTCCAGATCGGGATGTTCAGCAGGTGAGCCGACCAGCGCCAGATCGATCTCACCGCTCGCCGTCTTGCTCAACAGCACAGTCGTGTTGCCGACGGTCAGCCGCACCCTGTACTGCGGGTACTGGCTGCGGTAGTCGCTCAAGACGCCCGGCAGCAGATACGTCGCCAGCGTATGCCCCACGCCAAGCTTGAGCGTTTCGCGCATCGCCCCCGCCTGCACCTGCACCGCCTGCTGCGCTTCCGTCGCCAGCAGTGACAGCCGTTCGGCATAATGGAGCAGCGTTTGCCCGGCTTCGGTCAAGTGGAAGTGGCGCGTACTGCGGTCAATTAACTGCACGCCGAGTGCACTCTCCAACATGCTGATCTGCTGACTCACGCTCGGCTGCGCCATGTGCAGCGCTTCGGCAGCGCGCGTGAAATGCTGGTGCTGCGCTACCGTCAGGAAGACATGCAGCTTGTGCAAATCCAAAATCATTTATAGACATTTCCTATCAAGTGTATAGATATCATCTGTTTGAATGATAGATCAAAACACGCTATGATGCACATGATGGATTAAAATGCTTTCTCAGTTCAAGCGAATCATGAACAAGCAAGGACAACCCCATGAGTAAGAAACTCGATTTATTTGGTGCGCGCGGCACATTCGATACGGGCAGCGGTCAAGCCGTCATCTATCGTTTGAGCGCGCTCAAGGAACGCGGTATCGGTCATATCGACCGCCTTCCCTTCAGCATCAAGATTCTGCTGGAAAACGCCCTGCGTAACCTCGATAATTACGAAGTCAACGAAGACGCTGTGCGCGCCATCGCCAGTTGGAACGCCCCTGATCCGGGACAGATCGAAATCCCGTTCAAGCCTGCGCGCGTCGTACTGCAAGACTTCACAGGCGTCCCGGTCGCGGTCGATCTGGCGACACTGCGAAGCGCGATGAGCAGGCTCGGCAAAGACGCCAGCCGCATCAACCCGATTGTGCCTGTCGATCTGGTCATCGACCACTCGGTTCAGGTAGATCGCTTCGGCTCGCCAGACGCCATTCGCTTCAATGCCGACATCGAATTCCAGCGCAACCGCGAACGCTACGAGTTCCTGCACTGGGCACAGAAGGCGTTCGATAACTTCCGCGTCGTGCCGCCCGCGACGGGTATCGTCCATCAGGTCAATCTTGAATATCTGGCGAAGGTCGTACAGTTGTTCACGATTGATGGCGAACAGGTCGCCATGCCGGATACCCTCGTCGGCACGGACAGCCATACAACCATGATCAATGGTCTCGGCGTGCTGGGCTGGGGCGTAGGTGGTATTGAAGCAGAAGCTGCCATGCTCAACCAGCCGATCTACATGCTCATGCCGCAGGTCATCGGCTTCAAACTGACGGGCAAACTGCGCGAAGGCACAACCGCCACTGACCTCGTGCTGACCGTGACACAAATGCTGCGCAAGAAGGGCGTGGTCGATAAGTTCGTCGAGTTCTACGGTACGGGCTTGTCCAGCCTGCCGCTGGCGGACCGGGCGACGATTGCGAACATGGCACCTGAATACGGGGCGACGATGGGCTTCTTCCCGGTCGATGCCGAAACCCTGGCGTATCTGCGCCGTACCGGGCGCGATGAAGCGCTGGTGACAATGGTCGAACGCTACTGCATCGAACAGGGCATGTTCCGCACTGACGCTACGCCGGATCCGGTCTTCACCGATACACTTGAACTTGATCTGGCAACCGTCGAGCCGAGCATGGCGGGTCCCAAGCGCCCGCAAGACCGCGTGCTGCTGCGCGATATGCAATCGACCTTTACCAAAGCGCTGACCACCCCGATTGAACAGCGCGGTTTCGCTCTGACGGAAGACAAGGTCGGGCGCAAGACAACCGTGCGCGACAACGGACACAGCGCCGAAGTCGGGCATGGCGTGGTCGTCATCGCGGCGATCACAAGCTGCACCAACACCAGCAATCCGTATGTCATGGTCGGCGCGGGCTTGCTGGCAAAGAAAGCGGTTGAAAAGGGCTTGGATGTCAAACCCTACGTCAAGACCAGCCTCGCGCCCGGTTCGCGCGTCGTCACCGAATACCTGAACGCGGCGGGATTAACGCCCTACCTTGAGGAACTCGGCTTCCACACGGTTGGCTATGGCTGCACCACCTGCATCGGCAACAGCGGGCCGCTGCCGCAGCGTGTCGCAGAAGCCGTACAGGAAGGCGATCTCGTCGCTGCGGCAGTCCTGAGCGGCAACCGCAACTTTGAAGGTCGCATCAGCCCGCTGGTCAAGGCGAACTTCCTCGCCTCGCCGCCGCTGGTGGTCGCTTATGCGCTGGCAGGCACAGTCGATATTGACCTCGCGAACGACCCGATTGGCAGTGACAAGTCTGGCAATCCAGTCTATCTCAAGGACATTTGGCCCAGCCAGCAGGAAGTCAGTGAAACGGTCAATACCGCGCTGACCGCGGACATGTTTAAGCAGCAGTATGGCAATGTCTACGATGGCAACCCGATGTGGAACGCCATCCCCGCCAGCGGCGGCGACGTGTACGAGTGGGACATGAGCAGCACCTACATTCAGGAGGCGCCGTTCTTTGGCAATTTCAGTGAGCAGGTCGGCAGCATCCAGCCCATCAGCGGGGCGCGCGTGCTGGCGAAGGTGGGCGACTCGATCACAACCGATCACATCTCTCCAGCGGGCGACATCTCGGTCAAGAGTCCGGCGGCGGCGTACCTGATGGAGCGCGGTATCGAAAAAGCCGACTTCAACAGTTATGGCGCGCGGCGCGGCTCACATGACGTGATGATACGCGGTACGTTTGCCAACACCCGTCTGCGTAATCAGCTCGCACCCGGCACCGAAGGCGGCGTGACGGTTTACCTGCCGACTGGCGAGCAGATGAGTATCTTCGACGCCTCGATGAAGTATCAGGCGGACGGCACGCCGCTGGTCATTCTGGCAGGCGCGGAGTATGGGACGGGGAGCAGCCGCGACTGGGCGGCAAAAGGCACATCGCTGCTTGGCGTGCGCGCGGTCATCGCTCGCAGCTTCGAGCGCATCCACCGCAGCAATCTCGTTATGATGGGCGTGCTGCCGCTGCAATTCAAGGACGGCGACTCGCATGAATCACTCGGGCTGACGGGACAGGAGACGTTCGAGATTCTGGAGCTGGATGACCACCTGCAACCCAAGCAGATGCTGACCGTGCGCGCGACCGCGCCGGATGGCAGCGTTACTGAGTTCCAAGCGATGGCGCGCATCGACACGCCTGTCGAAGTCGAGTACTATCGTAACGGTGGCATCCTGCAAACCGTCCTGCGCAAGTTCCTTCAGTAAAAAGCTTATCCAAGAGGTTAGAGAACAATTCTCTAACCTCTTCTTCTCCAGACTCCTGAATAAGCACTTTTCTATGCAGTTTAAGAGGATGCGGTTTTGAGCGACAAACCGAAAGTCACGATTTACACTGATGGCGGCTGCAAACCGAACCCCGGCAAAGGCGGCTGGGCGGCGATCCTTATATTTGGCGATCACGAAAAGCCACTGTATGGTCATCAGTTGCAGACGACCAACAATCGCATGGAGCTCACCGCTGCCGTGCGCTCGCTCGCCGCGCTCAAGATGCCGTGCGAAGTGGACTTTCATATCGACTCGCAGTACGTTAAGAACGGCATCACGTCATGGATCAATAACTGGATGCGCAACGGCTGGAAGACGGCTGCCAAGAAGCCGGTCGAAAATCAGGATTTGTGGATGCAGCTGCACGAACTCACGCAGACGCATACCATTCACTGGAAATGGGTGCGTGGTCATGCCGGGAATCAGTATAATGAACGTGTTGACCAGTTAGCGACCGCAGCACGGGAAAAGAACCTCACGTCTGAGTAGAGTGTTACAGTTTCCGTGCGCACTGTATGTTTATTCTGTCCGCACGGAGTCTGCTCATGCCCGCCATTGCCAACCGCGTCGCCAGCCTCGCCACGACCGTCTTTACCGAGATTAACGAACTCGCGCTCACACACAATGCCATCAACCTGGGGCAAGGCAGACCAGACTTTGACGGACCGCCTGATGTCATCGCGGCGGAAGTGGCAGCGCTGCAAGACGGCAAGCACAACCAGTATGCGCCGGGTGCTGGCACGCTGACCATGCGCAAGGCAATCGCTGACCATGCCGGGCGCTTTTACAACCTGGATGTCGATCCCAATACAGGCGTTATCGTCACGGCGGGCGCGACTGAAGGCATCTTCTCATCGATCCTCGGTTTGATCGATGAAGGCGATGAAGTCATCCTGATCGAACCCTACTTTGATAGCTACGTCCCCAATCTGGAGTGGGTTAAAGCGAAGCCCGTGTACGTGCCGCTGCGCCCACCCCACTGGACGCTCGACCCTGCCGAACTGCGCGCCGCCTTTTCACCGCGCACCAAAGCCATCCTGCTCAACAGCCCGCAAAACCCAACCGGGCGCGTCTTCACCCGTGACGAACTTAAGTTGATTGCTGACCTGTGTATCGAGTTCGACGCGATTGCGATCTCGGACGAAGTGTATGAGCATCTGGTATTCGGCGAGGCGCAGCACATCCCGATTGCGTCCTTGCCAGGCATGTTCGAGCGCACCGTTACCGTCAGCAGCCTGGGCAAAAGCTACAGCGTCACAGGTTGGAAGATCGGCTGGGTCTACGGACATCCAGCGCTCATCAACGGCGTCGGGCGGGCACATCAGTATGTCACCTTCGCAGCACACCATCCTGCGCAAACGGCGGCTGCTTATGCGCTATCGCTGCCAGGCACGTACTATGAAGACTTCCTGACCATGTACACCACCAAACGCGACCTGATGATGGCAGCGCTGGATGGCGCGGGTTTGAAGGCGATGATGCCGGAGGGGACGTACTTCGTCATGGCGGATTTCAGCAGCGTATACGATGGCGATGATGTGGCGTTTGCACGCTGGCTGACGAGTGAGATCGGCGTTGCCTGTATCCCGCCCGGCGTCTTCTACTGCCCTGAACATGCCGACATTGGACGTAAGTATGCGCGCTTTGCCTTCTGTAAAGGCGATGACACGCTGCGCGCGGCAGGCGAACGGCTGGCGAAACTGCGAGGCTAATATGACTGCTGATGATGACTCCCTACGTGCCGAATACCGCCAACTGCTGGCCACAGGCAGCACGCGCGATTTCTTCCGGCGCGTCTGTCACGATGTCACGCGCGTCACGCAGAACGCGCAGCTCGCCGCATATCTGTTGGAAGTCATCTACAAGCAGGGGCAGCCGATAACAGAAAAAGACTATCGCGCATTGATGGAGGCGTTGAAGCCGCTTTCAACCGACATCGGGCATGTGTTGAATTCCGGACTGCAGGCGATAGACGACACGAACGAAAGCCAATAGCTGAAAGCAAACCTCATGGTCAGCCATGTGCGTCATAACCCGTATCAAGGAGTAAATGCTCATTTGCAAAGCTACTTCCAACAGCGCGGCGGTTGGGAGTCATTTCATGTCGCCTTTAACGTTTACCTGCGTGATACCCTGCAATCTCTTATTCCAGATGGTTACTTTGTCATGAATGAGCGATCACTCCAAATTAACGCCATCGATCTGGGAGGCGGTCGAGGACGCCAGATCGACTTACGCCCTGATATCGCTGTCTTCAAGCCTGTGGGCGCATTACCGCCTGTTGCAGCACCCGCCGCTGTCGCCACCCCCAATCGTGTGATACCCCTTATCGATACATTGGTTGACGTTGAAGATGAATTTTTATCCGGGATAGTCATTTATCGTGCAGCACAAGATGGTGATTTGGGTAGTCCCATCACACGTCTGGAGTCATTATCTCCCTCAAACAAACCCCCTGGCAGCAATTACCCGCAATATCGTGCCAAACGTGATGCACTTCTGAAGAGCGGCATCCATCTGATTGAGATCGATTTTCTTCATGAGCGACGTTTTCCTGTTGACACGATCCCCAGCTATCCGCAACGTGAGCCAGGCGCCACCCCCTACAATATTCTTGTGGATGTTGCTGCCAGAACTTCCAATCTTGGCGAGTCACTGCATTATGGTTTTGTTATAGATACGCCCATTCCAATTATCCCTGTACCGCTGGTGGAACAAAGCATCGCGCTTAATCTGAACGATGTATACAACCATGTCTTCGCCACTAACCCCGCCTATGGAGCGTTACTGGATTACACACAACCGCCTCTTGGGTTCGATTCCTACACTGCTGAAGATCAGGCGCGCATCCGCGCAAGGATGGCACAGATAACCAATGCGTAGTTCAAACGCGAGACTTACACGCTTCGCTCTGATAGCGCTGTCTGCCATCTGCCTGTTGCAAACGATTCGTGCGATCTTCCCGCTCGCCATCTTTCAACCGGGTTTGTGGTACGACACCACCAGCGAAATCATGGTAGCTGCCCACCTCTTCACGTTGTTCGCAGTCGGCTTCGTCGCTCCCGTGCTGGCGCGATTGTTCGGCTGGCGCGGGGCGTTGCTGTTCGCGGGTGGCGGGTTGGCGTTCGCGCGTCTGGCGATGCAGTTCGCACCGAACGAAGGCATCATGCTGCTGCTCGCAAGCGCAGCGATTGCCAGCGCGTGGCTGCTGCTGCCATTGGCGCTGCAGCACTTTGCGAGCGAAGAGACGATCTGGTTTCCGCTAGCGGTTATCACTGGCTTCATTATCGACTCAGCGCTTAATGCCGCTTTCTTCACCTGGGATTATGTCTGGCAGCCGGGTCTGGCTGGCACCGGGGTGGCATTTGTAATCGCAATTGCGCTGCTTGTCGCTTTGCATTTCAGTACGCGCACTACCCCAGCGCAACCATCAGCGTTCCAGTGGGGCGCGTACCTGCTGCTCGCGCCGTTCTTTGCGCTGCATATCACGTTCCTGACCAATACCGCCTTTGTCGCTGCACTCACAGGGCTGAACGTCCCGGCTGCGTCAGCACTGGTGCTGTTGTCATCGGCGGCTGTCATCGCTGCCAGTCTGCTCACGCTGCGCCTCCGACTGCCTTTGCCCGCTCGCCTCGTTGCAGGCGTCGCGCTGGCGGCGGCGCTGTTTTTCATCCGCACGGCGACAGGCTTGCCGGGTGCGCTGCTCATCGTGGTCGGTCATATGGCAGCAGGTGTGCTGCTGGTGCGCGCGTTCGCCAGCCCCATCCGCACGACTGCCCGCTTCGCAGGAATAACCATTGCCTCCGGCGCGGCGGGTCTGCTCTTCATTAGCTTCGCGGTCGGTGTCAATTACGCCAGCAGCTTTGTACAACTTCCAGTCATCGTCACTGCCATGCCCGCCGCTGCCGTTCTCCTGCTGGCGCTGCTCGCGCCCGCTGATACGTCTGTATCGGCAGCGCGCCCGTCCATGCGATGGGCACTGCTGCCCATTACGCTGCTGGTCATTCCGATTGTCCTTGCGCTGACACAGCCCGCCATGCAGCCGCCGCGCACGGATATGACCACACTGCGCGCCATGACTTATAACATCCACCAGAGCGCGGACAACGAAGGTTTCGTCGGGCTGGAGGCAATTGCACAAACGATTGAAGCAGCAAACCTAGATGTCGTGATGCTTCAGGAAGTCTCGCGCGGCCCGTTCGTCAACGGCAGCCCGGACAGTGTTGAATGGCTGTCACGGCGGCTGCGGATGCCTTACCGCTTTTTTGCGGGCGATGGTCAAATGGGCAATGCCATTTTGACACGCCTGTCCATTGTGGAGTCCGACTTCGGCTTGCTGCCGCGCAACGACGAGTTCACGAACCGCAGTTATGTGCGCGTCGTCGTGGATGTCGGCAATGGTGAAACACTAACGGTCATCAACACGCATCTCGATCACATGCAGCGCGCAAATCGTCTGCCCCAGGTCGAAAGCATCCTGGCGCTATGGGACAACGCCCCGCGCACCCTGATCGGCGGCGACCTGAACGCGCAGCCGGGCAGCGATGAGATCGTGATGCTCGAAAGCGCAGGGCTGGTCAGCGGGCAGGATGTGACGGGTAACGGCGGTCTGAACACGTTTATCGCTTTTGAACCGTTCTGGCGGCTCGATTACATCTTCGGTTCGCCAGATATTCGCTTCGTCAGTTCGGCAGTACCGTCGTCGCTGGCATCCGATCACCTGCCTGTGGTGGTCGAAATCACGCTGCCGCTGAATGCTGGATAAGCATCATCCGGTTTTGCCATCACTGATGCTATGATTGGTGCATCTCGTTCCAGCCTGGAGTTGTATCACTATGTCAGCACAAGTAGCCGAGATGCAGCGTCCGCCGCATGTCGATTTACCAGAAGCGCCCGAAATTCACGACAACCTGCTCGGTGCGATGGGCAATACGCCCCTCGTCCGGCTGCATAAGGTCGCGCGCGGCGTGCGCGCACAAATGGTCGCCAAAGTCGAATACTTCAACCCCGGCGGCTCCGTCAAAGATCGCATCGGCATCCAGATCATCGAAGATTACGAACGACGCGGCTTACTCAAGCCGGGCGGCACGATTGTTGAATCGACTTCCGGCAACACAGGTATCGGGCTGGCAATTGCGGCGGCGATCAAAGGGTACAAGTGCGTCTTCGTGCTGGCAGACAAACAATCGCAGGAGAAGATCGACACGCTGCGTGCTTATGGCGCGCGCGTCATCGTCACGCCGACCAATGTCGAGCCGGACGACCCACGCAGTTACTACAGTGTCGCACGGCAGGTGGTAGCGGAAACACCCAACAGTGTCCTCGCCAACCAGTATCACAATCCGGTCAACCCGCTCACCCACTACCTGACGACCGGACCCGAATTGTGGCGACAGACAGCGGGCAAAATCGATGTATTCGTAGCAGGCATGGGGACAGGCGGCACGATCACAGGCGTGGGCAAGTACCTGAAGGAGATGAACCCGAAGGTACAGATTGTCGGCGTCGATCCGATTGGCTCGATCCTGTACGACTACCTGTACACTGGCAAGATGACCGAGGCGCATGGCTACAAGATCGAAGGCGTTGGCGAGGACTTCATCCCGTCAGTTTATGACTTCAATTACATCGACGATGCGGTGCGCGTGACCGATAAGGAAGCATTCCTGATGACGCGCCGCCTGACGCGCGAAGAGGGCATGTTCGTCGGCGGTTCATGCGGCATGGCGATGGCGGGCGCGATCAAATACGCTGCCGAGCGCGATCTCGGTTCTGACAAGCTGGTGGTCGTGCTGCTGCCGGATGGCGGTTCCAAGTACCTGGGTAAGATTTACAACGATAACTGGATGCGCGAAAACCAGTATCTCGACAGCGACCTGATGGAGATGCGCGTCGCAACCGTCCTGGAGCGTAAGCAGCGGCAACAAATGGTGCTGGCACACTGTGATCAGACCGTTGGCGATGTCATTACATTGATGAAGAACAACGATGTGTCACAACTTCCGGTTATTGGCGAGCATCAACAACTGCTGGGGCTGGTCTCGGAAATCAGCCTGCTCGAGTATTTGCTGGCGGGCGGTGCTTCCAGCGCTGTCCTGCGCGATTTGCCCGTCATCGATTCGTCAATGCCAACGCTGACTATGGACACAGGTATTGAAGCCGTCATGAGCATCTTTGGCACGGCGCAGGTGGCGCTGGTGACGGAGCCGATGGAAGCGGGAAGCGATGACAAGCGCGTCCTCGGCATCATCACAAAGATCGATCTGCTGGACTTCCTGGCAAACCGCTCGTAGAAAACTCATGACTGAGCAGCGCTCGCGCGATAGGTGACAGCGGCGCTGCTTTGTCCCACACCAGTTTCAGCACCCGCCGCAGCGGATTGCCTTCAACGGGAATCGAGCGCAGCCAACCGAGTGCCTCCTCCTGTGCAGTCACGTAGTGCGGCAAAATCGTCGCGCAGAGCCCAGCCGCTACCGCCCGCTTGATCGACTCAACATTATCGAACTCGGCGCTGATGGTGGGGATGATCCCGTGCTCTTGCAAAACATGATCGAGCCAGGCGCGCGTCTGGCTGCTCTGCTGACGCACGATGAGCGGCTGTCCCGCCAGTTCGCTCAGCGCGACGCTGTGCCGTCCCCACCAGGCATGGCGCGACCCAACAACCACGAACTGCTCAACGTCATCCAACGCCCGCACCTCCACAAGCGCCTGCCACCGCTCTTCGATTTCGCCTTCGATCAGCCCAACGTCAATTTGACCTGCCTGCAACGCAGCCAGGACTTGCGGAGTTGTCCCGGTTTGCAGCGCTACTGTCAAGCGTGGGTAGCGCTCGCGGAAAGATTGCATCATCTGCGGCAGCAGGTACACGCTCGCGCCCGGCGTCGCCCCGATGCGTACCTGCCCCGCCTGCAAATGCGTGACGTCTGTTACAGCGTTCTCCGCTTCAGCCACCAGTTGCAGGATACGCTGCGTGTAGGTGTATAGCGTCTCACCCGCAGCCGTCAGGACGACCCCGCGCCGCCCACGCTCGAACAGTTTCACACCCAATCCAGCTTCGAGTTCTCCGATCTGCTGGCTCACAGCAGATTGCGTCAAATACAACTGGTTAGCAGCGGCGGTAAAGCTGCCTGCACCCACCACCCGTGCGAACAGTTCGAGTTTGCGAACATCCAGCATCAGCATTCCTGTCATAAGTCAAGACTTATGGCTGACATAAGTCATTGAGGGCTACAGATCACGTCGGGATAAGCGTATCGTTTAGGAGTCAAGTTCGTCATTGAGTTTACAGGAGCAGCAGATGAAACCCAATCGTCTCATGCTTATAGCTGCGGTCGCCATTATCGCCGCAGTCGCGCTGGTCGCATTTACGCAAATGAACACGTCGCCTGCCGCAAACAGCACAGCGGGCGGGCTGCTATCGCCCGCTGGCTATCAGCAGCAGTTTGTCAGCGCCGCTGCCAGTCATATCCTGGTCGATGTGCGCACGCCTGAAGAATATGCGGAAGGGCATATCGCCGGGTCGGTCAATATTCCGCTGCAAGGGTTGGAGAACCGCCTGAGCGAGTTCCCCACCGACCGTCCGATTGTCGTGTACTGCCGCAGTGGGAACCGCAGCGCACAGGCGGCAACCATCCTGCAAGGCGCAGGGTTCACACCCGTGTACGATCTTGGCGGGATCATTGATTGGACTACACAGGGTTACAGCATCGTTCAGTAAAGAGGGATACCGTGTTACTCAAGTACTTTTATGACGAGACGCTGGCGCAGGCGTCGTATCTGGTGGGCTGCACTAAAACAGGCGAAGCGCTGGTCATTGACCCGATGCGCGATATTCAGCCGTATCTGTCTGCGGCGGCACATCACGGGCTGCGCATCACCCACATTGCCGATACCCACATTCATGCTGATTACGTCAGTGGCGCACGCGAACTGGGCGCGGCGACCGGCGCAATGGTCTATCTGAGCGACATGGGCGATGAGCATTGGAAGTATGGCTATGCGAATGACCGCAACGTGATTCTGGTGCGTGATGGCGACCGTTTCATGGTCGGCAATATCCAGATCGATGTGCTGTACACGCCCGGTCACACGTTGGAACATATCGCCTTCGTCGTCACCGACACAGCAGCTGCCAACGAACCCATAGGCGTCTTCACGGGCGATTTCATGTTCGTCGGCGATGTTGGGCGTCCTGACCTGCTGGAAGAAGCGGCGGGCATGGTCGGTACCAAGGAACCAGGCGCGCGGCTGCAATTCGCGACATTGCAGCGCTTCAAGGCGTTGCCGGACTATCTCCAAATCTGGCCGGCGCACGGCGCAGGCAGCGCGTGTGGCAAAGCGCTTGGCGCAATTCCGTCCACCACACTGGGCTATGAAAAGCGCTTCAACCCGGCATTCCAGATCGATGATGAAAATACGTTCGTCAAATGGCTGCTGGACGGGCAGCCGGAAGCACCCTGGTACTTCGCGCAGATGAAGAAGGTCAACAAGCTCGGTCCTGCCCTGCTGCGCGACATTCCTACCCCGCGCCATTTGACGACAGCTGACCTGCCCGACATCGGCAACGATGCACAGATCATTGACCTGCGCAGTCGCGCAGCATTCACGCGCGGACATCTGCATGGTTCGTTCAGCGTCCCCGCCACTGATACGATGTTCTCGACTTACGTCGGCTGGTTTGTAGATTTCAATCGTCCGGTTTACCTGGTCGTCAATGCCGACGACGATGTGGCGGCACTGCTTGTGGCGTTGCGCGCGATTGGTGTTGACGAGATCATCGGCTACTTCACGCCTGAAGTTCTGGCAAACAATAGCGAGCTGCTACCGACGATCAGCGCTCAAACCCTGCACGAACGCATCGACACGGTGACAATCCTTGATGTGCGAGGCAAGACCGAATTCTGCGCAGAACACATTATGGGCGCACGGCATTTGCAGCTCGGCCAACTTGCGCGACGCCTGGCGGAGATCCCGCGCGATCGGACGGTCATCACGCAGTGCGCCAGCGGCTATCGTTCGCACATCGCTGCCAGCTGGCTGCAAGCGCATGGCTTTGAGCATGTGCTGAATCTGGAAGACGGCGCACCAGTCTGGTCGCGCATCCTGACGACCGAAACATGTACGGTGAATTAAAGGCGTGAGATTGTGGATCTGTTGGCGGCTGAAATTGGGTTAGGATTTGTCATCGGGCTGACGTTGGGCTTGCTCGGCGGTGGCGGCTCGATCCTGACAGTCCCCGCCCTCGTCTATCTGGTCGGGCAGCCGCACGCCGCCGCTGTCACCGCTTCGCTGGTCATTGTCGGCGCAAACAGCGCGATGGGCGCGTTCATGCACCGCACACATAACACGCTCAACTGGCGGGTAGCGCTGGTTTTTGGCGGCACGGGCATGGTCATGTCTTACCTGGCGGCAGGCATCTCGAAGGACATCTCACCCGCGCTGCTGATGGTCCTGTTCGCGCTGCTGATGCTGTTGATTGGCACAGTCATGCTGACGCAGAAGTCTAAGCCAGAACGCAGCGGTGACACGCGCGGGCTGCCCGCCGTGATTGCCGGGGGCGCGGTGGTTGGGATGCTTACGGGTGTGCTGGGTGTCGGCGGTGGCTTTCTGATTGTCCCGGCGCTGGTCATGCTGATTGGTCTGCCCATGCGCGAAGCCGTCAGCACATCGCTCATCATCATCGCAATGAACAGTCTGGCGGGCTTTCTGGGGCACCTCGGCACTGACAGCATTGACATTGCGCTAATCGTTATCTTCACTGCGGCGGGTATCGCTGGCACATTTATGGGCGTACGGCTGGCACAGCGCGTGCGCCCAGAGAGGCTGAAGCGCAGCTTCGGCGTCTTCGTCATCGGGCTGGCACTTGTGCTGCTGCTCGACAATCTGAGCAAACTTATCTAGAACACAAAGGACACAGGAAACAAATCATGTTCAAATCGATCTTCGGCGCTGGAAGCACGCCCGCCTACCAGAATGTCAGTGCGCAGGAAGCACACCAGATGATCAATAGCAACCGCGCACCTTTCGTCATTGACGTGCGCGAACCGGACGAATTTAAAGGTGGTCATATTCAGGGAGCAAAGCTACTGCCATTAAGCGAGTTACCCAACCGCCTTAACGACGTACCGAAGGACCAGACGATCCTTGTCGTCTGCCGTTCAGGAGCGCGCAGCAGTTCGGCAGCACGTTTTCTCGCGGGCGCGGGCTATCAGGTTATCAATATGCGCGGCGGCATGACGGACTGGGAGATAGCACGGCTGCCGATCAAAAGATAGCCCATTCAATTCTGTTGCTGCTAGCTTAAGGCATCTTCGTCATCGACGCGCTGCACCACTGGATGGCTGCTTCGAGGCTATCAAATAATCGGCTATCTATCCAATCCGCGTCAGATTGGGATAGCTGCGCACGCTTGGTCATGATTTGACCGGACATCTGCGTCGATGTCACGATTGCTAGTTTGACTTTCCGCTCTGGACGCTGGTTTTGCCACTCAAGAAACGCTTTTTCCCGGCTCGGCGTCAGCCAGGGAGCAAGCAAATGATGCCCCGTGAGCAGTAGGTATTGAAGACTCATGCCAGACTTCGAAACGTCATGGATTGCAATGTAGTCCCTGTCACCGGGCCAATCCTTTAACGAGTCGGTGATGGCACTACTCCAGTCCACCAATGGCTGTGCACCAAACCGATCGACCGTATAGAGCGCTATCTGTTTGTCGAACAACCACTTGCGTGTGATTCCATAGGCAATTGTTTCCATTACACTTCCACCAAAGCGCAACAACCGATCATAATGTTCTTAGTATACGTACGAACGTCAGAAAGAAGCATAAAAAATGAGTAACGCAACACATCAAAAAAGACGAGCCAATCCCGAATGAGATTGACTCGTCCTTGCTATGGGCGATGAGGGGCTCGAACCCCCGACCTCACGGATGTGAACCGTGCGCTCTAACCAACTGAGCTAATCGCCCGCGCCTGTGTTAAGCTAGAGTAAAGTATAGCAAGGCTCAGTTAGCGGTTCAAGCCCGAACCTGTGTAGGGAGTATACGCCTTTCGTGCAGATCATTCGTTTCTTCGTCTATCGTCCCCTTAGTTCGCTATCGCTCATCACCCTGCTCTCGCTGCTCTCTGGTTGCGTAATAGGGAGCGAAAGCAGCGGCACAACCGCACCGCCGTTGGTCACAGTCGCGGCGGGCTGGCAAACGCTCGCGCCCGGTCTCGAAAGCCGCATCTACACCCCGCCCAATAACTCGTTCGGTTCGCTCTACGTCCTGCGCATCGATCCGGCATACTACACCTTCCGGTCGCATTACCGCCCTGGCGCGCCGCTTCTGCTCAACGAATGGCAGGCAGCACTCCCTGGCGCAATCGCCATCATCAACGCGAACTTCTTTGACCAGCAGCATAATGCGCTTGGCTTGGTTGTTGCGGATGGCATCGCCTACGGGCAGGCATACAGCGATCGCGGAGGCATGTTGCAGGTACAGAACGGCGGCGTGCGCGTGCGCTCGACAATTCTCGAACCCTACTTCGGCGAGCCGCTGGAACAAGCAGTACAGGCGTTCCCGATGCTCGTCACGAACGGCGTCAACTCGTTCACCAATCCCAATAACAATCGCAGTTCACGGCGCACAGTGGCAGCGCAGGACGCACAGGGGCGCATCCTGCTAATGGTGACGCCGCTGCTCGGTCTGTCACTGCTCGACCTGGCGGCGTACCTGCCGACTACTGACATGCAGATCGTGAACGCGGTCAATCTCGACGGCGGTGGCTCTACAATGATGTATGTCGATGCGGGTTCGCCCTACACGCTCGCTTCATTCGACGCAGTGCCGACGGTACTGGCAGTCTATGCGCGCTGAAACCACCTGCTGCATCTGCAAAAGCAGCCAGACAGCGGACAAGCCGCTGCATCGTTGTTACAATCCTCATTGTCGAAACTGGGTATGTGCGCGTCACGCATTGTCGTTTGAATTGCACGATGATGCTGAGACACATATCGAGTACTTTTGCTCGCGTCGTTGTTATATCCAAATGCAGCAGCGCACCTTGCCGCCGCAGCGCGAGCTGATGATTGCGCTGCTGGTGCTGGCAGTCATCATCCCAATTTATCTCACCGTCGTCGCTTACTTTACAAGGTGATCATGACGAATCCGAAAACATACCACCGTCCCAAAACTTTGATCGATGCCGGGCGTTTGGCAGCTCAACCCGGCAGCGTAGCTGTCAATGGCGGCGCGCTCACTTTGAGTACGCTCGACCTCCCTTTTGAGACGGTCATTGACCTGCAAGACATCGCCAGCCTGCGCGAAATCAGCGCCCAGGAGAATGGGGTCATCGTTGGGGGCGGGGTTATGCTGGGCGCATTAGCGGAGCAACCCGGTCTTGATCCGGTTATACGTCGCGCACTCACCCGTGCTGTTCCGCTCAACGTGCGCAACGGACTGAGCGTGGCAGAGAGCATACACCAGCTTGACACGCCCATGCTGCGCGAATGGCTGGCGCTGCTCACTACGCTGGACGTGGGGACGCACTGGCTGACCAGCCAAGCGGTCCCGGTCACATACAATATGGCGGAACTGCTGGCACATCTGGAAGCGGGCGGCACGCTGCACAGCGTCTTGCAGCGGCTTGATCTGGTGGGCTATGTGCAGCATCGGCAGGCGCTCGGCGCGGCATGCGTCGCGCGCACGCCGTCCGACATCCCTATCGTCAATGCAGCCGTTTACCTGCGACTCGATGCAGAGCAAACCATTGACATCGCATTTGCGGCGGTCTGTGGCGCATCACCTGCGCCCGTTACGCTCGTCAGTCTCGCAATTGATCCCTCTCTGCCGTTCACTGCTATCGATCCACAGGCAGCGGTTGCAATAGTGGCGGATCAACTCGATCCCGTCGGTGACTGGCACGGCAGCGCGGAATATCGCCGCGAGATGGCGGTCGTGTGCGTGCGGCGCGCGTTGGAAGAATGTTTGGAAAGGCTGAATTAATTTCATGCACATTACCTTCACACTCAATCACGAGAAGCAATCATTCGAGACTTTCGCCCATGAACGCCTGCTGCGGCTGCTGCGACGCGCGGGCTGCTGGAGCGTCAAGTTTGGCGACGAGCACGGTTTAACCGGCGCGGATACCGTGCTGATGGACGGCATCCCGGTCAACAGCGGTTCGCTGCTGGCAGCGCAGGCGGATGGACATGACATCCTGACGCTGGAAGGAATCGGCACATCGCGCAACCTGCACCCGCTTCAACAGTCGTTCATCGACACGGGTGCAATCCAGAGCGGCTATAACACACCCGCGCAAATCCTGTGTGCCTATGCCCTGCTCCAGCGAAACCCGAACCCCAGCGAAGATGAAGTGCGCTATGCCATCGCCGGGGTGCTGGATCGCGAGACGGGGTATGCCAAGCCTGTCGAGGCAATTCTGCGTGCAGCCGCGATTATGCGGGGTGAACAAGTCGAGCCTTATGAGCCGTTGCAACGCGCTATCCCCGCGCCACCAGAACTGTTCGGCGGCGGCGATTGGGACTTGCAGGCGCTGTTCGGCTGGGGCGATGGCGGCGCGCAGGGCGGCGATGGCACGGTCACACGCACCATCACGCCGCCGCTGGTGGTGACACCACCGCAGGTGCTGGCGCTTAAGACCGTTGGCAAGCCAGAGCCAAAAGTCGATGCGGTCAAGCTGGCGGCGGGCAAACCCGTCTACACCGACGACGTAGAGATGCGCGGGATGCTGCACGCGGCATTGCTGACCAGCCCACACGCCCACGCGCGCATCCGCCATATCGACACCAGCAAAGCAAAGGCGCTGCCCGGCGTCCATGCGGTGCTGACGTACCAGGATGTGCCGCGCGTGCTGTATGCCAGCGGCGGGCAAAGCTATCCCAACCCCAAGCCCTACGATCAGGTCAGCCTCGATCATAAAGTCCGCCACGTCGGTGATCGTGTCGCGGTGGTCGCAGCGGAAACGCAGGAACTGGCTTATGAAGCGTGCAAGCTGATCGAAGTCGAATATGAAGTCCTGCCTGCCGTTTTCGATCCACTCGAAGCGATGCAACCGGGCGCACCAATCATCCACGATGATCCGCAAGTTGACGGCATTCACGATCGCACGCGCAACATCGTTCATCACATCCACGCCGAAGCAGGCGACCGCGACGGGCAGTGGGCGAAGGCAGTGCAGACGTTCGAGGGCGAGTACCGTGTCCATCAGGTGCAGCAGGCGAGCATCGAACCGCATGTCGTCATTACCTGGTGGGACGAAGACGACCGCCTGAATATACGCACCAGTACGCAAGTCCCCTTCCATGTGCGTCGCATGGTCGCGCCGCTGCTGGGGCTGCCGGTCAAGCGCATCCGCGTGATTAAGCCGCGCATCGGGGGTGGCTTTGGCGGCAAGCAGGAAATGCTGATCGAAGATCTTTGCGCCCACCTGACGATTGCAACCGGGCGTCCAGTGCGCTTCGAGTACACGCGCGAGCAGGAATTCACCAGTGCCCGCAGCCGCCACCCGCAGATCATCCGCTTCAAGACAGGTGTAGATGCTGAAGGCAAGATCGTCGCGGCGGAGATGTACATCATTGGCAATACCGGCGCGTATGGCACACACGGCTTAACCGTGCAGATGGTCAGCGGCTTTCGTGGCTTAAGCACCTATAACGCGCCCTACAGCAAGTTCACCTGCGATGTCATCTACACCAACATTCCGACCCCCGGTGCATATCGGGGTTACGGCGCGCCACAGGCGTTGTTCGCGCTCGAAGTCCACGTCGAAGAGATCGCCCATGCGCTCGGCATAGACCCGCTCGACTTCAAGCGTAAGAACTGGATCAAACAGGGCGATCCGTTGATCATGGCAGTAGCGCTCGGTGAGGGGCGCGAAGGCAAACCGCAGGTCGTCACCACCAGCGCGTTACCTGAGTGTGCCGACATTGGCGCACGGGCGATGGGCTGGTACGATAAGCGTGGCGTCGATAAGACCGTTCCCGGCAAACCACATCTGAAACGCGGCATCGGCGTTGCCATCGCCATGCACGGCACAGGCATCGCCGGACTCGATATGGGCGCGGCATCGATCAAACTGAACGATGACGGCTCGTTTAACCTGCTCTTCGGCGCAACCGATCTCGGTACAGGTGCGGATACCGTGCTGGCACAAATCGCGGCGGAAACACTGGGCGTGCCGCTAAACGACATTATCGTCTATGCGTCGGATACGGACTTCACGCCGTTCGACACGGGCGCATACGCCAGCAGCACAACCTACATCAGCGGCGGTGCGGTGATGAAAGCGGCGGAGGACGTGCGTCAGCAAATCCTCAAGCACGCTGCGGAGCGTATGCTGCACTGCGCGATGGACGACCTCGAACTGGAAGACAAGAAAGTCATCCATCGCGACGGGCGCTCGGTCACGCTCGAAGAAGTGGCGCTCCACAGCCTGCATCAGGACAACCAGCATCAGATTATGGCGACTGCCAGCCACATGAGCGAACTCAGTCCGCCGCCGTTTGCAGCCCAGTTTGCAGAAGTGACCGTCGATACCGAAACCGGACAGGTCACAGTAGATCGGTTGCTGATGGCGGTTGACGGCGGCGTGGCAATCAACCCAATCACAGCGTCCGGGCAAATTGAGGGCGGCATGGTGCAGGCGCTCGGCTATGCGCACTGTGAAGAGATGGTCTATGACGAGCTTGGCAATTCGCTGGCGACTGACTTCCAGCGCTACCACATCTACCGCGCGGATGAGATGCCCAAGCTGGAAGTGATCTTCGTCGAAAGCTACGAAGAATCGGGACCGTACGGCGCGAAGGCGATTGCCGAAATCCCGAAAGATGGGGTTGCCCCGGCGCTGGCATCGGCGATTTACGACGCGACAGGCGTGATGATTCGCGCGCTGCCGTTTACGCCGGAGCGTGTCTGGCAGGCGTTACAGCAGAAATAGAACGCTTAACGCAGAGACCGGGAAAAGCAAGAGACGCAGTGTAATCTAAACTCTGCAGTCTCTACACTTCTCCCTCTCTGCGTTGAACACACCTACTGTTCCTTTCGCATGTACTGGTCGAGTATCTCGACGTACTCGCTAATGAACTGCTCGCCTGTTGCCCAGTGACCATAGTCGATTTCGATGTACTGCTTGTCGCCACCCAGCCGTTCATAATTGCGGCGCGTCACCTGCGGCGACACCATCTTGTCGCGCTTCTGATTGATGACCAGCACGCGCTTTGTATTTTTTTGATACGGCACAGCAGGGGGTGTGCTGAACGTACTTGCCATGTAACGCAGGCTGACCGCTTTGATCGGCAGCGGATCGTCGCGCCAAATGCCAAAGAAGCGGGTATCGCGTTCATCCACCATTGACTCGAACTTGCCGAGCAGCATAAAGGGCAGTTTGAGTGCTGGCAGTAATGACGCCATCATGCGCGTGCTCGCGGCAAAGATGCCCGGCAGCAGCGGCAGATCGCTGGCGAACGCGAAGCGCGATACCGCCAGCGAGTCACGCGCACTACCAAAGTTGTACAGGTTGTGGCAGATGACTGCATCGCATGGCGCGCCCGCCGCCGCCTTGTACGCCAGCCCGCCGCCAACACTGCCGCCCGCCAGAAACAGCCTGCCGCTGTAACGCGCTCGTGCCCAGCGCGCCGCGTCCACAATGTTTTGCACGCACTGTCCAAGCGTGAAATCGCCACGGTCGCCATCGCTGTAACCCTGCCCGTATTGATCCGGCAGCACAACCGTGTAGCCTCGCGCATACATCGCCAATGCCAGCGGCGCAAACACGCGCGAATAGCCACCACCGCCATGATTGAAGATGAGCACAGGGGCATTCCTGTCCTTTTGCTCATACACATCCATATGAATACGCACACCTGTCGAGTCGATATACATATCCTGCTTCAGTGCTTCTACCTGTGCAACCGTTTCGGCTGTGTAGTAGCGCTTCCAATACATCTGATCCAACTGCCTGTTCACGTTACGCCTCACGCTTTCCTCTCATGTTGTTACTTGTACAACATGCTACGCTCTTCAGGAATTTGGACAACATCAGGCGTCACATAATGGACAGCAGTACAGCATCTCAGACAACTGACCGCCGTGAGCGCAAGACTCATGCAGCACTGGAAGCCGCTCTGCTCGATCTGCTTGCGAGCAAAGATTACGATGCCATAACGGTACAGGAGATTTGCGACCGCGCCGACATTGCGCGCAAGACTTTCTACGAGCATTATGTTGACAAGCATGCCCTGCTCGCCGCGTATACGGAGCGTGTCTTCGCTGCGCTGCAAGCATCCGTTGGGGGGCTGGATGCCGACACACTGCTGGCGGATGGCAAACCGCTGACCTACCCAGTATTCAAGCATGTACAAGACTACGCCCGTTTCTACCGCGCCATGCTTGGCAGTCACAGCACATCCGCCTTCATCATGCGCCTGCTCGATTACGCCGCGCAGGTCTCCTATGAACGCCACGCCCCGCTGCGCGCGGCGGCACCGCGCATCACGGTGCCGCCGGAACTCATCGCTCACTATCTGGCAGGCGCACTGCTCGGCTCTATCCACTGGTGGCTCAAGACCGATTTGCAAGCGACAGCGGAGACGATGGCGTATCAGTTCAGCCAGCTTGCTGTGCCGGGTATTCTGGATGCACTGGGCTTATCCTGAACGCCTCTACGGTCACAGGGTTGTTTTCGGCTACAATCAAGGGAGCGCATCCGTCCAGCATGAGACTTAAAGACAGCCATGAGCCGTATCTTCATTAATTATCGCCGTCAGGACAGTGAAGGCTATGTCGGGCGGCTGTACGACCGCCTGTGCGACCACTTCAAGCCGGAAGACATCTTCATGGACATCGAAGCGATCCGACCTGGCGAAGACTTCGTACAGACGCTGGAAGATGCGGTCGCTGGGTGCGATGTGCTGCTGGCGGTGATCGGTCCAGAGTGGGTCAATATCAGGGACAGCGACGGTGAACGCAGGTTGGATAACGAACGCGACTTTGTGCGAATCGAAATCGCCAGCGCGCTTAAGCAGAACAAGGCGATCATTCCCGTACTGGTTGGACGGGCGAAGATGCCGAATACGGGCGACCTGCCTTCCGACCTGCACGCGCTCACCCGCCGCAACGCGCTCGAACTCAGTCACAATCGTTTTGCCTACGATGTCGAACAGCTCGTGAGCAGCATCAAGGCCATGCTCACCCCGGCAAAGCCGGTCGCCAAGCAAAAGACCGACGGCGAAACGCTGCGCCGCAAACTGCGCGAACTGAAGGCGCTCAAGGACGCGCTCTTTGCTGCCAAAGACTCGCCGCTCTACAGCTACCGTACCGCCAACCGTTACTTCCCGGTGCTGGGCGAAGGCAACCCCGACGCCAATATCTTGTTCATCGGGCAAGCGCCGGGCGAATACGAAGCGCTGCAAGGGCGCACATTCGTCGGGCAGTCCGGCGAAGTGCTGGACGAAATGCTGCTGACCATCGGGTTAAATCGCGACGACACCTACATGACCAATGTCATTCTGGACAGACCACCGGAAAACCGCGACCCGACTCCTGCCGAAATCGAGTTCTACACGCCGTACATTGACAAGATGATCGACATCATCGAGCCGGGTGTGATCGTCACGCTCGGTCGGTTTGCGATGAGCTACATCCTCAAGAAGTACGACCTGCCGGAAAAGAAGATGCGCATCGGGCAGTTACATGGCAAGCTGTTGAAAGCGCAGGTAGATGATCGCAGCCTGTTCATCCTGCCGCTATACCATCCTGCTGTCGTGCTTTACAGCAGCAACGAACGACAGACGCTGCGCGACGACTTTCAGATGCTCAAGCCGTTCGTGTCGTAAAGAGGCAGTGGGATTTTTTGTTGCGGGTGCAGAGTGCAAAGTGCATGGTGCAAATTAGAGCCGATTTTGCACTTTGCACTTTGCACTTTGCACTCTGCACTATGAATTTCGCTCAAAGAATACGCCGTCGCGGTAGCCCTGTATCGACTTATCTTCGTGCGCCAGCGCCAGCCGCTTAAGCGCGAGACAGGCATAGTGGGGGTCGATCTCAATGCCGATGAAGCGCCGCCCTAACTTGCGAGCTACCACCGCCGTCGTGCCGGAGCCGAGGAAGGGATCCAGCACGACATCACCCGCATTGGAACTGGCGAGCAGCAGCCGCGCAACCAGCTTCTCCGGCTTCTGCGTGGGATGATCGGTGTTTTCCGGCATCGACCAGAATGGCACGGTGATGTCCGTCCACAGGTTCGACGGATGCGTCAGGCGATAGCGTTCCCCTTGCTCCTCTATCCAATCCTTCGGCTGGCGCTCCGGATCACGGTACGGCGCGCGTACCCGCCGCTTCAGCTTGACTGCATCCACATTGAACGTATAGCTGTCGCCAACCGTGCAAAACCAAATGTCCTCGGCGTTCTGCTTCCAGTTCGTTCGCGCACCGCGTCCTTTGTCGCGTTCCCAGGTGATGCGGTTGCGCACGATGAAGTGCCGTTCCAGCAGCGGAAACAGAGCCGCCGATGTGCGCCAATCCGCACAGACATAGACGCTGGCAGTCGGTTTGAGCAACCGCAGCAGGGGTGTCAACCAGTCTTCCGCCCATGCGACATAAGCGGCAGGCGAGCGCTGGCGAAAGCGCTCGCTGCCAAACGTCTTATCCAGATTATAGGGGGGATCCAGCAGCAGCACATCAGCGCTGGCAGCAGGCAGGTACGGGGACGCAGCCGCCATATCCTGACACACCACCTGATCAAGTACCGTCTCAAGGGATGCGGGCTTGTCCAGATGCAGCAGTGCCGGACGCAAGCGAGATAACTCGTCCTCGCTCAGCGTCAGCGTGCGGTTGCGCGTGGCGCGCTGGCTCATGAGAGCTGCGCCACTGCTTCCAGCGCCAAATCGTGCAACTTCACGACCGCCTTTTGATGGTCGGCTTCCGCAATCACGAACGAAATGCTGCATTCCGATGACCCCTGCGCGATAGCAATGATGTTGACCGCGTTATCCCCCATCACCGTGAACACCCGCCCGGCGACACCGGGTATCCCCTGCATCCCTGCGCCGACCACCGTTACGATGGCAACACTGTCCAGCACATCCACCTCGTCGACATCCTGCCGCGCGACCTCCGCCGCCAGTTCGCGCTCGATTTCCAGCTTCGCCTGCTGCGCGCGGTCATTCGTCAGCACAAAACAAAAGCTCTGCTCGGACGACGCCTGCGAGATCATCAAAATACTGCCGCCCGCCCGTGCCGTCGCCAGGAACGTCCGCCCAGCAATGCCCGGCACGCCGATCATACCTTTGCCGCTCACCGTCAGCAGACTGACGTTCTTGACGCTCGTCACCGCCTTGACAATCGTATCGCTCGGCTGACTCTCCGCGCCGATCAGCGTGCCTTCAAACGAGGGGTTAAACGTGTTGCGCACACGCATCGGGATGCCCTTGCCGACGATTGGCTGCACGGTCTTGGGATGCAGCACCTTCGCGCCGTAGAATGCCAGCTCGCCCACTTCCTGATACGAGACATAGGGCAGCACCCGCGCGCGCGGGTCAATGCGCGGGTCGGTCGTCATCACGCCGTCTACATCTGTCCAGATGATGAGTTCATCGCTGTCCGTCGCCGCCGCGAAGATCGCCCCGCTGAAGTCACTGCCACCGCGCCCCAGCGTCGTGTAATGCCCGGCGTGCGTCTGTCCGATGAAGCCGGTGATGATCGGCACGATGCCGTCAGCAAGCGCAGGTTTCAGCTTTTCGTCAACCAACGCCTGCGTTTCCGCCCACAGCGGGTTCGCGCCCTGATGCTTGTCATCGGTCAGCAGGAACTGTCCCGCATCATACGACCGTGCTTTCAGACCTGCTTCGCGCAGCACCGCCGCGATCATGCGCGCGCTGAGGCGTTCGCCAAACGCGATGATCGAGTCCAGGATGCGGTCGGTCGCTTCGCCTAACACGTTTACCGCCTGGCACAATTCGCCGTGCTGACCAAGCAAGACACTGATGTCGTGCAGAATGTCGTCGCGGTTCTTGCCGGGGCGCGTTAGCAAATGCACAACCTCCTCATGGCGTTCGCGAATTTTCTGCGCCGTCGACAGATAACCCCACTTGTTGCCCTCCGCCGCGTCGCGCACCGAATGAATGAGCATATCGGTCACGCCCGACATCGCCGACACGACAACGATCACTCGGTCTCCATTCTGGATCGCGCCACGCACGATCTGAATGACATTGTTGATTGCTTCGGGACTACCGACAGATGTACCGCCAAACTTCATCGTGATAAGTGCCATGAGTGAACCCCTTGCCTGAATGAACAAAAAAGCGTGTGGAGGATTTCCACACGCTCGCTACGACCCGATTGACTGTCACATGACTACGGCGCGCGGAAATTCCCCCTGGGTGCACACATGCACATGGTCATGGTAGTGGTGATAGTGGTGATGCAAATACTGACTGTTTGCATAAGGCTCACGCACAACCCATCTTTCCACGTTAAGCTATAGGCTATCGCGCCAGGCAGCGCCTGTCAAGCGCAACTACGGACAAAATAGTCGTTTTAGAAACGACATTAGAGTGCGCCATCACAAGGTTTGGACATGACACGACCAAAACGCATCCTGATCTTCGTTGCCGATCTCGGCTTTGGGCATCGCGCAGCGGCCCGCGCGTTGGAGTCTGCTCTGAGCGAGGTCTTCGGTGACAAGGTGATCATCGAAACCACCAACCCGATGACAAGCGAACTTGCGCCCAGTTTCCTGCGCAACACCACTGAAGATTACGACCGTTTCGTGCGCGAACTGCCGGACCTGTACCAGATCACTTACCAGGTCAGTGGCACATCGGTCGTGTCATCGCTCTATGAAGGCGCGTACACTGTCATGCTGCTGCTGGCGGTACAGAACGTGGTCGACAAGTTCAAGCCGGATGTTATCGTCGTCGCGCAGGAAAATTTCCTCGCGCCGCTGAACGCGCTCATGGCGCTGCGCACTCAACCGATCCCGGTCGTCACGGTATTGACGGATCTCACGAGCCTGCATCGCATGTGGTTCAACGAAGTCTCCACCATGACGATTGTGCCGACCGATGTGGCGTATGACCTGGCAGTGCTGGCGGGTCTGCCCAAAACCGCCATTATGCAGATCGGCATTCCGGTCAACACCGCCATCAGCCGCGAAACACGCGAGCAAGCAGTCCTGCGTGACGAGCTTGGCTGGGCGCACGAGCGAACCACGCTGCTCGTCGTGGGCAGTAAGCGGGTGCGCCAGTTAATGGAGGTACTGCGCGTCTTCAATCACTGCGGATTCCCACTGCAACTAGCGGTCGTGGCAGGGGGTGACGACGAGCTGTACGAACAGTTGCAAGCAACAGAGTGGCATCACCCTGCACATATTTATAACTTCGTCAGCAACATTCCACAGATGATGCACGCCGCCGACGCGATAGTCTGCAAGGCGGGCGGCTTGATCGTGTCGGAAGCGCTCGCCGCTGGCATGCCAATTTTGTTGACCGATGTCATTGAAGGGCAGGAGACAGGCAACGCTGATTACGTCGTCACACACGGCGCAGGCGTGCGTGCCAATGAGCCGATTGAAGCACTGGAAGCGATCTGTCACTGGCTGGCGGACGACGGCAAAGCGATGCGGCTGGCGGCAAATAAAGCGCATCAACTCGGTCGTCCGCGCGCCGCTTACGAAATCGCCCACCTCATTATGAAGCTGGCGATGGCAACCGGTCGGCTGAGTTCATAAAACTACAGAGGATATGTCATATGCCCAGCATCATTCGCATCTTAACCGCAGATAAATTGCAACCCGCGCCGTACACCGCTGGCTCGCTGGCGGACGCCGCACAGTATGAGCCACATGATGGCGTCTATACCGTCACCAACACTTACGAGCACACCAAAACGCTTAAGCTGGCTGCACATCTGGACCGATTGGAAGACTCCGCCGCGCGTTCGGGTATCCCCCTGTCACTCGACCGCCTTCGGTTGCGCGAGGCACTGCGGCGGATGATTGTCGAGTCGGGCTATGGCGATGTGCGCTTTCGCATCACCGTTCCCAAAGCAGAGCCGGATCAATTCATCCTGACGATAGAGCCGTACACCCCGCCGTCCGACACGCTCGTGCAGCACGGCATTCGCGTGATCACGGTCGCCAACAGCGCCCGGCACAACGCCGCCGCCAAAACGACCGACTGGCTGCACGACCGCGAGGCGCTAGAGAAATCCTTGCCGCAAGGGGTATATACTGCCCTGCTGTGCGATGAAGCAGGCTACCTGCTCGAAGGCTTGAGCAGCAACTTTTACGCGATACTCAGCGGCGAGCTGCGCACGGCAAGCGCGGGGGTGCTGCCCGGTATCGCGCAGCAAATCGTCTTTGAGGTTGCGCCTACCCTGCTGTCATTACGCAAAGACGCTGTACATCATGATGACATCCCGCGTCTCGACGAAGCATTCATCACCAGCAGCAGCCGGGGCATCATCCCGGTCATCCAGATTGACGATTATGTGCTGGGCGACGGCACGCCCGGCGTGCAGACCCGCCGCCTGCGCGCCGCATATCAGGCATGGGTGCAGGCACACCTTGAAGAACTCTAGCGCTTACTCCAGCACTGCCTTGAAGTCGTAGATGCCGTCGCGAATGGCCCAACGCAGACCTTCCTTCGGGCAGTAAAGCGTTTCTTCGTCACCAACTCGTTCATGAATCAGGTCGCCCCCACATTCCGGGCAGGCGAAAATCGAAGACACTTCCAGATGATTCGGGCGGCTGCCGACCATACGACAGCGCGTGAAGATGCTGGGCGAAAACAAGAGGCGTGAGCGCTGTAACAATTCATCGACCGCCACCAGCCACTTGACAGGCACGCGCTCCTTTAACAGATTCACGCGCAGGTAGGATACGGGAAGCCGTTCTTCAATTACAAACTCGGCAGCTTGCAGGGCGTTGACAATGTAATCTGGATGGAAGTCGAAGTTCAGTTCGACAAATTCTACCGGATCAAGCGTGTTGGGGTCCCATTTCTGCTGTTTCAATGCGTAGCGCGCAATCGCTTTGAGGTGGCGTTTGTTAGCGTGTTCCAGAATGAACAACCCATCCTGCGTCAGTACCCGCTGCATCTGCGCCAAGATTGCTGACACATCCGCCATATGATGGATAACGCGGATCATCGTCGCACCGTCGAATACGCCCGCCTTGAATGGCAGATGATAGGCATCCGCCGCCACATAGACAAAGCGCGAGTCACGCCCGTGATGCTCCTGCGCATACTGCAACTGCGACAGTGAATAATCCAGCAGCACCACCTGCTGATAGCCGTGATACTCGTCGGTCAAGCGCCCAAAGCCCGCGCCGACTTCCAGCAAGCGCCGCCCTTGTGCGGGCAGCCAGCGCCGCAGCACCCCACGTTCGACCTGATCTTCGTAATCGCGCCCCTTGCCTTCCCAGAATTCGGTCCGGTAATTCGAGCCTTCATAGTCGCAAATGTTAGGGCGCAGTTTGGTTTTGCTCATGAACTAACAAACCCTCTTTTGTGGTGATGTGAGGAACGTTTGGTATATGTATTCTATCATCAAAGGGTGAAGCTACAACTTGAATATGAATGTAGGCAAAAGTGTGAATATTGTAAAGCTTTACACAGTATCATAACTGGCTGACTTGTGGTAGCTTAATTAGCACTTCATTGACAGACTGTGGGGAAACATCTGGATGGCTAACTCTACAACAGGTCTAGGTTGGCGAGACTGGTATATTTTCGCTGCCCGTTTGCTCGCAATCGGCGGCGGATTGTTTTTCATCCTGTACAGCAAAGGTATAACGTCCCTTCCTCAGGAAAGCATTTTACCACTTGTCATTGCTGTTGTTGCAAATGTTGTCTTTGCACTGGTCATCCTCATGCCCTGGCGCATCGCCGACATTCCCACGTTATTGATCACCGACTGGATCATTGTCGGCGCGCTTTACTACGTGAATCAGCGGCTGCTGCCGCCCACACCTCAGGTCATGCTGCCGCTGATCGTCGGTTTCATGATCCTGTCTTTCCTGCGTCCCAGTATCATCTACACAGCGCTGAGTCTGGCGGGAGCCGTGGCACTGGGTTTGTACTTCCGTGCTGCGCCGATCGACTCGTCCATGACGCTTCTCCTCGTGCTGACCATACTGCTGGGTCTGGCAGCCGCATATGCGCTGCAACGGCAGACACATTCGCTGCGCACCACCTTCGCCGCCCTTGCCGACCAGCGCAAGGCACAGTTAGAAGACATCCACGAACGCACACGCGCTATCTATGAGATGCTGATGACGTTCAGCGAGACGCAGCATTTTGAGCGCATCCTCAACGCTGCTCTCGACGCGGGTCAACTAGGGCTGCGCGGGCGCATGGGCAAGAACCTGGCAGCCGCCGTCATGCTCTTTCAGTCGGACGAGCCCGGTCTCCAGATCATCGCCTCGCGCAAGTTCACACCGGCAGATAAAACCACACCCGCGCCCGGTCGCAGCGGCATCATCGGGCAGGCTTTACGCGAAGCGGTACCCGTGATTGGCAAGCGCGGCAAAGATGACCCGGAATTGCAATACTACGCCGGAATGCAGGGGTGCCGTTCTACGCTGTGTGTGCCGATGCGCGCAGGCTACGACAACTATGGCGTCCTGCTTTACGGCTCGGAAAGCACCGACGCCTTTACGGAAGAACATACCGAACTGCTGACCGCCATCGGCGTACAGGCGACGATTGCGCTGCAAAACTATGTGCTGTACCAGACCTTGCTCGAAGAGAAGGAACGCATCAGCCGCGTCGCGGAAGACGAGCGCAAGCAGCTTGCACGCCAACTCCACGATGGACCGACGCAGAAAGTATCGGCGCTGGCGATGATGACCAGCATCATCAGCAAAATGCTGGAAAAAGCGCCGGAACAGATCCCGGACGAACTCAGGAAGATGGAAGAAATTGCCCGCAGCACGACGAAAGATATGCGCCATATGCTCTTCACGCTGCGACCGCTGGTGCTAGAAGATCAGGGTTTGTCCGCCGCGCTGCAACAACTGGCGGAGAAAATGCGCGATACCTACGGGCAGGATGTCCAGGTGCGTGTTGAGTCGAACATCGAGAACGTCCTCGATCAATCGCAGCAGGCAGTGGTGTTCTATCTCGTCGAGGAAGCGATCAACAACGCCCGCAAGCACGCCCAGGCAAAACTGATCGGCGTAGATGTGCGACATAAGAATGGCGACCTCGTGATTCAGATTGCCGATAATGGTGTCGGCTTTGACGTGAACAAGATGAGCGCCAATTACAACAGTCGCGCGTCCAGCAGTCTGGGGATGGTCAACATGAAGGAGCGCGCTGCGCTGCTGAACGGCAACCTGACGATTGACAGCACGCCCGGCAAAGGGACACGCGTCACAGTCGTCGCCCCGCTGACATTCAAACAGACGATGCCGATTGTCGATGATGATGATACACTGTCCGGCATTCCGCTGGATCGTTCAAAGCTGGCAGCGGCGAAGAAGAAGCCCTTGCGCCAGTAACAGGAGCCCGACGCGCATCTTGACGACTCACGACACGCTTGCCGCCCTGCGCGGAATGCCCAGCATGGTCTGGCGCGCAGGGCAGGAACGCCGCCTACAGATGATCGCCCGCTGGGCAAAGCTCGAAAACGCCCAGGTATTGATCGACGGCACTGGTGTCGGCATGTACGCCCGCGCCATCCGCGAACGTTATACGCCGCATGTGGAGGCTATCGATATCGAGTTTGAGCGCGTGGTCGAGGCGGTCGCACATACGCCGCACACCGTCGTGGCAGCTGCTGAAGCGCTGCCCTACCCCGCCAACATGTTTGATACGCTGCTGTCACACGAGGTCATCGAGCATGTCAATGATGATCGCATAGCGGCGCATGAGATGGTGCGTGTATTGAAGCCTGGCGGACGAGCGGTGATCTTCGCACCCAACCGCTGGTATCCGTTCGAGACGCACGGGCATTACTGGCGTGGCGACTATCACTTTGGCAACACGCCGCTCATCAACTACCTGCCAGATGCGCTGCGTAACCGCCTCGCGCCGCATGTACGCGCGTACACGGCGCGCGGCATCCAGCGGCTGTTCGATGGCACGGCGGCGGGCATCGTCACCCACCAGCGCATCTATGGCGGCTACGACAATATCATCGCGCGCCTGGGAAGCGCCGGACGGGTGCTGCGTGACACGCTCTACCGCATCGAAGGCACGCCGCTGGATACGTTCGGCTTGTCACACCTGCTGGTGATCGAAAAGATGAGTTAACCCGGCTCTTTTTCGACAAAGACAGGCAGATGACCGAGGGCGATGATCTTTTCCCATGTCGCCCGGTCGCCTTCAGTGAAGATCGCCGCTTCTGCCACGACTTTCGACCCCGCCTTGTCCATCAGCAGCCGCATTCCCTGGAGAGTGCTGCCCGTCGAAATGACATCATCCAGCAGCACCACGCGCTTGCCCTTGATGGTTTCACGGTCCTTCTCATCCAGAAACAGCGTTTGTGGTTCGCCCGTCGTAATACTCAGCGTCTCCGCCTTAAGCGCGAAGCCCATGTATGGCTTAAAAGTCTTGCGCAGGACGATGTAGGGCATGTTCATTTCGAGCGCTAAAGCATGTGCCAGCGGGATCGCTTTTGCTTCTGGCACGACCAGCACTTCGGGGTAGTGCGGCTTCAGCTTGACCGCCAGTTCTTTCGCCGCCGCCTGCACCAGTTCAATATCGCCCAGGATGTTAAGAATGGCGATGCGGATGCCGGGCTTGATGGCGAACAGACGAAGTTCGCGCTTCACACCCGCAATTTCGATGGGATACGTTTCGTACTTGGACACAACTGTACTCCTGCCGACAAACGAGTCTGCTAGGAGTGTACAGGCGTGTCCACCAATCGTCCATCCACGAGCGTCAGGATGCGATCGGCTGTGCGCGCAATGTCCGGGTCGTGCGTGACGATGACGACGGTTGTCCCTGTATCGCGGCGGATGTATTGGAGTGTCTTCAAGACAATCTCGCCCGACTCGCTGTCCAGGTTGCCTGTCGGCTCGTCCGCCAGCACCAGCGGCGGGTTGTTCGCCAGCGCCCGTGCAATCGCCACACGCTGCTGCTGCCCACCCGATAATTCCGACGGGCGATGCGTCATCCGGTCTTTCAGACCGAGCAGCGCCAGCAGTTCTTTAGCGCGCTTTTCGGGATTGAACTTCGCCTTGCGTGCGAACTGAATCGGCAGCGCTACATTTTCAATCGCCGTTAGCGTCGGGATCAGATTGAAGAACTGAAAGATGAAGCCGATCTTCTCGTTGCGAATCTCGGTCATGCGGTCTTCGCCCAGGCGGCTGATGTCCGTACCATCGATTTCCACTTTGCCCTGCGTCGGCTTGTCCAGCCCGCCAATCAAACCAAGCAGCGTGCTTTTGCCGCTGCCCGACGGACCGATGATGCTGACCATTTCACCCGCCTGAATCTCGAAGTCAACGCCACGCAGCGCGTGTACCACCGTTTTGCCCAGCGGCAAATCCTTCGCCAAACCCGTCACGCGGATTACGGGGCGTCCGTTCGTCGCCATTACGTTTGCTGCTCCTCTATCAACGTCATCACAATATGCTTGTACGCAGCCTACTATCCACAAGTTGCGCGCTGGCTCACGAGCCGGGCGTGGTAGGCGTCGGCATAATGCCCATGTCGCCCGACTGCGTGGTATCGACCGCGCCC
Organism: Chloroflexota bacterium; assembly: GCA_033763755.1. GTDB lineage: Bacteria > Chloroflexota > Anaerolineae > Aggregatilineales > Phototrophicaceae > Flexifilum. The sequence continues at coordinate 230,077 of JANRJX010000162.1, forward strand.
GGTTGCCCCGCCACAGTCGCGGCTGCGTCTGGTCCCAGCGGCGGCTGCCCTTCTGCGGAAGCGCCATACGCCCATGCGGGGACGCCATTCTGCGTCATAGCTTGCATGGCGGCTGCGTTCACTGCCTGCGGACCACCTGCTGCCCACACTTCAGGACGCAACTGTTGATCGAGTGCGGGGATACCGCCGAGCGGCACCATACCTGTGTCTGCTGGAATATTAGCAGCGGGCCACGGCTGAGTCCCAAGAGAATAGCCCACGCCAGCGGTATTCGAGAAGCCGGGCCACGGCTGCTGGCTGTAGGCATTCGGTGCGAGCAGATTTACGCCATCTGCATCCAGCGCATTGCCGACAAAGCCAGGAACTTCGTTGAAGCCATTTGGCAGATTGTGGAGCGCGACCGCCAGGGGCTCAAACATCAGGCGCAGATTTTCAAACGGGTCATGCAATTGTGTCTGTTCCAACGGGATGACCGCACGCACATCGAGATTGACGGGCAGTTCCTGATTCAGGGGGAGAATGAAATTCAGACTAACAGGCAGCTCTAAACCGACAGGCAGGTTCAGGCTGACGACTGCACCCAGCGGGGCTGACCCTTCTATCTGCACACTGGCAGGGACATTGAGCGCCACTTCATCCGTCAGTACCACTGTCGTGGTCAGATTGACGGGCACATCCAGTACAACAGGCACACGCTCACGCACAGGGATAGTCCAGTCAATCGTCGCCTGATCCAGCCCGACGAAACTGCTATGCAAGCCGCTGACCAGCGGTGTCGCAATCTGGTTCTTGATCTCGAAGATCAGGAGCAGCAGCACGATTAACACAATGATCAGAATCAGATTGACGATGAATGAAAACAAAATCATGAAGTTCTTGATAGAGCCGCCGATTGCCTTGAAGACGCCCATGCCCGTCTCTCCCGCTTGACTTGAAACCTGTTGCAAACGTCACTATAGCGTGATTATAGCGGATGTGTGAGGACTTGGCGGAAAAAGAACAGAGCGACTGCAAAAGTCGCCCTGCCAACCGATGTTACGAGTTGTTGTATGCACAGGCGACCCGGCAGGTCGCCCGTCTAACACCGAAACTTTTTGTTCAGTAACTACCCCAGCCCTGCCGCGCTGCGCAGCGCCGCTGCCTTGTCCGTCTGTTCCCATGGGACATCGACATCTTCGCGCCCGAAGTGACCGTATGCCGCCACTTGCTTGTAGATTGGGCGACGCAGGTTGAGATCGCGAATGATCGCCGCAGGGCGCATGTCGAAATGTTGGCGGATCAACTGCTCGATGACTTCATCCGCCACCACGCCCGTGCCAAAAGTTTCAACCGCCAGCGATGTCGGCTGTGCAACACCGATGGCATACGACACCTGCACTTCAAAGCGCGACGCCAACCCCGCCGCGACGACATTCTTCGCCACATAACGCGCCATATACGCCGCGCTGCGGTCAACCTTGGTCGGGTCCTTACCGCTGAACGCGCCGCCGCCGTGCCGCGCCACACCGCCGTAGGTGTCAACGATGATCTTACGGCCGGTTAGCCCGGCATCGCCCAACGGACCCCCGGTCACAAAGCGCCCGGTCGGGTTGATGAAGATGCGTGTTTCGCTGTCTACCATGTCGGCGGGGATGACCTTGTTGATGATATTGTCGATAACCGTCGAACGGATTTCTTCCTGACTGACTTCGGGGGCGTGCTGTGTCGAAATGACGATGGTATCGACGCGCTTGGGCTTGCCGTAAGCATATTCAATCGTGACCTGGCTCTTGGCATCCGGTCGCAGCCAGGTGATTTCGCCCGCCTTGCGCGCCCGTGCCAGTTCGCGCGTCAGCTTATGCGCCAGCGAGATCGTCATCGGCATCAGTTCCGGCGTTTCATCACAGGCAAATCCGATCATCATGCCCTGGTCGCCTGCGCCCGTCGCTTCGATTTCCGCCTCGCTCATCTTGCCTTCGCGCGCTTCCAACGCCTTGTCAACACCCTGCGCGATATCCGCCGACTGCTCCTTGAGCGAGACGATCACTCCACAGGTTTCGGCGTCAAAGCCGTATTTGCCGCGCGTATAGCCGATGTCAATCACCGTATCGCGCACCAGCTTTTCAATATCAACATACGTGTTGGTCGTGATTTCACCGATCACGACGACCAGCCCTGTCGTCGTTGCCACTTCGCAGGCGACACGCGCGTTCGGGTCGGCGCCGATGATTGCATCCAGCACCGCGTCGGAAATCTGGTCGCACATCTTGTCGGGATGCCCCTCGGACACCGACTCAGACGTAAAGAAATAACTGGGCGAACTCATAAACGTCGAATTCGCAAGTCGGTTCTGCACCTGTTCCACAAAAGCCTCCTGATGGAAATACAAACGCCTCTCAGATACGATGAGAGGCGTTACTAAAGCAAACTACCGCTCATCTTGCGAGGATACATACCTCGCGGGATTTGGCACCGTCCCAATGTTTCAGGGGTTGCCGCGGTTTCACAGGGCCTTTCCCTCCACCGCTCTTGATGAGTGCAAACTGCACTGCTCAATTGTTGATAACGATATACCTGAAAGGCATTACGTTATGCTAAACGTTAGCATATCATACTTCAGGTTTGGTGCAAGGTATAGGAAAACTGTAAACAACGCCTGCCCTGCGCTCTGCAAAACCGCCCTCCTGCGCACATGGGCGAATGCGGTACAATGCTCGCCGTGTGCCGCTGCAAAGGACGCGACATGAGTTTAATTGACTACGGCAGAATATTGCTTCGACGCGGCTGGATCATGCTGCTGCTGGCGATCATCGCGGCAGGCAGTGCTTTTTTCCTCAGCCGCCTGCAAACCCCGATCTATCGTGCTATACAGGTCGTCTTGATTCAACCCGCCCGTGCCGATCTCGGTTTGACCGACTCGGCACAGCGTCTCGTGCGCAATTACGCGCTCTATCTCGATAGCGACACGGTTGCGCAGTCCGTGATTGACAACCTGCGGCTGGATATGACGCCGGGCGCGCTCAATGGCGCGGTCGTGGCAAATCCGGACTCACTGCGGCTGTCGCTGCAAATCGAAGTCGAACTGCCCGACCAGGAGACTGCCTACCGCGTGGCACAGGAGTATGGCAACCAGTTGGTGCAGTATCGCTTCCGCGAGAACCAGCAGAACGAACTGCGCGACCGCATTACCGCCGAAATGGTGGACGTTCCGCGTGTCGATCTGGATCGCCCGCGACCGTCGCTGAACGCCGCAGCCGGAGGCGTGCTGGGGCTGATCCTCGGCGGTGTCTTGATCTTCGTGCTGGAATATCTCGAAAGCGCGATTGTGCGCCGCCGCGAAGATTTGGAACGTGCGCCACTCGAACTCACTGTGCTTGCCAGCATCCCCGATTCCAAAGCTTAGGAGTGCATTTGTGGCGAACCCAACTTTGATCACACTGAACGACTCACGCTCGGCAGCCGCAGAAGCGTACCGCACGCTGCGCACCAACCTGATGTTCATGAGCGTCGAACGCCCGGTCAGTACGATACTTGTGACCGCTGTAAACGATAGCGAAGACAAGAGCCTTGTGGCGGCAAATCTGGCGGTGGCATTTGCACAGGCGGGCAATAACACCATTCTCATCGACGCCGACATGCGCCGCCCCACCCAGCACACGCTCTGGGGGCTGGAGAACAAACACGGCTTGACGACGATGTTCAGCGAGGATAGCGCGCTGTCGTCTCCACCCTTGCAGCCGACCAGTGTTCCCAATCTCTCCCTGCTGGCAAGCGGCGCGCTTCCGCCCGTGCCATCCGATTTATTGAGTAACCAACGGCTAAACCAGATTATTGGTGTGCTGAAGGCGCGGGCGCACTACCTGATCTTTGACAGCCCACCCGCGTTGGCGGCGACCGATGCCGCTCTGCTCGGCGTCAAGCTCGACGGCGCGCTGCTGGTTGTGCGGGCAGGCAGCACGCGCCGTGACCACACACAGCGCGCACAACTGGCGTTAGAGCGCGTTCATGTGCGGCTGCTCGGCGTCGTGCTGACGAACGCACCGCGCGAAAACACGGGTAACTATGCATGACTCAGACAGTACAACGTTATAAATCGCTCCACTATTTGCTACACACCCCATCGGGAGCAGATGCTGAAGACACACGACGCAAGCATCCGGTCATCCTGTTTCTGCACGGCGCGGGCGAACGCGGTAACGACCCGGAAGTGCTGAAGGACTACTGTTTGCCGAAAGTCGTCGAGGCGCAGCCCGACTTCCCCTTTATCGTCATCTCGCCGCAATGCCCCGCCGGGCAATGGTGGGTGTATGACCCACCGCTGCTGATGAGCCTGCTGGATTATGTGGTGCGGCATTACTTTGGCGATGACAGGCGCGTCTATCTCACGGGCGCGAGCATGGGCGGCTATGGAGCATGGATGCTGGGGGTGCTCTATCCACAGCACTTCGCCGCGATTGTCCCGGTGAGCGCCCCTGCGCTTGAAAAACCGGCTGACGTCTGTGCACTGCGCAACACACCTGTCTGGGCATGGCACGGCAGCGCGGACATGACCGTGCCGCCCGAACAGACCGAACTGATGATTGAGGCGTTACGCACGTGCGGCGGCACACCGGAAGTCACGTATGTTCCCGGAGCAGACCACGAACTAACGACAACCGCTTATGAAGACATGAAGATCTATTCGTGGCTGCGGATGCAGACGCTGCGCTCATGAGCGCGGACTATGCCAGATGTCAGGATCGTCTATAATGCACACGGTTTCAGACACGAAAGCACGCTGGAGGAACGACATTGAAGGGCTTAATCCTCAGCGGGGGTAAAGGAACACGGCTCTATCCCCTCACGTACACCCGCGCCAAGCAGTTGATCCCGGTTGCCAACAAACCGGTGCTGATTCGCGTGATTGAAACGATGCGCGAGGCGGGCGTGACCGACATTGGCATTGTCATTGGTCAAACGGGACCCGAAATTCGCGATGCGGTGGGCGATGGTTCGCGCTGGAATGTGCGCGTTGAATATATTGAGCAATTGAGTCCGGATGGACTGGCGCACGCTGTAAAGATTGCGCAGCCATTCCTGGGGGATGACTCATTCGTCATGTTTCTGGGCGACAACGTCATTCAGGGTGGGATCAGCAAGCTGATTAGCGACTTTTCCAGCAGCAATTGGAATAGCCAGATTGTGTTGAAAGAGGTCGAAAATCCATCGGCATTTGGCGTTGCCAAGCTGCGCACCGATGGCAGCATCGAACGTTTGATCGAGAAGCCCAAAGACCCGCCGAGCAATCTGGCACTGGTCGGGATTTACATGTTTGACGCGCATGTGTTTGAAGCGGTCCATGCCATTAAGCCCTCTCAGCGCGGCGAACTTGAAATCACTGATGCCATTCAATGGTTGGTCGAGCATGGCTACCAAGTGATGCCGCATGTTCACAAAGGCTGGTGGATCGATACGGGTAAACCGATTGACATGCTGGAAGCGAATAGCTGCGTGCTGGACGAACTGACGCCGACGATTGCCGAAGACGTGACAATTGTGAATTCAGAGATTGATCGCCGTGTGACGATTGAAGCAGGTGCGCAGATCGTCAACAGCATTGTGCGCGGGCCGACCATCATCGGTGAACATGCGGTCATTGAGAACAGTTACATCGGTCCTTACACCAGCCTATACCATCATGTGCGTGTCTGCGATTGCGAAATTGAGCGCAGCATTGTGCTGGAACACAGCACGATCGAAAAACTGGACGTTCGACTGCACGACAGCCTGATTGGACGCAACGCCAGCCTGCACCGCCGCGATGTCAAGCCGAAAGCGGTCAGCATGAATCTGGGCGACTACAGCAGCGTATGGCTGATCTAACAAGAAAGCAAACCCCTATACCATGAGTGACAACGCCAAACTGAACATCAAGCTGATCGTGACCGATATTGACGGCACACTGCTAAACAGCAATCACGAACTGAGCGAACGCAATATCGCCGCGCTGAAAGCAGCACATACGCAGGGCATCAAGATTGCGCTGGCGACAGGCAAAACGCCCGCAGCGGCGGACTTCGTGCGCCAACGTCTCGGCATCCCCACCTACGGCATCTACCTGCAAGGGATGGTGCTGATGGACACCGATGGCAAGACCTTTTACCAGCAGACGATCCATCCTGATAATCTGCGCCATGTCATCACCTACGCCGAAGATCGCGGGTTTGACATAATGGTGTACAGCGGCAGCAAAATCATGTCACGGACGATTACGCAGCTGATGCGCGATTTGACCGAACCGTACCACGAGCCGCTGCCACAGGCGGTCGGACCCCTGCAAAACATCCTTTGGACGACGCCGATCCACAAGCTGGTGGCACTGGGCGAGCCACGCCAGGTCACGGCACTGCGCTGGCAGTTGAACACACAATTGAGTGGCAAAGTCCGGCTGGTGCAGGCAGGAATCCCGACGATGCTGGAGGTACTGCCGCAGAATGGCGGCAAGGGCAGCGCGCTCAAGACGCTGATGAAGGAATTGAGCATCAGCGCGGAGCATGTGATGGCGCTGGGCGACGCGGAGAACGACATCGAAATGCTGCAACTGGCGGGCGCAGGCGTCGCCGTCGGCAATGCGGACGAGAAGGTAAAGGCAGTCGCCAAGCATGTCGTCGCCAGCAACAACGACGATGGTTTTGCGGAAGCGCTGGAGCAGTTCGTGCTGCCTGAACCCGCTAAACAACCGGAAGCCGAAGCACAAACCAACCCGTAGGAATATCAGCAGGCAATCATCGCTTGAAGCATGGGATAGGATTTCCAACGCAGAGACGCAGCGACCAAAAGGTGCAGAGAATGCCTCTCTTCGTCTGCGCGCCTCTGCGTTAAGTTCTGATTATGGTCATCGCAAGGAGAAACACGAGTGAAGAATATTCTGGTGACGGGCGGCGCGGGGTTTATTGGCAGCGAGTTTGTCCGCTACATGGTCGAACGCTACCCCGAATACACCATCATTTGCTTTGATAAACTGACCTACGCGGGCAATCTCGATAACCTGCTGCCTGTGCATGACCAACCGAACTATCGCTTCGAGCAGGGGGATATTGCCGACCGCGAGACGGTGCGCCGCGTGCTGAATACACACGCAATTGACACGATTGTCAACTTCGCCGCTGAAAGCCATGTAGACCGCAGCATTCTAGCGGCGGATGCGTTCGTTCATACCGATGTGGTCGGCGTCTACTTGCTGCTCGACGAAGGCAAACAGCATGGCGTTGAACGCTTCCTGCATGTTTCGACCGATGAAGTCTATGGCGATATTGAAGATGGCTACTACTCGGTCGAAACGGACGGCTTCGCGCCAAACAGCCCGTACGCGGCGAGCAAGGCAGGCGGCGAACTGATGGTGCGCGCCTACCACGTCACGCACGGCATGAACACCATCATCACGCGCGGCAGCAATACCTATGGTCCGTATCAGTACCCGGAAAAGCTGCTGCCGTTCTTCATCACGGAAGCGATAGACGACCGCCCGCTGCCATTGTACGGCGATGGCAGGCAGGTGCGCGACTGGCTGTTCGTGCGCGATCACGTCACAGGTATCGACACCGCGCTGCACAAGGGCGTGGCGGGCGAAGCGTACAACATCGCAGGCGAAGACAACCGCGTTAACATCGACGTGACGCACGCGCTGCTGGAACGGCTCGGCAAGCCGACCAGCCTGATCAAGCATGTCCCTGACCGCGAGGGACACGACCGCCGCTACGCGATGAACTGCGACAAGCTGCGGGCGCTCGGCTGGAAGCAGGAGTACGACTTCGAGCGCGGCGTTGCGCTGACGGTGGACTGGTATCGCGAGAATGCCTGGTGGTGGCGCAAGATCAAGACAGGCGAATATCTCGAATACTACAAGCGCCAGTACGCCGCACGGCTGGCAGCAGCAGAATAGGCTTTTTCCTATCTGATGTATAGTTTCCAGGATGACAATGGGAACGAGAATCGAACGTTACGGACGACCGCGCAGGCAGCGGATGAACCCGGCGCTGGCATGTGGTGCCCTGCTGCTGGTAGCGGTCGTCATCTGTGCAGGCACACTGCTGTTGTTCGGCGGGCAGCTGCGTGATGCGGCATTGGGCGTAGTCGGCTTACAGGCGAGCGGTGACACTGACCGCATCTTCGCTGAAGACACGGCAACCGATTTGCAACTGAGCGACGTAACGCAGCCGGAACGCATTCAGGTACGCCTGGGCGACGGCAGCAGCCGCACGCTGCCTGTGGACAACGCACTGTACCCGCTCCAGATCGGCACTGCTCCCGATGGCGCGCAGGTGGCGACCACCCGCATCACTGAGAGCGCGGCGCTGGCGCTGTGCCGCCAGTACACGCCTGTGTGCCAGAACGCCGATCCACGCATTCAGAATATCGCGGTCGATTTTCGCCCTGGTGGCATGATCGTGTCCGGCGATGTGACGCTGCCGGAGTTCGGCGGCGTGACACAGCGCATCGGCGCAGTGCTAACAATTAACGGTGTGCAGTTGGATTTCGCAGGCATCGACATTGGCGGCACGCTCTACGCGACCGCTCCCGGCGAACTCGGTGCGCAAGTCGAGCAGCTTGAGCAAACTGCGAACAGTATTCTGCGCGGCGCAAGCATGACGATTGACGGGCGCAGCTATACACCCTCTGCACTGCTGGCAGACGAGCAAGCGCTGACGCTGGTGCTGCGGTGAGTATGCAGGGCGCGAAGGTCAAGCTGACGGATGGCGAGATGACGACGGTGCGCGCGGCGATGCACGCCATCCTGATTGACTACGCGCGCCAGCGCAAGACGATCACGTACTCGGAACTGGCGGTACAACTCCCGATTTATCTGCATCCACATTCGTTCGTCTTCTCGCGGCTGCTGCGCGATGTCTGCGGTGCGGCGTTCGCGGCTGGCGAAGGGCAGTTGTGCGCGCTCGTCGTCAGCAAGCAGACGGGGCTGCCAAGCAGCGGCTACTTCGTCGGCACAGCCGCGCCGGGGCGCGATATGAGCGACCTGGAGGCAGCATGGCGCGAGGATTTGAACGCAGTGTTCGAGCGGTGGATGGAAACAAGGGACGCATGAAAGTTGCGCCCTCACGCACAAGTAGCCCTGGGTTCTGATTTATCCTCCAGCGTAACTATGTAGGGACGACGCATGCGTCGTCCGGCGTTGGCGTGGTCGCAAAGGACGCCATAAATGGCGTCCGTACAAATTGCACTGTACGGGCGGCATTCTTGCCGCCCATATCCATCAAGCACACCCGTCTGTCACAGCGGACGCCCCGTGGGGCGTCCCTACAAACCGCGAATCGACCTGTCTGACTCCCCTCTCCCAGGTGTACTCACCGTTTGGGAGAGGGGCAGGGGGTGAGGGCGATTAGTCCTGCAACCCGACCACGAAGACCGCCGTCGTGAAAGCAGGCACAGTGAACTGCCCGTCCACCTCATCCGCCTCGCGCACGACCGGATCAACCGAATTCGCCAGCACAGGATGTAAATCCCACGCCAGCCCGCCCAACTCCTGGATCGTCACGACCTGCGTCTCTGGCGAGCCGTTGAAGATCACCATGACCATGAAGTAGTTCGGATCAAGGTCATCGCCCAGCGAGTCGTCCAACATCATTGCGATCACGCCCGGCGTCTGATCCAGCCCGGTATTGAAGAAGCGCACGCGGTCTTGCACCGCCTCCGCTGTCGGCAGCCGGAACAGCGGCGTGCTGAAGCGCACCTGCAGCATCTCGCGGAAGATCGCGTTGTTATCGGCGATCTGCTGCGCCGTCGGCACAAGATCGGGGTTGCCCAGCAGCGGCCCGACCAGTTCCCACGTCCGTTCGTTTTCACCCGCCGGCGGCAGCCCGACGCCGAAGTTATTGAACGCGTAGCTCAGGTCGAGCAGGTTGTACCAGTCACCGGAGTTATAGCTGTTGCGGTCAAACGACTTCGAGCGTAGGATGTCATCGCCCGCGTGGAAGAACGGTACGCCCTGGCTGTACATGACTGTACTCAGCGCCAGATTGTTCATACGAATGCGCACGTCCAGCGGCGCGTCGGCGGGCGCTTTGCCCATCACTGCGTCAAAGATCGTCTCGTTATCGTGCGCCGACACGTAAACGATCTGCTCCTGCGGGTCGAGCGTGTAGCCTGCGGGTTGACCGTTATAGTCAATATCCGCGCCCGTTACCGTCTGCCCGAAGCGATCCACAAACGTATAGCCCGCCAGATTGCCCGCCAGCCCGACACGAATCTGATCCATGTACAGCAGCAGGCGTTGTTCCTGCTCATCTTCCGTGCCGCTGGTCAAGCCGTTCGGCAGCAAGAATAAGCCTGTCGCGAAGCCTTGCTCTGGCAGCGGGCTGAACGGACCGCCGCCGCGCACACCATCGCGCAGGCGGTCACTGAACGTGCCGATGCCCGTCCCAGGCAGGTTAAGCTGTGTGGCGTTTTCGCCGCGCGCGTTGTTCGCCACTTCGCCAAAGTTCCAGCCTTCGCCGTAGACGTAAATCGACTGCCCATCCACGCCGTCCGTTTCGACGGTCAGCGCGTCCAGTGCCGCGCGCACATTCACCATATCCTCGCGCATATGGTGACCCATCAGGTCAAAGCGGAAGCCATCGACCTTGTAGGCGGTCGCCCACGTCACCAGTGAGTCGATCATGAAGCGTTCCATCATCGCGTGTTCGCTCGCCGTGTTCTGGCAGCAGGTGCTGGTTTCGACGCGCCCTTCAGCGTTCAGGCGGTGGTAGTAGCCCGGCACAATGCGGTCAAACACCGATTTATCGCCCTGCCCGCTGGCGTTGGTGTGGTTGTAGACCACGTCCATCACGACGCGCAGCCCGGCGGCATTCAACGCCTGAACCATCGCGCGGAACTCGACCACGCGCTGGAAGCCGTCCGGCTGCGTGCTGTAGCTGCCTTCCGGCGCAGTGAAGTGGAACGGGTCGTAGCCCCAGTTGAACGCATCCAGATCGCGGATTGGGTCGAGCAGCGCCTGCTGTTCCGGCGAGTCAGGCGGCAGCGCTTGCAACGCATCCAGGTCAGCCTCAGTACGCAGCGCCGCGTCTTCCTCGATGGTGGCGATGTCGAACGCGGGCAGCAGGTGAATGTGCGACAAGCCCGCTTCTGCCAGTGCGCTCAGGTGGCGCATCCCATTCGACTCGCTCTCGGTGAACGCCATGAACGTCCCGCGATACTCTGGTCGCACTGTTTCATCACGCACGCTGAAGTCGCGCACATGCAGCTCGTAAATCACGATGTCTTCAAACTGCGCCAGTTCCGGCTTGGCGGTCTCCAGCCAGCCCTCCGGCATCAGCGCCGGATCGTTCAGATCAACAATCTGGCTGCGCAGGCTGTTCATCGACAGACTCAACGAGTACGGGTCGGTGACCAGGTTGGTCACGACTTCTCCGACCGACGGCGCGTAGACCGTGACTTCGTACAGGTAGTACTGATAGTTCCAGTCCACCTCACCCGTGATGCTCCACGTTCCGCTGGCGGCGTCGTTGGCCATGTCAAGGATTGTCGCTTCGGTCGCCGCGTCGCTGTCCGCGAACAGATGCAGGCGCACGTTGCTCGCCGTCGGTGCCCACACACTGATCGTCGGCACGCCGTCCGCCCACGTCACGCCGAGCGCGCCATCGTAGGTATAGAGGTCATCCAGCACGCCGGGGATTTGCAGCAGTGTCGCGCCCAACAGTAAGCCCTGCTGCGTCACACCGTCAATCGCGATCTGACCCTTCAATATTTCCGGCACGCGCGCCAGGTCTGCCTCGTTCAGCTTGAATGCCGAGAAGCGCGCCAGATGCGGGAACTTCGCCGCGATCTCGTCGGTCACGCCTTCGCGGTCGGGCGTCAGTTCGATGAACTCGCCACCTGTGATGCCGCTTTCGGTCAGTTCCAAGCCGCCCGTCGCACTATAGTGCAGGCGATAGTTTGCGCCCGGCACGCGCCCGGTATTCCACAGAATCGTATCTGCCGTCACCCAGTGTGCCTGCGCCGTGAACAGGTTGCCCGCGAGTGCGCTTGCGGCTTCGCCGCCGACTGCAATTGTCATGACGTTGTCACTCGAATTAAAACTGAACTCCACCAGCGCATTATCTTCCGGCACGATGAACGGAATGTTCGCGCCGCCCTGCGCGCCATCCAGTCCCCAGTTCAAATCCCACGACTGATTGGCGGCGACTTTTGCCTCATACGCGCCAGCAGCCAGTTCGCTGGTGCTGAAAACGTACACGCCGTCACCATCGGTGTCTTGCAGCCACGACTGCAGGCAGCCAGGTGACCAATCATCGGGGCAGCCGATTTCGCTCTGGTAGTTGCCCGGCACATTGACGATCAGGAAGTTGACGTTATCCGCCACCCAGCCCGTCACCGGATCGAAGAAGAACTGGACCGTTGTGTCTTCTTCCAGCACCAGCGGGATATTCTGACCATTGAGCTCGGCGTTCGCGCCGTAGTTGACATCCCACGTATCGTTCAGCGCGACCTTGTACTCGTATTCGCCCGCTGGCAAATCGAACGACGCCTGCCACAACAGATCTTCCTCGTCAAACGTGAGATACGTGTTGGCACACTCCGGCTGCCAGTCGCCGGGGCACCCCATCACGCTTTGCACCGTTCCTGCAATTGTCACGCTGTTGATCTCGGCGTCCTGCGCGCCGACGATAGACGTAGACAGGAGCAGTAACGGTAACAGGATACACAAAAGCACAATTCTTCTCATCGGCTTTTCCCTTATGTCTCATTGCAATTTATAATCGCTACCTTTTGTTCCCGTAGGGGCAGGATGCATCCTGCCCTGCCAGTGACTGACACCGACAATACGAAGCTACAAGCATACCGACAGCAACGCGCAATGAGCAATTCTTTGTCTGGCTTGCACCAAAGCGCATGAGGGAGCCGCGCTGACAATGATTACGAGGCTCGGTAAGCGTGCATCCCCTGTGACCGCAGGATGATGTCGATGATGCGCCTGGCAATGCCCGTCCAGCCAAAATTGCGTCGGGCAAACCGTGAACCTTCTACAGACAATTCGGCGCGCAGTGTGGGGTAGAGCATCGGGAGCGCCAGCATCACCCCGAACTCGGTGGCACGGTGTGGGTCAGCAAACAACGCCTGAGTACCAAAATCAATGAGACCGACGAGACCACCATGCACTGTAACCACGGAGGGAGTGCCGCAAGCCATGGCTTCAATCGCCACCATACCGAACGGTTCGTAGCGCGACGACAGTGCAAAGACGGATGCAGCACGATAGTAATTCGCCAGGTCTTCGTCCGGGATGTAGCGCGTCCAGACGATGCGGTCGTAAATCTCTAGTTCCTGAGCAATGGAGCGCAATTCCTCAACTCCCTTGTCGTCAGCGTCTGAATTCTGGCTGCCGATCCCTGCGATCAGGCGTGCATCCGGTACCAGTTCAAAGAGATGAGGCAGCGACTGGATGAGCAGGTCATGCCCTTTATTCTTCGCCATCCGCCCCACCGCAAGCACATCGTTTTCCTTCATACCGTACTTATTGAACAATTCAGCCCGTGTGCTGGCAGCGACAGGCGAAAAGCGATTTTCGTCCATCCCCGGTGGAACGACCGTGATATGCCGTTCCAGCACATCATAGTCTTCCTTCAGCAGTTCCGCCTGTTCCAGCGTCGTGGCGATGATGTGATTGCAGGTGCGGTAGACCAAATACTCTTTGTGCAGGCGCTCGCGGAAGCGATACATCTTCTCCATTTGCTCGGTATCCATCGTGGCGCCCATGTTCTCGCGCTTCCACCAGCCCAGTGAATGGGGTTTATGTACATGGGGGATATTCAATTCTTCTGCGATTTTTTGCCCTGCCCAACCAGCATCCCAGTAGTGAGAATAGACGGCGACATATTGCCGCCCCTGGCTGGCAATCTGAGCGAGACAGTTCGCGACAAACGCATCCGCATAGTCGTGCATATCTTCCTTACGGATAAATCCTTTGCCGCCAAATGGAATACGCCAGACGCGAAAATCGTTGGTAACCTCATCTACCTCCGGCTGCTCTTCGAATCGGCGAGTCACCAGGTCAACCTGGTAGCCGAGTTGACCGAAGCGTTTGCCCAATTCCAACACATAGACAACTTGTCCTCCGGTATCGGGCTTGCCCAGCTCCGGATCTGCTGCCACATATCCATGAAGAGAGATCATCAAAATCGCGTTACCGCTGCTTCGTGGCATTTGCATAGCCCTGCTCCTTTCATCGTTAAATGACCTGCCAGTATCGCAGTCCATCAAGGACACCAGCGGCATACGGCAGTTCCGAAACATAAACGCGGTCTCCGCGCAGCGCTTTCAGAATAGGCTGCGCGTTGCTGACCACAATGCCGCTAACGGGTTCCGCAAACATATCCAGATCGTTTTCTGAGTCACCCGCCACAATCGTCGTTTGCAGCGGGATGCCCAGCGCAGCACTCATGAATTCCACGCCACTCCGTTTGCCAGCGCCAGCCGGAATAACATCGACAGTCGTACCATGAGAAACGATCAGCCGGGCATAAGCACCTGCCTCCGTTAACGCGCTACGCACCTTCGCCAAATCTGCTGCTTTTTCCAGATCAAAACTGATTTTGTAAGGCGTCTGATATTCCTGGCTGTGCAGCTTCAGAGCAATGCCATCGAGCCCACGGACTATCGCCTCACGAGACCAGTTTTCGGGAGACCAGTGAAATTGCGACTCGCCAACGCTGGCATAAGCCAGGTTAAGGACAGCACACTCCGTCCCCAACCCTCCGAGCAGGATGTCTGGTTGAAGCTGAGCCAGTGCAGGCGTCATCCGCGCTAACTGGCTGGCACAGGGACGGCTCGAATTGAAGACAATAACAATCCGCGAACGATGATCGTTAAGTATCGTAGCCAGGGTCAGCAATGAGGTTTCATCGCCAAGCAACGTATCGTCAACATCGGAGACGATGAGCCATCGCAACAGTGACATACAAGGGCCTCCTCCCAAAAGCAAATGGACTGAGGATGAACAGCCCCGAACAGTTTAGACGGAATCAATAGTACTTTAATGCAAGTCTAGAAGTATCCACCACCTATACTAACCTTCAGGCACTCCGCCAAAAGTAGCATGTAGAAAAGGCAGCAATCGTGTAGAGTCATAAAGGCTGCAACAAGTAACACCCTGAACGTTTGCAACTTGTAACTATGAAATGCGCCCTGTTCAGGCGTACAATGACAGATTGTGTCCCCTAGATTATCCGTGAGGCGTTTTGTGATGCTTTATGAACTCATCTAGAATGCCCATTCTCGGCTAACACGCCGCCCACGCGCACCTCCATGCCTGTGGGAATGGCGAACGTCGAGCGGGGAGATGCCGCGCGTCTCCACCCTATCTTCATGCGTCTACTTGACAGGTAACCATTACGGAGGAAGCACCGCATGGCGGTCAGCACACTCACGTCTCATGACATCCCACAGGAAGACTTTAAAGCGCGTCTGTCTAAAAATCGTTTGCTCGGTTTGCTCAAAATGCTTGGCGGCTTGGGCGGATTCGGCAGGCTCTACATTGGCGCAAACGTCGCACTGGCAATCGGCGCGCTTGCAAAAACAGCAACCTTTCTACTGCTGCAATACTTCGTCGATAACGTCCTCACGCAGCCAGACTTCGGTCGCATACTGCCACTGATTGCGCTCGGCTTCATCGGGCTGGCGCTGATCGAAGGCACATTCACGGCATGGAGCGGACGCATGGCGGCACAAACGGCAGAAGGCATTTCGCAGCGCCTGCGCAACTATCTCTACGACCATATCCAGCGTCTGCGCTTCAGCTATCACGACCGCATGCGCACAGGCGAACTGATCCAGCGCGTCAGCAGCGATGTTGATGCCATCCGTATGTTCTTCAGCGAGCAGGCAATTGGCTTGGGGCGTATCCTGCTGCTGTTCTTCATCAACTTCGCCGCGCTGCTCACCATCAACTGGCAGTTGGCGCTGCTGTCGATCATCTGCGTACCGCTGGTGGCGATTGTCTCGGTCTACTTCTTCGGCAAGCTGGAGCGTGCCTACGAACATTTCCAGGAGCAGGACGCGGTGGTTTCTGCCACGCTGCAAGAGAACCTGACGGGCATCCGCGTCGTCAAAGCATTCGCGCGGCAGGATTTTGAACGCGACAAGTTCGACAAAGAGAACTGGGAGCATTTCCAGCGCGGGCGCAAGCTCTTGATCATGCACGCCGTTTACTGGCCCGTGACCGACATCATCTGCGGAATGCAGGTGGCTGGCGGTTTTGCGCTGGGAGCGCTGATGGTCATCAATGGCGAGCTCTCGCTTGGCTCCTTTGTCGCGTACATGGGGCTGATTGGCTGGATGATCCAGCCCATTCGCCAGTTGGGACGCTTGATCGTGCAGGTTTCGACAGGCATGGTCAGCTACGAGCGTGTCTCAGAAGTCATCCGAGAAGACCGCGAACCGCTGACCGACGGCAAAGTCCAGCCAACGCAGCCCACGCGCGGAGAGGTGATCTATCGTGATATGAACTTCCAGTACGACACAGGCGAGCGCGTGCTGCACGACATCAACATTCACGCCAAGCCGGGCGAATCGATTGCCCTGCTCGGCAGCACAGGATCGGGGAAAACCTCGCTGGTCGGGCTGCTGCCCCGCTTCTACGAATACACCAGCGGCACGATCACGCTCGACGGCGTCGACATCAAGGACTTGCCGCGCGAATACCTGCGCGAACAGATCGGTATCGTCGAGCAGGAGCCGTTCCTGTTCTCACGCACCATCCGGGAAAACATCACTTACGGCGTCAAGCGGCAGGTGAGCGAAGAGGAAGTGATCGCGGCGGCGAAGGCGGCTGCCATTCACGACTCGATTATGAGCTTCCCGGACGACTACGACACCCTCGTCGGTGAACGTGGCGTGACGTTGAGCGGCGGGCAGAAGCAGCGCGTGGCAATCGCGCGTATCCTGCTCAAGAACCCGCGCATCCTGATCCTTGATGACTCTACGTCGTCGGTGGATATGGAGACGGAAGCGGAAATCCGTTCGGCGCTGGCAAACCTGATGGAAAACCGGACGACCTTCGTTATCGCCCATCGCGTCCAGAGCGTCATGCACGCCGATCAAATCCTCGTCCTCAAAGACGGGCGCATTGTTCAGCGCGGACGACATGAAGAACTGGTAGACGAACCGGGCATTTACAAGCAGATATACGACTTGCAGGCTCGTATCGAAGACGAGCTTGAAAAGGAGATCAGTGGTGTCTGACATCCACTTTGAAGAAGAAGACTTTCAGGGTACGAAAGTCAAGGCAAGCACAATCTGGCGCATCCTGTCACAGATACGCCCCTATCCATTGCGGGCAATCGGGTTCATTCTTGCGATTGCTACTGTGTCGTCGCTTGAGTCGGTGTTCACCTATCTGAACGGGCAAATCATCGATCGCGCGATCACGCCAGAAAACCCGACAGCACTGACAGAGTTGATGCTGCTCTACGCGGGGCTGTACTTCGTGTTCGCGGGGCTGGTATTCACGTTCATCTGGCTGGCGGGGATACTGGGCGAACGTGTGCGCTACGATATGCGCAAGCAGATGTTCGACAAGCTGCAACGTCTGTCGTTTAATTACTTCGACCGTACACCTGTTGGCTGGATCATGTCGCGCGTCACATCGGATACCGAGCGCATCTCCGAACTCGTGACGTGGGGCTTGGTCGATACGACATGGGGACTAGCAAACATCATCACCGCGACGTTCTTCATGCTCACCATCAACTGGCAGTTGGGGTTGATTGTCTTCCTCATAATCCCAGTGCTGATCGTGATCGCGTCGTGGTTTCAGAAGCGTATCGTTGCTGAGTATCGTGAAGCGCGCAAGACGAACTCGAAGATCACAGGTTCGTACAACGAGAACATCCAGGGCGTGCGCGTCTCGAAAGCGCTCGGTCGTGAAGAGCCGAACCTGCGCGAGTTCTCAGTGCTGACCGATGAGATGTACCGTCGTTCATTCCGCGCCGCATGGTTGTCCGCGCTGTTCCTGCCTGTCGTGCAGATCATCGGCTCAGTCGCCCTCGGCGCGATTGTCTGGTACGGCGGTTTGCAGGCATCAGTCGGCAGCATGACAATTGGTGAAATTGCATCGTTCGTCGGCTACGTCACCTTCATGCTGTGGCCCATTCAGGATTTGGCGCGTGTCTATGCCTCAATGCAGCAGTCAGTCGCGTCGGCAGAGCGCGTCTTCTCGCTGATGGATGCACAGCCACAGATCACGGATCGGGCGAACGCGGTCGATCCGGGCAGCATTGCCGGCGACATTGTATTCGACCATGTCAACTTCAGTTACGAAGATGGCAAACCTGTCATCCGCGATATGAACCTGACGATCAAGGCAGGCGAAACAATTGCGCTGGTAGGCCCAACGGGCGCGGGCAAATCAACCATTGTCAATCTGGTCTGTCGCTTCTATGAGCCGACGGGGGGGCGCATCCTGTTCAACGGGCGCGACTACACCGAACTGACACTGAACGCCATTCAGTCGCGCATCGGTATGGTGCTGCAAACGCCGCACCTGTTTAGTGGGACAATCCGTGAGAACATCCGTTACGGCAAGCTGAACGCGACTGATGATGAGATTGAGGAAGCTGCAAAGCTGGCAGGCGCGCATGAGTTCATCATGACGCTGGAGAAGGGTTACGAGGAACAGGTTGGTGAAGGCGGCGTGCTGCTGTCTGTCGGGCAGAAGCAGTTGCTCAGTCTGGCACGCGCGGTGCTGGCACAACCGGAACTCTTCATCATGGACGAGGCGACCAGTTCTGTCGATACGCTGACTGAAGCACTCATCCAACGCGGCATGGAGACGTTGATGAAGGGGCGCACCAGCTTTGTGATCGCGCATCGCCTCAGCACCATTCGCCGTGCCGACCGCATTCTCGTCATCGACGCCGGACGTATCACCGAGCAAGGCACGCACAGCGAATTGCTGCGCCAGCGCGGACATTACTACCGCCTGTACACGCAGCAGTTCCGCAGCGAGCGCGAGCATGAGCTGGAGACGGAGATGCAGCCGGAAATGGCGGCGGGAGACTAAGACGAAGCATCCAGAATTTTAACGCAGGGACGCAGAGACACAGAGATGGCAGAGAATTTTCTTCTCCGCGTCTCTCCACCTCTGCGTCCCTGCGTTAAACCTATTCTCCTGGCGTCCTGGCGTTTACATTCACTTCTCTACCGCCG
>JANRJX010000163.1:0-62542 GCA_033763755.1 Chloroflexota bacterium
CGATACGTGGGACGTCGAGGCGGGCGCCAAGTTGTGGTATTTTGTCGTCATCGCCTGGGTACTTTTTTACATACCGTTGTACGTGATATAATTACTTTCCCGTAGAGAAGGAAGCGTCCTCATGCCACAACCCGGTCTTTCGCGCGCCATACCGATGGGCATACTCGGTTTTGCAATTGGCGCGTTACTCGTGCTTGCTATCCGTGCTGCGCAGGGACTTGACCCTGTCTGGAGTCCCGGTGTCGGGATGGTGCTGGCAGCGTTCTTCAGCGCTGGTTTCTTTGTGTGGGGCATGGGCGGTTTTGACCCGCGCATGAGTGCACACGGCGAGGAAGCGCACGATGATGCACATGCTGATGTCACGCCCAGCCCGCTGGCGCTCAACAGCAGCATCGTCTGGCAATTGACCAGCCTGCTGATCGGTGTCGGTCTCGTCATTTTTGTGATTGCTGCTGTACCATTCGGTCCTGCGCTGACGATCACTGAAGTTCCAGAAGCATCACGTGTCGCTGTCGGCTATACCGATTTCGAGCTGTTCGGCATCGAAATCCCGCAGGTCAGCCAGCTGACGCTCTTCATCGCTTTAATCGTCATCATGATGCTGTCGCTGTTCGCAGTCGCAGGCGCTCTGGGATGGATCTTCTTTAGTGCATCCAAGGGCATCGCCAACGCTGCCGTAGTCGAACACACACCGATGGGACGGCAGTTGTTTGAACTGCCATCCGGCGCGACCGCAGACGCAGCCGTCGAGCAGCCCAAGGCGTCCGGATTGCCCGCCGCCCTTTCGCTTCCGGTCTTCCTGGTCGTGGCGATTGTCGGTTTCCTCGTCACCTACTTCATCATCATGCCGATTGTCAGCGGCAATATTCTGGCAGGCATCGTCCCAATTGCGGAAGATACGCGCCTGTTCTTCTCGATTGCGGCAGGGCTGGCAGCAGGGGCTGCGATTGGTCGCCCAGGCGGCTGGTGGATGTTCTGGGCAGTCTTCCTGGCGTTTGCGGCGTTCCTTTACCCCATCTTCTATCATGTCGCAATCGGGTTGGTCTATCTGGCATTCCCGTCGATTGGACCGTTCACAGCGGAATTCCAGCGCACCTTGCTCTCTATTGTCAACGCGCTGATCATCCCGCTTATCGTGCTGCGTCCGAAGTGGATCACGTTCGCAGCTGGGCGTGCTGCGCGCGAGGTTGCCAAGTTCCTGCGCTGGGTTGGCACGGTCAAGTAATCATTCAGGAGATACGTTATGGCACTTATGGAACAAACCCAGGCAGCCGCGCACGATGACGCACACGGTCACGGTCATAGCGCTGCCCGTAATGAGAACCTCAAGTTCGCCTGGTGGCTGTATCTGGCATCAGAAGTCATCATCTTCACGGTCTTGATCGCGGGGTATCTGGTCTACGCCTTTAACCACCGCGAGGTCGTACATGAAGTCCACGAAGCAGCCGGTGTGCTGCTGGTCGCCACCAACACCTTCCTGCTGCTCGCCAGCAGTTGGATGATGGTGATGGGACTGCGCTCAATCCAGATGGGCGACCAGAAAGGGCTGCTCACATGGATTTCGGCGACCGCGATCTTCGGGACGATATTCGTGCTGCTGCAAATCGTCGAGTATGCAACGCTTTCGGCAGCCGGTGTCACGCTTTACCATACCAGTGGCGAACTGAGCGAGTTTGGGGCACGCTTCTACGCACCGACCGCCTTTCACGGCGTGCATGTCATCGTCGGGGTGCTGTGGGCAATCTATATTTGCTATAAGGGCGCGCGTGGGGGTTATAGCAAGACGAATTATATCGGCGTCGAAATCTTTGGGCTGTACTGGCACTTTGTCGATGTCGTCTGGATTTTCCTGTTCACGTTCATTTACCTGATTTAGCGCGCAGGAGTCAACAACCATGACGGATATGCATACAACCGCCGATCACGCGCACGATGCGGTTCACACCCCGGCTGCGGCAGACAGTCACGATGCCCACGCAGATACGCTGCTTCCCACCTCGCGCTTCATGGGGATTGACTTGCCCGTACCACTGTATACGGCGGTATTTGGCGCGCTGGCACTGTTAACCATTATCGAAGTGATTCTGGCGGAACTACCCGAATTCTTTCTGACGACGCCGCTGCTGGTGTTTCTGTCGATTTGCAAGGCGATTCTGGTGGTGTGGTACTACATGCACCTGCGCACGGATAACAAGCTGTACGCGCTGGCGCTGCTGATACCGCTGTTTATCGGGATTGTCGGCACGCTGTTTCTGCTGGCAGTGCCGCTGTTCAGCTACCCCTACTGATGTTGCAGATTCATCAGCGAGACAAGATAGCGACCCAGCGTCGCTATTTTTGTTCGATGTACCTGTCAAACTTATGCTAAGCGTCAAACTGACAAGGAATGCTTAACAATGGCTACACAATGTACGCATCTTGACCAGATTCAAGACGTAACACCCAGCGCACAGGGCTGCGAAGACTGTTTGAAGATTGGTGGCAGGTGGGTGCATCTGCGCATGTGCCTGATTTGCGGGCATGTCGGCTGCTGCGACTCGTCACCCAACCGCCATGCGACCAAACATTATCATGCAACCCAGCATCCGTTGATCCAATCCGTTGAACCCGGCGAGAACTGGGTCTGGTGTTACCCCGACGAGCTTTTGATGCAGCCGCGCAGTGAGTAACAACCAACCCTGATGCACATTCCGGTACTCCTCCAACCCATTCTCGACTATCTGCTGCCCGCCGAGCGCGTGATCGATGGCACGCTTGGCGCGGCGGGGCATAGCGCGGCACTGTTGAATGGCGGCGCGGGCGCGCTGCTGGGGTTGGACCGCGACCCGCAAGCGCTGGCAATCGCGCGTGAGCGACTTGAACCCTATGGCGAGCGCGCACACATCGCCCACGCCAGCTATGCGGATATGGCGGACGCAGCCGCACAAATCGGCTGGACGACTGCTGACGCCATCCTGCTCGATGTCGGTGTGTCGTCTATGCAGTTTGACACGCCGGAGCGCGGATTCTCGTTCCGCTACGATGCGCCGCTGGACATGCGCTTTGATCCCTCCAGCAACAACCCGACCGCCGCCGATCTGATCAACCTGTGGGATGCGGACGAGATGGCGGACATCTTCTATCGTTACGGGGAAGAACCACACGGGCGCAAACTGGCACGCGCGATTGTTGTCGCCCGCCCGCTGTCCACCACGACCGAACTGGCAGCCGTGATCGAGCGCGCTGCCCCCCGTCGCCCCGGCGACCACATTCATCCAGCGACGCGCGTTTTTCAGGCGTTACGCATCGCCGTAAACGACGAACTCGGCACGCTCGAACGCACACTGCCTCGCGCCATTGATCTACTTGCGCCAGGCGGACGGTTGGCGGTCATCAGCTTTCACAGTCTGGAAGATCGCATTGTCAAGGACGCCTTCAGGCTGGCGAGTACCGACTGCATCTGCCCGCCGAAGACACCGATCTGCATCTGTGGTCATAAGGCGAGCGGGCGCGGGCTGACGAAGAAGCCGCTGATGGCAGACGAGGCCGAAGCGGCGCAGAACCCGCGCAGCCGCAGCGCCAAGCTTCGTGTATTCGAGAAGTACGAGTGAGTGGGAAATTTTAACGCAGAAGCGGAGAACACAGAAACGCAGAGGGTTTCCCTGCGTCTCTGTATTCATTCATGCGATGCCTACGGGCAGGCACCCTTTGCCAGGAAGTAGCTGACAGTCTGGCGGTTGTCGCCTTCGTTGAATTCGAGGATCTGGTTACCCGGATCAATCGTCAACGTGATGATGTGGTTTTCGTTGTACCAGGTGCCGATGGTAATCGGGAAGTTAATGCGCACCGTCGTGCCAGGGTTGATGATCGGCAGCGGCTGCGTGGTCGAAAGCTGAACGCTGCCATCCGCCGCACGCGTATCCGTCAACTGGGCAATGCCGCCTGCGCTTGGTACAGACCCCTGATTTGCAATGTCAAAGCCAACGGTGAACGGCGTGTTACAGGTCGGCGTCGGTGTGTCGAAAACGACGATACCCGCCACCAGATTGACCGAACTGGCAGGCGTGAACGTTGCCGGGGGCAGCGTTGGCGTTGCGGTTACAGGGATGGGTGGCGGCGCGAGACGCGGCACATTGCTAAAGTCGCCTTCCACATCTACGACAACAGGCGAAATCCAGCCACGACGACCGTCCGGCAGCTGCACGTAATACCAACCGGTCCCCATACTGCTGATGCCGAGAATGGGCAGGACATTGCCACGTTGGACGAAGGTCACGACTGGATACGCGGTGCTATCGCCAGTGCGAACGTTCGCACTGGCGCTGGTCACAGTCGCGCGCGGGTTCACATCGAGAGTCGGCACTGCGGTTGGCGCAGCCTGTGCTGGTTGGGTGGCGATGGGCTGTGCGACGGGACCTTCGCCGACGGCAAAGGGCGGCGGATTGTTTAGTACGCGGATGGGCGAGACAATGTCGGTGACGGGCTGACCGCCACGCACGCGCACTGTCAGACGCAGCGCGTATACGCCGTCATCCGTCAGCGTCGTATCCCACACGCCCAGTACACCATCTACCACTGCGCTTGCGCTCGGCGTCGTCGCGGGGATCCAGACTTCCGGCGCGTTCGAGTCAAGCGTAGGGTCGAATTCCGGCAGCAAACGATATTCGATGAAATAGTTGCTCATATTCGGCAGGTTTGCTGACCCACGTATGGTGAAATCCCCGCTCACTGTGTAAACAGGCGGGGGCCAGGTGATGGTTGCATCCGGGTTATCGACTTCCGGGGTTTGCTGTGCCATTGACGGCAGCGTGAACAGCAGCGCTGTCAACAGGCAGGCGAATGCCAATTGAATGGCTTTAGACACTTTCATCCGCGCGCTCCTTTATGCAATCTAAATCCTGCGCATGATTGTACACTGTCTTACAGAATATGTTTCAGCGTACGTTCGTCAGGGCCATACTGCTATAGTACGCCCAAACAAACCCTGTGGATGACCCATGTGTCCCGCTGTTTGCCCAACGCTTTGCCTACGCTGTACAATCGTGGAGGTATCAGGTATTGGCTGTTTGCTATTTGGCTCATTCGCTATTGTGCTTGGGGGACGGAATGATGCGACGCTGGATATGGATAGTGACGTTCATCGCGCTGGCGCTGGCAGGCGTGTTCACCGCGCCGACAATTCCGATGCAGGCACAACAGCAGGAGGCTACCCTCTTTCCCCCCGGCATTGTCACGATTGTGCTGACCCCCGCCACGCTGACGCCGTTTCCGGCTGACCAGTGCGTGCCGCCGCTTCCGTTCGCCATTGGCGATCAGATCGTCATCCGCGCAGGCGTGAATGTGCGCAATATTCCCAGTCTAAACGGAGCGGTCGTCGCGTATTTCGATCTGCCTGTGCGTGTGCGCGTCGCAGAAGGTCCGGTGTGTGCCAACGGTTACAACTGGTGGCGGGTGACGGGCATCCGCGAACCCGGCTGGGTGGCAGAGGGGCGACCGGACAATTATCTGCTGCGCCTCCCGATTGGCGGTGATGATACGGAAGAGGCTTGCACTGTGCCGCTGGACATCGCAATCGGTGAGCAGGTGCGGCTGCTTTCGGGACTGCGTGTGCGCGAAGCGCCAAACGAAAACGCGCTCGTGCTGACGGTGATCCCGTTCCAGTCGCTACTGATGGTCGTCGGCGGACCCGTGTGCAGCAACGGCATGAATTACTGGCAGGTGCAAGCGCCGTTTGGCGATAGCGGTCAGTTGGTTACGGGGTGGATCGCGGAAGGTCCCGATTATGGCTACTACCTTGAGCCGACGACGCGCCCGCTGTTCGATCCATCGGAGTGTTTCCCGCCGCTGACCTTGCAAGCAGGCGAACGCATCATTGTGCTGAGCGAAGGCGGTATCCTGCGCAATCTGCGCGGGGGCCCCAGCGAAACCGCACCGCTGCTGGCGAGTCTGGTCGGAGGCATTCAGTTGACGATTATTGAAGGTCCGATCTGCAACGATAACTTTAACTGGTGGCGAGCGCAGGTCTTCGGCGGCAGCAGCGACCCGATTGGCTGGATCGCTGAAGGCACGCCGCAGAACCGCTTCATCGCGGAAGTGCGCCCGCCACTCGGTCCGCCGCCGTAATTACGCCTCGACCTTGACGCCGCGCCAGAAGGCGATATGCCCGGTAATCTGTTTCGCGGCGTCCTTTGGCTGTGGGTAGTACCATGCAGCATCGGTGTTGACCTGACCATCGACTTCGATGCTGTAATAGCTCGCCAGTCCCTTCCAGGGGCAGGTGGTGTGCGTCTCGGTTGAGCGCAGGTATTCCTGCTTGACTGACTCCGGCGGGAAGTAATGATTGCCTTCGACCATGACCGTCTTGTCGCTTTCGGCGATGACAACGCCGTTCCAGATTGCCTTAGCCATGTTAGAATTTACTCTCCATACGTGATAAACGTCTTCGATCAGAAGGACGCAAGTCGGGATTTCTTACATGCCAAAGCTGATTGCGCTTACGGGCTTGGATTACAGCTTCAAGAAGCAGGCAGCCGCGCTGCTGGCGGACTCGCTGGCAGGTGCAGGCGCAAGCGTGAGCATCATCGACAATGCTGAGCAAGCGCTCAAGCTGCCCTACCCTACCTGGCGACTGCCCGGCGGCTGCGCGTGCTGTACACTGGCGTTCGGGCTGATTGATCTGATCAACCGCATTGATACAGATGTGACGATCATCGCGGTGTCGGGCGCAGCGATGCCGGACGCGCTGGCGATGGTACTGAAAAGCCTGCACAGCGAGACGGTTGACGTAATGACGCTGGCGCTGGTGGATAAGGACCTGTGGGCGCGTGCGCCGTATCTGGCAGGCGAACTCACCACGCACGCAGACTTTGCGGTCGGGGATGTGGGTGAGTTTGACGCGATGGTGGCTGATTTAACATAAGCAAAAGTGTAGTCATTATGTCCAACTCTGATCTCCTTCTCGGCATTGATGTTGGTACGACGGGGACGAAAGCGTGTCTGTTCACGCCCGACGGTGCGCTCGTCGCCAGCGGACAGGCGGAATACCCGCTGCATCACCTGCGACCTGGCTGGGTCGAACAAGACCCGCACGACTGGTGGCGCGCCACTTGCACCGCCGTGCACGCGGCGCTGGCACAAACGCCGGACGCGGCTGCACGCATCATCGGCATTGCAGTCAGCGGGCAAGCGCCGTCGCTGATTGCGGTGGACGAGCAGGGCGCGCCGCTGCGCCCGGCACTGATCTGGATGGACAGGCGAGCGGATGCGCAGGTCGCGGCGCTCAACGAGCAGTTCAGTGCGGACGACATTTACCGCGTTACGGGCAACCGCTGCGATGGCTACTATGTCGCACCCAAGCTGCGCTGGCTGCGCGATCATGAGCCAGAAACGCTGCGAAGCGCGCACCGACTGCTGTTGGTTACGGGCTTCATCAACCATCGGCTGACGGGCGAATTCAGCATGGACACGGTGCATGTCAGGCTGCTCAGTCTGTATGACCGACGCACAGGTGAATGGTGGGAGGCAATGGGCGACGCGTGCGGAGTCCGGCACGAACAATTCCCCACCGCCCAACCAGGACATGCGCCACTTGGGGTCGTCACGCGCATGGCGGCAGAAGCAACTGGCTTGCGACGCGGTACGCCCGTCTTCGTCGGCACGGTCGATGGCGCGGCGGCGGCGCTGGAAGCGGGCGCGGTCAGGGATGGCATTGTCGCGGAAATGACCGGAACATCGAGCGTGCTGCTGATGGCAAGCCAGCACATTGCCACTGATCCGGCGCTGATCTCGATGCCCCATGCCGCGCCCAATCTGCATCTGCTGCTCGGCGCGATTTCGACCAGTGGCGCGGCGCTGCGCTGGTTTCGCGATACGTTCGGACAGGTCGAGCAGACGACGGCAGAACTGCTGCACAGTGACGCCTTCGACCTGCTGACGCAGCAGGCGGCGCGCGTGCCAGCGGGCAGCGACGGGCTGCTCTTCCTGCCCTATCTGGCGGGCGAACGCTCTCCGATCTGGGACAGCCACGCGCGCGGAGTCTTCTTCGGCATATCGCTCGCCACACCGCGTGCCGCCTTCATTCGCGCCATTCTCGAAGGCACGGCTTTCGCACTGCGACATAACATTGAAGTCGCACGTACGGCAGGCATGACCGTCCGCGAGATACGCGCCGTCGGCGGCGGGGCGCGCAGCGCGTTGTGGTCGCAGATCAAGGCGGATGTGCTGGGGCTGCCTGTCGCGCTGCCAGAAGCATCGATTGGCGCGCCGTTCGGCGATGCGCTGCTCGTCGGACTGGGCAGCGGCATCTACAGCGATCTCGCGACGACCGTGCAGCAGATCGTCCGCATTCGCGCGGTCTACGAACCGGACGCCGAACGTCATGCGCATTACAGCAAATTTTACGCGCTCTACCGCGATTTGTACACACATCTACGCAACGATTTCGCGACTGCGGCGCGGGTGTTCAGCAGTTAAGCCCGCTTCACCGGTAGGTCGAGCCACGTCCCCTTCCAGTCAACGGTAAATGTTGGAGTCCCCTGCGCTGGAATGCGGCGGAACGTATCCGAGTCGTGACCCGCGATGCTCAGGCAGAAGCGCGAGCCGCGCGGCACGACTACCGATAGCGGGTACAGACTCATCGAAACAGTCTCAAACTGCCCGACCGGAAACGGCGCAGCATCTTCGTGGCGGCAGCTATGGTAGATGCCCCCTGTCCAGTACGGCGCGCTGTCCGCCACTTTACGATGAATCAGGCGCAGCTGCCCTTCTGTCAGATAACGAACGACGCCGTGTGCATCCACGCATTGAAGATATATATAGAGTGCACCATCGGCATGGGTGGACTGGAGCATGACCTGTACCTGGGGATGCCCGGTGATTTCCGTATCCGCCTCCAGCGGCGCACTGGTGTATGACAGCAGTTTGGCGATCTGCGCTGCGCGGTTGCCGTATCTCACAGGCTTGACCAAACCCGTCACCCACCGATTGAACTTACCTGTGCTTGCTGTGAAATCCACGCGATACGGGTCTGCGCCGTCGCTATTGGCAAGCGCACGGCTGAGCGTCTTGCCCGCCCCAATGTACCAGCGCTCGCTCTGGATGCCTGCGGGAGGCCAGACATCGCTTTCGCGCCATTCACCCGCCCCCATCGTGTAGTAGATCAAGCGCTTGCGTGGCGTGGCTGCGTCAGCCTTCAAAAACGTGCTGAAGTAGCGCGCCTGTATCTCACGCATCTCGGCAGGGGTGGGCGATGGCGGCTGTCCGGCGGCATACGGGTCGGCGTTCTGGCTGCCATCGTGACTGGATGCGCTGATGATAGCGATTTGCGGGTTGCTAAAGGTATTGAAGCGGTTGAGCACACTTTCTGCTGTACGCGAGTCCATCCAGCTTCCCCAGTTAAACAATACTGCGCCGCTTGCCTCAATCGCTTCCCGTCGTTTGAAAACGGCGAAATCGTCCATGGTCACACCGGGCAAATACGTGTCTTCGCGATAGGTAATGCCGTCCATCGCCGCATAGACCGATGGATTGCTCGCATGGTCAGCGATGGCAGCGCGCAGCGACGCGCCGTCTTTATCCTCATCGACCGGGCGCACGCCTTTGAGCAGCAGTTGCAGCAATCTGGGAAAGAACGTAGCGGTCTTATTGTTGTCCTGGCGGTGATTGCTATCGCTCCACGCGCGGACGAACGCCTGGTTGAAGATGCCGCCGGGCATGGCGATGTCTTCGTAGGGATCAAGTTCCATCTCCTGACTCAGTATCGCGTGGGTGATGTCCGGCGCGAAAGCGGGCAGCAATTGCGCCGTTGACCCTTCGTACGAATTGCCACTCGCGCCGATAACGCCGTTTGACCATCGCTGCTGTGTCACCCAGCGCGCGACTTCGCCATAGTCCGCCAGTTCGCGCTCTGACCAGGGATACGGGTATGCGCCGAACGATGCACCAGAACCGCGAGCATCCACTGCGACGACTGCGATGCCGCGCGTGATCAGGGTGTTCCACAGCTCATAATTAGCAGAGATGGGCGCGCTGCCGGGTGGCGACGGAATAAACCGCAGGGCAAAGCTGCGCCAATAGCGTGTCATCACCATTACAGTCGGGAACGTCTCACCCTCTTTACGCTCAGCCGGCAACAGCACGTCAACCGCGATGCGCGTACCGTCGGACATAGGCAGGTGAATAGCCTTTGCATCCACGCGCTTATAGCGCACAGTGGCATGCGAAAAGATTGACTCCAGTTTCGATAACAGGTCAGGGTTCATCGTTCAATTGTCTCCGTCGGTGGTAAAGGCAGGTTACTCTGACTGCACCCCCGCCAGTTGGCGGAGTGCGGTGAACATCTCGTACATCTGTGGTGTCGTTACCGGCGGCAAGAGATGATGACCGCCAATAAAGACGCAGTAAAACAGCCGACTGGCGAGCGCAGCCGCAGCATCATCCAGCCCCAGTTGACGATAGATGCTGGTGACATAGTCCAGCCGACGCGCATCGATTTCGATCAGTGTGTCGTGCGCGTCGGGATCGCGCAGCGCCCAGACACGGATCGCCACTTCAGACGGGTCAATTAGCGCCGCCATGTGGGTGAGCAGCATCAGCTTCTCGTACGGCGTTGCCCCTGCCTCAGCACGCTCAATCACGCTGGTGCTACTCTGGTGCAGGCACATCGCCAGCATCTCAGCGCGGAAGGTCGCCATATCGCCAAAGTGATGATAGAACGACCCTTTGGTGACCTCCATCTTGCGTGTCAAAGTGTCGATGGTGATGCCATCAATACCATATTCTACCAGTAACTCGATAGCGCACTGCATCCAGTCCTGTTTGGTCTTGCGAGCCAATGACTGAGTCCCCTCCTTCAATCATATGCCAAGAGCATACCATACCGTATCGTATGGTGTCAAGCATATCGGGAATGGATTGATAGCTGCGACAGTCTCATAAAGCTGATCTGATATATACTCAAAGTCAGTTGCATTGTTGAACGAAGGTGGCGTACATGAAACGTCTGGTTGTTTTGTCACTGTTATCTGCTGTTGCGTTGCTGCTATCGATTCCGCCGCTCGCCAGCGGTCAGGCGGACATCTGTCCGGCGCTGGTAGAAGAAGCGCTGCTGGCAGTCGGCAACAACTGTACGGGATTGGGACGCAACAGCGTTTGCTATGGCTACAATCAGGTCAGCGCCACCTTTGCCCAAACACAGGCTGACGACTTCTTCACGCTGCCTGCTGACCGCGCTGAATTAGTCAGCCTCGAAACGATCCAAACCAGTCCCCTGGATGTCGATCAATCCGAGTGGGGCATCGCGGTGATGGATGTGCAAGCAGATTTGCCTAGCGCGCTGCCCGGTCAAGGGGTGCTGTTCCTGCTGCTGGGCGATGTGACGCTGGAGAATCAAGCACCTTCAGACGCCGAGGGTGCATTTGGTCCGATTCCGGTGACGACGCTGGTCAATCTCAACTTGCGTTCAGGGCCGACCACGCGCGCCAACGTGCTAGGCAGTTTACCGACGGGGACGACCGTCATTGCAGACCGTCGCAGTGAGGCGGGCGACTGGGTGCGGGTGGTGTTCGATGATATCGTGGGCTGGGTCAGCACAGAGTTTGTGTCCGCAAATGGCGATCTGCTGACGCTGCCGACGCTGGAAGATGCGCCATTGGGCGCAATGCAGGCGTTCCGCCTGGAAACGGCGATCACCGGCCTGCGTTGTGCCGAAGCACCGCCTTCGCTGCTGGTCATCCAGGGTCCACAGGATGTGCAGGTGCAGTTAAGCATCAACGGGCTGGAGTTCTCGCTCGGTTCGACCGCCGTCTTCCAGACGACGGACGCTGAGACGCTGCAAATCGGTGTGCTGGATGGCGAGCTAGAGACCGACGACGGTACGGTCATTGAGGAAGGTTTCACAGGCTTGTTCACGCTCGATCCGACCGGGTTTGTGGTGCAAACTGAAGAACCGGAGGTGCGCCCGTTCACGCAGGATGAACTGGACGACCTGCGCGGGCTGGACAACTTCCCATCGGAGCTGATGCATTACCCGATTCAAGTACCGGAGCAACCTGGCAGGACACAGCCGCCTCCTCCGCAAGTCACAGCGCAGCCTGTCGTTACACAAGCGCCGGGTGTACCGACGTTCACGCCTACGCCCACGCTTGCAGGGCAGACGATTGTGCCGCTGACGGTGACGACGAGCTGCGTTCAGGATTATTACCTGCCGCGCGATTTCACGACCTTCAACCCCAACGCCTTTGAAGTGCCGATCAGTTGGGCAGCATCGACGGGCGAATCGGCGTTCTTCTTCGCGCCGCCAAACAGCAGCGTCGTCAGAACGATTGCCTATCCTGAGATCCTGGCGAGGCAGGAGATATTTGACATCACCTTTACGATTGACTGGGGAACGGGAACCGCCAGCGCAATATCAGAGTGGTGCCCGCCACAGCAGGGGTAACATTGCAACATTTGCTATTTCCTTGCCTCGCACTTGTTACGCATCTATACTTGTAACGAATGTTAAGAGGAGGCAAGGACAGTGTGACATGTTTCGTTCGCGCGCGATAGTCATCATCATGATCGTGTCTTTGTTCATCACGCTTGTGCCGTTCATACAGGCGCAGTCACAGCCCTGTCCCGCGTTCGTTGCCGATGCACTGCAAGCAATTGGCAACAACTGTGGAGATATGAGCCGTAACAGCGCCTGTTACGGGTACAACCGCGTAACCACCACCTTTACAGAACCGCAGCCCGTTGACTTCTTCACTCAACCGTCGGACCGCGCTGAACTGGCATTTATCCAGTCTATCGAAACTACACCCCTCAGTATTGAGCAATCGGAATGGGGTATCGCTGTGTTGAATGTGCAGGCAGACTTGCCGACTGCGCTGCCTGGGCAAGGCGTTGTGTTGATGTTGATTGGCGGTGTGCGGCTTGAAAGCACCGTAGCAACATCAGGCGAGCAAACCGTTAACCCGGTTGAGGTCAGGACCACAGTCGGTTTGAATCTGCGCACCCGCCCAACGGAGCTTGGCAGCCTTGTGGCAAGCATTCCCGAAGACACGACATTGCTGGCTGACCGCCGCACAGAAGCAGGTGACTGGCTGCGCGTCGTCCACGAAGAAAATTACGGCTGGGTAAGTAGTGAATTTGTGGAAACCGACGCGGACTTGTCGAGTTTACCAACCAATGAAGAGGTGCCCCCCAGCCCGATGCAGGCATTTACGTTGGAAACCTCGATTACAGGTGTTGAATGCACGGAAGCGCCGTCGTCAATGATGGTTGTGCAAGCACCGCGCAACGGGCGTGTCCAGTTGAATGTCAACGGTTTGGAACTATCAGTCGGCTCGACTGTCGTTTTGACATCCAACCGCGACGAAGGGCTGCAAATCGGCGTGCTGGATGGGGCTGTGGAAACAGAGGATGGCGCTGTCGTGCCGGAAGGCTTTACCACTTCATACGAGATAGATGCAATTTCGGGCGAGGCAGTTGGTGAACCGGAAGCGGTACGACCGCTGACGGAAGGAGAACTGGAACAGCTGGCACCCATAGAAGAAGTGCCAGGGGAAATCCTGGATTACACGGTGCAGCTGCCGTCAGGAACCGAAGTCTTTGCAATCGTCGGCACACCAACGCCACAGGGAACACCGACCGCGACGATCACCTTAACACCTACCGAGACGCTAACACTCACGCCAACGCTCACGTTGACACCGACACCGACTGCAACCGCAACTCCTGCGCCGCTGGTCATCACGACCACCTGCGTTCCGCTGGCGGAGGACGCACGCACGTTCCTGATTACCAATCCCAACGCCTATGAACTCACGTTTAGCTGGTTCTCAGCAGAGGGCGGGAGTGGTATTGTAACCGTGCCAGCATTCCAGACCTACGCGCTGACCTTCACCCCTAACCTGCCGACAGCGGATATTGTCTTGTTTGTAGACTATACGGTTGGGCAGGTATTTGCGACTTCCAGCATCTGCGGGTAGCGTCCAGGGGCGCCCTATGTTGCGCCCCTACAGAGCGAACACATCCCCGTAGCGCACGATCTTTTGCCCGGCAATATGTGGCAGCAGGTGATGCCATTTGGCAAATGCGTGGTCGTCTTTCTGCGTCCAGTCGTCCTGGGCATAGAACATGTAGCAGTGATTGCAGCAGACGACGACCGCTTCAGGATCGGCAAGCTGAGTAAGCCATACCTGTGCGTCTCGCAGATAGTCCGAGTTCTCATTGACGAGCAGCCGCGCGCCGTCAGTCTTCGTCACGCGGTTGACAGGTACGCTGGTATAGCGGCTGTCCGCAGAGATATTCCAGTGGTCAACCTGGAGGTTCAGGCCTTCACTCAGAATGAGGTCTATCGAGGCGTTCGTCACCGCGTTGTAAGGTGCGATGAACGAGGTGATGGGTGCGTGTGGAAATGCCTTTTCGAGCAAGGCGCGTCCGTCGCGCAGCCTGCGGCGCAGGTCGTCCAGGTCAGGCGATGCAAATTCGCACCAGACATGATCGTAGCCATGCAGGAGAATCTCAACGAGACCCTGTTTTACCAGATCATTCAGCCATGCGCACAGTGATGCATTGTCAAGCACCGAGTA
The DNA here is from genome assembly GCA_033763755.1 of Chloroflexota bacterium. Classification (GTDB taxonomy): domain Bacteria; phylum Chloroflexota; class Anaerolineae; order Aggregatilineales; family Phototrophicaceae; genus Flexifilum. Next base: position 14,553 of record JANRJX010000163.1, read on the forward strand.
GCGCTGCTCCTGCCCGCGATATGCAGGGGCAACATTAGGATCAACGCCGAGATGTGGCACCTGAATATTGGCGTAATGCTGGGGGATGACCGACAGGCAGACAGGCTGATGCTTTTCCCAGATGGAGGCGTAGACCTGTTCGAGCATCGCAGGCGTTGTGAAGTAGCTGGTATCGTCATCGCGTAGGATGAGTGGCATGGTATCTCTTCTGATGCTATAGGGACATGCTGTTGCATGTCCGCCGTGTAATCATCACCCCTGATTGCCCAGATTGTACCCAAGATAATCGCGGGAGCCGGGCCAAATATCAACCAGCGGCGCATCACCAGGGATAGTAGCATTGGCGACGGCTGCCGCCAGCCCGCCATCAAGCGAGAGTTCTTGCAGCGTGTATTCTACCAGTAAGCGAAAGTCAATGTCGTTGCGCGGCACGGCAAGATGCAGATATGTGCGACTGAACCAGCGCGTCGTGCCGTCCGCCTGCGTCCACAGGCGCAGATCGTTCGGCTGCGCCTGCAGCAGTGGGATGATGCGCAGGCTGTCGCCGAAGACCGCGTTGTAGTTGTTATCTGCCAGCATCCCGAACGCCGCATCCTGTTCGCGCAGAATACTGAACGTGCCTCGTAGAATCGCGCGCTCTGCCTCTGCCAAATCCACCACGCGCTCGGCAGCGCCCGGCTCATCGGCAAACACACCGACGATGCGCCCGCGCAGGTCACCAAAACCCCCGAAGGCACTGTTAGCTGGCACCATCATTACTGTGCCGCGCTGGAAGTATGTCCCCGTGAAATCGACGCTGCCTACCGCATTCCAATCGGCGACCACGCCAACCGCTAAATCTGCCGCGCCGCTGCTGACTAATCCCAGGGGATCATCGCCCGGCACATACGTCACAGTCACGCGCCAGCGTGCTGCCATCGCTTCGACGAGTGCGCGATTGGCAGCATCGAGTCGCCGCGCGCTTTCCGGCGCCTCCGCTGGCAAATCGCGCACACCCGCTACGCGCACTGTCCCCGCCGCCTGCATGCGTGGGATAACATACTGCTGTGGGAACGGGATATCCTGCCCGAACTGACCCGGTTGCGGCGCTTCATCGCCCAGATTTTCCCAACGCGGCAGCCATTCGCTCGGATACGCCGCGCCGTTGAAGTTTGCCTGATGGATTTCGTTGAGCCTGCCGTTCGCCTCCAGATGTTGCAGCGTGCGGTTGACGAGGTTGCGCAGGTTGACATCTTGCCGCCGCACGGCGACTGCGTAGGGTTCTGGCATAACGGGCTGGTCGAGCAACCGCGCGATGCCCGGCTGCGTGATCGTGCGCTGCAAGCGGATGCGATTGGCAACCACGCCGTCGATCTCGCTGTTCACCAGCGCCGTGATCGCCTGGTCAAGCGTCAAATATGCCTGGGGAGTAAAGGTAATGCCGCTGCGCATCTGCCACTCAATGATGGCGTCTTGTGCGCGCGTACCTGCCACAATGCCAATGCGCCGATTCGCCATGTCCGCCAACGAAGCCGCCCCGTCACCTTCGCGCACCAACATCGATTGCGCGGTCGGATAGTAGGTATCGCTGAACTCCACGACTGCATCCAGCGCGCGGGTATGCGGCAGCGCCGCCAGCAGCATCTCGACATCCCCCGCCACCAGCGTGGCAACGGCGGTCTGGCGCGTGACCTGAACAAACTCAATCGTCACACCCCACGCTTCCGCCATCGAGCGTGCCAGGTCAGCATCAAAGCCGCTGACGTTGCCGCGCACATCCAGCACGCCAAACGGCGACTCGTTAAACAGAATACCCACACGCACTACGCCCGAACGCAGGATTTGCGCGATGCCGCTTTCGCTTGGCAGTGCGTCGGTCACGGCGTCGCTTGCCTGTGGCACGAGTGTCGGCGGCACGAGCGTCGGCGCAGGGTCTTGCGCGTGGGCAGGAAGAAACAGAGGGATGAGCAAGAGAATGCAGAAGGCAAGCAAAAGCTTATTCAAGGGGATAGAGCGGATTTTCATGTGTACAGTCCATGCTGCTTGATGTACTCAGCAACGCCGGGCGGCAGCAACCGCCGAATGGGGCGACCGTCTGTTTGCCAGCGAGCGATGTCGGTTGACGAAACGCCGATCAGCGGCGCGTCGATAAAGATGCTGCGTTTCGCCAGATTGGGGATCACAGCTTCGTGCATGTCCAGCGTAATGATCGCACCGGGTCGTTCCATCACTGCCAGCTTGCAGAGCATGATGAGTTCATTTGAACGACTCCACGTCGGCAGGTCGCGGAATGAATCGCCACCCATGATGAAGTAGAGTTCGACGTCAGGATGATCAGTGGCGAGGATGCGCAGCATATCGACGGAATAGTGCGGACCCGGGCGATCAACATCCACTCGCGAAATCGCCCACGTCGCTTCGTTCGCCAACGCGATCTCCAGCATTGTCAGTCGATGCTCGACATTGGTGCGTGTGCCGTTCTTGTGCGGCGGCGTTCCGGCGGGTACGAACAGCACACGGTCAAGAGCGAGTGCAGATTGTGCAAACTCTGCCAGGACGCAATGTCCGATGTGGGGCGGGTCAAACGTGCCGCCAAGGATGCCCAATTTCAACATAGAGGTATTATCAGCTATCAGGTATCAGTCAATGCTGCTTGAAGTCGGCAATTATGCCGGATTTCTCACACGCTGTGCCAATAGCTATTTCTCTGAAGCTCAAGCTACATTGAAGAAAGCTAAACGCTGATACCTGAAGGCTGATACCTAAATCCTATTCCGACCACTCCAGCTCATGCTTGCCAATGACCACGGTATCACCTTCTTCAACGCCCTTCTCACGTAACGCATCGGTGATGCCGAGCGCCTTGAGGATACGCTGGAAGCGCATGATCGCCTCGTCATTGTCCCAGTACGTCATCGCGGCTGCCCGTTCGATGCGCTTGCCACTGACCAGGTATACGCCCTCTTCGGTTTCTTCGATCGTGAACAGTTGGTCGTCCTGTTCCGGCAGCATGTACACAGGTGTTTCAACGACGGGTGCGGCTTGCGGCAGTTGATCCATCATCGTGAACATGCGCTGAATCAGCGTCTCCACGCCTTGCCGGGTCGCACCGCTCATCGTCATCGCTTCGATGCCAAGCGCCCGCAGCTTCGGCTCAACTTCTTGCCAGCGCTCCTGTGCTTCCGGCAAATCCATCTTGTTGAAGACGACGATTTGCGGGCGATCCTTCAGGTGTTCGTCATACAATGCCAGTTCGACATTGATCTGGTTGTAATCCGCCAGTGGATTTTCGCTCGCGCCGTTGATGAGGTGGACGAGCAGCCGCGTGCGCTGAACATGGCGCAGAAACGAAAAGCCCAACCCAACGCCACGACTCGCCCCTTCGATCAAACCTGGAATGTCCGCCACTACCAGATCGCGGTCATCGTACAAAACGACGCCGAGATTGGGTTCGAGCGTGGTGAACGGGTAATCGGCAATCTTCGGCTTGGCGTTGCTGATGACGGAAAGCAGCGTGCTTTTGCCCGCGTTCGGCACGCCGACGATGCCGACATGCGCGATCAGCTTGAGTTCAAGCTGTAACCAGCGTTCTTCGCCTGGCTCGCCTTTTTCCGCCATGCGCGGCGCTTGCCGTCGCGAATTGGCGAAATGCTGGTTGCCACGACCACCACGCCCACCCACCGCCACGACGACTGTTTCATTTGGTTCGACCAGATCGGCGAGGACTTCGTTGGTTTCGGCGTCGCGTACAACCGTTCCGGGCGGCACGTCGATGACGACATCAACCGCGCTGCGTCCGGTCTTGCGAGCACCCTGCCCGTTGTTGCCGCGCTTCGCCTTGAAGTGAATTTTCTTGCTGAACGGCGCAAGCGTGTTGAGCGTCGGATTAACGCGCAGCACGACATCGCCGCCGCGCCCGCCGTCGCCGCCTGCGGGACCGCCCATCGGCACATACTTTTCGCGCCGGAACGCGACAGCGCCATTACCGCCGTCGCCACTTTGTACATGAATTTTGACTTGATCGAGCATAGTCTGGACTTATCACATCTCGTTTGGTCTGCCTGCTTTGTACCAGGCAATCGTTTGGCGCGCGCCTTCGCGGAACGGCGTTGGCACAAAGCCAAGCTCGCGCGCCGCCTTCTCATGCGAAACACGCCAGTAATTATACACATACGAACGCAGATTAAGCGGGTAGAACGGCTCAACGCGCGTCACCCGCGCCACCGCCTCCAGCACATGCGATGCAACCAGCCCCACCCAGTCGGGCAGCCGCAGGCGCGGAAACCACAATTTCGCCTCTTCAGTCACGATGTCGTAAGCATCACGGTGGGCAATTGGGTGGTCACAAATGTTGTAGATTTCGCCCGCGCGCCCGTGCGTCAGTGCCAGCAGCGCCCCCTGCGCCACGTCTGGCACGAACACAGGCAGGATGATATAACGCCCGCCATTCAACTGCATGATAATGCCGCGCATCGGGTCGCGGAAGAAAAGGCGGTTGAAAGCGTACCCACCATACGGACCGTAGAACGCGCCCGGACGCAGCACCACGACCGGGATACCCTGCTCAGCATGTGCACGCAGCATTCGTTGCTCCGCCTTCAGCTTGCTGCGCTGGTACGGCTCGACTGGATGAGCAGGGTACGTCTCGTCGATCACCTGGTCGCGCGGCGGTTGCCCGATCAGGTAGACGCTGGAGATATGGATCAGCCGTTCACACCCTGCCGCTTTGCACGCCAGTAGGACATTTTCCGCGCCGCCAACGTTCACGCGATCAAACTCTGCCTCATCACCCCAGAAGCGAAACACGCCGGCTGCGTGAATGATAGAGCGTGCGCCCTGTGCGCCGCGCGTCACAATCGCCGCGTCCTGAATGTCGCCCTGCACGATTTCGACCTGTGGATAGTGGCGCAACCACTCATGCCGTGCGGGGTGACGTACCAGCAGGCGAACATGGTAACCAGCATTAATCAGCGTAGGAACAAGATGCCGCCCCAAAAAACCGGTACCGCCCGTAACAAAGAGAGTATCCAACTTTTTTAGCCTTTAACTGCACTATGAATCTCTGCCGATGCGCTGCCGGAGTGCGGGGTGTTCGGGGGTGAGGGTAATCTTCCCGTGCTGCTGCCAACTACTGGGGAGTTCCTGAATAATCGCTTCTATCTTCCAGCGACTGGCTTCTGGTTCGTAGAGCATCTGCACGACGACGGCGGCATCGCCCATGTCCTGCGTCACGACGCGCTCATGTGTTTCGCTGGTGTAGGTGGCAATGCGGCGTCCGGTCTGAATATCAATCAGCCAACTGCGCCGCCCGTCTGCCGAAAACCCGCGCACCCGCACATCATGATCACCACGCAGCACACCGTAGCAGGGTGAAGGACGTTCGCTGCGCTGTCGCAGCAGGATGCTCTGATAGCGCCGCAGGAAATGCCCGGCAAGGTAGGTCGCAGCGTTACGCCACTGCTGCGTCCAGGGAAGCGCAGGTGAGTCGTGCATCCAACTGACGGCGTTCAGATAATCGGTTTGAACGGTTTGGACGACTGACTCGGGAGCCATCCAGTCTGCGAACGCGCTTTCGCCATGCAAACGGCGCATTTGGTTTGTCCAGGGGATTTTGCGCGCACTGCCAGACGCCATCAGCACACCACCCATAATGCTTATCAACGCAAATGCCAGAGCCAGTTACTGCGTTTGAAGGGGTTTATATTGTGTGACTCTGAGATGGCGATTGTGCCAGCGGGAACGTTAAAATTCAACGGTGGAGTTTCAGTCCCCCGCGACGGGCGCGGGATGCCGATGGGGTTCGCGCGCGTCGAGCCAGCGCGTGATGAGATACCAGATTACCAACGGTGCAAGGCTGACAACAGCGGTCCACAGCGTCACGGTCTGTGCTTGCATGCTGCCGACTGCCTCTAGTACTGCGCTGGTCACGCTGACGCTTAATACGGTCGCCAGTTGGAAGCCCGCCATGTCGAGCGCGAACATACGGCCCAGATACGCATCATCAACAGTCTTTTGCAGAATAACCGAACTGTATGTCCAGTAGACGTTGCTGCCCATCGCCTTGATGAGCATCGCGCCTGCCGCCATCAGCAGCGTCGTCGATGCACCAAAGACCAGCCAGCCCACCGTGATAAACGCATAGGCGAACAATATCAAGCGGCGCATGGTGCGCAGCGAGCCATCACTGCGACGGGCGATGACAATCGGACCGAGCAGTGCGCCAATGCCGAACGCCGTCCACAACACACCGAGCGAAAACGACCCTGCCTGTTCTGCGGTCGTTGCGCTGCCCGCCAGATACAATGGAAACAGCACAGTCGCATATGCCACCAGCAGGGAGTCCACCGCGCCGATACTGCCGCCGAATTTAACGAATAGTGCCGACCCTGCTTGCGGGTGTGCGCGAGCGTAACGCAAGCCTTCGATGAAGTCACGCGCGGATATGCCACCTGTGTGTGGAGCGCGCTCCGGCTGTGGCTGATCAGGACGGATCGACCAGATAAAAGCAGCAGAGACGCCGAAGGTCAGCGCGTCCAGCAACAGTGCGGTCTGGATGCCGAACGCGCCTGCGATAAAGCCGCCGAGCGCGCCGCCAATCGCCAGTGCCAGCGACCACGTTTGACTGCCCAACACATTGGCGTCCACCAGGTCATCTCTGCGCACAACGCTTGGTGTGAATGCCGAGCGTCCCGGCTCAAAAATCGCCGACACAGCGAATTGTAAAATCGTCAGCAGGTAGATCAGCCACAGACGGTCAGGTGAATTGGCAAAGAGGAAGCCAATGACGATCACGCTGCGAATGATATCGCTGGCGATCAGCAGCGTCTTGCGGTCGTAGCGATCCAGCAGCACGCCCGCCAACGGGCTGACGAGCAGCGGCGGCAAAAAGCGCGCCAGCAGTAGCGCACCGACCGCCGCGCCGGAGCCATTGGTATAGACCGAGACGAGCGAAAAGATAACGATACTGTTGAACCAGTCACCGATCAGGCTGACCGCCTGGGCTGCCCACAGGCGCGCGAACTGCGGGTTGCGACGAAGGAGTGCGAGGTAGGGCAAGATTAAAAGCTAATCCGGTTCGTCGCCAGCAGCAGTGCAATCCCCAACACGGCGATATTCAGAAACAGGAAGATGGCAATGAACATGCGCTCCAGCGCGGTCATGCCCAGAAAGCGCTTCTCTTCCTGCACAACTGGCTCAAACGAACCCGTGTTAAATTCGTCATCTTGTTCGTTGTCGAAATCAAAATTGCGCAGATCGTCAATATTGCTCATGGCGCTTCCCCTTCGTCTGGATGCAGTATTGGCTCTATTGTAACCAATAATGTGTGGCTGTGCGCATCACAATCGTGACTACTTAAATGCCGCTGACGCCCATCAACGTCAGCGCTGCCAGCAATCCCAGCGCAATCGCCAGCGATACCAGCCCGCCTGTAATGCCGCGCGCCAAGCCCGTGACCGTGTAGCCTTTAATCAGATCTTCGGCGGCGTTAATCAGCGGCACGCCCGGCACTAGCAGGAGCACGGCGGATGCCAGCGCTGCGCGCGGCGTTTGCGACCAGCCCGTCTGGATAAGCGCGCCTGCCAGCACGCCTGCCACGAACGCAGTGATGATCGTGATCAAGAGATTGTTGAAGTGTCGCAATGCCAGTTGTTGACGGACGAACATGGCGGTGCTGGCGGCGATGAACGTGATCGCAAACGCGCCCCAATCACCGCCAAACAACTGACTGAACGCCGCGCACGCCAGACCGACCATCAGCACGACAGTGCGCTTCTTGTACGCGCGCGGCTGCGCGCTGATATACGCCAGGTCGGCGCGGACGTTGGCGTGCGTCAAGCCGCCTTTGTCTATCAGGCGTTCTTCCATATTCGCAATCTTGTAGACGATGGTCATGTTCGGCGCTTGTAGGATGATGCGTCGCGTTTTGGTGCGGAATTCGCCGCCGCTATTGGCGGTGATGGTGATCGCATTGGGCGACACAAATACATCCAGCCAGTCGCAGCCCAACTGCGTGCCGATGTAATGCGTGCTGGACTCGACCAGCTGCGTCTCCGCGCCATGCTGCATGAGCAACTGCCCCGCCCACAACGCGAGATCTATCGTGTCGCGCAGCGTCTCGCGATCCAGCGCAGGTTTGGGGGATAATGCCATCTCATTCATACGCATTAGTATAACCGATTACAGGGACGAACAAGGATTCTTTGCATTACACCATTCACCACGCGGCGACTTCGACAGGCAGCAGCGTCAGTGTACCGTCCACGCCGACGCCAGGCGCCGGCAGTCGAACGTTGTCCCACCAGCCGTAGACCGCCAGCGCCAGCCGATAGGTACCCCGCGCTGCCGGATACGGGATCGTCAGCGTGCGCTCTTCGATATAGAGTGTCTGCGGTTGCCAGCGGCTTGTTTCGGCAGGCGCGGCTTCTGGCAGTGTGACCTGAGGCGCGCTGTCCACTTGTGTCACCATTGCCCCGCTGCTATCGAACAGGTACAACCCGACGCTGTAATCGCGGTCCATCGTCCCATCCGCCGACCACCACAACCGCACGCGCAGGCTTTCGCCCTCGCGCCGCAGCACGGGTGCTGTCCATAAACCGTCTTGCGCATCGATCACCTCCACGCCGTGAAAGCGCATCCCATTCTCAAAGGAGATGCCTGCGCGGTCGGGCGGTGCTTCGTACAGACGGAACAGGCAGTTCGGTGTACCGACGAAGCGCCCGGCGACTCGCCCCTGCTGCACAGTGTCGAAGAGCGCCGGCGTCTGGCTGCCATCGAACGTGATGAACCAGACGCGATCCGCGTCAGCAGGTGTGCTGACAAACTGCAAGCCCTGTGGGAAGAAGACGCGCGTGTACATTTCCCACTTTTCCGGCTCACCGCAATCGTTCGCCGGATCGCGTACTACGACATCGCCCGCACGCAGATAATCGACCCACCAGCGATAGTTTTCCAGCAGCGGACCGCGCACGACCAGATAGCGACCGGCATCGAACGGCGCAAAGCACAACAGCGCCAGCGCAATCATCGCCCCCCAACGCCCGACGCGCGGCAGATGGGCCAGCCCCCAGGCGATGAGCAGCGCAATACCGCAGGCAACCCACCACGAGTAACGCCCGCTGAAGAAGCCAAGCAGTGGATTGAGCAGATACAGTACTACGGGCATCACCAGCGCCCACACGAGCAGCACCCACGCACGCGGGCGGAGCAGTCGATCGCGCAAAGCAATCAACACAAGCGAGAGTAAGAGCAGCGCCACCCACACGGTCGTTGCCGACCCCACATAGCTGGTGAACAAATTGGCATAGGCTTCAGGCAGTGACGGCAGGCTGATCGTACTCAGACTATCCAGTCGCCCACCGAGGAGACTGCGCTGGCGCACGATTTCCGGGACTGCCAACGGCAGCGCGATCATGGCGGGCAGCCACCAGCGCCACACGCGCACGCGATAAACCAGCAGTGTGTACAGCCCCAGCATAGCGAAGGCGACTGCGCTCGTCATTTGCGTGTAGAACATGGCGACCATGACCAGCGCAAGTACCAGCGCCCGCCCGAAACGCGGATGATCGAAATAGCGCGCGGTCAGCCACAAAGCGCATGGCAGCAGCGCAACTGGATAGCTATAGCCGCGCATGTAGATGCTCATGAAGATGTGCAGCCCCAAAGCGCCATATGCCAGCAAGCCCAACAGCGCTGCGTCATGTCCGCGCCAGCGCAGCAGCAGCCGATAGGCGAATGCGCAACCGAGCAGGAAGACCAGCAGCGGCAGCCAGCGCAGTACGAACGGGTGCTGCCCCACCAGACTTTGCCACGCGCCCATCACGAGAAAGCCGCCGGGAACCCAGTCATATGGCGTGCGGGCGATAATGTCGGCGGGTGTGCCAATGCTCAGGTACAGGTTATTGATCTCGTCGCCTTCCGGTTCGACGCTGCGCATCAGCGGCACACGACTGGCAACGATGATGAGCAGCGCGAGGACGGTGAGAAAGAGATGGTAAAGAGATACTCGTCGGGACATGGATTGGTCTACTGACACATAAATTGCGACGCAAAAGATACCCACCTAACGCCCAAACGCAAAGAGTACAAAGCAGTTGTGTGATTTTAAGAATCCCAACATCTTCTAATCACTTACAGGTCGTCATATCCTCATCAACATGAATGAACCAATAGGAGACAAGATGATGACGACGTTAGCGAATTATCATCACTTCGACGGTCTGCCCTGGGCAACAGGGTATCTGGTGAACGCGCTGGCATATCAGGGCGCACTCGCACCCCATACGGGCAAGCCCTACACTGAAGCGCTGCTGATGGGCATCAACGGCGGCTTGTCAGCAGGTTACTATGCGTTTGCCTACGAAGGCTACGACCCCCATTTGCACTTCCTGACGCGCTATCCTTTCAACGAAGAGCCGGGCGCGGTCTTTGAACGGCTGGCAATTCCACAGGAAAGCCGCACGACCACCGATCCGCTAAAGGGTGTGGCAAACGTGATTGACGGGCTGGTGGCGGGCAAGCCGGTCATCGTCTGGTTGGACCACCTGACACTTGGCGCGGGTGACTTATCAGTGCCACAGGAATACTGGATGATCAATCCGGTGTTGGTATTCGGATATGACCGCGAGGCTGGCACTGTGCAAATCGCCAATCGCGCCCGTGTGCCGTTCACGGTCAGCACCGATACCTTCGCCGCCGCCCGCGCGCGCATCGCCAAGACGCGCCACCGCATCATGACGATTGGCACGCCCGATGCCGACCGCCTACCGCTTGCTGTTGAGACGGGCATACGCGCCTGCATCGACATCTTCACAGGCAATCCGCCCGTTGGCACGCCGAGCAACTGGGGTTTTGCTGCCTATGACAAATGGATCGGTCTGCTCACAAAGCCAAAGGGCAAACAGGCATGGGCGAAAATGTTCGCGCCGGGTGCGAAAATGTATGCCGGGCTGACCTCAACGTATAAGTATATCGAAGTCTTTTTCACAGGCGGTTGCGGCGCGCGGCACATTTATGCAGATTTCCTGGATGAAGCGGCGGACATCCTGCGCAAGCCCGCATTGCGTGATGCGGCGCAGGAATTCCGCACAGCAGCGAATCTGTGGCGCGCGTTCACGGCAGCGCTATTACCTGACTCGATTGCGCCGTTCCGCGAGGCGCGCGAACTGATGGTACGTGATTACAATCTGTTCATCGCGCAGGGCGCAGCCGCCGATACCGAACGCAAGCAGATCGACACACGGCTAAAGGCACTGCGTCAACACATGGAGACTGACTTTCCGCTGAGCGAGACTGAAGCCACAACGATGCGCGAAGCACTGGCGGCGCATGTGCGCGGTATCGCCGCCGTCGAGCAATTGGCAATCGCAGCATTGAAGGAGGCATTGGTATAATATGGATTCAATCGTCAAGACATGAAGGGATGTCAAAAGCATTCGTGTGCATTCTTTGTGCATTGGCGTTTCAATCCGTTGTCCAGTTTGTCTGGAGTGATTATGCCCCTCTACGATTATCGTTGTGCGCAATGTGGGAACACGTTTGAGGCGCGGCACGGCTTTAACGATGACGCGCCCGCCTGCTCTGTCTGCGGCACGCCGCAGCCGGAGCGCATCATCACCACTGTGCCGAGCATCCACAAAGGCATAGGGGCAGATGCAGGCAGCGGCGGCGTGGCGAGCAAGGACCAGTTGCAGGCGAAGTGGGCGGAAGAAACCCCGCGTCTGCGCGAAAAGCTCGTCAGCAAGCTCGGCGAAGACACCGTCAACAAGTACGCGCCTACGCTCAACAAGAAATACGAGTAGCGCAACTACTCGTATTTATCTCCTTGTTCAAGCATTAACGCATCCACTTCTCTTTACGCAACATCTATTAGATATTTACCTATCAAACGTGACTTTTGTCCCGTTGTCATGTTAGAATGAAGTTTGTAAAGTTAGATTATTCTACAGAGTATGAAATTTGTTCACTTCGGCAAGCGGTAGATCAGTTGATCTCTTTACGATTCTAGTGTAGTCTTTAAGCATTATTCGGCAGGTTATCCGACACAGAGGTTATGAGGATGCAGAATCAAGCGCTCCTCCAGGAATCTGCGGTGTCACCACACCATGTCATTGATGCTTATCGCCGTGCGCACTACACCATTCACGGACGTGAGCCTCATGTCCGTTACGCAGGCAACTCGTGGTACTTCGTCAATAACGAAGCGGTTCACCACAAAATGCTGCTGCAAGAGATTACCCGCTTGCGTGAGCTTGAACAACGTCAAAACTTGCTCAATGCTGACAAATCGATCATCCATAAGCTCATTGCACGTCTGCGTGGACTGTAGGTAAAGCGCTTTGTCTCGCAGCGTGTTTACGAAGAATTCATAATATCTGAACGTATTGAGGTGTTTCGTGGGGCAAAACTCTAGCATAATCAGAAGAGAGCATCCGATTATGCAGAGAATGCGTCCTATGAGCGCACTTGATCCAACACTAACTATCACATCCCGCGACATCATCGAAAGTTACGGCGAATCCTACAAAGCGATCTACCTGCGCCGCCCGTCCATGCGCTACCTCGGCAACGGCTGGTATTTAGTAGACGATGAAATCGTGCATCAGGCGATCATCATCCAGGAAACCGGACGCTTACAGCAAATCATTCGCCAGCAGGCAAGCCGCCTTGTGCAGCCGGAAGCTGTCCAACAGCGCAAGGGCATCGTCCAGAAGCTCATTGAGCGGCTGCGCGGTCTGTAACGCTTCACTCCCCCCTGCTACCCTGCTTTCAGCCTACGCCGTTTTGCCCACCTCTCCACGCTGTGTTAAACTGAACACCATGTAACAAGAGTCAAACTAAGGGTAGCGGACTATGCGGCGGCGTGGATTGCTTTTTGTCATTCTCAATATTGTGGTGTCGCTGGCGGTGGTGCTGGGCGTGATTGCGTTCCTGAACTCGCAAAGCCCGGCAGAAGCGCCTGTGCGTCTTGTGACGGTGGAAATCCGCATTACCAACACGCCAGACCCCAACGCGACCATCCCGGTACGCATCATCACCACCACACCACTGCCAGGTCAGCAGCCGACTCTGCCATCTTTGAACGTCGCCGAACTACCGACAGGTTTGCTGGGTGATGCGTCCACACCAGGCGCGCAGGCGGCAAGTGTCACACTCGATGCAACGACGATTGGCGTCATTCAGGGCGATACGAGTCTGTCCGGAACAGCCACCGCCCTGCCGGAAAACTGCATCATCCACGTCATTAAAGAAGGCGAAACGCCGTTCGGAATTGCCGAGATTTACGCTGCTGACCCGTTCCAGATGCTGACGGCAAACAACTTGACCGAAGAAGAAGCAACTTTCCTGCAAATTGGGCAAACCTTAATCGTACCGTTACCCGGCTGCCCGCTGGGTGCGGCAGAAGCCGCTGTGATTGCGGGCGTGGCAACTGCGGCACCGACGGCGACACCGACGCTCAACATCACCTCCACGCCCACACCTGTTCCCACGACTAATACGCCGACCAACGCACCGTCGCAGATACCCACGATCACGTTTACGCCGTCCGCGACCGTGCGCCCGACTGTCACGCTGCCGCCGACGGCAGCCAACGCCGTAATCAATATCGTCGAAGTCGTGCGTCCGGGCGATGTCACGGCGGAAGGCGTATCGATTCGCAACACAGGGAGCATTGTCAGCATTGGCGGCTGGACGCTGAGCGATGCCGATGGTAACACCTATACCTTTGCCGAGCAGCGCTTGTTCCAGAACGCGCAGATCACGCTCTACAGCCGCGTCGGCACAAACACACCCGTTGCGCTCTACTGGGGACGCGATACAGCCGTCTTCTCAGCAGGCGATACGGTGACGCTGCGCGACGCACAGGGCAATGTACAATCGACGTATCGTATCCCAGGCTAGGACATGAGTAACCCTATCGACGAGGCAATTCGCGAGGCGATGCGCAAGGGCGAGTTCGATGCTCTGCCCGGCGCAGGTAAGCCGCTCAAGCTCGATGACGACTCGAATGTGCCGGCGGAACTACGGCTGGCACATCGCATCCTAAAGCAGAACGACTTTATGCCGGAATGGATCGCACTTGGCAAAGAGATCGAAACACTGCACACCGGCGCGCTAAATGCGCTCCACGAGGAACTGCGAGCCTACCACGGTAGGCTCGGCGATGCAGAGCGGAGTGAGATGCCGCAAGTCTTGGTAGCTGAAGCCGAAGCTTTGTGGCGTAGGGCACAGGTCGTGTTCCGAGAGGCGATTGCCGACCTGAACAAGAAGCTGTTGACATACAACCTCAAGCTGCCGCCCGGCGTCGCCCGGCGCGCACTGCTCAACGCAGAACGCGAGTTGGAACGAGTCCGTGCGTAGGGCGCAATATATTGCGCCCCTACTCCACACTGCCGTCGGCGTAGACATCCGCGCGCACCCACAGCACCGCGCGGGCATCGAGGAACGTCGGCGTTGAGACGCGCCGCTGAGTCCACCATTGCACATAATCCTGTGGTAGCAGATTGAGCAGCGACCACGCCCGCGCCATAACAAAGTCCTGCCCAACATACGCCCCGGGCAGCGGCGGCTCAGCGCCAACCTCACCGACTGTATACGCCAGCACCACAACATCGCTCGGTATCACATCTTCGTATCGGCTGGCGAAACGTGCATTGCGGAAGTCGCGCACTGCCCATTCGATCTGCGCATTACCCGCACTCAACACAACCAGTGGCATTTCGGCATAGCCCTTGTTCGTGCGCTCCGCCACATCAAACAGCGTTTCGCGCAGCAGCAGTGCATCGCTGCTCGCGGCCTCGCGCTGCCACAAATCAACGGGATTACCCGCATCTTCGACGGACGTGCGCCAGCCGCTGCCGATGCCAGCGATGAGTGCGAAGGTGGCGATGCCGAGCGCCAGCCCGCGCAGCGGCACGCTGTCCTGTTCCCACAGGCTGCGCACAAGAAAGTAGCCGACGATAAAGAACGCCAGCACGATCACCAAAATGACGATATTCAGGTAGTTCGCCTGCGTAAGCGCCTGCAAGCCCGCGCTAAGATTGGGAATCGTACGCGCGAAGCCCTGAAACGCCATGCTGCCCATCGCCAGCAGCGCCACCACGCACAGCGCCACCACCCAGCGCGCCCATATGGGCGCATCCACATCAGCATCTTCCAGCAGCGCGCTCCCCAACCGCGAGATGATCGCCACTAGAGGCAGCGTCAACCAGAGTGCGTGTTGTGCCTGTGCGCCGCCGTACAGCGCAGACGGCACCAGCGCGAAACCGAGCCAGAGCAGGCTGAAGCGATCCGCAAAATCCATCCGCTGACGGCGCAGCAGCCAGACGAGCGTGCCAATGGCAAGCACCCATAACCAGGGTTCATAAAACAGGCTGACGAACAGCGGGAACAAGAATGGCGTGTCTGGCGTGCGCGTGATCCAGCCTGCCAGCGCACCGCCAATGACATTGCCAACAGATGTGAGACCCGTCGGATAGAGCATGAAGACCGTTGCCAGCGCAATTGTCACTAGCGCCGCGGCGGGCACCGCACGTCCCCAGGGGAACGCCGCGACCATCATACGCAGGCTGCGCCAGTGCGTAATGTCGAACGGATCATCCTCATCCACACTCATGGGTGCGGACAACCAAGCGACAATTGCCGCAGCGAGGATAGTCAGGGCAAGCACGAGTCCGCCCGGCTCCGTCGCAAAGATCAGCAGCACAAGTGCGATGAGCGCGCCATACCCCCAGCCGTTGATGCGCGTCAGCATGTAGCGATAACCCGCCCACACCGTTAGACCTGCCAACAGTGCCGACCAAATGGCGGGCGCGCTGCTGCGCGCAGTGATGATAACAATGGGAGAACAGGCGAGCAGCAGGCTCAAAAGCAGAGCGCGCCACTTCCCCAACGCATCGCGCAGCAAAGCAGGCAGCAATACCAGCGCAGCAGCAGCCAGCGCCGTGCCGATGCGCGCTGCGCCTTCGCTGCCGCCAAGCGCAGTGAATGACAGGCTTTGTACAAGGAAGACCAGCGGGCTGGCGGTGGGTGTCTGCATACCCGGCGCGGCGGGGTCAATGAAGCGCCAGGCAGACAGTGCCGCACCTGCTTCAGCATTGCTCAATGCCGTACTGCCCAGCACCGCCACGTACAATGTCAGCGCCAGCAGCGCAATCGCACTGTAGGCAATCGCCTCCCAGCTAATGACGAGCGGGCGGCGCGCCGTTGAAATGGAGGATGGTAAAGAAGCGCTGTTCTGCATATCAATTCCCCAAAGCCACATCTACATTTGCTACGATATAGAAACGGCTGTCACCAAAAGCACAGGTGGATGCGAGATGATCGGCAAATTTGACTTCCGCCGCTGAACCATACAGACGGCGTTCGCTGCTGCCGAAGAAGACGTAATCGATCTGGTAGCGGTCGAGCAGCAAGGCGGTTGTGTCCCAAACTGGCGAGCGATAGAGGGTATCGATGTCCGACTCGCGCGTGCCGACCGCCTGCACAAACGTATCGCCGCGCCACTGTCGCTGATGACCCGGCCAGTTAAACAGCACCGGCAGCCCGGTGAGCGCGCCCACGCGCCCGACATTGGGATTATACGTCCCCTGTACCGCTTCAACGATCACGACCTCATCGCCCTGGACAATCTGGCTCAGGCACATGATCGCCTGATAGTCGTTGTCTGCCAGATCACCCGTAATGAATTCAGGACCGCCGTCCATCGTCAGCGGCGAGGTATTGGCGGTCAGGCGTCCGGTTTCTTGCAGTGTTCGATTGTAGATACCCATGACGGGATAGACCAACCCTAGCGTCAGCGCGACCAGCGTTGTGATGGCGAGCGCAGCCCGACCCAACGCGGGCGTACGCGCCTGCCGATCCAATAGCACGCTGTAGACGGCAAAGGCGCTGGCAAGCCCCAGCACCACCCACGCCTGATAGTAGAACTTGAAGACGGTATTGATGCGCACGCCAAAGACATCTCGCAGGTAGAGATAATCCGGCACAAGTGTAAGCGCAACACCGACGCCCACCAGCAGCAGCACGAACGCGGTCGCCGGGCTGTATGGCGGTACGTCAGCAGATTCGGATGATGGACGCGCAAACAGCCGCCCGACGACAACGACGATGCCGAGCAGCAGCACCACCGTCGTCACGCCATGTGACAGGCGGCGCAGCACGATGTCGCCGATGCCGCCGGGTGCAGGTGCGTTCAGCACGCCGACCGCAAGGACCGTGAGCAGCAGCATCATGATCACCAAGCCAAGCAGCGTCCCGATTGCCGACCAGAAGCCGACGCGCCAGTTCATGCGCCCGCGCGCCCGCCAGACTTCCACCGCCAGATACAGCACGAGGATCAGCAGGAACGGACCGAACATAATGAAGTACTGGCGGAAAAGCGTGGGATGCACCCAGTTGGGCAGAATGCCGCCCGCCTGTGATCGAAAGCCAACGAGGAACGGCAGATAGAACAGCACCGCCAGCAGCACGATTTGGACACCCAGCACAAGTACGCCCGCCCAATCGTCCCACGTCAGGCGACCGCGCGCCCGCAGCCGCCGCAGCGCTTCTGCCCCGACCAGCAGCGCCATATAGATCGGACCGTCCCAGGTATTCAGAAAGATCAGCCCACCCAGACACAGTGCGTAGAAGACAATCTCGCCGCGATTCGGCTGGCGTTCGCGCAGCAACAAATTGAGCGCCAGCCCGATGCACAGGATGACGAACGGCAGCGCCATCACATGGGGGTGACTGTCTGCCAGAATGAAGCTGAACTGCGGAAACTCATCAATCGGCTGAATGCCGATAGCGTTCCCGGCAAGGTCGCGATCCTGGATGACGCGGCTGGCGCGGAACCACCACCAGTACAAGCCCGCGTTGTTGGGCGAGAACATATCGTTCGGCGTCAGCGTGACAGGTGTATCATCTGCCACGCCATTCTGTCGTGCCGCCGTGCGTTCGGGGTATTCGTCGCGCTCCTGTGAGTCCCAGAAGGCGAGATAGCTTTCGGATACGGTGCGAGTCTGAAACGGGATTTCGATCAGCGCTGCTTGAAAGTTACCAAGCAGCACGACAAAGACAGCCGCAAGCAGTCCCGTCGCGATAGCGGGGAGAGGGTGTTGGGTTTCCGATACTCGATACCTGACAAGGTTATACACCACACCGTATGCGCCGAGCGCCGTGAGCGCGAACAGCAGCGCAATCATTAGGCTATAAGTGAGCGTACTGGAAACGCCGCTGATCGTGCCGAGCATCGCCGCGATGAAGTAGCCAAAGTAGTAGTAGCTGATGGCATACCCAGACATCCAGGCATCGTTGGGTGGGAAGGTGTCGCTGCGCATGATGGAACTCATGAACATCAGGTCCATCGGCTTCTCGGTCGTGAACGTGTCGGAGTTGTGCGCCCGCACCAGCGCCCAGGCGAACAGCAGCACGACGAACAGCACTTCGCCAGCGATGATGCCTACCCGATGCGCCCGCCACCAGGCGCGCACATCCACTGCATCGCGCCGGGTGAAGTACACGGCAATGCCGATAGCCGCGACAATTAGCCATGCCAGTACGACGCTGCCAGGCGTGTTTTGCAGGAAACCAAAGCTGCCGAGCAACCAGAAGACAAAGCCGACCAGCAGCAGTCCCGCTGCGCGCGCCAGAAGCCAGCCGCGATCTGGCAGCGCGCCAAGCAGCCGCCAGCACAACGGCAGCGCCGCCACGCCCGCCAGCGACACCATCAGCCACCACGTCAGGACAAAACCGCCCTCGCGAGCGAGCCAATCAAAAATCACGAAGCACCCCCGCCTACCATACGATAGATCACGTCGTCGCCATTGCGGTAGACCTCTTCCAATATGCCCATACGCACCATCTCATCGAACTTTGCCAGGCTGGTGCGCGAATAATACGCCCGTTCCAGCGCACCGATGATGATGTACTCGACATCGTAGAATTGGGCAATTCGCATGGCGGTGTCAATATCGGTCGTGTTGTAAAAGGCATTGACATTTGAACCACGCTGGCGCACGAACGCCCCCATGTTGTGCAGCGCCCGCTGCTGTGTCTGATGCCAGTCCCAGCCAATGACCGATGGCAGCCCGGTATTGATCGCAATCCGGCTGCCCCACTTGTACAGATTGGGCGAGCTTTGCCCCTCCATGATCACAGGCAGTCCGGTCACGTTCTCCTGCAACCAGCGAATGATCTCGTAATCACCCGCCAGACTGAAAAACTCGCCATTTTCACCGTGCATGGCGTAATTCATGTAGTCAATGCCGTTCAGAGTCAACGGCACATCGGTCGAGAAGCGATCCAGCGCACGACCGCGGGTGGACATGATAGGATATAAGCCGGCGATGAAGAATAGCAGCGCCGCAATGATGGCGAAGCTGTTGCGCAGGAAGCCGCTCCAGCGCGGCGCGCTCGCCCACATCCAGGCAAACGCTGCGCCGCCGACCACGCTCATCAACAGCCAGACCTGCATGTAGAACTTGAAGATCGTGTTCTGCCGCCCGATGTCGCCCGTCAGCACTACGACCTCAACGCCGAGCATCAGCCCCAGCGACAGCCCCGCGCACGCCAGCACAAACTGCATCGCGCGTGATTGCCCGCTGCGGAAGAACAACACCGCCACCCACAGCAGCAGCGGTACAACGATCAGCGCCACCTGATAGCCTAATGCCGTCCCTGCCACGAATGCCACCAGCAGAACGACCATTGTCAGGACTATACCCGCGATCAAATACGGCGCTTTGCCCTGCAAGCTGCTTAAACGCACCGACCGGAACCAGCGCCCCGTATCCCAGAGCAGCAGCCCGGTCAGCAGGAACAGGAAGGTGCCGTGAATGCTGAAGAACGCCCACAATGGCGTCTTGTCGCTTTCCCAAAGCTGTATGCCCGTGTAGGCATTAGCGAACCATGTGCTGAACGGCAGCGACGCAATATGCTGAATGACGAAGAAGCCGCCGAGCGTCAGCAGCAGCGCAATCAACGAGAGGCGGCTGATACTGCGCCACGCCAGCCACCAGGCAAATGCCAGCCCTGCCATGCCGAAGATAATGTATGTGATCCAGTCCCAACTGTTGGTCGCGAACAGCAGCCCGGTCGTGATCGCGCCGAGCGCCAGCGCCAGGAACGCCGCCAACCGTGAGCGATTGCCGCGTCGCGCGCTCAACACTTCGTTGAGCAGGAAGGCCAGCGCCAGGAATTGCAGCGGCAGCGCGATCATATGCGCGTGTAAATCGCCATACAGGAACGTGAACCAAGGCATTTCGACAATCGCATTGCCGTCGTAGTTTTCACCAATAATGCGAGTCGGACCCCAGTACCAGCGATGTGGCGCGGTCGGCAGCGCTTGCCCGCTGAAAAGCGCGCTGATGCCCGTGCCAATCGCGCGCATGGTTTCGCCCGCGTTGCTCAGCTCGTAGCGCAAATTATCGGTAAACGATGGGTTCAGTGCCGCCGCTTCGATGGCGGTGTAATCCACAGGTGTTCCGGTGACAGCAGCGGCTGCCTCTGCCTCTTTCACCAGGAACTCGACCATCGTCGAATTGGGCGCGTAGTTGCCAAGCTGCGCCACGCCGCTGAAGAAGGTACGCGGTGTATCGAGATTACCCAGTACGACTGCGAGCACCAGCGCAGCGATCCCCGCCATCCAGGGATTGGCGACGCGCTGCGCCGTCTCGCCCGCAACGAAGCTGCGCGATTCGGATATTTCGGTTTCTGCAGACGAGGCATCGCTCGTCCCTGCCTGTTCGTCATCCGTCTTCTGCACTGCGCCCCATTCACGCAGCGCATCCACAATGCTGAAGGCGACGGCGAACGCACCAATGCCTGTCAGCGCAAACAGTGTTGGGATGATCAGGTTGTAAGCAATCTGCGGCATGACGCCGAGCAGCAGCGTGGGTGCGCCGACGAGAACGAAGCCGAAATAGTAGTAATTGATGTAGCCACCCGCATACCAGGGATCGACCGCCGGGAAGATGCTGCTGCGCAGGACACCGTTGAAATAGGCGAAGTCCATCGGCTTTTCGCCGCCAAACGCAAAGTGCCAGATGTCAGGGTTCGTCAGGCGGACGACCAGAAAGACGAGGAAGCAAGCAAGCGTGATGCCCTCGATTGCCACCAGCATTCGCCAGCGGCTGCGCACAAAGCGCACGAACTCCGTACGCCGCCGCCACATCACCAGCAGCGATACAAGCGCAAGAATGAGCAGCGCGATCAACAGTCCGCCGCTGTTCCATGCTGGGACACGCAGTGCCGCCGCGACATACCACGTCCCCCACGCCACCAGCAGAATGCCGGCAATCTTCGCCAGTGCATAACCGCGATCTGCCAGCGCCGGAAAGATTGTGAACAGCAGCGGAAACGTCACCCAGCCAAAGATCATGATCGTCAGCCACCAGACGATGACGGTCACGACCGGCTGAGTATTGATGAGCGCGCTGCTATCAAAGCGCTCGCTCCAGGTCGCGCCTGCGTCTTGCAATGGGCGCGCCTCGGCGGGCATTTGCAGGTACGTCGGCGTCCGCGACATATCAATCGACGCGACGGGATCGTAGTCAATGAGCGTTGCGTCGCAGTAGTATGCTTCGAGATTATCCGGGCAATTGAGCAGGGGGCGCGCGGCGCTGGTCTGTGTCAGCGGCACGCTTTCGAGGATGGCGCGCGCGACTTCCGGCGAGTAATTCTCCGTCTTGCGCATGATGATGACGGCAGGATGATCGTAAACGTGGAAGGCTTCTTCTGCCTCCCACTCATTTAGCCAGCCCGGCGCATCGAAGAACGGCAGATGATTATCCGGGATTTGCAGACTGCCAATGCCAAACGCGCGGTTGAAGACTGCCGCAGGTTCAAAGCCAAGTTCGCCATTGAACAGTGCTTCGTAATAGCGCGTCGTCATGGGCCAGCGCGCCGGATTGCGCGTCATCGTATCATAGAAGCGGTTGCTGCTGATGATGATGAGGTCGGTATCGTTGAGCAATTGCAACATGCGCTCACGGTTTTCCGGCGTGTCATTGTTGACCATTTGCAGCTTGTAGCCGCCACCGAGCAGCGCCCAGTACGCATCGCGCCCGGCGCAGTTTTCGGAGGTGAAACGCCCTGGTGGCGGGCTGTCCACCAGATGCAGACCATCACTCGGTGTGCAGGTCTTGACAGGCAGCGGGTCGTCCCAATCGCCTTCCCATACGGCAATCGTACCACTGCTGGCAACCGACTCGCCTTCGACCAGCGTCACCTGGAAGCGATAGCGCTCACCCTCGACAACCTCCATCGGCGCGTCAAGCGCGATAGTGTAGCTTGTGCCGAGCGGGTGGCTAGTGCGCGGCAAGTCGCTGGTGAGCGTGGCGCTGCCAACCGTCGCGCCGTCGCCCAAACGCACAATGTTGAACTGCAATGTCTCTTCAGCAGGCGTATTGGCGAGGTCTGCCAGGCGCGGCGCGTAGATTTCCGTGACTGTGCCTGTGCCATACGCTGTAAATTCATGCGTTTGTGTCGGGATTTGCTGGCTGATTTGCGTTGCCTGCCCGACCAGATTGTAGTTGTCACCGGGGAAGGCGCTGTTTTGCAGCGCGATATTGATCAGCGGTGTCCCTTCCGGCGCGCCTTCGATGCGCATGGCAAAATCGCCCGGCACCTGCTCCCAGAACCAGTAGCTCGCCGCCACGCGGTTGCTCAGGTTGCGGTAGACGTTGGTGTACATCAAGCCCCAGAAGAGTGTGAAGCCGACGACGGCAACCAGCAGTCCCCAACCGAAAGCGCGCTTTCCTAGCTGATACCTGATACCTGACTGCTGATACCTTAGCAGTTCAACAAGTCCCCACCCCGCCATCAGCGCCAGCGCCGAATACAGCGGCAGGTAGTAGCGCATCGTCATCACCCACTGGTTGCCCATGAACAGGAAATAGGCGAAAATCCACGCCACTGGGATCACAGTTGCCAGCGCACTCGGCGCGCCGCGCACAATACGCCACAGCGCCGCCACGAACGCCGTCCACGCCACGATGCCGAAAGCAAGCCCCATGCCCCAGGCGACCATGTTCCACAGAGCAAACAGGTAGCGCGGGCGGCTCGTCCACTGCCAGTTGGGCGGCGCATCCCAGTTGCCGCTGACAAAGTAGCGCGCGTTGCCGATGTCTTCAAACCACTTCTCGTTCGGCATAATACCGAAGACGTTCGGACCAATGAAGGCATACGGGTTCAGCAGCCGGAACGTGACCAGCGTGGCGATGCCTGCCTGAATCAGTCCGATCACGGTCTGAGTGAGGATCATATTGCGTTCACTACGCGGGATGCCGTGTGCGAAGGCGGGCATAGCGCGCAACGTTGCGGCGACGAATATCAAGCCGACCAATGGTAGTAGGTTCACACGGCTGGCGAGGGCGCAGCCAAACGCGATGCCGAAGAAGGCGTAATCGCGCAGCTTGCCATCGCGCTGCACGCAGATGGCGAACAGGATCGACAGTGCAGCGAACAGGTTGGACATTGGGTCAGCGGTGCCGAAATGCGCCTGTTGAATCGAAAGTGTGGTAAAGGCGTACAACGCAGCCGCCACCAGCCCGACCCATTTGTTGTGCATCCGCAGCCCGGCGCAAAAGACCACCAGAATGATCAGAGTTTCGTAGGTCGCAGACAAAAAGCGCCAGACCAGATGAATATTGAAGAATTGCGTCCAGGTGTTTTGTCCGGTGATGACGTTGAGCGACTCGGCAACTGCGCGCGTTGTAAACAACGGCAGCGTTCCATAGACGAATGTACCGAAGCGTTCATTGGCGTTGTGGGGATTGAGCGTCGAGCATTCGGCGTCAAAATAAGCTGCAATGCCGGTACCCGCCCCGTTCGTCGTCGGGTAGCGTTCAAGACAGCGTGTCTGCTGTGCTTGCTGCTCTGGCGTCAACGTCAGCGGATCACGAAAGATCAACCAGAAGCTTCCGTTCAAATTTGAAGCGACATCGTTTAGAAAGCGCTCGTCCGGGTGCAGGTACGTATAATCATCCCAGTTCAGCCCGGTGTAGCGAAAGCTGATGCCGATGAGCATGATTAGCGCGAGCAGCAGCGCAACCGCAATAGTGTCAAGGCGGAGTGTGGCGCGCGTGGGTGTTGACGTATGTGTGTCTTGCATCGAATGTCCGGTTACAGAGTTAACATATCAGGGCGAGTGTCGCCGATGGGCGGGCGTAAAACAACTCAGAGTCTCAAACAGAGTTGTACACGATGAGCAGTGCAACTCCTCACAAGCACGCTGTTTTCAGCACATAAACAGCAACGCTACCAGCACTCCCATGATTTTAACACGCTTTCCAGTAACGTCGCCTGCATGGGCGGGTTTTGATCTGTATATTGAATTGTCTAATCGGGTGAAGTACTGTTAAGTCTTTCAACCCAGTTGTGATCCGTGCGTCGGCATGGCGCGCGTGGAGGCTGTCGTGGAACGTAAACGAGTCGTCGTAACCGGGATGGGTGCGCTGTGCCCGGTCGGTAACAGTGTCGCAGAAGCATGGCATAATGCTTCACAGGGCATCACCGGCATTGATTACATTCAGCGCTTTAACACTGACAATATTGACATCAAGATCGGCGGCGAAGTCAAGAATTTTGATCCCTCCAGCGTGATGGATCGCAAGGATGTGCGCCGAGCCGACCGTGTTACCCACCTGGCGGTTGCCGCTACCAAAGAAGCAATGGACGACAGCGGGCTGGTCATCACCGACGACAATCGCTACGACATCGGCGTTCTGATTGGCAGCGGTATCGGCGGCATCTCCTCGATCTACGATAGTATCAAGGCATTTCTGGAACGCGGCGCTAAAGCCGTCAGCCCATTCATGGTGCCGATGATGCTGCCGGAAGCCGCGTCTTCCAAAATTTCGATGATGTACGGGCTGCGTGGACCCAACTTCGCCATCAGCACTGCCTGCGCGACGGGCAACAACTGCATCGGCGAAGCCACAGAGATGATTCGGCGCGGGCAGTGCGTGGCAGTGTTGGCGGGCGGAACGGAAGCCGGCGTGATGGATGTGGCGCTGGCAAGCTTCAACAATATGACAGCGCTCAGTCAACGCAATAACGACCCCAAACGCGCATCGCGCCCGTTCGATGTTGACCGCGATGGCTTTGTGGCGGCAGAAGGCGCTGGCGTGCTGGTGCTTGAGGAACTCGGTCACGCAATTGCGCGCGGCGCAAAGATTTACGCTGAAATTCTCGGCTATGGGCATACGTCCGACGCCTATCATGTGACTGCTCCGCTGGATACAGGGGACGGGGCAATGAAGGCTGTCCAGCGCGCGCTGCAAGACGCGCGCATCAAGCCGGATCAACTGGACTACATCAACGCACACGGCACATCCACCCCCTTGAACGACAAGAGCGAAACGCTTGCGCTGAAGAAGGCACTTGGTGAAGCAGCATATGAAATCCCCATCAGTTCGACCAAATCGATGACCGGACATATGATGGGGGCGGGCGGCGCGGTCGAAGCAATTTTCTGCATTAAGGCGATGCATGAAAGCTTCATCCCACCAACGGTGAATCTGGAAAATCAGGACCCGGAATGCGACCTGAACTACACGCCGAACGTCGGTGTGGCGCATGAAGTCAACATTGCCATGAGCAATGCCTTTGGGTTTGGCGGTCATAACGCCGTCGTAGTTTTGAGCAAGTACAACACGAATGGTCATGCCTAACCCAGCTCCTGCACGGAGCAATGCTTATACGCACGCGACATATGCCCACATCATCGGCTGGGGTATGGCAGTGCCAGAACGCATCATGACGAATGATGACCTGTCCGCCATCGTCGAAACCGACAATGAGTTCATCCTCCAACGCACGGGTATCCGTGAGCGGCGTATTGCCAGTGAAAAGGAATCGACGGCAACGCTGGCGCTGAAAGCGGCGCAGAACGCGCTTAATGTCGCGGACATCCTGCCGATTGAGCTGGATCTGATCATCGTCGCTACCAGCACACCGGAATATGTCTTCCCCAGCACCGCCAGCATCGTCCAAAACTGGCTGGGGGCGACCAAAGCAGGCGCGTTCGATATGAGCGCTGCCTGTTCTGGATTCATCTACGCCCTCGATATGGCATCACAGGCGATCCGCACGCGCAGCATTACGACGGCACTGGTGATCGGTGCGGAGACGATGAGCCGTATTCTCGATTGGTCAGATCGTTCGACCTGCATCCTGTTTGGCGATGGCGCGGGTGCGGTCGTGCTGCGTGCCAGCAGCACACCGGGCGGCGTGCTTTCGACTATTCTGCGCTCGGATGGCAGCGGCTGGGACTCGCTGTGCGTGCCAGGCGTTGGCAGTCGTGATTTGACAGGCGGCGGCATTGAACCGAACGGACACAAGCCATATCGAATGTATATGGATGGTCCCGAAGTTTTCCGCTTTGCAACGCGCGTCGTCAGTGAAAGCGTGCAGCAGGCGGTCAGCAACGCTGGCTTGAAGATGGACGACATCAAGCTGATCGTGCCGCACCAGGCGAATGTGCGCATCATCCAGTCGAGCGCGCGTGCGCTCAAGATCGACGAATCGCGCTTCATGGTCAACCTTGACAAGTATGGCAACACCTCCGCCGCGTCAATCCCGATTGCGCTGGTGGAAGCCGTACAGCAGGGACGCCTGAACGAAAACGAATACGCCGCCTTCGTCGGTTTTGGCGGGGGGCTGGCGTGGGGAGCTGCGGTCGTCAAGTGGGGGTCACCTAAGCCAAAAGTCGAAGATCGGTCACTGCTCAAAGGTCAACGCCGCCAGCTTAGCTACACATTTGCTGGCATCCGCACCCGCTGGCGCAAGCTAGTGAAGAGCGTCAGCGACCTGTTTGAACGGCTGCGCCCACGCAGCGGACGCATGAAGCGGCTGCGCGAACGGGTGAGCCGTCTGTGAACCAGCAGTCGCCGCTATGAAACTCCGCCACGCGCTGGCACTCCGACCTGGCGATGTCATCTCATTCATCGGCGCAGGTGGCAAGACAAGCGCGCTTGCACGGTTGGCGCGTGAACTGGCGGCTGAAGGCGCGCGGGTGTTGGTAACGACGACAACACGCATGGCGGCGGATGAGAGGGGGTTGTTTCAGCACAAGAGCAGGATAGATCCTTCCCCTGATGCCCCCCCCTCTCCATTTGCAGAAAGAGGGCGAGAGGGTGAAATCCTCTTTCTCTATGACCGAATCGAAAACGATAAAGTCATCGGCATCGCTCTCGAACAACTCCCAGACGTGATTGCAGCACATCGCCCTGACTACACGCTCATCGAAGCGGATGGCTCGCGTCGCAAACCCCTGAAATACCCTAAAGCGCATGAACCCGTCATCTCACCTGAGACGACACTGATCGTCAATGTCGTGGGCTATGGTGCGTTGGGGCAACCGCTGGATGAGGCGCATATCTACAATGCAGACGCACTGGCACAGGTGTGTATGGTCAAGCCGGGCATCGAAGTGAGCGCGGACACCATCGCGGCGGCGGCGGGCGTGATGACACAGCCAGGAGTGCGACAGGTGGCACTGCTCAACGCTGTGCCGCCAGCAGGCAGCGCGCGGACGATTGCACAGCGCATCGCGCGGCTGACCCTCGAACGCACACCCACGCTTGAGCGCGTTCTGATCGGTGCGGTGCAGACAGACGACCCGATCTACACAATCGAACGGCGCTGTGCAGCGCTGGTACTGGCGGCAGGATTATCGAGCCGCATGGGGCGCTCGAAGCCGCTGCTGCCCTGGGGCGAACGAACGGTGCTGGAACAGGTTATTGGGCAGCTGCGCGCCGGATTGGTGACGGATATTCACGTCGTCACAGGCGCGGAACATGAAGCGGTAGCGGTAGTTGCGGCGGGTGCGGGTGTGGCGGTTGTCCATAACCCCAACTACGCAGCCGGAGAAATGCTATCATCGCTGCACGCCGGGCTGAGAGCGCTGCCAGATCATGTATCGGCAGCGCTGGTCACGTTGGGCGACCAGCCGATGATCCGCGCGAGCAACGTGCGCAAACTGCTACGCACCTATGCCGAGAATAAGGGCGGTATTGTCGCGCCCAGCTGCAATATGAAAAGGGGGCATCCAATTCTGATTGATCGCCAGTACTGGGATGAGCTGTTGGTACTGTCGCCGGGCAGCGCCCCGCGCGATGTCATCAATCGCCACACGGACGATATTGCCTATGTGGAGACAGACGACAGCGTACTGCAAGACATCGACACGCCAGAGGCATACGCGGCGGCATTACAGCGGTTTGGATTGTAACTGGGCGAAAGTCCCGTTGTGTCTCTATGCACGCGGAATTATAGTTAACGGTAGGCTGTAGTGGTATCAGGCTTGTTGGGTAAAGAGAGATTCGTTCGTGGCAAATTCTTATCAACTCGAACATTTCTACCGGGGTCAATTGGTTGTGGGCGGCAGGCCCCAGGAAGACTTGCGCCTGCTGGCGGCATCGCCAGGCGTGAAGCCGGAACTGGTCGCTGAAGCAGTGCAGATCGCGCTGATCCCACCTGCCAAAGACAATCCCTCCGGCGGGTTGTCACTCGTGCGCGGTAAAGGCGGCTACTACTTTGTACAGGCGCAGATCGCGAGCGCCGGGCAGGTGATGACACATGTGGTACTGCTGCCTGCTGACCTGATACGCAGCTTGAGCGGCAACCTGAAGGCGCTGCTGGCGCTGGTACAGCCGATGTTACCAACGTTTGACAAAGGCGATGCGCGGCTGCCACTGCTGCCCTTTATGAGCGCTGAACCCCCGACCCCACAACAGCAGACGCGCGCATTGCTGGCTCTGATGACTGCCAGCCGGGATCGCATCCAGACCATCGATGCGATGCTCGCCAGCATCATCGGCGGCACACCACTAATCGTCATGGGTGCGCCGCCCGAGCTGGAAACCCGCCTGGCGTTTGTGGAAGGCTTACAGGCGCTCCTGCCGCCGCCTGCCCGCGCAGGTGTTACCTTCGCCACGCACAGCGCGCCGCTGCGAACCCCCGACGCGATTGTCGTCTTCTACCCCGACGCTGAGCCGCCTGCCGACGTCACAACCTATCGCTGGCTGGATGCTGCAACAGGCGGCGTGAAAGCGAGCGACGATTACGCCCGCTTTATAACCAGCCAGCTACGGCTGGATACAGCACTGGTGTTGGAACAGACCGCCGGACTGACGCCGGTGGCGGGCTGGCGCATTCGCCAGGGCGATAGTCTGGGCGATGCGCTGCGCTACGCATCGAAACGTCTGCGCATCGACAACGCCGTGCTGAACAACCAGCCTGTCGAACTGGTGGACGCCGCACAAATCCTGACCGATGATCCATCTCTGACGGAAGCGCTCAAGCTCGCCTATGTCAGCCACATCGTTAAGCTGGCCCTGCCGCTGGCGGATACCGAACGCCTGCAAATGCTGGGGCGCGTCGTGCGTGGGGATGAAGAACTGGAAAACGCCCTGCTGCGCCAGATTGAAGAATTTCTATCGGCGGGCGTCCATGCCGGGACGATTTTCGATGCGCTGGTGAATTGGCTTAGTACGCCCGGCGGTTTTCGCGGGCTGTTCTGGTCAGAGCAGGCACAGCACGCGGCAAAAATGCACGCCGATTCGCTCATTGGGGCGCGCGACGCGGCGGGGCTGGCACACTTCCTTCACTCGGCAGGCAATGCACCACCGCATGTCAATATAGACTCGGTGCTGCCCGGGCTGCTGGATCAGGCATTACCGCTTGCACCAAATGATGATGAACTGGCGCGCATGATCTTCACGCGTGCGGCGGCAACCTACCCCACCGACCGCTTCATGCGGCTGTTCGCAGAGCGCGACCTGATCAGCCGTCTGCCGCCTGTGTTGGCGCGGCTGCAACCGCATCTGCTCAACGTCAGCAGCGAAGACGCCAGCGGCGTGCTGGCGGGCGCGGCGCGTGCTTTTGGCGAAGAAGACCGCAACCGCCTGGCGGTACGCTTTGCCGAAATCGCTGTGACCAACGGCAATCCGATGCTGGTGGACACGCCAGCGCTGGCGCTGCTGGCGGAGACGGCTGCCAGCGAACTTGGCAGCACCTACGACCAGACATTGCGCTGGCTGACGCGCAATCTGGCGACGGAAGCCGTCCTCGCCCACGTCGGCGAAACGGGTGCCGAACACTTGCTGCACATTCAACTGTCACGTCGCGCCTATAATGACTTCGCCGTCACGCTCGGCGCGATTGGCAGAGCGCTTTACCGTGACCAGGAGACGGCACAGACAGACTTTGCCGAGTTCATCGAGCGCCTGTTCCTGTATGCCCAGATGCCAGCAGACGAGGCGCAGGCGGCGCTGGATGCCCTTGCGAACAGCGGGCTGAAACCGCTGGTGATGATGCGGGCGCATTACGCTGTGCAATCGGCAACCGAATGGTCCCCTGCCGTCGCAAAATCGGCGGCGGCACTCAACACGCTCGTCATGGGCAACCCGCGCGTTGCATTGCAACTGCCGATAGAACTGCATCTGGGGCTGGTGCAGTATCACATTCGCCGTGAAGACGCACCATCCGCCACACGCATTGCAGATGTGCTGCCTGACATCGCCATCAACGAGGGTGAAGATGAAGGCGTTCGCTCCATGCTGCGCATGTGCAAGCTGCTGAGCGGCGATGAGGCACTGCGCAAGATAGCGGTTGATCTACTGCGCAAGTACGTGCGCAAGCTGCCGAGCGGTGACGACCGCCGGGCGGCGGCACGCATCGCCGAGCGCATGGGCGAGAAGGTGAAGGCAGCGCTGCTGGCGACACTGATTTTCAAGCGCATGTTTGATGGAGTGCCGATTGAAGAGTACGCCGCCCAGTTGCATACCACAACTGCCCTGCTCCACGATACCGCCGTCGCCTTTGTCGATAAGGATCGGCATCCGGGCTTAAAGATCATCATGAGCGACCTGGACAGCTTGAGCGGCGGATTGACAAAAGACGAGCGTCGCGAACTAGGACGCGAAATCCTCGACCTGGGCAAGCTGATCGTCAGCATCGCCCAGAAACACCGCATGATTTACCCACGCCAGACGGATGTGCAGATCGCGGACACCATCGCCGGGCGTGTGGAGGCGGCTGCCCCGCTGGACGTCCTGCGCATCGCAGGCGGGTACTTTGCTGAAGGCGAAAACCAGCGCGAGCCGATCACCCAGTCAGCAACCGGACACCCGCTTGGCACGCGGGGTGCACGCGATGTGCTGGGGCATGTCAAAATTGCGCTCAAGCTGCTGCGCAACTTCGCCCGCGCCTTCCCGACAGAGCAGCGCGCCAACTACAATCCCGACGTACTACGTGGCGAACTCGAAAGTATGTGGGATGAGGTGAGCGCCAACGACCAGACTCAACTGGTGCGTAACCTGTCGCGTGATTTCCAGCGGCTGCCCGATCTGATCATCTTCATCGCCGAACGCGGCAGCGCCCGCGCCTTGCTGGATGACGACCGCAACATGCGCCGCCTGGAACTGGGCGAGCGCAAGCCGGAAAGCACGCTTGAACTCTACCGTCTCATCAGCGGCTACTTCCGCGCGCGAGCGCGCTAGTAAATCGCTGCCGCTGCTGTTTAGCTCGTCTGCTCGCTTGCCGCTTGCAAATGGGCAGATGCCCACCCCTCTGCATTGGCACGTACCAGTGCTGCCGTCGCCTCCAACCATACCAGGTGCGCATTTAACCACGGCGCAAGATGGTAATGCCTGGCGCTACCGCTGCCTTCAACGAACTAGTCGCGCCCATCGTTGCCTACTTCATTGAGCGTCTCCAGGCCGCCGGTGACGAAACTGAGCGAAAATATCAGCGGACGCTTGATGCTGCGATGTGCCAGCGACTCCAGCGTTTCATCTGTATATGGCTCCAGCCACTTCTCAGGCGGCGCGTCCAATTGTGCAATCTGCTGCTGCAAGTGGCCTTTCATCGAGGTGAGATACATGGGGATACAGCCCGTGATCGAAGTACAGCTCAACAAAGCGCAGCGTTGGCACAAAGCGCTTGCGGTCGTGGAACAGCCATCGCCGAGTTACACCTGCAGCCCTGCTGCCTGGGGCAGGGACTGCAAACAGACAACACTAACTGCACAGGTCAGCGTATAATCAAGCATATAACCAGCTTTCATAGTTGCGATAGGTTAAAATATGGATGTCGGTATCGAATTCGAGCATTATCGCGTGATTGAGCATATCGGGCGCGGCGGCATGGCGGATGTGTGGTCAGCCCGCGATAAACGTTTGAGCCGCATCGTGGCAATCAAGACGATTGCACGCGACATTATGCTCGAAAACGATCCAGTTAAGATGTTTGAGCAGGAAGCACGCACCATTGCCGCGCTTGAACACCCGCACATCCTACCGATCTACGACTTTGGTGAATACCAGCGTCAGCTATTCATTGCCATGCGCTATGTTGCGGGTGGCTCTATGGACGACCTGTTAGAGCAAGGCGCATTGCAGCCTCAGGACGCGCTGCGTCTGGCGCGCGCGGTCGCCAGCGCACTGGATTACGCGCACCGCAACAGCGTCGTCCATCTCGACCTCAAGCCGTCGAACGTTCTGCTGGACAGCCAGGGGTCGCCGTATCTTGCGGACTTCGGGCTGGCAAGCGTGATGGACCGCGAAGGGCGAGCGCTCAACCCCGGCAGCGGCACACTGCTTTACATGGCACCTGAACAGGTCACAAGCGATCTGCTCGATCACCGCGCCGACATCTACAGCTTTTGCGTGCTGCTGTTCCACATGTTCAGCGGCAGGCTGCCGTTTGATGGCACGATGCCGCTGGCGCTGCAACAGTTGCAGATGGCGGAAGAAATCCCGGACATCACGCGCGTGCAGCCCAACCTGCCTGCCGAAATGAACCTGATTCTGCGACGCGGCACACAGGTGGATGTCGATTTTCGTCCGTCCAGTGTGTTGCAAATAATGGAGCAATTCGAAAACTTGCTGCTGCCCGGCAGCATTCGGGTCAGCGGTTCGACATCGGTCGAGAATTATGAGACCGAAAACATGACGGGCGAAACCGTCAACCTGATCAGCGCGACCATTGATTTGACTAACGCAACCATGAAATTGCCGGACATCGGGCATGAAGATGAAAAAGGGACACTGCCCTTATCTGGCAACACACTACAACTCGATACCGCCGAACAACTGGCACAGCGGGAAGCAGTCGATTTGTACGCCAAAGCGCGGCGAGCATGGGCATTTGGCAAAGGGCGATTCATCCTTGGAATCACCGATTTCGCGCTCATCAACGACTACTACAAAGCGGCAGAGCGCCGCAGCCTTGAGATCGATGACGCAGGCACACAAATGCTGCTGCGTGGAGCGCTGGAATACGATGTCGATGTAGCATTCTGGTGGGGCAAACTGGGTGATGACGCGCGGCGCTGGGTGGCGCTGCACGCCCTGCGCGGGCAGAACGCCGCCGCCCGGCTGCGCGCGCTGGAACGGCTGGAGCATCTGCCGGACGCAGAGCCGCCGCAAATCCCGAAGCTGGTGGCGAGCGCACTGC
Organism: Chloroflexota bacterium; assembly: GCA_033763755.1. Taxonomy (GTDB): domain Bacteria; phylum Chloroflexota; class Anaerolineae; order Aggregatilineales; family Phototrophicaceae; genus Flexifilum. The sequence goes on from JANRJX010000163.1 coordinate 47,976, forward strand.
AAGTCGAAAACCGCCAGGCGGCAAAGCTTGCCGCAATCCGCGTGCTTGCCACCCGTGCTGATAGCCATGCCGACCGCGCTTTCAAAGTAGACAGCAAGGCAGTACGGACACGCACAACCACGTTTCTAAGTCAGCGCTTGAAGCTGTGGACGCCTGGTGAATGGCGACCGAGCGTTTATGGCGAAGATATTGATCGACTGCTGGCAACGCTGGCACTGGACATATCAGATGCAGCCGTTGCAGACGCAGCAGCCCGTGCTATCGGCAGGATGCGTTCGGAAGGCGCGCTGAAGTTGATCGCGGATGCAGAAGCGAACGGCATTGCTCGTGCTCGTCGTGCGCTGGCACTGATCCGCGATGAAGCGCCATCGCTGCCGGGGGTGACGGCGCGCGGGCGCGCATCCGCATGGCTCACCAATAGTTGGCAGCGCATCCGCAGCCAGCCGATTCAAATCGTCTGGCGCTTTGTCGTCGCCTTTATCGGCGCAGCGCTCGGCATCGGCTACTACGTGTGGATCACGCTGAGTTCCGGACTGACTGGGTTGGCGATCTTCAACAATCAGAACATTGCCAACACCGTATCACTGATGCTGTTCTTTGGCTTTGGCTTCGGCTTTCTGGTCGTGCTGGCGGGCGAAGTGCCGGAACGACTGCGCGGATTTCATCCCTGGTGGGCGCGGCTGCTGCTCAGTCTTGTGCTGGGCGTGCTGTCCGGACTGTTCCTGTTCGGCTTATATCACTTCATGTTCCTGAGCGCGCCACTGGAAAGCATTGATGGCTGGTCGCTTGTGCCGGGCGCCCTGGGGATTACGGCGGCATTGGCGCTTGGTGCAGTTTACCGCTTGCCTGCCTGGCTGCTGGCAATCGTGATGATGATTGCCACGTTCATTCCGATCAGCATTGGCAATGATAACTACTGGAATGGCAGCGGCACAACAGGACCGTTGTTCTTCCGTCAGTTCGACCCGCAGACAATGACGGTAGACCCGCTGTATTCGCTGGGTATCCCGATGGTGATCCTGTTTGCGCTGGGCGCGTTTGGGGCGCGCTTATATCAGGAACTGCGCCCGCTTGTGAGGCGTGCGCAGGTTGCGATGGACGATCTGCCTGGCAATGAACCAGCTGTGCCCACTGAAAAGAAAAAACGTTAGATGCGTGCGTAAAGCCGACCGCCAAACTCGGAGACCAGCTTATCATCCAGTTCGTCGGCGTACTGCGCCACCTGATTGATGATGGCGTTGGTCTCCACCGCGTCCAGGCCATCGACCGGGCGCTCGTTGAAGATGTAGACGACATCGAGATACACACCCATTGCCGCGTTGGTCAGCTTGAGGTTGAGTTCGAGCAGGTGGCGATACAGCGGCAGCAAGCCCTGCGGCGGCAGGTGCATAATCGGTGACAGCACTTGCAGGTAGCCAACGCCGCCCTGCTGGGTGATGTAGATCTCGATGACCGCTGAGCCACGCCGGAAGCTCCAGCCGTAGCCTTCCTGTGTGTTCATACGCGCCTGCGCCGGGTCAACGCCCAGATTGGTGAGCATTTGCTCTACGGTTCCAGCATAGACTTCCAACTTGACACCTGCCGGCTGCTTGTTGCGCACCCCAATGCCGAACATACTGCGTGCCTCCATGTTGCTCACCCAGGGACAGGATACATCCTGCCTCTACAGGTTAATCGTCGTCGCGCTGGCGCTCGCGGAAGCTCAGACGCAGCGGCGTCCCCTCAAACGGAAACACCTCGCGGAACTGATTTTCCAGATAGCGCTTGTAGGTGAAGTGTACCAGCGAAGCATCATTAACGTGAAACAGGAACAGCGGCGGTGCAACCGCTACCTGTGAACCGTACTTGATCTTCAGGCGTTTACCCGCGCCGACAATCGGCTGGTGGCGCATCATCGCCTCACGCAGAATGCGGTTGACTTCGCTGGTTGGCACACGCATATAACGGTTTTCCCAGACTCGCTTTGCCACTTCAAGCACTTCGTGGATGCGCTGCCCCGTGAGCGCACTGATAAAGATGATCGGCGGGTCGGGCAAGAAGTTGAACTTTTCGCGCAGCATTCGCTCGTATTGATGCAGGGTGGCGGAGTCCTTTTCGACAGCATCCCACTTGTTGACGACGATCACGATACTGCGAAATGCTTCGATGACATAGCCGGCAATGTGCTGATCCTGCTCGGTCACGCCCTGTGTAGCGTCGAGCACCAGCAGCGCAACATCGGCGCGTTCGATGCTTTGCAGAGCGCGCAGCACGCTGTACTGCTCAACGCCTTTTTCGATTTTGCCTCGCTTGCGAATACCCGCGGTATCGATCAACGTCACAGGCTCGCCGTGAAACGAGAGTTCAGTATCAATCGCATCGCGCGTCGTGCCAGCGATCGGGCTGACGATCACACGCTCTTCCCCAATCAGGCGGTTGAGCAGGCTACTCTTGCCAACGTTTGGACGCCCGACGATGGCGATACGCAGGTGCGGAGCCTCTTCCTCCGGGGACGGGTCGAGCGGGAAGCCGCTTTCGCGCAGCGCTTCGACAAGCCCATCCAGCAAATCACCGACGCCCGCACCGTGAATCGCGCTGATCGGGTAGACCTTTTCGATGCCCAGCGCGTAAAACTCCACTGCTTCGCCTTCGCGCTTGATCGTATCCGCTTTGTTGGCAGCGATCAGCACGGGCTTCTGAGTGCGGCGCAGAATTTCCGCGACTTCCTCATCGGCAGCCGTGATGCCCGCCACCGCGTCCACCAGCATGATGACGACGTCAGCGTCTTCAACCGCCATCAATGCCTGCGCCTTAATTTGCGGCACAAAGTCGATGCTGCCTTCCGCCAGCGGCGCGGTATTGCGCGTGCCTTTCGCCTGATAGACTTCGATGCCGCCTGTATCAACCACGTTGAAATCGTAGCCATTCCAGTCGAAGACGCCTTGCAGACGGTCACGAGTTGTGCCGGGCATTTCGTGAGTCACTGCAAGACGCTCGCCAACCAGACGATTGAAGAGCGTACTCTTGCCTGTATTCGGTCTGCCCACCAGGGCAACCAGGGGTTTACGGTGCATATTGCTGCTCAAATTTGGGAGTCTCTGTCTACGAATTGAACAGCATCATAGCAGAATCGGGGAACAAATTGCAGGCTGATGTCATATCCCACACAAAAGCGCTTATTAAAGAGGCTTAGAGAGCAAGAGGATAGAGAAAACCCTCTAGCTTCTTCAGCCTCTTGAATATGCTTTTTTGTTTCTTTTATCTCACAGGTGCGCCGACGACTTCGGGACCGACCTGCACATACGCCGCCAGTATCCAGCCGACCAGCCCTTCGCTCGTGCGGATGTGATACCAGCGGTTCGTCCCTGCCTGCACCGTACGCCCGATGATCGACACTTCTTCGCCCCAGGCGATTTCGTCGATTTCATCGATGCGTGTCGTCGGGCGCGGGCGCACATTCATGACGGCGCGCGGCGCGCCGATGATGCCGAGATCAGGCGCGCTGTCGATCTGGTCAAAGATGGTGGTTTGCGTCGGCAGCGCGTCCGGCGTGATATTGTTCAGCGTCAGGTAGCGCCCGCTTGCCCACCCCTGACGTCCGTTGACGTTGATGTAATACCAGTTAAAGCCTTCGCTGTTGTTGCGCGCTGTAACGGCGTAGGATGTACCGCTGACCGCAGTCGTCACCATAGACGCGCCGATATACGGACCTGTACGTACGGCTAAACCGTTCACACCTGTCACACTGACCGACGGACCAGACGGGGTACCGACAGGCGTGCCTGTACCTGGGATCGCAAACGCATTGGTTGCGCCGGGCACTGGCGTGCCGCTGCTCTGCTGGAACCACTGAAACTGCACCTGCGCAGTGTCGATCAAATCAATAAAATCGACCCGCATCGTCACCGCGCCGCCCGCAATCGGAATCGGCTGGCTGCGGTCGGTCGTCAGCACGCGCCCAATGAGCCGGTCAATCACGACCTGTCCGTTGACGGTCACGCGAATGCCATCATCTGATGCCGCGACAAATTCATACGTACCGGGCAGCAGGTTTTGCACTGAGTCAAAGCGGATGTAGAAGTTATCCGGGTTGACGCCTGCTGTCGGTGACCCCGTACCATAATCAAAGTTAACAGCTGCGACAGGCTGGCTGGTGACTTGCGTACAGGTATTCAGGTCCGGTGTGGTCGCGTTAAGCGCCGGACAGTTGAAATAAGTGGCTGTCCAGCCTGTACCGAAACCGGATTGTGCGCCCAACGGCGCAAGTTGCAGCAGTAGTGTGATCGTGATGGCAAACAGCGCCACGAGTATGAGAACGTCTTTGCGCCTCATGACCAGCCTCCTTTGGGGGATTTATCATTCCCCCAGCATTATAACGCTTTATCGACACAAGGTTGGTAAAGTACAAAAGTACGCAACTTTACGCGAGGGGCTGCGTATAGTATGTTGTGACTGCACTGCAAAAACCCCTGAGGAGGGAACCATGTCCGAACAGAAGAACTTTAGCGAAAATGTCGAAATCGCGGGCAACCAGTTGGTCGATCGCTTCAAGGAAATCGTCCAGGAAGGCAATGTACGCCGCCTGATCATCAAGGACTCCGAAGGCAAGTCGCTGGTGGAAATTCCGCTGACGGCGGGCGTTGTTGTCGGCGGCGCGGTCGCTATCTTCAGCCCCTGGCTGGCGATGCTCGGCGCGCTCGGCGGTCTGGTCGCCAAGCTGACGATTGAAATCGTCCGCGAAGAACCGCAGGCAACCGTCCAGGATGCCCAGGAGACAATTGACGACATTAGCAACAAGCTGAGCAGCTAATGTGTACAGGGGCGACCCGGCGGGTCGCCCTGCAAAACCGTTACATTGCTTGCGCGTATTGTGCCGATTGCTTTATACTGATGCGAGGTCATCGCGTCAGGAGAGACATCGGTGAAATCGCGCACTGAACAACTCGTTACCCGTTTACGTGATTTGCAGGCAACCTCTGGCGATATTGAGGCAGCCGCCATCGTCAGTGTCGATGGTTTGAGTATTGCGTCCCTGCTCCCCGCCGGAACCGAAGAAGACCGCGTGAGTGCCATGTCTGCCGCGATGCAATCGCTCGGTGAGCGCATCTCGACAGAACTGGGGCGCGGGATGTTGCAACAGGTGTATGTGAAGGGCGAAGGCGGCTATGTCGTCCTGACTGCTGTCGGTGAGGAAGCCGTTTTGACCGTGCTGGCGCGTAAAGAAGCGCGACTCGGCTTGATTTTCCTGGAAATCGGGCGTGCCAAGCAAGCGCTCGAAGACCTGCTGAGCTAAGCGTGATGCGCATGTTTTGCGCATTTTGCCACCATCGTGACTGATACGCCGCAGCGCTTCTACCCAAACCGTTTCGCGCGCCTGCTCATACAGGCGATGCAGACAGAGTTGGGCGAATACAGCACCGAAACACTCCTCACACAGGCAGCGCTGCCCACGGTGCTGCCCCCCGATACGCTCGAACGTGAATACCCGTTTGCACAACTGGCGGCACTCAACCGCGCGCTGCTGACTACTTATGGTGACAAAGGTGGCGGCGCACTTGGAGTGAGTATTGGACAGACGTGGTTCGACTCGCTGGCGACGTTTGGCGCATTCGCCGCCTATAACGACCCGGCGTTCCTCCGGCTGCCGCTGGATGTACGCTCTGGCATTGGCGTCAAAGTGCTGGGCGAAGTCTTTTCCCGCATGAGCGATCAAACCTCGACTTACGAATACATCCCCAACGCCCATCATCTCGCAGTAGAACACAGCCCGTTTGTCTACGAAGGCGCGAGCGCCCCGACCTGTCATCTGCTCTCCGGGCTGGTGATCGGCTGTCAGAGCGCGGCAACCGGCGGCATGATTTACGCGGTGCGCGAAATCGAATGTCGTTCCACGGGCGGGGCACGCTGCCTTTTCAGCGTGAGTACGAAGCCCGTCAAACGTTCAACCATCTCATCAGTGTAACAAAACCGTATCGTCTCCGTCTGGTAATCGTATGGTGGACGTTCAGGAATCAGTCCACAGGTTGCCGTTATAATGGGGGCAATATGTACGTTCTATCAGTGGGACAGTCTTATGAGCAAACAGCGCATTCTCATCGTGGAAGACGACAGCGACCTGAGCGAAATGCTCGACGCTTACTTCCGCACACAGGATTATGATGTATTGACCGCTGCGTGGGGTGCAGAGGCGCTGCAACTTGCCCACGACCATCCCGTCAATCTTGTCATGCTCGACATCCGCCTTCCAGATATCAATGGGTACGAGGTCTGCCGGCAGTTGCGCTCCCAGCGGCGCACGCAGGACGTGCCAATCCTGTTCCTGACCGAGAAGCGCGACCGCATGGACAAGCTTCAAGGGCTGGAACTGGGGGTGGTGGATTACATCACCAAGCCATTCGATATTCAGGAGCTGAGGTTGCGGGTGCGCAATACGCTGCTGCGCGTGCAAAAAGAATCGATGAGCAACCGTGTGACCGATTTGCCGGAAGGCGCCCTGGTGGACGAAAAGCTGATGGCGACCATTTATGGCAAAGCGCCCTGGGCGGCGGTCGGCTTTTCGCTGCATCATCTCGATGTCTTCCGTGAGCGCTACGGCTTTGTGGCGGCGGATGATGTCGTGCGGGCGGTAGCGCTGATGGTGCGCAACGCGGTACGCGAACTCGGCAAAGACGATGACTTCATCGGGCATCTTGGTGCAACGAGCTTCATGCTGCTCACGTCGCCAGAACGCGCGGCTGCTATCTGCGAGCGGGTGCAGGTCAAGATGGCACTGTCACGCGAATTCTTCTACCCGCTGCAAGACCGCGAGACCGAAGATGGCGAATTGAAGCTGGCAGAACACGAACTGCTTGACCTGCGCACAAGCATTGTGGACAGCGCCGGAAGCCGCTATTCTGACGTGGACGCCGTGCGCGCGAAGATCGAAGCGGGCTGGAGGATGGGCGCGAGCGTATAAGCGAAGCCCATCTCTGCCATCCAGCTACAAAAGACCAGCGGCAGGTCGTCGCGCTCTGGACCACCCCACTCTGGCGGCAGCCCGTTATAGCCGCGCAGGTAGCCGTACTCCCCATTCACCTGTGCGCGGGCGGTATCGCTCGCTTCGGCATCGCCAATCGCAATGGCGTGGATGTGGATGACGGAGCCAGGATTGAGCTGGTTTTCGCGGCGCAACCAGGCAGCAAATCCGGCGGTGCGCAGCGCTTCGAGCAGCGGTTCGATCTCGCGTTGCAGCACCATGCGTGTCTCCAGATCACGCACCGATAGATCAACTGCGCCGCCGCCGTCGTGCGTGCCGAAACTCACCGCTACATAGCCATTGTTGTAGCCCCCCTGCATCACCGCTGTGCGCAGCCGGATGATGCCGCCGCCCGCGCTGTAGAGCGCCTGTGCATGGTCAAGCATCGCCAGGGTGCGCAGGTTGAACTCGGCAAAGCCGTTGACGATGGTGCGCGTGTAATCGTCGGGCGGGCGCAGACAGCCGGGATCATCGTCCGCCGTCGGCTGCGCCGAGGCATCTTGTCCCGCCAGCGGCTGCACCCACGCCGTCTCACCGATGCGTCCGACAGCCGTCCAACCCGTCACGCCGACATAATCTACCTGCCACCAGACATAGCCATCGGCACATGCAGGACCGTCCAGCACGCGGAAAATATCGCCCGCCGGAATCATGCCAATGCGTTCAGAACTCAACCCCGGCTCGGCGCGCAGGTTGTTCGGCGTATCACTGGCGATGCGCGCCCATATGCCTGGCGTCAGCACCGCGAACGAGCCGCACTCTGGCGTTGTGGTTTGCGCGCGGGCGAGCGCGGCGATGAGCAGCGTGGCAGCGAGCAGGATGAGCAGGAACAGGCGGCGCATAAAGCATCTCTCCACATAATGACAGATCGCATTATGCGCGCGAAACTGCTAAAGTCGAGTCATCGGTGGGCAAGCGTTTCTCAAGCAGAGGGCATGTGTCATTACTGGATATCATCGGAACACTGCTGTTGGATGCGTTGTGGTCAGCGCTGGCAGCGCTGGGCTTTGCGGTCCTGTTCAATGTGCGGCGGCGCGTGCTGCCCTGGTGCGCGCTGTTCGGCGCGGCAGGTCATGCGGTGCGCACGCTGCTCACACTTGGCGGCGTCGGCATTGAGATCGCGACACTGTGTGGGGCGCTGGTCGTCGGCTTTGCGGCGTACTTCCTGTCGCGGCGGCTGCGGATGCCCGCGCCGATCTTCGGTATCACCGGGTCGATTCCGCTCGTGCCGGGGCGCTTCGCCTATGAAGCAATGATCGGCATCTTGCAGGTGACGACTGCCAGCACGCCCGCCTTGCAGCAGGAGTTGCTGGCAGCGGCAGCGGTCAACGCCATCAAAGTCGCGCTGATCCTCGCTGCCATCGCACTCGGCATCGCCTTCCCCAGCCTGGTTTTTGATCGTGAGAAGCCTGTGGTATAGTTGTGTTCGTCACACGCAATGTAAGAAAGGGAATGTGAAGGCGCACTTTCTGTTCGGCAGACAGATCAGGAAAGGATGCACCATTGGTAAAACGTATCGCCCTTCTGCACTATGCAGGTCCTCCCGGCATCGGCGGCGTTGAAGCGATCATATCTGCCCACGCTACAGCGCTCAGCGCACATGGCTACCCTGTGCGCATTATCGCGGGCAACGGCGGTACGCTCACCGCGCCGATTGAAACGCACATTCAACCGTTGTTTTCATCAACCCACCCGGACATTCTCACAGTCAAATCAGCACTGGATCGCGGCGAAGTCCCACCAGCATTTGCGGCGCTGCATGATCAGCTGACGAACGAACTCGCCGCTGCCTTGTCTGACTGCGATGTCTGCATCGCCCACAATGTCCCGACGCTGCACAAGAACCTGCCACTGACTGCCGCACTACACACGCTGCATCAACAGCGCGCCTTCAAGCTCATCGCCTGGTGTCACGACTTTGCCTGGATGAACCCGCTGTATGCTGCCGATCTTCACGATGGTTATCCCTGGAACTTGCTCCGCCAACCATGGGCAGGCGCCCACTACGTCACGATTTCAGAACAGCGCCGCGATGAAATGAGCCAGATGATGGATTTGCCCGCTGAGCAAATCCATATTATCGGTGGCGGACTCGATCTGGCGCGTTTTCTGCGATTGACGCCGCTGGCGACACAGATCGTTGCCCGGTTATCACTGTTTGCCGCCGACGGTCTGCTGCTGCTGCCCGCTCGCATCACCCGGCGCAAGAACATAGCGCTGGCACTGCATATCCTGGCGGCGCTGCGGGCACAAAGTAGCCGCGACTGGCGACTGCTCGTGACAGGCGCACCGGGTCCGCATAACCCGGCGAACGCCGAATATCTGCGCGAACTGCTGGTACTGCGTGATCGACTACAACTGGAAGGTAGCGCGCACTTTCTCTATACCTGTGGCGATGATTCGGCAGTGCCGCTGCTGCTGGAAGATGAAGACGTTGCCAGCCTGTACGCCGTCGCTGACGGGCTGCTGTTTACCAGCACACAGGAAGGCTTCGGTATTCCGATACTCGAAGCAGGTGCAGCCGGAGTCATGATCGCCTGTGCCGACATCCCGGCGCTGCGCGAACTGGCCGGCGATGATGCGCTGTATTTCGATCCGGTGCAGGGCAATCCTGATGCAATCGCCCGCGATATGCTGCGCGCGTTCGGCGCATCGCCCCGTTACCGACTGCGAGTCCGTGTGCGTCAGCAGTACGGTTGGGACGCAGTTATACGCAATCAGATACAACCATTGCTGGAGGACACCGATGTCTGATGCTCAACAGCTGATGTTAGTCTTGACAGAGACGGGACAGGCAGAGACTTTGCTGCGACTGGCGCTGGGGCTGGCAGGTGACAAAGATACATTGCATCTGCGGGCACTGGTCACTGTCGCTGAAGATACATCTCCCAGCGAATATGTCACCAACGCACAGTACTGGCGTAATCTGCTCCTTCCTTTTGCGCAGGCAGACGCACGCATTGCCGATGATGTGCGCGTTTTCGTCGATCATCAGCCGATACAGGCGCTTTTGCAGGCGCAAGAGACTGGCACAGTCGATTTAATGCTGATTCAGTGGGCGGGTCCACATGAACGAACTGGCGGCTTTGCAACAGAACAACTTTTGGCACACTTCTCCAGCGATGTCGTGCTGCTCGCCGGAAAGGACTGGGCAACGCACGGGCGCGTGCTGCTCTCGCTGCGCGGCGGACCCAACCTGACGTTGGGGACGCGCGTTGCCAAAGCATTGAGCAACAATGCTTCGATCACCCTGTTTCATGCGGCAGACAAAGCGGTTGATGTACCGGAACTGGAAATCGTCATGCGCGCTGATCCAATGATTACGCGCGCGGTCACGGCAGTCACCAGCATCGCCGAAGGTATCATTCGCGAATCGAACGGACACCGGGCGATAGTGATGGGCGCGGGGATGCGGCAGCCGGACGCCAGCAGCATATCCCCATCATCAGTGGTGGAGCGTGTGTTTGACATGACCGACCTACCGATTGCCCTGGTGCGCACCCGCACGCCGGAAGCGCTCACCTTCCATGCGCCGCATGAGGCAACCGCTGCCAAACCGCCTGTGTCTACACGCGTGGATCGCTGGTTTGCCGAAAACACATTTGACAGCCGTGAATTTGCGGACATCGCAACGCTGGTGGCACTCAAGGAAAAGCGCGGCGTCACCATCAGCCTCGGCTTGCCCGCGCTGAACGAGGAGAAAACAGTCGAAAACGTCATCCGCACGCTCAAAGGCGCGCTGATGGACGAGTTTCCACTGCTGGACGAAATCGTTCTGATCGACAGTAACTCAACCGATAACACGGTGGCGCTGGCACAGGGCTGCGGCATCCCGACCTATCGCCACCCCGAGGTACTCAACGCCGAAGTCGGCACGTATCGCGGTAAAGGCGAGGCGTTGTGGAAGAGTCTCCACGTCCTCAAAGGTGATATCATTGCCTGGGTGGACACCGATATCACCAATATTCATCCGCGCTTTGTCTATGGCTTGCTCGGTCCGCTGCTCAAGTATCCGCACCTGCAATTCGTGAAGGGCTTTTACCAGCGCCCCATTCAGGTAGGCGACAAGCTGCAAGCCTACGGCGGTGGTCGCGTGACTGAACTTGTGGCACGCCCGATGTTCAATCTGTTTTACCCTGAGCTGTCGGGCTTTGTACAACCGCTCTCTGGTGAATACGCCGGTCGGCGCGCAGCGCTGGAGCAAATCCCGTTCTTCACAGGCTACGGTGTGGAAACGGGCATGTTGATCGACTTGATTGACCGCTTCGGTTTGGATGCCCTGGCACAGGTCGACTTGGAAGTTCGTGTGCATCACAATCAAACGTTGACAGGACTGAGCCGTATGTCGTTTGCGATTTTGCAAGTCTTCATCAGCCGCCTGGAAAGCCGCTACGGGGTGCAACTGCTGGACGCAGCGAACCGCAGTATGAAACTGATTGTCCATGATGCCGAACGGTTCGCGCTCGACATTGAAGCGATCGGCGATGTAGAACGCCCGCCGATGGCGACATTGACGACGTACCGCGAGCAGCAGTCGCAATAGCGCCTGCCCCGATCACTTTCCCATGTCATCGAGTCTTACCCCTCTCCAGTGGAGAGGGGCAAAGCGAGCATTGTCTGGAGTTGGAGTGAAGACTTATCCGCACTCTTCCTCTAGTTCCTCAACACGAGTACGAATGTCGGCGTTTGCGTTGACCGGATCAAGCTCGATGTAACGGGTGTAGGCAACCAGCGCTTCCTCGCAATCGCCCATTTCGTCGCGGATGATGCCTAGCCAGCGCCAGAACTCGCGATTATTGGGAGCCAATGTTGTCGCCTCTTCCATATCGCGCACGGCTTCGCGATTATTGCCGTTGAAATAGTAGGTCGCGCCGCGATAGTAGAAATAGAATGGATCGTTCTGATCGCGCTCGATTGCCTCGGTGAAATACTCGATCGCTTCGTCGTACTCCCCCTCAGACAAGGCTACTAACCCAAGATTGGAGTAGGCACGCGCATTGTTGTCATCCAGTTCCAGTGCTTCTTCCAGTACATCTCGCGCTTCGCGGTAATCCCCGAGTTGATAGTACGTGTTGCCCAGATTGCCCAGATAGATGGAAAGCTGACTATCTTCCAAGCCCTGCTCTTCGCCCAGTTCAATCGCGCGCTCGTAGTCCGCAATCGCCAGTTCATATCCCTCGAACGTTCCCAACGCATAGTAAGCGTTGCCACGCGCGTTGTAGACATAGGCATCTTCCTCCAACTCCAACGCAGTGGTGTAGGCGTCAATGGCTTCCCGATTGCCTCGCAATTCGTAGAACGAGTCGCCCAACCGTACATGCGCCATGAAAAGGTCAGGATCAAAGACAAGCGCCTGACGCAGATAGCCAATGGCATCGTAATACGCCTCCATCGCCCGATAAGTGTCGCCGAGGAAGAAGTAGTATTCGGCGTTATCCGGGTCATTGGCAATCGCAGCAAGATAATCCTCTACAGCCGCGTCGTAGTTCTCCTGGGCAAAGTGCAGGCTGCCGCGCTGACTGTAGTAAAGCGCATTCTTGGAGTCCAAGCCGATTGCCTGGTCATATGCCTCCAACGCTTCGGATATGTTTCCCTGTGCGCGCAGAGTTTCTGCCAGTTGGAAATTTGCTACCGCTGAAGTCGGATCAATATCGAGTGCGCGCCGAATCTCTGCCAACGAATTGCCATATTCACCCTGCACCCGGTAGGCAGCCCCCAGGTCAATGATGTATTCGACGTTATTCGGTTCCAGATCAATCGCTGCCTCATAAGCCGTTACCGCTGCACTGTAATCCGGCTGCTCTTTCGCCCCTTCACCCTGCTCGATGTATACATCGCCAAGGATGTTCCACGCCCACGCAAAGTTCGGATCAAGCTCGGTCGCCTGCATAAGCAGCGTCACTGCCTGTTCATAATCGCCAAGCGCGCGGTAGGCGTTGCCGACATGTGCGATATATAGCGGGCTGTTCGGCTCTAGTGCCAGCGCCGCTTGATAATCGTCCAGCGCCAGTTCGTTGTTTTCGAGCGACAGATGGGCATCACCACGTTGGTCGTAGTAGGCAGATTGTGTAGAGTCGACGCTAATTGCAACGGTCAGGTTGTCTACCGCGCGCTGATAGTCTTCCAAAGCATGATGACTCGCGCCCATCCACGCCCATGACCCATGCAGCATTGGGTTGATGACGACCGCACGGTTCAGATAGAAGATGGCATCGGTATACTGCCCCTGGCGATGCAGCACCTCACCGAGCCGCGCGTTGTAATCGGCGTTGTTGGGGTCAAGGTCATATGCCTCCTGATAATCCGCAGCAGCATCGCCATAGAACGCCTCACCTTGAAACAGGTACGCATCGCCGCGCCCCACGTAGAAAGTCGCATTGGCAGCATCACGTTCGATGGCAAGCGTGAATTGTTCGACCGCAACCTCATGCTCGCCCTGTAGCGAATAGGTTCGCCCCAGTTCGGCATAGCCACGCGCGGCATCCGGCGCGAGTTCGATAGATCGTTCCAGCACTTCGATAGCATCATCGTAGCGCCCCAGTTCGCGGTAGGCGCTGCCAAGATTGGCGAAGTACTCCGCTTCTCTCGGCGCGAGTTCCGTCGCGGTACTGAAATCAGCAACAGCGGACTGAAAATCGCCAAGCGCACCATGACACAAGCCGCGCCGATTGAGCAGCGCGGGGTTCTGTGCGTCAATCTCCAACGCCGCTGTAAAGGTAGCGAGCGCTTCGGTGTACAACGCGCGTGAGTAGTAAATATCGCCGAGTTGAATACGCGCGTTGATGTTCCCCGCATCCTGAGCGATCAGGTTTTGCAGCGCGACGATTTCGTCGTCGGTCGCTTCTGAAAGCAGCGCTTCGTTGATGCCCGCTTGCAGCTCAAACGCCTGCGCAACGATAGTAGCAGTCGCATAAGCGGCATTGATGCTGCGCGCCCCCTGTGTCCCCTGCGCGATTGCGGTTGCCTGAATCGCGGCAGCATTTGCCTGCGCCTGATCGATTTGTGTCGCGGCGATTTGTGCTCCTAATTGTGCGGTTGCCGCCTCTGTTGCCTGCGCCTGTGCCGTCGCTTCAACAGCGCCCGCCGTCGCCTGTACCGCTTCTGCCTGTGTCGCCGCGACTTGCGCCCCCAACTGCGCGGTTGCCGCCGCTGTTGCCTGCACGACGGCCGTCGCTTCGATAGCCCCTGCCGTCGCCTGCACCGCTTCTGCCTGCGCTTCGGCGATTTCCGCACCCTCCTGTGCTGTGGCAGCAGCCGTCGCCACACCATTCGCAGTCGCCTGTGCAGCACGCGCTTCCGCTTCGTTCACAGATGCGCTTGTCCCGGCTGCCTGTGCCGTAGACTGCGCGCTGATAGACTCGTCTAATGCCGTGCTCGCCTGAAGTTCTGCTACCTGCGCCGTCGCAAGTGCCTCAAACGAAAGTGTCTGCGCCGCCTGCTGGCTGTTCTGCGCGTCCGCCAGCGAGATTGCCGCCTGTGTCACCTGCACCTGCGCCACTGCAATTTGCGTATTGGCGCTGCTTTCCCTTGCGGTCGATTCTGTCAGCTGCCCGGACGCCCAGATACCCAAGCC
>JANRJX010000164.1:0-19645 GCA_033763755.1 Chloroflexota bacterium
TTCTGTCATCGTCAGATCGCAGTCCGTGCACTGCAAAAGATCGGGGGCTATGTCGGTGTCACTGTCGTTGACGAAGGTGAACTGGAGTCGGTGGGGGAAGGTGACGAGGGCGAACCACTGGTACAGGGGAAGCTACTATGAAGATGCGAATTCCCGATGTCTATTTTTGTGCGGGAGATAACCGCCGCTGGGCGCAGATCGCAATCGACAAAGGAATCAAGTACGGCTCGCAGCTTCCAAACCGCGTGCATTTCGCTATCGAATTTGCAGACCAAAATTGGCAAAACCCGCAATTCGATGCCTACATGTCGGCACTGGAACAGCATCGTCCACATATGGCAACGGTGTTGGATTGGGAACGTTACGAGCAGTTTGAAGACGTGATGAATTGGGCGGAAGAGGCAGCGCGATTTGTTGAGATCGTGGTAATCATCCCCAAGTTGCATAACGTTATGCGGATGATCCCCTTGCGCGTCGGCAAGGCAGATGTGCGGATCGGCGTGCCCTGTGGTCCCTACTCATGGCAGCGTCCGGCGATTTGGGAGTATGAACGCCGAGAATGCCACCTCTTGGGCGGCAGTCCGCAGCAGCAAATGAAAGATGCGCGCTACCTCAATGCGGCGTCGGTCGATTGCTCTCAAATCGCAAGCATGGCGCGTCGATTTTGTTCGTTTTGGTCTCCACATCGTGTCTTTGGAGCAAAACGCAGGTGGTGGGTACAGCTCTCAGAAATTGGGCGCGGTGATGTTGAGGATGCGCCGTATGTGGCATTCGAGATGAGCTGTCAGACGACGTTGCAAGCATGGCAAGGTGGATTATGAGTCAGGACGTTACGCTTATCGATTTCTTTTGCGGCGCTGGCGGTTCATCCACTGGCGCGAAAGCAGCGGGCGTCCGTGTCACGGGCGCGGCGAACCACTGGAAGCTGGCGATCGAGACGCACAACACCAACCATCCTGAAACTGAGCATTATCTGGATGACATTCAGGAAACGCATCCCTCGTGTTATCCCAATGCCGATATTGCGTGGTTCAGCCCGTCCTGTACTAATCATAGTTTGGCGAAGGGGCGAAAGCGCAAGAATCTGGCACAGCTCGATTTGTGGGGTGAGCACAAAATCGACCCGGCAGAAGAGAAAAGCCGGGCCACGATGCGAGAGGTGGTCGAATTCACAGAGTACCATCGCTATCAGGCGGTGATTGTCGAGAACGTGGTTGACGTGCGCCAATGGGCGTATTTCGACCACTGGCTGCAAGCGATGCTGAACCTGGGCTACGACTATCGCATTCTGTACCTGAACAGTCAGTTTTTCAGCGTGCCTCAATCGCGTGATAGGTTTTACGCGGTCTTTTGGCGCACGGGGAACCGCGCGCCGGATCTGGACTTTCGCCCGCACGCTGCTTGTGCCGTGCATGGGGCGGTGCAAGCGGTGCAGGCGTGGAAAAAAGCCAAACAGTGGGGGCGCTATGGCGCACGTCGGCAATACATCTACTGCTGTCCTCGCTGTGGGAAAGAGGTGCAGCCCGCGCATGTGCGTGCTGCATCGGTGATTGATTGGTCGATACCGAGCGAACTGATCGGCAATCGTCAGCGTCCGCTAAAACCGCGCACGATTGAACGCATCATGGCGGGGCTGAAGAAGTTTGGCTATCTGGACAATCTGGTTTCGCTTGGGCATTGGAATGCCGAGGACAACAGCATGGTGCGCAGCGTGGACGCGCCGCTGAACACACTCACGGCACGACAGGAGACCGGACTGGTTCAGCCGTTTCTGACGAGCCAGCATGACGGGCGGAACCCGGTACGCAGCGTTGATGACCCGCTTTGGTGCATTACGGGCATGAACAACGAGCAGCAGCTTGTGACGCCGCCCGGCTCATTTATTGTGGACATGAAGAATTCGTACAGTCCGAAATGCGACTACGTACTTCCACCGCGCCACCTGAATGAGCCACTGACCACCATCGTCGCCAGTGCGCAGCAGCACGCGCTGCTGACGCCCTTTGTTATGAGCTACTACGGGACGCAGCCGACGTATGCGCTGGCAGACGATCCGCTGCCGACCATGCGCACGGTGTCTCATGAAGCGCTGGTGACACCGGAGCAGGTGCTGGAGCGCACGGGCTTTCGGATGTTGCAGCCGCACGAACTGAAGCGCGGCATGGGCTTCGCAGAGGCATATGTCATCCTCGGCAACAAGCGCGACCAGGTGCGTCAGATCGGCAACGCGGTGACGCCACCTGTTGCTCATGCGCTTGTGGAGCGTGTTGTCAGGAGCTTGATCTGATGGATATTCGCGACTCGTTTGCAATTCTCGATGAGGCGGTTCGTGTGCAAGGCGCAAAACGAATCGTGTGCCTGTTCAGCGGCGGCTACGATAGCGCGGTCGCCACGCACGTCGCCATGGCATGGTCGCGCGAGCGGCGGCAGTGGCGTGTCGAGGTTGCATCCATCGATACACACGTTAGTGCTGATGGCTGGCGCGATTATGTGTCTGACGTAGCCAATGCGCAGGGATGGAAACATCGCATATGGGACAATCCCGACCCGGATTGGTACTATCGCGATAGCGCGCTGAATGGCTTTCCATACACACGCGCAATGCATGGGCGCATTGTCTATCGAATGCTGAAAGAGCGCACCATTGACAAGATGCGCAGGCAAATAAAACAATATCGCAGCGACAGCGTTCTGCTTGTGGCTGGCATCCGCCGCGCTGAAAGTTTACAGCGCGCTACCGCAGCGGAATGGCAGCGCGACGGGCTGGCGACGTGGGCGCATCCTCTGATTAATTGGAGCGATGACGACACATCCAGTTATCGTTTGGACGCGAAATTGCCCCTGAACCCATTCTACAATTGGGGAGCGGGGAGCGGGGATTGCCAGTGCAATTGGGGGCGATTCATTTCGTTGCGTGTCTTGCGCAAATACAGCCCGCTGCTCGCATCGCGCATCGAGCCTGCCGACGCAGCGTGCCGCGCCAAATATGGCTATGGCTATGGCGAGAAGCCGACGAAACCAGCGCCTGATCCAGCCATCAATAAGCCCGAACCCATCGTAAATTTATGCGCGTCATGCAAAGATGACGCACGCGACGAAGCTGCTGCATTCCGCGAATTACAGTCATGGTAGGGACTAGCCGCTGACCATCAGCCACACCCCCACTCTGTAGACAAAAACGCCCATTTTGTTTATCCTATGTAACAGGTGTTACAAGAGACAAACAGAAGGGGCGGATATGGTCTTTGGCTTATCGTATCGTGGGTACGTCGTCTTGTCCGTGTGTCTGTACATCGTCCTGATTGGGCTGGCAGGCGTTTATACGTGGGCGATCTCCCTACAGGATGACCTGATTGCACAGCGCGATCAGGAAATTGCCCAACTGCTCAGTCTATCCTCTCAGACCGTCGCCGCGCCACTGTCCGCGCCCGCCGCTGCTGCGCTGGACGTGTGCGACTATGACACCATGCTTCAGATTGTCGAGACAGGCGATGAGGTGGCGCAGCTGAGCGCGCTGGACTTTTTCTACTACAGCGCGCTCGGCGGCATCGGCGCATTAGGTGACGCCGCCAGCAAGCCCGCCAGCGCCACCAGCCAGCGGGCGGGGATGTACCTCGCGGACGTGCGCAGTGTGGTGAATGCCCTGACCGGGTTGCCGTCGCCATGACGCACTGGGACGCGGCGATAGAACGCGCCCGCCGCGCGCTGCAGGAACGGGATGAGGTTTGTGCAGCGCTGGTTGTACCTGAGCATGTCCCTCACCCGAATGAGCAGCGGTTTTATGCGCGCCTGATGCGTCTGGAACCGCACGCCACATTGCCGGTCGAGTGTGACGTGCTGATCCGGCGCGATGAGGCGCTCATGCGCGTGCATGTGCTGGTCACAGTCGATCATGTCAAACCATTTGGCATGAAAACAGGTGCGAGCTATCGCATAAACCTGAACGGCAAAAGCCTGTGGCGACTGACTGCGCGCACCGTTCAATATCGTTCGCAGCGCGTACTGATGTTGGCGCGCTATCTCGCGCAGTGGTGTGGCAGTCCGTTTCTGCTGCCCACTGTCGCTGACGGTTGCTACATCGATGACAGCGACAAGACCGCCTGGGACGGCAAGTTACCGCAACTTCCGTTCTATACATCAATCCCAAAAAACAACTGGACGCGATACTGGGAGAGCTACAGGTGAGCCAAAAGTCTACACATGCAGAAAATGGGCATCGATACATTGGCGACATGCCGCTGAGGGACCTGCTCAAGCGCAGGCATCCGAAAAATCCCAAAAGCCATGACATCGGCTTTATCAGTCACAGCTTTGCAACCTTTGGCTATGTGGATGCGGTGTTGATTTGCGAGCGCACGGGGTACATCGCCAAAGGGCATGGGCGCGTAGAAACGTTGGCAGCACGCCAGCGCCAGCGCATGCCAGCCCCCAAAGACATTCGCGTAGATGAGACGGGGGATTGGCTGATCCCGGTGCAGCGCGGCTGGTCGAGTGCCAACGACGCGGAACTGCTGGCATACATGATCGCAGACAATCGCGCGGTACAGCGCGGCGGCTGGGATGACGCGCTGCTGGTGGATGCGTTGAATGAAGTGTCTGAAAGCATGTCTCCAGAAGCGTTCAGCGCGACGGGCTACGACCCCGACGATCTGGAAGCGCTGGTCAAGCAGTTGGACGCCAACCAGCCCGACACGGTTAAAGGAAATGACACGGAACGCGGGCGCACGCCGGACGAGATGCTGGAGACATTCCTCAATAACACCATCAAGCAGGTGGTGCTGTATTTTGCCGAAGCGCAGTACGACTCGGTCATTGCACGTATGGCGGCGCTGCGTCATGCGTTGGGCGTAGAAAGCAACACGGATCTGGTCTTGGAGCTAATGGCGTTCTATGAAAACCTTGCACGCGACGAAGCGTGAGATTGACCTTGCACAGTACAAACTACGCAGCGCACAGGAAGACGACTACGATACGCTCGTGACCGAAAGCACGCTGGTGTTCGAAGGCGACACGCTGATGATCGCGGTGGTCGAGCTTGACCTGGACTGCACGCCTGTGGTCGAAGCGCTGCAACGCATTGAGTACCACAAAAGCTATCGCACGGACGGACTCCCTACCACCAGCCGCGTGTTTGGCTATCTACCGCGCGTGACAATCCGCCGTGACTATTGCACCGCTGCATCGCTGGCAAAAGACGCACCGCAGGATCATGCGATCATCGCCAGCTACGCTGCACAGGTAGCGGAGTACTACCGCCGCCTCAATCCCGACCTCTACACTCAACACATGGACACGACTGAGCAGCACGTCGTCGGCAGCTATCGCATTGACGACAGCCCATTCACATCAGGCATCATAAACAAGAATAATCCGTTGAAGTATCACTTTGACACGGGCAACTTCACAGACGTGTGGAGCGCGATGCTGGTGTTTAAGCAGGACGTGGAGGGCGGGTACCTCAGCGTGCCGGAGTACGGGCTGGGCTTTGAACTGAAGCACAACAGCCTGCTCATGTTCGACGGGCAGCAGCTTCTGCATGGCGTGACGCCCATCAAGCGTCTCAATCCCCGCGCCTGGCGCTACAGCATTGTCTACTATTCCATGCGCCAGATGTGGAACTGCCTGCCGATTGATGACGAACTGCTGCGCATCCGGAAGGTGCGCACCGAACGCGAAGAGAAGCGCCGGAAGTCATGAGCGTCCTCATCGCTGTGCCCAGCAAGGGACGCGCCGCGCGCATTGCCACGCGCTCCATGCGCTATCTGCCAGATACCGGACTGGATGTGCGTGTGTTTGTCGAGCCGCAGGACGCCGACGCCTACCGCGCCGTGTGCGACCCGCAAATCATCGTGACGTTGGATGATAATGATCGCGGGCTAGGGTACGTCAAATGTGCCATCAAAGCCTATGCCATCGCTCACGACTATCGTTACATCGTCAAGCACGATGACGATTTGCAAGCGTGGTCAGATGGTGTGAGTGCGCAGGCGGAAAACAAGCGTGACTCTGCACAGATATTGCGTCGGGCGATAGACGCCTCGGTGGCGCTGATGGACAGCACAGCGCGCGTGGACGGCGTGAGCTTCAACTATCGCGCGTTTATGCACGTCGCTGACAAAGACGAATGGAGCTTTGGGCAGCGCTTGCAAACGGTGTACATCGTTCGTCGTGACAGTTTCTATGCAGATACCCGCGTATCCGTGTTTGAAGACCTGCACAACACGCTCATGATCTGGCTGAGCGGCAAGCACACCGCCCGTTACAACTTTGCCGGGATGTACATGTCCGGGACAAAGTTCGCAGGGATCGGTAGTGGCGGTCTGCAATCCAACGTGTTTGACCGCGCGGCGATGGCGCAGGATGAGCTGATGCTGATGCAGCGTGTGTATCCAGCGCTCAAATTCAAACGCAGCGCGCGGCATTGGGGTTTGGAACCTGACCTCAAAGCCGCGCGGCGAGACATCTTTGGGATGAAACGATGAACGGGTTTCCAGTTGCAGCATGGGGCGTCTTGCCCGACGAAACGCCACGTGCCTATGCCGCGTTTTGCAAATACATCGAGCTACCGCCCGCCAAGCGCTCGCTGGCAGAGGTGTGCCGCGTGTTGGGCAAATCTGAGGGATATGTAGGGCAGCTTGAACGCTGGAGTGCGAAGAACGCGTGGGTAGCGCGGGCGAAGGCGTATGACGAGCAGATGCAGCAGCAGTCGGTCAGGACACTGGAAGAAACGCAGAAAGCCATTCGCCAGGAGGAATTGACCGACTACGAAAACGAGCGCGATGCATGGCGGCGCATGTTGACGGGGTTCCGACTGCACGAACTGGAGCACGAGAAGATCGATGAGACAACTGACCCCAACGGGCGAACGGTGGTCATCATCACGCGCTTTATGAAGCTGCGCACGCTGGATATGGCGCGCATGGCGCAAGCCCGACTGAACATCAGCAAGCTCGGCAGGCGTGCTGCTGGCATGACAGAAGAGAGCATTGCGGTCGAGTTCACCGATGAGGTGGTACGCCTCATCTTGGCGGGCGAAATCGAATACGACGTGTTGGTCGAGTTCGTGGGTCAGCAGGAAGCGGAAACGTATTGGAGACGTGCGGATGAGGCGCGACGGGGTTCCGCCAGCTTTACTCAAGGCACGTCTTGAGTCTATCAAGCGCCAAAGTGCTTTTCGCAAAGCGCAGCGCATGACGGAACGCGCGTTGGAGTTGCGAGGCAACAACGCGCTGATTCAGGACACCGCACACTTTGCGCCGCCTGAATGGATCATCAGCGGTCCCGCAGGCACGGGCAAAACGCTGGCGCTGCTCACGCTGCTCAACCGTCTGCTATGGATGTTTCCCGGTACGCGCCTGCTGATTGTGCGTAAGGTGCGCGCCCACCTAAGCGAAACCACGCTGGTCACCTTTGAGCGCGACGTGTTGGGGCTGACGAACCCCATCATCGGCAAGGTGCAGCGGCGCAATCGCAGTAACTATGTCTACCCCAACGGCAGCATGGTCATTCTCGGTGGTATGGATGATCCGGGCGCGTTTCTGTCTGGCGAGTATGACATCATCTACGCCGCCGAAGCCAACCAGTTCAGCCTTGACGACTGGGAACTGCTCATCAGTCGTAATCGTTCCATGTTTTGCCCCTTCAAATTCGTCTGTGGCGATACCAACCCGTCTCACCCCCGGCACTGGATATTGAAGCGTCGTGCCGAAGGACTGTTGACGCTGCTGGAAACCACGCACAGAGATAACCCGCGTTACTGGAATGCGCTTGAAGAGTGCTGGACGCCCGAAGGCGAAGAGTACGTCATCGGCAAATTGGGGCGCATGACGGGTATCCGACGCGCGCGCTATCTGGAAGGCAAGTGGGTCAGCGCTGAGGGCGCGATCTATGACAATTTCTCAGAAGCGAACATCACTGAGAACGCGGTCTATGATCCCTCACGCGGAGACATTTACTGGTTTGTGGACGACGGCTACCAGAACATGCGCGTCATCCTCATTGCGCAGGTGGCGCGCGATGGCACGGTCTACATCCTCGCTGAACACGCCCTGTCGCAGCAGACCGAACCGCAGGCAATTGAGTCGGCGCGCAAGCTGCATAATGATCTGGCTATCCCCAAACCTGAAGCCTGTTATCACGATCCGTCCGCTGCTGCATGGGGCGGGCACTGCATCGAAAACAACATTTTCAATATCCCTGCAAACAACAAAGTCAAGGAAGGCATCAAGGCAGTGCGCGAATATATCAGCGATGGGCAGGGGCGCATCAGTCTCTACATCCACCCGCGCTGCCAAATCCTGATTGAGCAGCTTTATAGTTACCAGTATGCACCCGTCAAGCCGAATTCGAGCGGCGGTGATGATCCGCCGCCGTTGAAGGTGGACGATCACGCGCCAGACGCGCTGCGCTATGGCATCGCCACCATCGCCTTAGGGAACTGAGATAGCTCATGGAAGAGACAAGAGACAAAGACTACAACCCCGTTGCTGCGCGCCAAAGCGTGCAGGGGCGTGCAAATCCCGATCCCAACGGGTTCGATTACAGCCTGCCGTTCTTGGTGATGCTGCAATCGGCGATGGCACATGACGGGATGCCGCCCTGGACACCGTTCCCGCGCAAACGCGACATGGCGCTCAACAAGTTCTACATGGGCGAGCCTCAACTGGTGGGCGCGGTGTACAGCCTGACCGCGCGCATCAAGGCGTTGGGGATCAAGATCGAGGGGGGGCGCAACCAGAAAGCCTACGCACAGGCGATGCTCAACGATGCGCACTTGGGGGCAGGCGTTCGTGAGTTCACGGGTAGTCTGGCGACCGACTGGCTGACCAAAGATAACGGCATGTTCTTTGAACTAATCGGGCGCGGCAACCCGTCGCAAGCGTTGACCAGCAAGGTCACGGGCGTAGCAGCGCTTGACCCCATCCAGTGTATGCGCACAGGCGATCCGCGCTACCCGGTCATTTACACCAACCCCACCACAGGCGAACATCATAAGCTGCATCATACGCGCGTCGTCGCAGCAGCGTCTATGCGTCAGACACAAGAGCAGGCGCGGGGCGTGGGCTACTGCGCAGTCAGCCGCGCGCTCAAGTGGAGCAAGTACTTCGCCGACGTGCTTATCTACAAGCACGAACGCCTACGCGGTCAAGTGCCTGCGTTGGGCTACGGGAGTGGCTTCACGCGCAAGGTGTTTGAGGAAGCGTTGCAGCATCAGTCGGTGAAGGATAAAGGCGACGGGTTCGCCGTCTTCCAGAACATCCCGTTCCTGCTCAGTCCCGGCGCGGGCAACACCAGTAGCAACACCACGCTCGGACTGCTCGAACTGGCATCGTTGGGCGACTCGTTCAACTTTGCCGACGAACTGAATATGTACATGCAGTCGATGGCGCTCACGTTCGGCGTGGACACGCGCGAGTTTTGGGCAGCCACCGAAAGTGGCGCAACCAAAGCGGACGCCACTGTACAGCATCTCAAAGCGCGCGGCAAAGGGTTGGGCGACCTCATCACGACTATCGAAAGCGCAATCAACCAGGCGCTACCGGAAGGGGTGATCTTCTCGTTCGAGTTTCAGGACGATGAGCAGGACGCACAGCGCGCCAATATCCACGCCTTGCATGTAGCTAATTTCAAAAGCCTCAAACAATCGGGCATCATCACGCAAAAGACTGCTGAAAATCATCTAGTCGATTTGGGCGTGTTGAAGCCTCATCTGCTGGCGCAGGATGTAGAGGTTGCCGATGCAGCGCCCGTCAGTGACCTGAGTGATGACCAGTCCGGTATCAACGAAGACACTGAGGACACCGAAGACGACGCGCCGTCTGATGCTGAGCAGGACGATGTTGAGCCGAATGACGATGAAGAGGATGAGGACAGTCCGCCGCCGCGTGGCAGGCGTGGAAAGCGGCTGGAAAGTGGTAATTACCAGCGCCGGGGCAAGGTAAGTATCCGCCCAAAAGCGGCGGCGTTCGTCCCGGCTGAAAAAGCGATTGCTGACACACGCGCTGAATTCGATGTGGAGTTCGGCGCGCTGTTGGCTGCCGGGATCGAACGCGATCTCAAGAAAAGCGATTGGGTCAAGGAAGCGTACACGCTGCTGGAGTACTTTATTCGTCGCGCAGGGATGGATGGTCTGGCAGATGGGGGCGTACAGACGGACACATTCGACCCCGAAGAGGAGACCGCTGTTGACGCTATTGTCACGGAACAGCTTCAGTATGTGGGCGGTCTGGCGGATGCACTCTACGCCAGCAAGCCGACTCTGGACGCCAATAGCATCCCCACCAAACTATCGTTGTGGTGGAATGGCAGTGTCTATCCTGCCTACATGGCCATGCGCGCGGCGGCGGACGCCAACGGCATGTACGAGTGGCGGCGCGGCGGCACGAAAGATAGCTGCAAGGATTGTCGGCGGCTGGATGGTCAGCGTCACCGCATGAAGACGTGGACAAGGCGGGGCTGGATACCGCGCTCCAAGAAGCTGGCATGTGGTGGGCGTCGGTGTGCGTGCGATCTGGTGCGCGTGACCGGACGCGCCTATGGGCGGTTCTGATGCTCATAACGATCAAGCCCATTCGCAGACCCGGCAAGCGCACGGTAGACCCGGCGCGGTTTGAAGCCGAACTGCAAAAGGCGCAGCGCAAGGTCATCGGTCTGACCAAGCGTGATTTCAACGCCACTGTGCGCACCTGGAAGCGCAAGCCCACGTTCACCATCACGACGGACAGCAAGGGCGTCATCAGCGTTTCGACCGATAACCCCATTTATGGCTATGTCAACTACGGGACGAAGCCGCACATCATTCGTCCCAAACGCGGCAAGTATCTTTGGTTTCAAACGGGCTACAAAGCCAAGACGAGACCGCGCGTGATTAGCAGCAGCAACGGTGGCGCGTCGGGCAAGCTTGCGCGCGCCAAACAGGTGCGGCATCCCGGTACAGCAGCGCGTCAGTTTGACAAAATCATCGCTGAGCGGCGGCGCAAAACGTATGTTGAAGAGATGCGTAAGGCAGTCCAGCGCTCGCTCAAGTAGTGCCGCGCTCATTTCATGCAAAAGCAGATGTACATTGTTCAGGAAAGGACGACTCGTGCTATGAGCGATACACCAGTGGAACAAACGCAACACGAAGAGAACAAAGCGTGGCGAATCGCACAGCAGGAAGCGGGCTACGTTGCGGTCAGCAGCGAAGTCGGCAAGGCGTGCGCAAGCTGCCGCTGGTTCCAGCGTGCAGGCGGCTATGACGGCGGCGACGACTGCCATATCGTCTCAGACTATCCGCTCTACATCGCGCCAACGGGACTGTGCAACCGCCACGAAACGCCGCCCACCCCTGCTGCTGACGCCAATGCCGTGCCTGTCTATATCGTGGACGCGCCAGAGGAAGAGGCAGCGGCGGCACTGTCTACGCCTGCACCTGCTGCCAAAGCGCCGATCATTCGTATCCTGCAACCCGGTATAGAAGCGGTACGCAGCGTGATTGACGGACTGTTGGGCTGGTCAACCCCTGTGCCGGGCTTCCGCGCGCTCAGTGACAATCGTTGGTTGGGCATTTACAGCAACGATTTTCAGGATCGCGAAGGCGAGTTCTTCCCGCGCAAAGCCATCGATCACTTCATAGATCAGGTCATGGGCGGCGTGTATGACATGCCTGAACTGTGGCATTTTCATCTGGCAGGCACGTGTCACGGCAAGGCGCATTTTGTCGGGCGTGATGGTCACATGGTGTTTGCGCTCGGTACGTTCGATGAGGCACACCCTCACCTGGACGGGTATCGCGAGTACTATGCGCAGCGCGAACTCTCAACGGGCATGTCGCACGGGTTTGTTTACGACCCGTCCATGTTTCTCAATCGCGGCTACTATCTGTATCGCACGTTTGAAGTGACGACGTTGGATAACGAGTATGCCGCCAATGCTCATACGCAGTTTTATGGAGGATCGAAGATGGCACTCAACGCCGCACAGATCGAGGGGCTGCGCGCCATTGGCTATTCCGATGACGAGATTTCGGACATCCAGCGTCGGAACGGCAAGGCACAAGCCAATGTCCCAAGCGGCACGCGCTATGCCAAAGGCGTTGCCGTTCCCAACGGAGTCTCGCTCGCCAAGTATGCCCCGCCCGAAGATGAGGGCGCGGACGATGACGACGCTGGTGATGACGCGGAACAGCGCAAGGCATTGGACGCCTACCGCGCTGAAGTGAAGGCGGAAATGGAAACGCTCCGCCAGTTGATGGCGCAGGTTCAGACGCAGCTTAAGGAGCTGGCAGGCACGCCGCCGCGCCGCGCCTCTTCCGCGCCGGAAACGCAGATACAGCCTGGCACGCCCGATGCACAAGTCGCCGCCGCGCTCAACGAAGCCAATGAAGCGGTGAAAGCGGGCGAAGTCGAGGGCTTTGGCGAGGCACTGCTCAAAGCCATGAATGCGCGGCTCAAGGCAACGCTGCCCACGCCGCCCCAATCGTAGTCCAGTTCGTTTTTTGCGCGATCAGCATAAGGAGCAAAGCGCGATGTACCTGAACATGCCCGCTCGTGGGCAAAAGAATGATCCGAGTTCGTATGAACTCGCGACTCAAAATCTGTACCGGAGTGGAGGCATGTTCTTTCGTCCCAGTGGCGATAACACCGACATGCTTTCGCTGGTTGCCGTGCCGCAGGAAGGCGTGTTGAACCGTCTGCCTGTGCGCAGTATGGATGAGCAGTTTGGCAAGTTCGCAGGGACGGATCTGCTGGAGATGAGCTATCTGCTCGGTGTCAAGAAAAATCCGACAGGCGCACAGCCCACCACCTCCACCGGGCGCGGTGAACTCGGCGGCGTCATCAGCAAGGCGAAGCGCGCAATTCCGCGCGGCGTGTATTCGTTCGGCGTTGAGACGCTGGATGTGAAACGGCTTGCCATTGCGCCCAACCGCGCGACGGCGACGCAGCCGATGAACATTCTGAACCCGCCCAACTTTGGGGGAACGCTGTTTTCGCAAGGGGGGCAAGGCAACGAACTCATCGCCAGCGAGCTGAGCAAGGGGCTGTATGCGTCCAAGTTCGCGGCGCTGCAACGGCTCAATACCGTGATCTGGCAGGGCAATCCGACGCTCTCGCAGAGCAGCACGGGCTGGAAAGACATCGTCGGCTTTGACCAGTTCATCGGCACAGGCAAGGTCGATAGCGTTGACGGCACGCCGCTGCCCATTCTGGACAGTCTCATTTACGACTGGAACTATCAGGACGCCGACTCCACGATTGCGGCACTGGAACAGCGCATCGTCCACATGTTCATGCACCTGCAAGACAAGCAGCGGCGGCAGGGCGGCGGCGAATGGGACGGCTTCATTGCCATGCGCCCCGACCTGTGGAAGATTCTGTGCTACAAGTGGCCGGTTGTGCAGTACCAGAAAATTCTGGATGGGCTGGCAGGCTTCAGCGCAGCGCGCGGCGTGGTCGATCCCAAAGAACTGACCGAAGTGCGTATCAACATGTACAACAACCGGGTACTGCCGATTGAGGGTCAGCTTGTCCCTGTGCAGTTGGACGAATTCATTGTCGAGGAAGACAACGGGGACAAGCCCGGTCAGATCGCGGCGGATTACTTCGCCAGCGACATTTACTTCATCCCTCTGACGGCGCTCAATGGCGCGCTGCCTGTCACGTACATCGTGCCGATCTCCTGGGATTCGCAGGTGGTCAACGAAGTGCTGAACATGGCGAACGGCATGGCACGCTCGCAGTTGTTTATCAGCGACGGCGGACGAGCGCTTTGGACGTTCAGCGGCAATCGCGGGTCCCTTGAGTTCGACTGGTGGATCAGCTTCTTCCTCGTCATGCATACCCCTCAGTGGGCAGGGCAACTGCGCAACGTCAAGTACAAGCCTGTCTACCACGCACTGGATGCGGATAGCGCGGGTTCGTTCTGGGCATCGCAGCAGGGACGTAGCGCCGAAAGCACGATCTACTACTACGATGAGGGCGGTACGCGTCGTAGCTGGTAGGCGTAACATCGTTCTGGTGATATACTGTGGGCAGGGGCGACTCTGCCCACAGCGTTTTACAGGAGCAACAGATGTACCCTTTGCCAAACATCAGCATCGGAATCGTCACCTATAACCGCCTCAGCATCCTCAAAGAAACCCTAGACCGCCTCCGCACCCACATCCGCTATCCCGAAGACAAAATTCATTATGTCATCTCAGACGACTGCACAGGCAGCGATTATTGCGCCGAAATCGAGGCGTACTGCCGTGCCAATAAGCTGCCTGCAAAGGTGGTCTCAACCGCCACAAACAGCGGTATCGGTGCGAACCTCAACAATGTCCTGTTTCATGTAGACACGCCGTTTGTTCTTTTGATGGAAGATGACTGGCATCTCATGCAACGGCTTGACCTTGCGCCCGCTGCTGCGCTGCTGGCGTCCGAAACGCGGATCGGCGCTATCAAGGTGCGCACATCGCGCGCCCTACCTCAACACTACAAGCAGCATACCTCCAAGATCGCGGACTACCTGCCGAGCTATGTAGAGGGGCATTTCGCAGGCAGAGGCGAAGTGACTTGGTTTGAAATGCTTGCCACCGCACCCACATTGTACGTGTGGAGTACAGGCATCAATCTCATCCACCGCCGATGGTGGATGCACTACGGCACATTCCGCGAAGACCTGTCCATTGGCGCAACCGAAGAGGAATACTGCCACCGGGTCAAGGATCGCGCGCGCGATTGGAACAACGCCCCGCTGCTGGCGACTCTGCCAGAGTGGTCATGGCGCAGTCCGTTCAAGCATGTAGGCGATGTCAGTTTCAAGCCAACTGAACCTACGCGCACGCCGCAAACCGCCTAAAGCGCTGGTAATTACCACTTTCCAGCGCCGTTACCAGCCAAAAGTCTACATGTGTAGAAAGGGAATGAGATGAGCGAAGAACAAGGGCGCAAGCCTGACGATGAGCAGTTGTACCACATCGCCAACGCGTGTTTCGAGGCGTACTGCACTGTCATCCGTCCGCTGATGGGCGGCAAAGCTATCGAACCCCTGCGCAGTTCTGAAAGCCTCGTCAAGGCGGCATGGAATGCCGTAGCGCTTGCCGTTGTTGAACTCTATGGCACGCCTGCCGCCGCGCCCCCTGCCGCGCCGCAGATTGAAGCCGCGATGAGGCTGTATCACGAATGGACAAAAGGGAAACACGGCACGTTTTCGCTGCACATGACGGATACGGGCGTTTACGTGTCTGTTGAGCCTGAACAGCCGGATTGGGGGTATTAACCCATGCCCACTATCTACATGCTCCCGACGCCCGAACAGGCGCAGCGCAACCCGATCAATGCTATCAACCGGGTGGTGCTGGAACTGGCACAACGCCTGCCAGCGCTAGGCATCACGTTCGCAGACACGCCTGAGCAGGCGGATGTGGTCATCGGTCACGCCGGGCAAACCTACAGCAAAACGCGCCCGCTGGACATTGCGGTGTGTCACGGACTGTACCCCACCGCCGAAATTCCCAACGCGCCCAAATGGATGCACGCCGCCAATCGCGATGTCATCAACAGTCTGTTGGCGGCGCGGCATGTCATCGTCCCTTCGCGGTGGGTCAAGGACATGCTGGCGAAGGACATGCGCATTGATGCTTCGATTGTCGGGTGGGGCGTGGATAGCACCCTGTACACGCCCGGTCACAATCAGGGGTATGTGCTGTGGAACAAGGCGCGCCGGGATCAGGTGAGCGATCCCGCGCCCATGAATGCGCTGGCACAGAAAGCGCCGTACATACGCTTTCTCAGCACCTTCGGTGATGCCACACGCAACGTGAAGCTGATTGAAGGGTCTCCCGTCCCCCCGGATGAGATGCGTGCACTTGTGCAGGGCGCGTCGGTCTATCTGGCGACCACGCGCGAAACCTTCGGCATTGGCACGCTGGAAGCAATGGCGTGCGGCGTCCCGATTCTGGGCTACCAGTGGGGCGCAACGCCCGATCTGGTGCAGCATGGCGTCAACGGCTACCTGGTCGAGCCGGGTGACATTGACGGGCTGGAGCGCGGTCTACGCTACTGCTTGGCATACCGCGATGTGTTGGGGGCGAACGCGCGCGATGTGGCAGAAAGCTACTCGTGGGACCTGACAGCGGCGCATTTCGCAAACATCGTCAAAGCGGTACGCCTTGAAAAGCAGGGGCTGCCAGAGCGTCCGCAGGTGAGCGTGGTCATCCCCTGCCACAACTATGTGCTGTACGTGACCCAGGCAATTCAGTCGGTGCTGGATCAGCAGGGCATTGACCGCCTCGAACTCATCGTTGTCGATGATGCCAGCACGGACTACAGCTTCAAGGTTGCCAGTCAGTATCTGGATGAGGCGGCGGATGATGTCACAGACTATCACCTCTCGTGGCACGTCAAACGTCTTGAGGAAAATGTGGGTGTTGCGGAAGCGCGCAACATCGGGATCAAGGAGGCGCGCGCACCCTATATCGTCTGCCTTGATGCAGACGACCGACTCGGCAGACGCGACTTCCTGCGCATTCTCAGGGTGGCGCTGGACGCTGACCCCGCGCTCGGTATTGCCTACACAGGCTTGAGTGTGTTGCTGGATGACCACCGCGTCCTGCGCTCAGACTTCCCGCCTGAAGCGGACTTCGACAAACATCTGGCAGGGCATAATCAAGTGCCGACCTGTTGCATGTTCCGCAAAGAAGCATGGGAGCGGGCGGGCGGGTATCGCAGCGAATACATCCCGGCAGAAGATGCGAACCTGTGGCTGCGCATGGGACTGCTCGGTTATGCCGCGCGCAAAATCACACCTGAAGGCATCTTTCATTACCGTGTTCATGGCGAATCGCTGTCGCAAGCCGTGCGCGACGGCAAAATGCCTGAACCCAACTGGCACGATCTGGCGGCGTGTGACGATCCGAAGGTGCGCCCCTTTGCCAGCGCTGGCACGTTCCCCAACGGCGTCGGGTTGGTGCAGCCTTACGATAAGCCGGATGTCACAGTGGTGATTCGCGCACAGGGGACGCTGGAGCATCTGCGCACCACGCTCAACAACCTCGAAAAGCAGTCGCTGCGCAACGTTCAGGTCATCGCCCTGACAAATGACCATTACTGGCAAATTCTTGCGCAGTATCCGTATGTGCATGTGGCAACGCCAGCAGGGCAATGGATCAGTCAGGGCGCGGCGCTGGCAAATGGCAAGGCAATACTCCCTCTGATGGCAGGCGACACGCTGGCTCATGTGGATGTGCTGCGTACGCTCTACAGCACGTTCGCTGAGCATGGCGCAGTGGTGTACATGAACGACGTGCATGGGTACGTCACGGCATATGGGTACGACAATGCGACGGCGCAGCAGGAGTCTGTGCAGGGCTATGCCGCGCTCATTCCACGCCACTTCGCCCAAAGTGTTCAGGCGCTCAGTGACCCAAATCCCACGATAACGGCATTACGCTATCCCATAGCACTGGCGAGAGCGTGCGTCCCTGCCGTTAAGCTGGCGTTAGAGGGCATTGTCTATGCCAGTCCCTTACCCGATGTGCGCAGCGGGGACGCGCTCGTTGAATGTCCCGATACAGGAAAGGCAGAGCCAATGGCAGAACAATCTAGTCCTATGAAACGTGTCGTATTTGAGTATCCGAACGATGTCGCCACGCATGTGTACGGCGAATCAGGGCAGTTTTACAAGCGCCGCGTCAACGGTGAGGAACTGTTCGTCTATGCCGAAGACGCGGATCGCCCCACGAAAGCGCCGGGCGCTGGCTACTTGCGTTCGGTGGTGGCAGCAGCGGTTGTGCCGACTGAAGACCCGCCGCCGCCCGTGCCCAGCCGCGAGCTAAGCGATGACGTGCGCACGCAAGTAGAGGACATTCTCCCAGCGGAGTATCCCAACGAAGATGTAGTGCAGCGCGGCGCGTGGACACTCACAGACGAGCAGGTTGAACTGCTGACGCTTGCGGAAGAGGAATACGTCGCTACTGAAGCCGCGCCTGAAGTCGAACCCCCCGCGCCACCCGCTCGCCGCCGCAAACAGACTTCGTAGGACTGAGCAATGGCACGCACGAATGTTGACACCGGGCTATCCCTGCTGCAATGGGCGCAAATCGTCGGCATAGACCCGTTTGTGTTGGGGCAGATCGTCGTCAAGGACAAGCAAGCGCCGTGTCGAACGCCTGTCTTCCAGTCCTACGACCGGGGCGGGACGTTGGGGCGTGATGACATCGCGCGTGCCATCCAGACAGCCGAGCGGATGATCACCCATCATCTAGGCTTCTTCCCGGCTCCGACTGAGATCGTCGGAGATCGCTACGACTTCCACATCACACCCGCCCGCGCGCTGCATGGGGGTAGTGCGTGGGAAAACCATGACGGTAGTCCGCGTGTTGTGCCGCTGCGCTTTCGGCACGTTCTGAGCATCGGCACATGGGCGCGCTCACTCGTCACAACCAGCGCTGTGACGTATCACGACAAAGATGCAGACGGTATTCTGGACACGTTTGAGGTCAATGTGACGACTACGCTCCCCCCCGACGAACTGGAACTGCACTACGTCTCAACAGATCGTGCGGGCGCGTCCACCAGCCGTGCCACCCGGCTGCGCCCGGTGCGTTACACGCCGATTGCAGGCGGCTACAGGTTCAACGGTCACATCGCCCTCTGCACCAAGCCGACGCTGCAATCGGCATACAT
The DNA here is from genome assembly GCA_033763755.1 of Chloroflexota bacterium. GTDB lineage: Bacteria > Chloroflexota > Anaerolineae > Aggregatilineales > Phototrophicaceae > Flexifilum. Next base: position 18,648 of record JANRJX010000164.1, read on the forward strand.
CCCTAAAGCAGTCGAACTGGAAGACAATGCGCAGGTGTTGCAGCAGCGCTTTATTACGCAGGTGGAGGTGTATCGCCTCACCACCAGTGCGACGGGCGCGGCGCGCGTCTATGGCGATGCCACGGACGGGGCACAGAACTATCAGGATGTTTCGGTCATCGTGCGCAATAGTCCGCAGGGTGTGATCGCTGTGACACCGCCCGCGCTGCCTACGCTGAATGAAGACACCTTGCGCGCGCTGGTGTTGAGCTACATCGCAGGTATCCCTGAGCGCGATGGCATGATGCACCCGCAGTTCGCGGATGCTGTAGCGAAGCTGGCGACGGGTCTGCTGCCTAGTAAGTCATGCGGCTGTGTTGATCAGGATGCCATTATGGAGTACTGGCGCACCAAGCCTACTGACAACGAAGTGCTGGCAGATGACGAACTTGCATCCCCCTGGGGCGCGACACGCGGCGCGGTGCAGGCGTGGCGTCAAATCAATCACCCGATTCCTTATCCACCGTAGGAGGACTGAATGGAAGGCTTAACTGAAGGGCGCATCGTTCATTTTGTGCTGGACAACGGCGCGCATCGTCCTGCAACCGTCGTCAATGCGTGGAAAGACGTCGCGCTGTACCAGTCCGAAGGCAGGGTAAACCTGCTCGTGTTTCTGGACGGCGAAAACGACGCCGAACATGTCGGCATGGATGCGGGGGATACTTGGTGGCGCACAAGCGTCCCGTTCTCAGACGACAAAACGCCCGGCACGTGGCACTGGATGTGACCACACTCCCCGCAAAAGCGGGGAGCTTCTCAGGCTACGCATGACCTATTGGTGTACGTTAGCGCCTGACGGCTCAGTCCAAGCCGACTTGAGTGCTAAAAACAGGATGTTCCGTGCCGCATTGACATCGCGGTCAAGCTGCACGCCACAGTGAGGGCAATCGTGAATTCTGACGCTCAAGTCCTTCTCCACAATCACACCACAACCGCTGCACGTCTGCGAAGTGTAGTGG
>JANRJX010000165.1:0-9989 GCA_033763755.1 Chloroflexota bacterium
GAACTGAACCCGCGTGAGGCGCGCAAAATCGTCGAGAAGTGCATGACGAGTATGCGCGCGCGCGAGGCAGCACGCAAGGCGCGCGACCTGGTGCGCAGCGGTCCGAGCCTGCTGGAGAGCAGCACGTTGCCGGGCAAGCTGGCGGATTGCAGTTCGCATGGCGAAAACGCCGAGATTTACATTGTGGAAGGCGATAGCGCTGGTGGTTCAGCCAAGCAGGGGCGTGATCGTCATTTCCAAGCAATTCTGCCCCTGCGAGGCAAGATTCTCAATACCGAACGCGCACGCCTGGATAAGATGCTTGACAATAACGAGATCAAGGCGCTCATTAGCGCATTGGGAACGGGCGTAAGTGATGACTTTGATGTAGGGAACTTGCGATATGGTAGAGTAGTGATTATGACCGATGCTGATGTTGATGGATCCCACATCCGGACCCTGCTCCTTACGTTTTTCTTCAGGCATATGCAGCCATTGATCAGTGAAGGACACCTGTACATCGCGCAGCCGCCGATCTTTCGCTTGCAGCATGGAAAGGACGTGCGCTACGTCTACCCGCAAGCGGGGCAGCATGAAGCGCAATTGCTGGCGACGGCGCTGAAAGATTACAGCGATCCGGACAAGGTGAAGGTCAGCCGCTATAAGGGTCTGGGCGAAATGAACCCTGATCAATTGTGGGAGACGACGATGGACCCGTCAACGCGCACAATGCTTCAGGTGACGATTGAGGATGCGGTAGAAGCTGATCATGTCTTCGATATGTTGATGGGGTCGGAAGTGCCGCCGCGTCGTAAGTTCATCGTCACACACGCCAAGAGTGTGCGTAACCTCGACATTTAAGTCGAACAGAGCAGCTGAGACACCAACTCACCAAGGACGCCAAGAGTATATTTCTTGGCGTCCTTGGCATATTGGCAATGAGCTGTGAGCATTAAACTTACCAGTCCCCGCTGCCACGTTCGCGAACCCACTCGACCATCAGAAACGCAAGTGCGCAGATTGCCAGCAGCAGCGTGCTGAGCGCAATCGCGCGCCCATAGTTGGCTTCGCCGGGCTGACCCAGCAGTCGGAAGATGGCAATTGGCAGAGTCGGGGAGTCAGGGCGGACGACGAACAGGGTTGCGCCGAACTCGCCCATGCTAATGGTGAAAGCGAAGATGGCGCTGGACGCCAGCGCGCGGCGCACCATTGGGAACTGGACGCGGCGAAACATGCCCCAACCATGTGTGCCGAGCGAACGCGCGACTTCATAGAGGTTAGGTGGTATGCCGCGCAGGACGGGCGTGATGCTGCGGATGACAAACGGTAGCGCGACAAGTGCGTGCGCCATCGGCACAAGCAGTGCGGATGAACGTAAATCGAGCGGTGGCGTATCGAGCGCCACGTTATAGCCGAAGCCGAGAACGACCGCGCTGGTCGCGAGCGGCAGCATCAGCAGCGGCTCAATCCAGCGACGAGCGCGTTGACGGTAGAGCAGCCAGGCAATGAGTGTTCCAGTTGCGATGGCAATGATCATCGCGACGACAGCTATCGCGAGCGAATTGCTGATCGCAATTGTCGGGGGGGCGCTTAGGACACTGCCACGTGGATTACTCGTCAGTCCAGCGTAGTAAGCAAGCGTGAGTTCACCGGATGGGGCGGTAAAGGCACGCAGCACGAGTGCAAGCAGAGGCGCTGCAAGAAACACGAGGATGAAGACACTGTTTGCCAGCAGCAATGCCCATTCCCGCACGCGGCGGGGCGGGCGCGCGTTTGCCTCTGAGCCGCGGAGTGTCAGGCGGACAGTGCGTTCGAGGCGGGTGAAGACGAGCAGGCAAACGAACATGAAGACGATTTGTACCAGCGACAATGCCGCCGCTGTTGGCAGGTCGAAGAGGTTGGCGATCTGACGATAGATTTCAACTTCCAGGGTGGCGAAACGCGCGCCGCCGAGGATGACAATCACGCCAAAACTGGTGAAGTTGTAGATGAAGATGATGGCAGCTGCCGCGATGAGCGCTGGACGGAGCATGGCAAGGCGAATGCGCCACCACAAGCGCCAGCCCGCCACGCCAAGCGAGCGTGATGCTTCTTCGATGCGGGTGGATTGGCTCGCCCAGAACGCCTGTAACATGCGGAAGGCGACGCCGTAGTTGTAGAAGATGTGCGCGATGATGATCAGCGTCAGGGTGCGTTCAAGCTGTATCGGTGGCGCATAGAGCGTGAACACTGACATTAGCCAGGTGTTGATGATGCCGCGCGGTCCGATGAGGGCAAGGAACGCGGCGGCAACGACTACGGTCGGCAGGACGAAGGGCAGCCCGGCAAGCGCGGCGAGCAGCGCTTTGCCTGGGAACTGGTAGCGTGTGAAGACATATGCGCCGGGCAGGGCAAGCGCCAGTGTAACCAGCGTTGACAGCGCTGCCTGCCCGATAGTGAAGCCAAGCGTGTTCCAGTAGTAGCTGCTGGTGGCGATTGTGACGAAGCCGCTGAGATCAAGGTGACCCGCTGGCGCAAGGCTGATGGCAAAGATGCTGACCAGCGGGTAGACGAAGAACAGCGTCAGGAAAGCAATGGGTAGCAGCCATAACCAGCGCCAGGCAGTACCAAGTCTCAACGCAGCACCGTCTCTGTCCAGGTGCGCAGCCATTCCTCACGTCCATCTTCAATCGCATCTGGCGGAAAGACAATTGGGTTTTCGGGAATGGCAGCGTGTTCTACAAAGACTTCCGGCAGTTCAGCCTCGCTGTTGACGGGGAATACGAACATATTGAGCGGCATGTCTTCCTGGAACGCACGGCTTAGCAGGAAATCGATAAACTGTTGAGCTTCTGTCTCCATCTCTGTGCCGCGCAATATGCCTGCGAATTCGATCTGGCGGAAGCAGGTATCCTCGGCAGTGATGGCGGCAGTGGGTGCAGTCTCCGGTTGCGGCTCAGCGAAGAAGACTTCGGCGGGCGGGCTGCTGGCATAGCTGACCACCAACGGGCGTGTGCCGATGCTGCCCAGACTGCCGCTGAACTGGTTGTAGTAGGCGTCCGTCCAATCATCGCTGATCAGAACATCGTTAGCAACCAGGTCACGCCAGTAATCTACCCAGGTGTAGTCACCGTCTTCGCCAAAGACAGCAATGGTAGTCAACAGGAAGGCGAGTCCGGGAGATGAAGTAGCGGGGTTCTGAACGACCAGTAAGCCACGGTAGTTGGGCTGCGTCAACTGCTCCAGCGTTTCTGGCACGGCGAGATTGTTGTCTTCAAAGTAGCTGACGGCGTAGTTCAGGCAGACATCGCCGTAATCGATGGGCGTAACCCGATGCTCGTCATCAACGATGAACGTGTCATCAACGGTTTCCAGCGCGGGCGATTCGTAGGGGATAAAGAGATCGTTTGCGAGTGCGCGCCCTAGAAAGGTGTTATCTACGCCAAATATCACATCGCCGAGCGGATTGTCGCGGTTGAGGATCGACTGATTAACCAGCAGTCCGGTGTCGCCAAGTCGGATTGTCTCGACGGGAGTGCCCGTGTCTTCTGTGAAGGCATCCATGACCGACTGAGTGTAGTTGAAGCTGTCGTGGGCGATAACCGTCAGCGCGGGGCGGTCCTGAGCAACAGCGGGGGCGCCGATGAGCGCGATTGCCAGCACTAGTGCAAAATACCGATACATGGGAACTCCTGATACACACTTGACCAGGGTAGCCCGAAAAAAGACCCCTACGTGCGAGGTTGTAGGGGTTGCCGTGTGATTGCTCATGGCTTCAACCTTCCTACGCCGGCATGAACCGGATCAGGTCTAAGGGTCGGCGCGGCGTTACGCGCCCTCTCAGCCCGTTGACACGGACTCCCCTGGTGCAAAGATACGTTAAACGTATTTTAAAGGATCTGGAGATACTTGCAAATGGTGTGTTACTTTGCCGATATACGCTCATCCGCAAGCCAGTCTTCAAATCTGCCGTCGTTGCAAGCGTCGATGTAGCTGAGGAATGCGGTGCCTGCAACCGGGTAGAGCGGGTAGCAACTGGTGGGGTTCGCGCCATTAGGGAGATGGACGATCTGGTTGATGCCGGGCGCGGGGATGAGAAAGCCGTCGGGGGTGCGTTCAAGCCTGTCCACCATTTGCTCGACAGTGACGATGACCCAATCGCTGATGTATACGAGTTCGAGATCGACTCCCAGATTGTTGTTGACCAGCACGTTACCCACCTTATCCGCTGCCAGCGCGTGTAGCACGGCGACATCGCAGTGGATAGCGGGAAATGCTGTGAGGGTTTCGCCACTATAGGGGTCCTGAATCGTTTTGACATCAGGGCGCAGGCTTGGCAAGTCCGTGCCGATCCAGGCGCGCGAGGGCATGAAGCCGACCCCCGCCATCTGCGCGCGAATGCCCATTGCAAGGCTCTGTTCGGTCTCTTCGATGATGCGAATGTCGCCGCGCTGTGCTGCCTGGGTAAACATCGGCGCAAAGCCGAAAGATTCGAGTCCGAAGTAAACCGAGCGCACGGCGCGCACGCAGCCCGCACCGACCAGCCAATCGGACTCAATGCCCGCCGTGAAACAGAGCAGCGTAAGGTCGCGCGGGCGTGGCTCACGGCGCAACAAAGCACGTACAAAGCTCGCTGGACGGCGGTAGACCGTCATGCCGCCAAGCGCCAGCGTGCAGCCGTCGCGAATGTGTTCGGTTGCCTTGTGCAGTGTTACAAAGTCGGGCATTCTACACTACTCAGGAATCACGAATGAGTGCGGCTTGCCATTCAAGATCGCAAGGCGATAGTCGCCTAGGAGCGTGTGCAGGATTTGATTGCATTCACGCGGAGAATGCCGCTCCCAGAACTCGTGCGCATAGTTCAATTCTATCAACATCTCCATGATGCGCTGCCGCCGCTGCGCATCACTTTTTCGCCGCCAGCTATCACTTTCGGCATTTTTAATCTGAGTGTCCAATTCTTCTGCTGACCTGCCAAGCGCGTTCAGGCGCTGGTGGATGGCGTCCAGTGCAGCCGACGCATCAATCTGTGACATCTGGACAATGAGGCGTTGCATCTCTTTATCCACGCTACTGCGCTGCTGTCTCAGGTCGGCTATTGTGCGTGGCGCAACGGGTGCGAGCGCAGTCGGCACGCCATTTGCCATGTCTTGCAACAGCGTCTCAAAAGCTTTTTGAGCTGCACCAACAGCGATGTATTTGTGCTGACTGCACTGCTGCTTGCCGCTGCGTTTGGAATGCTCGCTGTGCAGCCCGCACCTGTAATACTGGCGGGTGCCATAATCATCGTGGGTATACGCGACGTGCATAAGCGAACCGCATTCGTAGCAAACGAGCAGCCCCGTAAGCGCGTGCCGTGAGTGCGGTCTGCGTTTGCCCTTCATTTCGCTTCGGCGACGAATTTCCTGCTGAATGAGCGCCGCCTGCGTACCACTATAAACCGCTGGCACTTTGTCGTAAAAAATCTGCACCCCATCAGGCGGTTCGACAGTACGGTCAAACGCCCAAAACGCATGATAGCGCTGATCCACATCTCGTTTGGCATGACCGATGGTGACATGTCCCCACGTGTGCGGATTGAACAGCAATTTGCGCAACGTTGTTTGGTTGTACGCTACTCCCTGCTCATTGCGATGTCCGAAGCGGTTCAGCAGTTCGTCGCCCAGGCGTTGGTAGCCAACGCCTTCGAGAAATAGCGTTGCCAAGTCCTGCATCAATGGCAGGCAGTCCGGGTTGAGGGCAGTGCCCACCTCAGTGCCCTTGGCGTCGAAAACGCGCATATGGGTCAGGTGTGGCAGCCCGGCAGGAATCAGTCCGCGTTCAGCGCGTCCGAGAATGCCCTTCCTGAAGCGTTCAACGCGGTCTTTTTGCTCACGATTGGTTTTGTAGGCTTTGACCATGCCGAACATATCGACATTGTTGCGATCCACCAGCATGGAGTCCACGTCGCTGTATATGTACGCGCCGCAGTCGTCAACCACCATCTCCAATATCTGCCACATAAGGCTTGCCTTGCGCGCGAATCTGTCGGCGTCACGGACGATGAGCACATTAAAATCACGCTGCTCAATATGCCACAGCAGGCGGGCAAAGGCGTCAATACCCTTTTTGCGGGCGATGTCAGCAAGCTGCCGGATGTCTGAATAATGCCTGGAATGACCCGGCACGATGAGCGTTTCAATAATCGTCCAGCCGCGCTCATCGGCAATTTTCTGGTTGCGGGCGATCTGATCTTCAACTGAGAATTTGTCTGCGCTTGCCTGTTCTCTTGACGAAACAGCCGCCCAGGACAATGCGCGCTCGATTTTCTTCACTGGCATAGAGCGTTTCCCAATTGTGTAAATTTTTGTGGCACAAAATAATGTTAAATTTTACAATCGTAATTTAATACCTTTAGCATCGGAGACTTCCATGTGCGCTGAACCCGATACCAGTGTTCAAGCAGTTGTAGAAACGTTGCGTCAGATGAACACGTACCAGTTGCAAGGCATTCTAACCGTCGTTGAGTTTCTGGCTAGTGTCCCGAAAATAGAGTCCGACCAACTTCGCAACGAGCTTGAGATCCTCTTCAGAGAGGAGGCGGAGACGGTAGCTAATTTGAGAGAGTAGGACGTCGTTTTCGCTCAGGGGAAGCGCTGCGTTTGGGCGTATGAGGGGAAGCATATTCGCCCAAGGTTGATTGATCAGCTTCATTAGTCCCAGAATAGTCTCCAGCTCCGGGTTGTAGTCGCCGTTGGGGTCGCGCCAATTTGCGACTCTGTTCAATGTTGCCAGATTGACGCCTGATATTTTCTGCATCTCTCTGTACGTCAGTCCCTGTACGGTAAACAGTTCATCCATCAGGTCTGCGATCATAACAGGTCGCTGAGTAGCCATGTATGTTCCTTTCGTTTAGCCTACGTTTTCCCCACGACTTTCATACTGTCAATACCAGACTACTACGTAAAACAAACAATTGCATAAAAAAGTCATTTAATGTAAAATTTGTTTATCTTGATGAACAGGAGGGTGCGTATGAAAAGAATCTTTGTCGTGAACGTCTCTGGCGATGCAGCCATGCACGCCGCGTGCAAGGCTGCGGCACTGGAAGCTGGAAAGGGGCTGAACGAGTGGTTCCGTGATGCCGCGCTCGCCTATGGTGGCGAGCCATTGCGTGCTGACATTGAACGTCGTCGCGAGAAGAGCGCAGCGCACGCGCACGCGCACATAGCGGAACCCGGCAATCATGGTCAAATGGAAGGTTGAGATTCCACTTGACCAGATCACGCCAGAGCGACTGGATGCCATCTTTGGCGACGGCTGGCGCGCCATTATTGAGCAGGACATCATCACCCTGTATGAGCATCAGCAATCTCGTCTAAATCAGGTAGAAGAGACACAAGAGGAACGTGAACCATGCCTATCCACAGCTTGACGCACAACGAACACGGCGCGCCGATTCAGGACATGATTTGCCTGGGGAAGCTGCGCAAGGGCGCTCCAAAGAATGAAAAGGGACACGTCGGTCCCGACCTCGATCATTTTCGTTTTGACCCTGAAGACCGGTTCGCCAACTGGAAGCTGGAAGACTTCACGCTGGCGGAACACTTCGCAAAACTTTATGGGGATAAGCCGAAGACGCTGCGCAAAGTGTATGTCATGGGCGCGGCGGCGGATGAGGCGTTCGGCGCATGGATGGAAGAATGGGCAGGGGCGACTCTCCTCCGGCGCTGCGATAAGCGCGAGCAGCATCTTGTCTATGAGCCGACGTTCAACAAAGGCAAAGGGGGCTGGATTCGTCCGATGTCGCTGTGCGACTTCGCAAACGAGCAATGCCCATGTGATTGCAAGCCTGTTGGACGCCTGAAGCTGATACTGCCAGACTTGGTTTTGGCAACCAAAATGATGGGGTATGTAACACTGGAAACCCACTCCACACATGACATTCTCACCATCAATGCCACGCTCCAAACCGCCGAGTCGCTGTATGGCACGCTGGCGGGCATCCCCTTCACCATCTGGCGTGATACGCAGGAAGTGACCCGCCCGAACGAAAACGCCACAAGATCTGACGGGACGCAAACCAAGAGCCAGCGCGCCAAAGTCAAGAAGTCGCTCATCAGCATCATCGTGGAGCGCGAATTTGCTGCCAACAACATGCTCGCCGCGTTCACCCGCGCACCCGCATTGCCTGAACCCGGCGCACCATCAGTAGCCGACGTGCGCAATCGCCTCGGCGCTGGCAGCAAGCCGCGCCGCATCGGAGAACCGATTGCGCAGTTGCCGGCTACTGCACTCGCGCCCGCGCCCGATCCATCGTCCAGCACGGCTGTCGTCAGTTCCCTCGATCTCGATGACTTTTTTGACGATGAGCCAGATGAGATCGTTGAAGCGGAAGCTCAGGCGGTGCAATACGAGCCTGTGGCGCGTATCGACTATGTGGCGTCCAAGACACCCACGCTCACCATCGTCACGCAGCCGGGCGTCAAGTACGCCAAGCAACCTGTGGAATGGTTGAAAGCGACGGGGTTCGACGTGTCAGAACTGGCGATGAAGACGACGATGAAGGCAGACCAGTTCGAGGGCGGCGTTATGTACCTCATGCTCAACGAGGGCAAGCCTGTTGGTCTCTACTTCGACAGGGCGTAAAATAACGTGTGCAGGCGTACCTTTGCGCCTGCACTGTTCTTTTGGAGGTACAGATGTCAAACAAGAGGTACGCGGCAAAGCGCGACGAGAACGAACCTGAAATCGAGGACGCGCTGCTGGAAGTAGGCGCAACAGTCGATCAACTGAACGGCGATGGCACGCCCGACCTGCTCGTAGGGTATGCGGGCGTCAATTATCTGATGGAGGTGAAGTCAGCAAAGGGGACGCTGACCCGCGCTCAGCAGTCCTGGCATCGCAACTGGCAAGGCGTTGTACATATCGTCCGCACGCCCGAAGAGGCGCTGGCAATTTTGGGGTTCGTGGACATGAACACGTACCGCGCTGAGCCTGAAGGCAGCGCGCCATGACACTCGAACGTCCTGCGCAAAAATCTACACATGCAGAATATGTGCATCTGGCAGACCTGATCCCGGATGATGCTGACAGCAACGTCGCTGCCGGGCTGGTGATGATGGAACAGATGGACAAAGCGCGGTGGGGCTTAGGCGATCTGGCACTGCGCATGATGAATGAGGCGCGCTATGGCGAAGGCGGCTTGCGCTGGTTCGCCAATCAGATCGGTGCCAAAGAGAAGACGTTGTACGGGTACGCCAAAGTTGCTGCGTACTATCCGCCTTTCGCGCGCGGCTACTACTGGTGGTCAGCGTACCGCGCGGCGATGCCTCTGGAGGATGTGGGCGCATCGCTGATGGTGCTGCGCAAAGCGCTGTTGCGGATGTGGACAGTTGGCACGGTTGAGTATGTGGTTGCGCGTTTGCTGCGAAAGCAGCGGAAAGTGAGTGTGGTCATCGGGAATTTTCACGCCCGCGCCCGCGCGCTACCGGACGGTCGCATTGTGCTGATCCCGAAGGCGGGCGCGCTCGCACCTCAATTCCATGACGGGGACACGTATGAGATACGGGTCTATCGCTTGCGCTGAACGTTTGTTGAAAGTAACGGATGTTCACTATAAAATACAACTCCCCAAACAAAACGGCGGCTGCTACTGCAAACCGCCGTTGCCCAAAACGCGAATCAGGCGCGCTCAAGGCTGCAAGGGGCGTTAAACCGGAACGCACCGCTGCGTTGTGCCAATACTGTAGCACACAATCCTTGAAAACAATAAGTGTTCACTAAACTAGTTGCGCGCACTCTTTGGCTGTGCTAGTGACCACGCTCCCCACTTTCGCGGGAAGCTTCTCAGGCTACGCATGACCTATTGGTCTACGTTAGCGCCTGACGGCTCAGTCCAAGCCGACTTTAGTGCTAAAAACAGGATGTTCCGTGCCGCATTGACATCGCGGTCAAGCTGCACGCCACAGTGAGGGCAATCGTGAATTCTGACGCTCAAGTCCTTCTCCACAATCACACCACAACCGCTGCACGTCTGCGAAGTGTAGTGG
>JANRJX010000166.1:0-60344 GCA_033763755.1 Chloroflexota bacterium
CAAGGACGACCCGCGCGTGACTAAGACCGGCAAGTTCATTCGCAAGACGAGCCTGGACGAACTGCCTCAGCTGATCAACGTGCTGAAGGGCGACATGAGCCTGGTGGGACCGCGCCCCGAACTGCCCTGGTTGGTGGAGCAGTACGAAGAGTGGCAGCGTGAACGGTTCCTGATGCCGCAGGGTGACACCGGTTGGTGGCAGGAGACGGGACGCAGCGACAAGCCAAGCCACCTCAGCACCGAAGACGACGTACATTACGTGCGCAACTACACTGTGTGGATGGACATCAAGATCATGCTCATGACCATCCCGGCACTGCTCAAGGGCAAGGGCGCATTCTAGATTTTCGGTATTGGGGGTTGGCAATTGAGTAGTGTGAGGGCAGGAGCTATCCTGCTCTTTTTATCTTCCCGCTATTCGAACAGCTGTGCCCTGCCCGGGAGTACGGCGACGTACATAACCCAAATGAAACTTGTTGAGAACTGTAAATAAACCGGTGTTTACGCAGTGCATGAATGGACACGCTCTTTACGCTGTCTTTCCTAAAAATTCATGAAAACTTGATAGAGTCATGAAAAGAATTAAGGAGATTCGAAACGATAGGATTGTATAATTTCGTTATTGTTATCTTGAGAACGTTGTCATCTGGGTAGTGTCATTGATGAAAGCTTCCCTGCTATCACTGCCTCTTGGCAAGTTGGCCGCAAAATCAAAGTCGTATAGGGCTGCGGAGGGCGTCCTGGGTCTCACCCCTCGTCAGCGAATTATGAAACGCATCATCGACATCGTGATTTGCAGTATTGTCCTGCTTATTGCTTCACCATTGATGGGTGCGGTGATTCTGGCGGTCAAGCTTGAGTCCCCTGGTCCCGTGCTGTTCAAGCAGCGGCGTGTCGGTGAGGGCGGAAGACTGTTTCACATTTACAAGTTTCGTTCGATGGTGGTTAATGCCGAAGCGCTGCAACCGACCGTCAACCGCACAAACGCACAGGGAAAACTCGTCCATAAGCATAAGCATGATCCGCGCGTCACGCGCGTTGGTCGCTTTATTCGTAAGACGAGTCTCGACGAGCTGCCGCAACTTTTCAATGTCATCAAAGGTGATATGAGCCTGGTCGGTCCGCGCCCGGAGCTGCCCTGGTTGGTGGAGCAGTACGATAGCTGGCAGCGAGTACGCTTTATCGTACCACAGGGCATTACAGGTTGGTGGCAAGTGACGGGACGCAGCACAAAGCCCTGCCACCTGAGTACCGAAGATGACCTGCATTACATCGGTCACTACTCGCTCTTTCTCGATATCAAGATACTTTTCATGACCGTCTGGGTGCTGCTGAAGGGTCACGGTGCATTCTAATTCTCCAGAGTCCAGTGGCTGATCAAGAGACGCTTATCCACAAGCGTCTCTTTTCATTTGCTCATCTTTCGTCGTTAAGCTTTGTCTTCTCACACTCATGGATAAAGAATGGAGCAGGCACATGGAACGGGCAGGCATGATGTTGGGTGAACGGGAACTCGCAGTCGCCGGGGCGATGCTGGAACTGGGGCAGGCTGCACCCGATTTTGCCCTGACGGCGAATAACTGGCAGGTCAAGTCGCTGGCGGACTATGCGGGCAAAGTTAAGCTGATAAGCGTTGTGCCGTCGCTGGATACGCGCGTCTGCGCAACCCAGACGCGCCGCTTTAACGCCGAGGCTAGCAACCTGAGCGGCGATACGGTCGTGCTGACTATCAGTGCAGATTTGCCCTATGCACAGCGGCGCTGGTGCGCGGCAGAAGGTATCGAGCGCGTCGAGACGCTGTCCGATCATAAGAATATGAACTTTTCGGATGCTTATGGGGTGCATGTTACAGACTTGCGCATCACGCAGCGGGCGGTATTTGTGGTAGATCAAAGCGACGTGGTACGTTATGCCGAATATGTACATGTGATGGGCGACGAGCCGAACTACGAAGCGGCGCTGGAAGCTGTGAAAGCGCTTGTATAAAGGACAGGATGATGAACGATCCGCGTATTGATAAGCTGGCACAACTGCTGGTTCATTATTGTACAAAGGTGCAGCCCGGCGAATGGGTGGGCATTCTCGGCGAAGTCGAGGCGCTTCCGTATCTCCGCGCTGTCTACGCAGCCGTCGTGGAAGCGGGTGGCTACCCGTCGGTTATGATGAGCGACGAGACGATGAAGCGGACGTTCCTCCGCCACGCAAATGACGCGCAGATGGAATGGCTCGACCCGATGATGACGCAATACATCGAAAGTGCCGATGTCTATATCCGCGTCAGCACTCTGCCCAATACAAAGGCGATGAGCAATATTGACGCGGCACGCACGCAAAAGCTGATGTCGTCGCAGCGTTCGTGGCTGAGTACGCGCATGAAGCGCGCGGCGGAAGGCAAGATGAAGTGGGTGGGCACGATGATTCCCTCGGAAGGCATCGCGCAGGACGCCGGGATGAGTCTTGAGGAATACGAAGACTTTTACTATGGCGCGACGTTTGTCAACAAGCCCGACCCGGTAGCGGAGTGGCAGGCGCTCGGCGCGATGCAGCAGAAGAAGATCGACTGGCTTAAAGGCAAGAAGCACGTCAAGCTTCAAGGTCCAAACATCGATCTGGAACTTTCGATTGACGGGCGCACATTCATCAATGCCAGTGGGTCGCGCAATATGCCCGATGGCGAAATCTTCACGGGTCCTGTTGAAGAGTCGGTAAACGGGTGGGCGCGTTACAGCTATCCATCGATGGTGCAGGGCAGGGCGGTCGAAGGCATCGAACTGCGCTTCGAGCAGGGCAAGGTCGTTCACGCAACCGCGCAGAAGAACGAAGAACTGCTGCACGCACAGTTGAATATGGACGCCGGATCCCGCTACCTGGGCGAATTTGCCATCGGGACGAACTTCGGCATTGACCGCTTCACCGGGCAAATCCTGTTTGATGAGAAGATCGGCGGTACGATCCACACAGCTATTGGACTGGGCTACCCGGATACAGGCAGCAAGAACGTCAGCGGTGTGCACTGGGACATGATCTGCGATATGCGTGTGGACAGCACGATTCATGTTGATGGTGAGCTGTTCTATAAGGATGGAGCTTTCGTCGTCTAGCCCACGTCAGGATCGTAGGGCAAGCGACGGTCAGTCGTCGTTGTAACATTAGTGAGGCGGATGCGTAGCGTCCGCCTTTTGATTCGCGCTTCCTGTAGGCTGTGACTATTGAAAAGTCATTGCTGAAGGATAGAGAGAATCATGGTTGCTCACGCCGAAAGCCATCATTCATTCGTCATTGGGTTGCTGATTGTGTTTCTGCTGCTGGTGTCGATTGGCAGTGTCGCGGCACAAGATGTTGAGGACGACACAGCTGTTGATTTGGAGAATGTTCCAATGCCCACGCCCCTGAGTTGGGCGGTGCAAACCTCGTGGGGGCGACTACTGCTGGTGGATTTGAGTGAGTTTCGCATCTATGCGTTTGAAGACGGCGAACTGGTGCGCAGCACTGTCGTGGCAATCGGGCGGCGCGATGCCCAAACCCTTACCGGGGCGTTCACTGTGACCCGCAAAGCCGAAATCGCCAACCTGACCTGGCGCGGCAATACTGTCACGGATGTTCCTTACATCATCGTTTATGACAACCCGCGCGCGATCCACGGAGCATACTGGCACGATGATTGGGGGCAGGCGGTCAGCAGCGGTTGCGTGAACCTGCCTGTAGACGAGGCGCGTTGGTACTATGATTTCGCTTTCGTCGGGATGGTTGTGGTCGTACAGGCTTAGTATTTAAAGAGTTGAAGGTAAGGTGAGCGCCGTCGTCGTGGCGCTCTTTTCATGTCATGCTCATGTCAGGGTAATTCGCTTAAATAAAGCGCAAAACGTTCTTAACAATGCGTGCCTATCCTAGACTATTGGCTGTGCAATACGCGATGACCTCGCACATGTCCTATACACTTCTCTGTTTTAAGGAGCCTTACATGTTACAGACTCGTCTGTCGATCTTGCTTGCGATCTTCGCCGTGGCATTGGCGATTGGGCCCGCTGCCGCGCAGGAAAACGCGCTGATTCTCGAACCGCTTGGCACCTATGCAACAGGGGCATTTGACGAAGCGGGTGCTGAAGAAGCTGTCTACGACGCTGCCAGCCAGCGCCTCTTCGTCGTGAACGGTGCGGACAACACCATCGATATTCTCGATATTTCTGATCCGACTGCACCGATGATGGTCACCCAGGTCGAGCTGAGCGAATATGGTGATGGTGTCAACAATGTCGCCATCCAAGGTGGTTTGATTGCGGCTGCGGTCGAAGCGGAAGCACAGGACGGCGCAGGCGCGGTTGTGTTCATGGATGCGGAAGGCACAGTTCTGGGTTCGGTAGAAGTCGGCGTACAGCCCGACCATGTTGTTTTCACGCCCGATGGCGCGAAAGCTGTGACAGCGAATGAAGGCGAGCCGAGTGACGATTACGCGGTTGACCCCGAAGGCTCGATCAGCATTATCGATCTGAGCGGCGGTGTCGAAGTCGCGACCGTCAATACGCTGACGTTCACCGACTTCAACGAAGGCGGCGCACGCGCTGCGGAACTTGCAGCCGAAGTGCGCATTTACGGGCCGGGCGCGACGGTTGCGCAGGACATTGAACCGGAATTCGCAGCAATTACCCCTGATGGTGCGGTTGCGCTGGTGACGCTGCAAGAGAATAACGCGATTGCAGTTGTTGACCTGGCGGCGGAGACTATCGTCGAAATTCGTCCGTTGGGCTTTAAGGATCATTTGCTGGAAGGCAACGGCATTGATGCCAGTAACGAAGACGGCGCTATCAACATTGCCAACTGGCCCGTGCTCGGCATGTATCAGCCCGACGGTATCGCAACATTCACAGTCGGTGACGTCACTTACGCTATCACTGCGAACGAGGGCGACACGCGCGATTACGAAGGTTTCAGCGAAGAGGCAGAAGTAAGCGAATTGACGCTCGACGAAACCGCGTTTCCCGACGCCGCCAATCTTCAGCTAGAGGCGAACCTGGGCAAGCTGGAAGTGACCAACACGATGGGTGATACTGACGGCGATGGCGACTTTGACACGCTGTACCTGCCTGGCGGTCGTTCGTTCAGCATCTGGTCGCTTGATGGCAGTCTGATTTATGATAGCGGCGATGACTTTGAGCAGGTGACGTCTGAACTGCTGCCAGAAGAGTTCAATGCTACTAATGATGAAAACGGCTCGTTCGATGACCGCAGCGACAATAAGGGTCCTGAACCGGAAGAGGTTGCGGTCGGCATGGTCGGAGAAAGCCTATACGCTTTCATCGGCTTCGAACGCATCGGCGGCATCATCGTTTATGACATCAGCGATCCGGCAGCACCTGTGTTCGTGACCTATGTCAATAATCGTGATTTCACTGGCGACCCAACCGCTGGGACTGCGGGCGACCTGGGCCCTGAAGGCGTCAAGTTCATCTCGGCGGACGAGAGCCCGACCGGAACACCGCTGCTGATAGTGGCTAACGAAATCAGCGGCACGCTCACGATCTTCCAGATCACCTCTGGCATGTAAGCCCAGAGCTACCAGATATCAACGCCAAGACGCTGAGGACGCCAAGGAATCGCTATCTCTTGGCGTTCTTGATGTTTTGCGATTTTGAAGGAGTAACGATGTCCAAACGAATTGTGGTCACTACACTGTTCTTGTTGACGCTTTTCACGACCGTTCGGGCGCAGGATACTGCACCCGAAGTGCCTGCATTGTTGGAAACCGCCCCAACGCGCAATGACGGGGCGACGAGCGCCGCCATCTGGTTGCATCCGACGGATCTCTCCCAGAGCGTGATTCTGGGAACCGATGATAATGCAGGCATCGGCATCTACGACTTGAGCGGCGGGGAGTTGCAGTTCCTGAGCGATGAGCCGATGGGCAGTGTTGATTTGCGTTATAACTTTCCCGTGGATGACGCAAGAATTACGCTGGTTGCCGCAAGTGTGAAGGATAGACCGCAAGTGGCGTTGTGGACGATCAATCCTGATACTCGGCTGCTGGAACGGATTGGTACGATTGACACGGGTATTCCGGCGAACGGATCGTGTATGTACCTGAGTAGGCGCACCGGGCAGTACTATGTGTTCGTCAACAGTGAAGATGGCGATGTCGAACAATATCTGATGCGCTTCCAGAACGGCGAACTGACAACGACGCTGGCGCGCGAGTTTTCGGTGGGCAGCGAGACTGAAGGCTGCGTTGCAGACGACGAGTTGGGGCTGTTCTATATCAGTGAGGAAGAGGTTGCCCTGTGGCGTTACGGCGCAGAACCGGAAGCGGGGAACAATCGCCGAATTGTCGACATTGTCGGAGGCAATATCAGCGAGCAGGTCGAAGGCTTGACGATTTTCTACGGCGCAGACCGGAGTGGTTATCTGATCGCGGCGAACGAATCGAGCAATACATTCAATCTGTACGAGCGCGGTGGTGACAATGCCTTTATCGGCAGCTTCGGCATCAGTGGCGGCGCATTGGATGACCGTGTGACAGAGCCAAACGGTGGCGACGTGATCGGTTTGCCGCTAAACGACCAGTTTCCGGCGGGCTTGTTCGTCAGTGCGGATGAAACAAACAGCAATCCGAGCGGACGCAACAACTTCAAGCTGGCATCATGGGGTGACATTGCCGACGCGCTCGATCTGGCGACAGACAGCAGTTATGACCCACGTATTCGTGTTGATGTTGCTGCCGCTGCTGATGTCCCAACCGTCACCTCGCTGGTTGAGACACAACCGGTAGACGCGGGTACAGACGCGGCTGATGACCCGGCAATCTGGGTGAACCCGACAGATAGCGAATTGAGCGTCATCATCGGTACAGACAAGACACCTGCGGGCGGCTTGGTAGTCTACAATCTTGATGGCAGTGTGCATCAGTTTGTCCCGATTGGGCGCGTGAACAATGTCGATTTGCGCAGTGGCTTCATGATGAACGGTGCTGAAACGACGCTTGTCGTAGCGACTAATCGTACCGAGAATAGCATGGTGATATATGCGCTGGATGCCGAAACACGCGAATTGACCGAAGTGGGTGCTCCGGTTGTGTCAGACATGCGCGAAGTCTACGGCATTTGCATGTATCAAGACCTAGCGGCAGGCGCGTTCTATGCATTCGTAAACAGTGCCAACACAGGCGAGGTGGAGCAATACCTGCTCGAAGAGGATGGCAGCGGGCGGGTGAGTGCGGTATTGGTTCGTGACTTCGTGGTGGGCAGCCAGACAGAAGGCTGTGTTGTGGATGATGAGACAGGAATGTTGTATGTGGGCGAAGAAACTGTCGGTATCTGGCGTTATGGCGCGCAACCGGACGCGGGCGACGCACGCGAAATGGTCGATAGCACAGGTGCGGACGGCAATCTCATCGCCGATGTCGAGGGGCTGGCGATCTATTATGCCGCGGACGGTGAGGGCTATCTTGTGGCATCGAGCCAGGGCAGTAGTGAGTTTGTGCTGTACGATCGCGCTGTACCCAATGCCTATGTCGGGCGCTTTGTGGTGATCGAGACGGACGTGATCGATGCGGTGTCTGGCTCCGATGGGCTAGATGTGATCAACTTGCCACTGGGGGCTGCGTTTCCTGATGGGGCGCTTGTAGTGCAGGACGATTTGAACCTGAACCCAGACGGCAATCAGAACTTCAAGATTATCTCGTGGACTGACATTGCCGCCGCGCTCGAGCTGGTCGTCGATCGAACATATATCGTTGGCAACTGAGCAATGGGGAAAAGTGCTTACTCAAAAGGGGTAGAGGAGAAGAGGCTGGAGAAAAACTCAAACTCTCTAACCTCTTTGCTGCACGCCTTTTGAATAAGCACTTTTCATCGTTTACATCGCCACGAGCTCTAGGTCGCCTTCGGGGTCGCGTGCGGCAAGCACCCCCTTGAGTTCGATCATCTGGTCGCGCAGCATCGCCGCTTTCTCGAACTCCAGCGACTTGGCGGAGCGCTTCATTTCTGCCTCCAGTTCCTTGATCATCTTGTGCAGCTCTGCCTTGGGTATAGTCATGAGATCGACTTCACCCGTGGGCGTCTTTGCCTCATCCGATGCCAGCGCCTTCACGCGTTCGGTCAGGTCGCGCACCTGCTTGACGATGCTGCGCGGCGTGATTCCGTGCGCTTCGTTGTAAGCGTGCTGGACGGCACGGCGGCGCTCGGTCTCGCCAATGGCGCGTTCCATTGAAGGCGTCATGTGGTCAGCATAGAGGATAACCTGCCCATCAATGTGCCGTGCCGCGCGTCCGATGGTTTGGATGAGTGCCTGTTCGGAACGCAGGAAACCTTCCTTGTCCGCATCCAGGATGACCACAAGCGAGACTTCCGGCAGGTCGATGCCTTCGCGCAGCAAGTTGATGCCGACAATGACATCGTAAACGCCGAGCCGCAGATCGCGCAGGATTTCCACGCGTTCAATCGTCTGAACTTCGGCGTGAATGTACTGCGCTTTGATGCCGATCTCGTTAATGTAACCTGCCAGTTCTTCCGCCATGCGCTGTGTCAGCGTGGTGACGAGCGCTCGCTGCCCGTTCTTGACACGCGCGGCAATTTCCTGCAGCAGGTCGTCAATTTGTCCCTTTGTCGGGCGCACCGTTACCTGTGGATCGAGAATACCCGTCGGACGGATCACCTGCTGGACGACGCGCTCACTAACCTCGCGCTCGTAGGGACCCGGCGTGGCAGAGGTGTAGATCAACTGAAATGAGCGCTCTTGGAACTCTTCGAACTTGAGCGGACGGTTGTCCATTGCGCTTGGCAGCCGGAAGCCATACTCGACCAGCGTTTCTTTGCGCGTGCGGTCGCCGTTGTACATGCCGCGAATCTGCGGGATGGTCATGTGGCTTTCGTCAATGACGAGCAAATAATCTTTCGGATAGTAATCGAGCAGTGTCCAGGGTGGACTGCCGGGGGGGCGCTGTTCGAGATGACGTGAGTAGTTTTCAATGCCGCTGGTGAAGCCGGTCTCGCGCAGCATCTCCAGGTCATAATGCACACGCTGTTCGATGCGCTGTGCTTCGAGCAGCTTGCCCTCGCTCTTGAAGAACTTGATCTGCTGCTCCAGTTCTTTCTCGATGTCGCGGATTGCCTGATGCAGCTTTTCCTGGTCAGCCATGAACTGCGTTGCCGGGAAGACGACCAGTACTTCATGCGCGGTCAGCAATTCGCCTGTAACGGGATCAAATTGTGCGATGCGCTCGATTTCGTCGCCGAAGAGCGTGATGCGGTAGGCAAAGTCGTCATAGGGTGGGTAGACCTCCAGCACGTCCCCACGCGCACGAAATGCACCTTTAGTCAGGTCCATTTCGCCGCGCGTGTATTGCAGTCGTACCAGTTCGCGCAGGATGGTTTCACGCTGAACCGTACTGCCTTTGCGGAATTCGACGGTGGACTGCGCCCAGGTGACGGGATCGCCCGTGCCGTAGATGCACGAAACGGATGCGACAATCAGCACATCCCGGCGCGAGAGCAGGGCGGCTTTTGAAGCGATACGCAAGCGTTCGATCTGCTCGTTGATGTCCGTCTGCTTTTCAATGAACAGGTCGTAACGCGGAACGTAGCTTTCCGGCTGATAATAGTCGTAGTAGCTGACGTAGTATTCGACTGCATTGCGTGGGAAGAACTCTTTGAACTCGGCATAGAGTTGCGCCGCGAGTGTTTTGTTGTGTGCCAGGACAAGCGTGGGGCGCTGGGTCTGTTCTATTAAGCTTGCTACGGCAAATGTTTTCCCCGTGCCCGTCGCACCCAGAAGTGTTTGGTGATGAAGACCTTGCTCGACTCCTTCGACCAATCCAGCAATCGCAGCTGGCTGGTCGCCTGTTGCCTTAAACTCAGAGACGAGTTCAAACTTGGGCATGGTTAGTCATCCTTGAACGAACTTTAGTTCTATTCTAACACGTCAGCAGTCGGATTGCCAGCAAATATGAAGGATTGATGAGTAAAATGTGGTATAGTCTTGAGCGCAATGCTGTATGTGATTTGTGCTACTTACTGTGAAGCGAATGGATAGAACTATGCTTAATGTATTGCCACACACATTTGCCACTACCTCTCGCGGATTGCAACGCCATACCCCTCCCATGCGTCTGTTCGAGAAGGCGAAGCGCTTCGGCATCTGGAACCCCAGCGAAATCGACTTTCAGCAAGATCGGCAGGACTGGCTGCGCATGAGCGACCTGGAGCGCACGGTGGTGCTGCACCTGACTTCGTTGTTCCAGGCGGGCGAAGAAGCCGTCACGCTTGACCTGCTGCCACTGATCATGACGATTGCGCGCGAGGGACGCATCGAAGAAGAGATGTTTCTGACGACGTTCCTGTGGGAAGAGGCGAAACACACGGATTTCTTCCGCCGTTTCCTGGATGAAGTCGCGGGTAGCCATGACGACCTGGCGCGCTTCCACACGCCCAATTACCGTATCCTCATTTATGAGGCGCTCCCAGCGGCGCTGGGGCGGCTGATCGAAGCACCAACGCCCGCCAATCAGGTACGGGCATCCGTCACATACAACATGATTGTCGAGGGGGTGCTGGCAGAGACAGGCTATCATGCGTATAAGACGATGCTGGAGCGCAATGGTTTGATGCCGGGTCAGTGTAAAGGGATTACACTGCTCAAGCAGGATGAGTCGCGGCATATCGCTTACGGTGTCTATCTCATCTCGCGCCTGATTGCCGAAGATAGCGATTTGTGGCAGGTGGCAGAAGAGACGATGAATTTGCTGCTGATGCCCGCGCTGGGCGTGATCGATGACTTGTTCGCGCAGTACAACCCGATGCCGTTTGGATTGCACGCAGAAGAATTCACCGCCTACGCGACGATGCAGTTTCAGAAGCGTTACCTGCGCTTGCAGGCGGCGCGCGGCGCATCGCTGGATGATGTGCAGGCGCTGCACCACGCAGCGATTGATGAAGATGACGGGTAATTCACCATTGACGCACGCAAATCCGGCTGGTAACATGATCGGCATGATGCGGGGTAGAGCAGTGGCAGCTCGTCGGGCTCAACAACGTACTCCAGCAAAAAACGTCTATACCACAACGCGCTTGAATGTATAGATGCTGGTGTTGCGAATGGGCTGCGTATGGGGAAACCTGTACGTGAACTCCTGTTAAATTCGGGGAAGCCGTTAGCGCGGTAATCCCGAGCCAAGCCGTAGCAATGCGGAAGGTGTAGAGACTCAATAGCAGGCACCTAAAGCTCAGTAGAGCAAGGGTGAAGAGAGAGTCCAGACCACGAACCCAATGATGGGGCGGCGAAAGTCGAAGTGGGATGCATAACCCGGAGGCCGTAGGTTCGAATCCTACCCCCGCTATAATGTCAGCTGATTGACATGCACCCGAACGGTGATGTAGCTCAGTCGGTTAGAGCGAAGCACTCATAATGCTTAGGTCACAGGTTCGAGTCCTGTCATCACCAAGCTAATAAAAACTCCAGAGAAATCTGGAGTTTTCGCTTTATATGGCACTTTGTACTTCTGAGTTTGATATGCGTGAACGCAAGTCACAGGTTCGGGACGGGAGGTAGGATCATGTACAGACCATTGCGAGTGGAAGCACGGCGACTGCGGCAGGATGAAGGCAAGACCCTAGACGAAATCGCGGCTGCGTTGAATGTTGCAAAAAGTACAGTCAGTGGATGGGTACGCGACATTGAATTGACACCTGCCCAGATTGCAGCGATCAATGCCAACAGGCACATCTATAGCAATCAGCAGCGGGGCGCAGACGTCAACCGGGAACGTGCGCGAGAACTTCGGCTCAAGCACCAGTCAGCGGGGCGTTTGAAAGCGCGTGAAGGACGACCAATGCATATGGCGGGCTGTATGCTGTACTGGGCGGAGGGCGCAAAGGAAAGAAATGGTATTCATTTTTCAAATTCTGACCCGTTTATGCATCTCATATTTATGCGCTTCCTGTGCGAGGAGCTTGGCGTTCGTCGTGAAGCCATCAAGCTCAAGATTGTCTGTCACGCTCAAAACGACGATGAATGTCGGCGAATTGAAGAATACTGGCTAAACCTGCTTCATGTGCCACCTGCAAATCTAGGCAAGACATTTGTAAAGCCAACCAGCACCAAAGTCCACAATCATCTTCCTAATGGTGTGTGCATGGTGTGCGTGTATGATACCGCCTTGGTGAGCCATATCTTCGGCGCGATACAGGAATACGGCGGCTTCGAGAACCCGGAGTGGCTATTCTAATTCCGATGCTACCAAGTCGCCCCACGTGTCACGCCTGCGGGCGACGCGCCATGTGTTGCCATCGGGTTCGATGACCACTTCGGGCGGGCGCGGGCGGGCGTTGTAATTGCTCGCCATGACGAACCCATACGCGCCCGCCGTCAGGATAGCGACATGATCGCCGGGGGCAAGTGGTGGCAGTGCGCGGTTGTGCGCCAGCGTATCGGTCGTCTCGCAAACGGGACCGACGATTTCGACAGCGCGTACACTATCCGCTAACCCCTCTCCACTTGGGAGAGGGGCGGGGGGTGAGGGCTTTACCAGTGGCACAATCTCATGATGTGCGTCATAGAGTGCGGGGCGGATAAGTTCGGTCATCCCTGTATCGAGGATGATGAAATGCTGCCCACCATGGTCCTTGGTGTACAAGACCTGCGCGACAAGGATCCCCGCATCGGCGATGATGCTGCGTCCCGGCTCCAGGATGACCTCGTAGCCCGAAACCAGCGGGGCGAGCGCCTGAGCAAATGCATCCGGATCAGGGAGCTTCGTGTCAGGGCGATAGGCGACGGGCAGCCCGCCCCCAATGTCGAGCGTGGTGATCGACGGATAGCGCTGCGCGATGGCGCGGGCGGCGAGGACAGCTTGCTCTGTCGCGGCAGTATCGCCTAATTGACTACCGATATGCACATGGATGCCTGCAAAGTCGAGATGTGGGTAATTCGCATGTTGATCCAGCAGCGCTGTAATCGCATCTGCCGATAAGCCGAACTTTGTGCCGCCATGTCCTGTCGCGATTTGGCGAATGGTATTGGCGGCGACATCGGGGTTCAGGCGCAGGGCGACTCTCTGCTTTGCACCCATCGCGGCTGCATAAGTGTCAATGATCGCGCATTCAGCGACATTCTCGATATTGATCCAGCCAAGGCGCTGTTCGACGGCATAGCGCAGGTCTTCCGCTGTTTTGCCAACCCCTGCGAGTACGATGTTTTCAGGGGGACAGCCTGCTTTCAAGGCGCGGAACACTTCACCGCCGCTCACACAATCGATGCCCGCGCCCGCCTTAACAAGCGTTCGCAGCAGTGCCAGGTTGCCGTTTGCTTTGGCGCTGTAATGGATGTGGGCATTGAGCGGCGCGAACGCTGACTGGATACGGCGCAGGTTTGCCAGCGCTCGCGGCAGGCTGTAGATGTAGGCGGGTGTGCCAGTCTGGGCGATGATGTCGTCAATGGCGATAGCATCGCAGTAAAGTTCATTATCGATATATCGAATGTGATCGTTGAGCATCAGGTACTTTCCCAGTGCAGGCGATAGGCATTGATGGGGTAGGGGATGCCCTTAATCGTGAGCGCGGGCAGCGCTTCACAGGGATAGACATCTTTCAGTAGTTCACGTGTCTGCTCGCTGACCCAGATTTCGCCCCCCGGAGCCTGGTCGCAGATACGCGAACACAGGTTGATGGCGGGTCCAAGTGCAGAGAATTCGGCTCGATTTTCATCGCCAAATTCGCCCGCTGTCGCCATACCAGTATGCAAGCCAATGCCCATTGGTGGCATTGTGTATCCCTCGGTGGCGACTTCCTGCTGTAAGCGCTTGAACTGAATCTGCATTTCCACCGCGGTTTTCGCCGCCATCAGCGCATGGTCGGGGTAGGCAATGGGTGTGCCGAAGAGCGCGATAATCTGATCGCCCACGTACTTATCGAGCGTGCCGTCAAAGCCGAAGATGATGTCGGTCATGCGACGATAGAAGCGGTTGATCATTGTTACCAGTGCGTCAGCGTCGGTTTCCTCCGCCCACGCTGTAGAGTTACGAATGTCGGCAAAGAGGGCTGTCAGTACAACCTTTTGCCCACGCAGCAGGCGGGTGTTGGTTTGGGTCAGCATTTGATCGACCACGCGCGGATCGACGGCGCGCATGAGGAGTCTGCGGAGTTTGCGCTCCTCTTTGCGTTCAAAGATGGCAGTATCAATCTGGCTGGTGAGGGCGTTTAGCAGATGCTCGTCCTCCAGCCCAAAGCCTCGTGCGTTCTGGCTGTCCAATGCCCCGACGACGCCAATGATGCGTTCTCCCAGCACGAGGGGGGCAGCGAGATATGAGCGAACGCCTTCGCCGTCCGTGCGACCGGATAGCATTGATCGCTGTTCGATGGCGCGCAGGGCGATTGCGTTCACGGACTCGGTATGAAAATATTGAATGGCTGCGCCTTCGCTGGCGATTTTGATTTCGAGTGGACTGTCTTCATCGGCGTTGTACAGGGCAATGAAGCCGATGTCGCTGGAAAGTTCGCGACAGAGCTCGACCAGTACCCGCTGTAACATCGTATCGAAGTCTCGTTCGTGGTCGCGGATGTGGTCAATGCGATAGAGCAGCTTGATCTCGCGTTTGAGCAGCTCAAGCTCTCGGAGCACGCGCATATGCACGAGACCGGAGTCCAACTGGCTGATTGCCGCCATCAGCAGGCGTTCGTCACTGCCGCCGAATGCTTTCTCACGCCCGATGACGACAGCGCCAAAGCGTTCGCCGTTGACTTGCAGCGGTGCGCCCATCAGGGCATAGTTACCTAGATCATGCGGGAGTGCCAGCACTTGCTGCTTTTCGATCTGGTTGGCAGCGCGATGGATCGCTTCGATTTGTTGACTGCTGAGCTGCCAGGTATCGACAAGGCTGCGGACGACCGGGTCGCCGCCCTCGTCGGGCTTAAGCGTTACCATGCAGAATTCTGCGCTGAGCGTGCTGCGCAGGCTCGACGTGACGCCGCCAATGAGCGTGTTGTCATCGCGTGTACTGTCACGCAGGCGGTCAATATAGTAGAGCAGTTGTAACTCGCGTTTGCTCGCGTTGTAATCATCTTGCTGCATCGTACCGCCTTGTATGAACGGACGGCTGGACATGGTTCAAGCGCCCGAAATGTAGTATAACCTAGTGTCATGGCAGTTAGCACGTTATCGAACGAGAGAAGGATACCGACTTTGGCTGCGGATGGCGTTGGAACCAAACTCGTCGTTGAGTACGAGGCATTACGGCGGCGCGAACATGAGTTGATTACCAAACTGCTCGATGTGCTGCCGAGAATTGATAATCTGCCTGAAGACCGGGTGACACAGGTGCGTGACGCGCTGTTTCACGCCGATAATCCGTTTCTGATCGTCTGTATGGGTCCCTTCAACTCTGGCAAGTCGTCGATCATTAACGCGCTGCTGGGCGAAGTGGCGCTGCCTGTCGGACCCGTCCCGACGACCGACCGCATCGTCATTCTGCGTTACGGTGAAACGTCGCAGCGAGTGCGTTCGGGCGAATACGATACGCTATTTCACCCCGCGCCACTGCTGCAAAAGGTCAGTTTCGTTGACACGCCGGGGCTGGAGTCGGTCTTCCAGAAGCACGAAGACACGACACGCAAGTTCCTGCATCGCGCCGATGTCGTCTTGCTCGTCATGCTGGCGACGCAGGCGATGACGATGCACACGCTCGATTACCTGCGCACGCTGCAAGAGTATGGCAAGACAGTCATCCTGGTACTGAACCAGTCGGACTTGATCTCAGAAGATGAGGGCAAGACTGTTCGCGATTACGTCATCGAACAGATTCACAGCCAGTTAGGGTATAAGCCGGAAGTCTGGCTGATGTCTGCCCGTCGTGGCGCGGAAGCGCGTGGCGAGGATGGCACAATTGACCGTGAGTTGTGGCGTGAAAGCGGTCTGGGACAGATCGAGTCGTATGTGGACAGGCAGCTTGGTGACGTTGCCCGACTGCGCCAAAAACTGCAAACGCCGCTGCAAATCATTCAAAACGTGAACCAAGCGGCGCTGGAAGCCGTGCGTGCCAATCAGTCGGCCCTCGACCAGTACCAGAGCATCGGGCAGAACCTGGAGCAGCAGCTTGCTGCGCAGAAACGCGACCAGGACAAGATTGTCCGCGAGACGGTGGAGCAGGTGAACACTAAATTTGCCGATGCGTCCAAGCGCGGTGGGGACGCCATTCGTGACATCTTCAAGCTCGGCAACGCGCTCGGCTCGTTTGGGCGCGGCGTGATGGAACTGGTCGGCTTGGGACGCATGGCGCGTGGCAAGGATGGCGAGTACGTCAAGCAGGCATTTGAGCGCTTCCGCGCCTTTGAACCGATTGACGAACTGCCCGAAGTGACGGACAAGATGCCGCCGCGCCTTGAGGGGCAGGATATGCAGGACATTGAGGCGCTGGTCAAGTACAGCCGCCGTGAGATTGACGCGCTGCCGGGCGGTATTCGCGATAAAGTCATCGGCGACATCAAGCCGCCGCTGAAGTACGAACGCGAAACGCTCGCCAGCATTCGCCCGCAACTGGAAACGCTGGAGCAAGAGGCGCGCGTGGTTGAAACTAGCAAGCTGGAACAGACAGTCCGCAACACCCTTTTGTATCTGGGGGCGTGGCAGGTGTTGATGATCGTGCTGGCACTGTTCCTGCTATTTGGCGGCGCGGCATTTACGCCGGAACAGTCAGGGCTGCGCTGGGGTTTCTTCATCGCGATTCTCGGCTTTATGCTGCTCGGCTTTATGCTGCTGCCATTACGCGGGCGCTGGCTTGCAGGTAATCATGCCAGCCGCCTCGACCAGCTACAGGCGCGCTATGTCGAAATTCTGGGCAAGGCGGCGGACAAGCAGGTCAATTACGGGATGCAACTGCGGCGGGATGCTGTCGCGCCGTTGACGCGGTTGGTAGAGGCTCAAACAGGCATTCAAACGGGTGCGCTGCAAAGCCTGCAACAGGCGCAGCAGGAAATGGTCAAGATTGAGGGCGAGCTGGCAGGGCTGGGCAAGCTCAATCTGTTTGGACTGAGAGGATAAGGCTGTGATTGCTACTCCTACGGTAGATGGGACGTTTGCTGCGCTGCGCGAGTCGGAAATCCGGCTGCTATCGGA
Organism: Chloroflexota bacterium; assembly: GCA_033763755.1. Taxonomy (GTDB): domain Bacteria; phylum Chloroflexota; class Anaerolineae; order Aggregatilineales; family Phototrophicaceae; genus Flexifilum. Next base: position 17,092 of record JANRJX010000166.1, read on the forward strand.
AATCGCGCAGACGATTGGCGAAATTGGCGAAAACGCGCAGGGCGACCGTAAACGGCTGCTGGAAGTGGCGGACGATTTGCGCGACCTGTTCTTTCTGGTGGCGATCATCGGTGAATTCAACGCGGGCAAGTCGTCGCTGATCAACGCGCTGTTGATGGATGATTTGCTGCCGATGGGCATTACGCCGACGACCGAAATGATCGAGGTTATCAAGTACGGCGATGTGGGCGACAAGCGCCCGCAAATTCGCGATGAAAGCACGCGCGTCTGGACGCACCCGAACACGGGCGCACCGGGCGTGGCGCTGGTCGATACGCCCGGTACTGGGTCGGTGTTCAAGCGCCATGAATCGACCGCGAAGGAATTCTTGCACCGCAGCGACATGGTTGTGTTTGTGTTGTCCGCCAAGCGTGCATTAGCGGAGACCGAGCGCATTTATCTGGAACTGGCGCAGGATTATGGCAAGAAGATTATTCTTGTCATCAACCAGATCGATCTGCTGCAACCAAACGAACTGAACGAGGTGCGGCGCTTTGTCGAACGGCAGCTTCAGGAATTGCTGAGTCTGCGCCCATTAATCTTTCTCGTATCTGCGAAAGAAGCGCTCAATGCGCGACGCAACGGCAATGGTGCGGTGACGCAGGATGATCCGGGTGGCATTGGGGCGCTGCGGGGGCATTTGCGCGGCGTGTTCAGTGAAGCACCGCCGGCGCGCCAGAAATTGATCGCGCAGATCAATATGGCGGATGCGGTCGTGCGCCGTTATCTGGATGAGGCGGAAGGCGGGCAGAACACTGTCACGAAGGACACGCAGAAAGTCCGGGATGTGCAGAGTGAACTGGAGAAGCAGTCCGGTGGGCTGGATCAACAGTTGAAGTCGGCGCGGGTCGAAATTGACCAGGTATTTGACGGCTTGCGCCAACGGGCGTTCAACTTCATCGATACCAATCTGTCAGTGCGGCGCATCGGGCGCGGCGTGAATAAAGAATCGCTGCAAAACGAATTCCGCGAAGTCGTGATTGGGCGGGCGCTGCGTGACATCAACGAGGCAAGCGGGGATTACGTGAACGCGCTCATCGATAACAGCCGCCTGTACTGGCGTGGTGTGATTGATCGCCTGAACCAATTAAAGGAATTGCTCGATCAGGAAGTGACAGGGCTGGACGCGGGTGTCTACACCGAGCAGCGTGAGGCGGTGCAGGACGCGATCCGCATCGCTGAAACGGAACTGAAGAGCTATTCGACAGGCAGAGTGCTCGAAGACTTGCAGACGACGTTTGCAGCAAACATGGGTGCCTTCACTAACTCGGCACTGGCGGCGATCGTTGGCTTGATTATTGTGATTATTGCGGTTGCGACACCTGGTCCACTCGTTGGGGCAGGCGCGGCTGCGTTGGCGCTGCCGGCGCTGGTGATTGGTGCGCCTGTGGCGGCGGTCGGTGGTTTTCTGGCGCTGCGTTACTATCGCAAGGTCAAGGACGACACGCGCAAGGACCTGACGAAGCGTATCGATAGCTTGCAGAAGACGTACTATGAAGCGCTGGATGACCTGACGATGAAGGAACGCAACCGCCTGACGCAGTATGGCAAGCAAGTGCTGACGCCCGTGTTCAGTCGGTTGGAAGTGTTGTCCAACCGCTACGAAGTGCAGCAGAAACGGCTGCGCGATCACCTCAAGCAGTTGGATACGCTGCGAGAGGGTATCGGCGCTGGATAAGGGATCATTGTGGCGTGGACACCCCTATGAAGTGTCCGTGCAAACATGATGGTTGTGTAGGGACGCCCCTCATGAGGCGTCCAATGTGTATGGTTTGCTGAAGCAGTGTTTTAGAGGCTATGGATGCTTTTGATGCGTGCCAGCAGCGGTGCGATATCCGGCTCTGTGTCGCCATCGTCGGGCAAGCCGATGGGATCGGCGATGTCGCTGTCGCCCAATAGCAACCGCGCGATGTTGGCGATGCCGTTGCTCAGTGCGTCCAGGTTGTAGCCGCCTTCCATGACAAAGACGATGCGCCCACCGCACAGTTCGCCTGCCAGTTGAATGAGCGCCCGCGTGATGTCTGCGTAACCTTGTAAGCTCAGGCGGATATGCGCGAGTGGGTCGTACCAGTGTCCGTCAAAGCCCGCCGAGACAAGGATGAGATCGGGTTTGAAGCGGCGGGCGGCAGGTGCAACGATCTGCTCAAAGATAGCGGCATAGCTGGAATCGCCATGACGTGGTGGCAGCGGGATATTGATGGTGAAGCCTGTCCCGTTACCCGTGCCAGTATCTTCGACCATGCCTGTACCCGGATAGAAGGGCATTCCATAGTCGTTCGCGCCCTGATGCGTGGAGATGAACAATACGCTTGGATCGTCGTAGAACATCGCTTCTGTGCCGTTGCCGTGGTGCACATCGTAATCCATGATCAGGACACGCTCTGTCCCATGCACCTTCTGCGCATGTCGCGCGCCTATCGCGATATTGCCGAGCAGACAGAAACCCATCGCTGTTCCGGGTTCGGCATGATGTCCTGGCGGGCGCACCGCCGCCAGCCCGTTCGCTGCCCTCCCTGTCATTACCTCGTCAATCGCCATCGTCACGGCTCCCGCTGCCAGCCGTGCCAGCTCGAATGATGTCGGCGTGCAGTAGGTGTCGGAGTCAAGGCGCACGGTCTGCCCGATCATGCTGGTCTTTTCCAGAAGCGCCAGATGTTGCGGTGTATGTACGCTCAGGATTTGCTCGTCGCTGGCAGGCTGGGCTGTGAGCGCATTCAGGCGCGCTGTCAAGCCGTCTTCGTCCAACCGCCGCCAGACCGCACGGATGCGCCCGGCATGTTCGGGGTGGGCGGGCAGATCGTGTTCCGGGAAACGCGGATGCGTGGTGTAGACAGTGGGCATGGGAAGCTCCAGTAGCAAGTAACGAGTGCACAGTGCAAATACACGTTCTATCGTTGGTAATTGTGACGAGGGATTGCGGGCGGCGCAAGCGGCTGTGTTTCCGCAGGAAAACGTCTATAATACTGGCTTCAGGATACGTTAAAGAATAGGTAATGTTCTTAATCTTTGCAGTTCTTTCACAAGCACCCGTACGCCGATAACTTGAGGGCAAACGATTATGATGTATGAACGGCTCGTCCAGTGGGCGACCGATGTATGGCACGAGCGCTATGCTGAACGCGAGTATATGACGATCTGGGCATCGGCGGAGTGCAGCAACATGCTGGCGCACATGCAGGTGAAGCCGGGGCGCAAAGTGAAGGGGCGTGCAAAGTATGAAGGCTTTGATCGACTCGACTGCCCGGTGATTGTGCCGATTAGCGACTACGGCAATCGTGGCAACAAGATGGTGCTGACATCGAGCGCCGGGGCGTTTGCGTTCAAGTTTACGGGCGATGATGGCAAGCCGTTTGAAGTCATTTATGCCAGCGCCTATTTTGACGATGATGTGCAGGATTTAACAGCCATCGCACTTGTGCCGAAGGATCAGCTGGAGGCGTGGGCGGCGTTTGAACTGGTGTGTTCGCGCGCGGTGCGACCGCGTATCCGCCGCCGCCGCGATGTCTATATCATCGGCGGAACGGACTCATTTTTCGACCCAACGGTGGAATGGGACGATGTGATTTTGCCAGACGAACTGAAGACGAAATTGCTGGATGATATGCAAGCGTTCTTCAGCAAAGGCGTGCAAATCTACCGCCAACTCAAGCTGCCGCCCTTCCGCAAGCTGCTACTGGCGGGCGTGCCGGGAACGGGCAAGACGATGCTGTGCGCGGCGATGGCGAAGATCGCTATTCAGCATCGGCGGGTAGTCGTCTACGTCAGCGGGGCGGACCGCGACGGCGCGTCCTTCGAGAAGATCCAACGAGCACTGCAAGCAGTGACGGCTGCGCGCTACCCGGTGCTGCTAATCGTCGAGGAACTGGATGCGTATCTGCAAGGCGACGACAAAGCGCGCGTGTTGAATGTGCTGGATGGCATTGAGTCGCCCAATAATCCACAGGGCGCGCTGATGCTGGCGACGACCAACTACCCTGAAGCGATTGACGAGCGCATCACCAAGCGACCGGGTCGCGTAGACCGTATCTTCATCATCCCGACGATTCAGGATGTGCAGCACGCCGAGACGATGCTGCGGCATTACATGGGCGATCAGTTTCAGGAGACGCACTTAGATGTGGTGGAGAAGCTGCTCGACCAGCCGGGGGCGTTTGTGCGTGAAGTCGCGCTGCACGCGCGCATGTTGGCGGCGCACGACCACAAGACGGAAGTGACGCGCGAGATGCTGGACGAGTCGATCACCAGTCTGCAACGGCAGCTGCGCGCTGACGCCGATTTCCTGACGCAGCGCCGTCCGATCAGTATGGTGGGCAACAAGAAGCAGAAGCAGAGCAACCCGTTTGGGTTTCGAGATTAGGTTACTTCGGGCGCATGATGATGTAGCCAAAGCCATTCATGGCGATGGTTTCGCTCGGTGCGTAATGCTCGGCGATTGCCTGTAACACGTCCGGCGGGTACAACTGACCGCGAAAGATGATCACGCCGAACGCTTGCTGCTCGATGAGCGCAATCAACGCAGACGAGTCGAACAAGCCGTTGGATGCCAGATTGAGCAGTTGCGTCGGGTTGCCGATTGCTTCACGCCCTGCCAGCAGGCTAAAGCTGGCATCTTCGGTCATGGCGTAGCCTTCGGCATTGCGGACGATTTCGACTATGCGCCAGCCTGCTTCTACATCCGCCTCTGTCGTGAAATGCCCTATGTCCGCATACCCGCCGGCAATGCGCCCTGCGCTGTCGTAAAAGGCGTGGTCGGTGTTCGGCTGGAGGTTAAGCAGCCGGGCAATGTCGCCAAAGAGTGCGCCTTGCGTGGGCATATGGAAGGTGGCGATGGCATAGAGCAGGTACAGGGTAGGCACAATGGTGGCGAGCAAGCGGGACAGGGAGTTCTGAGTTCTGGGTTCTGGGTTCTTGGAAATAGTCTGCGTCAAGTTGAAGCGCCAGCCAGCGTTAAGCGTGCGAGCGATGAAGAGACCGCTGAGGATGCAGGTGGCGGCAATAGCGGTGGCAAAGTAGCTGTCGCCCGCGCCCCACTGTCCGGATGCAGCGCCAACGCCGACGGCGACGACGAACCAAATCGTGTAGATCGATAGGCGGTCAACGTAGAGTTCGTAGAGAGCGTAGAGAACCGCTGGCACGATCAGGAAGCCATGCAGCCCGAACCACAGGCGATAGAGCCCCAATGTCTGGTCGAGATTGTAGCGATTGATGTTGGCGGCGATGACATGCGTCCACCATTCGCCGTTCGTGGCCACATTCAGCCAGACGAAGATAGCAGCAGCCGCCACCGCAAAGCCGATGCCCCAGACGACGGCGCGGCGTGGCTGTCGAATAAACAGGAACAGGAAAGCGGCGATGACCGTAAACGCTGCAAGCTGTTTAGTGTAGCCCGCTGCCAGCAGCATGAGCATCCCGAGCACCATGACGCGGCGACGGCGCGGCGTGTCGACGATCTCGTTGACGCCTGCCAGAATGACGACTGCAAGCGCCTCGAACATCACCATTGTCATATGCTGGCGGAAAAGCGGACCAATGTGATAGACGGTGTTGGATGCCAGGAACGCCAGTGCCGAGAGCAGGGCGATCCAGCGGTGGCCGCTGCCACGATAGACCGCGTAGCCGATGGCTGCTGCGGCGATCAATCCTGCAAGGAAGCCGATCAGCCGCCCATACCAGTAGGCAGTGCCGAAGAACCAGACGAACGGCGCAGCGATGACATGATAGAGTGGTGGGTAGTTGCTGGCGTAAAACGGGAAGACATCCGCATCCTGATAGGGCAGTCGCCCCTGACTGAACATGACCGTATCGACCAGTTCAAAGCCTTCGCCCTGGTCGTAATCGAACGGGAACTGCATCAGATTGATGGCATAGGCGACGTAAACGAAGAATAGAAACGCCAGCAGCACGGTCGCGGCTGCGAGTAGAGCAGTCTGTGCAAGTTTGAGGGGTTGCGACAACGTAATCATGCCGGGCGCTTTCCGAGCGGGATCAGTGATGCGCCGATGAGGGCGACCAGGATCATCGCGCCGAGCGCAATCCGCTGTGATGGTCCTATGCCGCCTTCGCGACCGACATCCAGCACATCGATCATGAGTATGGCGATAAAACCGCCGATGCCGATCACGAGCATGACGATGCCGAGCAAGCGTTTGGTGAAGGTGAAATCATTCGATAGCATGGGAGGAAGCATACCGTTTGCAGTGCCAATCTGCAACGCAGCCGCATGTGCAACTTTTTGTTCGATTGTGCGTAAAGTTGGGCATATAATCGAGACCGTGAGTAAATTCGGTATCATCAACGATGCTGTATGAAGGAATCCACATGAGCGACGAACAAGTCTACCAACCGAGCGACGACTCGCGCATTACCCGTTTGTCGTCGCTACCCCCGCGTCCGGCTGCGTCAGATGCAGCGCCAGGTCATGATCTGTCCACACCTGCGTCGGATGACGCGGTCGTGCGCGAATACGAGCAGCGCTACACCGCCGCGCGCGAACCGAAGGCAAAGATTAAGGCGATGCCGCGCAGCTACAGCACGGCGCATGTCAGCGAAGAAGAGCGCATGTGGGCGGCAGCGGCGCACGCCAGCGCATGGTTGACGCTGCTCGGCGGCATCGTCACCATCGGTGCGATCATTCCGTTAAGCATTTTTGTACCGCTGGTCATTTACTTCGTCTTCCGCAAAAAGTCGGATTTTGTGGCGTTCCACGCGCTGCAAGCATTCGTGCTGCAACTGCTTGGCACGGTAGGCGCGCTGGTGCTGCTGCTCGTTGGCGGTACGATCTGGACCGTTGGTATGGTCGTTTCAGCGCTGCTGGTGATGGTGCTGGTCGGCGTGATCCTTGTGCCGCTGTGGGGTGTGATCGGGATTGCGCTGCTGCTGGTCGTGCTGGCGCTGCCGTTTGCAATGCTGTTCTACAGTGCTGTTGCGGGCTACCGAACCTATCGCGGCGAGGACTATCGTTATCCGTTCATCGCACGGTGGGTGGATCGCCAACTTGCGGGCGGTCTGCTGAACGCGACGTAACCCTATTCACTTTCCCCGCTGCCCGTGCTATCCTACGCCGACCGAATATACGATTTCCATCGTCATCAGGAGAGCAGGGCAGCATCATGTTGAAGACGCATACGTGCGGCGAACTTCGTCCTCAGCACGCTGGCGAGCGCGTTACGCTTGCTGGGTGGGTTCACCGACGCCGTGACCAGGGCGGCGTCATTTTCATCGATTTGCGCGATCGTTGGGGTATCGTGCAGGTGGTGGTGAATCAGGAGAACGCGCCGGATGCGCACGCAATCGCCAATGATGCGCGTAATGAGTATGTCTTACAGGTGACGGGGACCGTGCGCCTGCGTCCCGAAGGCACAGAGAACGCCGACCTGGAAACAGGCGCAATCGAGATCGGTGTTGACGGGATCACGATCCTCAACGAATCGAAAGTGCCGCCGTTCTACCTCAACCAGGACAGCAAGATCGACGAGACAGTGCGGATGCGCTACCGCTATCTGGACCTGCGCCGCCCGCACATGCAGCACAATATCGTCATGCGCCACAAGGTCGTTAAGTTCATCCGTGATTATCTGGATGCGCGTGGCTTTGTCGAAGTCGAGACGCCGATCCTGTTCAAGACCACTCCAGAAGGCGCGCGCGACTTCCTCGTCCCCAGCCGCCTGAACCCCGGCACGTTCTACGCCCTGCCGCAAAGCCCGCAGCAGCTCAAGCAACTGTTGATGGTCGGTGGTTACGAACGCTACTTCCAGATTGCCCGCTGCTTCCGCGATGAAGACCTGCGCGGCGACCGACAGCCGGAGTTTACGCAGCTCGACCTAGAGATGAGCTTTGTGCAGCGCGAAGACATCATGGCTCTGATTGAACCCATGATGATCGAAATTGCCGAGAAGGTGGCGGGCAAGACGCCGCTGTACAAGCCGTTCCCGCGCATTAAATACATTGATGCGATGGAGAAATACGGCAGCGACAAGCCCGACATTCGTTACGGGCTGGAAGCGGTAGACATCAGCGATATTGCCGCCAACAGCACATTCCCGGTCTTCCAGTCGAACGTGGTGGCGGGTAAACCTGTCAAGGTGCTGCGTGCGCCGGGCTACGCCGGGCAGATCAGCGGCACGGAGATGCGCAAGGTGGCGGCTGACCTGGAGACGATGGCGCGCGGTGAAGGTGCGAAGGGTCTTGCGTACATGACGATTGGGGAGACGCTGGAGGCAGAGGTTAAGGGTCCTGCCGCTAAGTACTTCTCTGTCGATCAAAAGGCAGCGTTGTTCGAGCGCGTCGGCGCAGAACCTGGCGACCTGTTGCTGTTCATCTCCGATGTTCGCGAGGTGGTCTATAACGTTGTTGACAAGCTGCGCCGTCATCTGGCGGGCGTGCTGGGGCTGATCGATCCGAACGTGATCGCCTTTTGCTGGATCATCGACTTCCCGATGTTCTACTGGAACGCGGAAGAAAAGCGTTGGGACCCGTCGCAGCATATGTTTACGTCGCCGCTGCCGGAAGATATTGCGCTGCTCGATACGGACCCCGGTGCGTCGCGCGGCTCGCAGTATGACCTGGCGTGCAATGGCTACGAAGTGGCGGGTGGCAGCATTCGTATCCACAACCGAGCGCTGCAAGAGAAAATCTTCCCGCTGATCGGGCAGACGCCGGAAAATGCGCGCGAGCAGTTTGGGCATATGCTGGAAGCGTTCGAGTATGGCGTGCCGCCGCACGGTGGTATCGCGTCCGGCATCGACCGCCTGGTGATGGTGCTGCTGGGAGAGCCGAACATTCGCGAGGTAATCGCCTTCCCGAAGACGCAGGCAGGGTCAGACATCATGGCGCACTGCCCGTCGCCCGCCGAGCAGAAGCAGCTTGACGAGTTGTACATCCGCACCGTGCCGCCGCCGGAGAAGTAGCGGATTAGCGGATTAGCAAGTTAGCGAATTAGAAGTGATAGGATGTAATCAAAGCGGACGAGGCGTGCCTCGTCCCTACGATCTCGCGTGACTGTAGGGACGACGCATGCGTCGTCCGTCTTTTGCATAGACATTGTTGTCTTCAATAACGTTTGTCTTCGGTTGTAAATAGGTAGATGTTCCCATGAAAATTGATCGCCGCGCGCCACAAGGCGCGCGGCGATTTTCGTTATGCTCCTGTTATTGCACACGTTCGTAAATGCAATCGAAGAGGGAAACCATTATGCTTAACAAGCGCCGTTTGTTCGCGTTGGGTCTTTTTGTATTGCTGGTGATGGCGTTGTTCTCTGCGTTTGCCTTGGTCTCGCAGCCAGTGAATAGCGCGCTGGCGCAGGATGATCCCGACGGCGGAGACATGCAGGCATGGTTTGAGTGGGCGGTTAGTGAGGCGGAAGACGAGGGGTGGCAAATTGTCATTGATTTTGTGTCGCGCGATTTCACAAATACTCAATTGTCGCCTGCCAGTCGCCGAGAGGTCATTCCTGTAGATCGTATGCGATTTATTGGTAGCGATTATGTTTGTTTTGCCTATGGAGAAACGGCGTTCTCAAATCTCGGATGTGTGCCTTACGTCAACATCAACGAATTTGGTACATACGATCCGTAGCTTGACATAGTGGACGGCAAGAATGCCGTCCGTACAGGGTTACGTGGAGACGGACGCCAGTGTGGGCGTCCGTTTTTGTTGTGTGTGGTGGGTAATTGAATTGGTAATTGGCGGACGCCTCATCAGGCGTCCCTACACAACCCGTTGCCTATGTAGGGACACCCCATGGGGTGTCCGCCCCTGTATACCGTCCGTCTATTTCTTGTCTGGCGTCAGCACCATGCCGTTGACGACCCAGCCGACCACGCCGCCGAGGATTTGGGCGATGATGTAGACTGGCGCGTAACTCAGATCGCCGCCGATGATCGCCGGACCGAGCGTGCGCGCCGGGTTGAGCGATGCGCCGCTGATGACGCCGCCCGCCAGAATGCACGCTGCCAGCGTCAAGCCGATGGCAATCGGCGCTAAGTTGCCCGCGCGTCCGTGCGCCGCTGTTTGCCAGACGGTGGTTGCTAGCAGGAATGTCAGGAAGAATTCGATCACGCCTGCGCCCGTCAGGTTGCTGGCGGTGATGCCGCCCGTCGCCTGCCCCGCGTTGCCCTGCGGCAGGATCGCCTCGATGACGACAGCGGCGAGAACTGCGCCGATCACCTGCATGACAATGTAGATGATGCCCTTGACGGCTTCGATCTTGCCACCGAGCAGCAGGCTGATAGTGATCGCCGGGTTGACGTGCGCGCCGGAGATGCCGCCATAGACGAAGGCGATGACCAGCAGCGCCAGACCGTGCGCCAGCGCGGGAATGACGACGTTGCCACCAGCGCTGAACGGCTCAGTGGTGACGACAACGACGCTCAAGCCGCCCAGGAAGACGAGCGTGAATGTGCCGAGCAGTTCGGCAATGTATGATTTGGTCGTGCTATCCATTGAAAGTTCCCCCAGGAAGTCGTAGCTACTCCAAAGGAACACTTTAGCTTGCCTGACGATGCGATACGAACTGTTTTGCAGAACCTTAATGTGTACTGAGATAAAGACCCTTCAAACTTGGGCAAGCGCATGTTAAAGTTCAGGAAGCCTGCTGTGTTCGTGATGTTGCACCAACTCGTTTAGAGCCAACACCCTTTGATCGGAGGTTGCTGTTTGACAGTAAGGTGATAGGCTTGCGTAGCCAAGACCCCAGTGTCAGGTAAATCTCCACCTACTTTAGTAGGTTCAAAACCCGCACACACGGCATGGCGGGCGGCTTGAAAACAAAAACGGCGACTTTTCAGTCGCCGTTTTGATTCTTACTCGGAGTAGTTTTCGCCAAAGACTTCCACCATTAGCCGACCGAGCATCGAGCGGTTGGGGATGAGGACAGACGCACCCTGTGGCGTCATGTACGGCATGACGTAGCTGCCATCGATGACGCCTGTACGAATGTTTTCGACCGGGATATCCTGCGCATACAGCGCCAGCTGAATGATCTGATCGACCGATAAGCCTGTGTAGACATTCTCGCTCAGGTTCGCCAACATGCTTGGCGTATTGATGATCAACTGCGGCAGCATGTTCAAGTTTAGCACACGGTCGCGAATGGCGTAGAGGACATCCTGCTGACGTTGCGCACGCGCCAGGTCGCTATCGCCGTGACGAGTACGGGCGTAGCGCAGGGCAGTGTAGCCGTTCATGTGCTGGAGACCGGGTTCCAGGATGAGCGGGTCAAAGCCGTAGTAGAGGTCCGGCATCTGGTAATCGACGATGCGGTAGCGCACGTCAATGTCAATCCCACCGATGGCGTCGATGACGGTAATCACCGTGCGGAAATCGACTATGGCGTACTCATGCACGCGGATGCCGAGGTTGTACTGCACTGTTTGCATGGCGAGGCGCGGACCGTAGCCGGGCTGCTGCAGCTCGCCCAGCACCATCGGACTGTTGACGCGCTGTAACTGCGAGTAGCCCGGCACTTCGACGTACAAATCGCGCGGAATGCTGAGGATGCCAATCGAATTGCCGACCGGATCAATACTGATGAGCATCATGGTGTCAGTGCGGTACGCCAGCCCGGTTTCGTTGGGACGGCGGTCGAGCCCCATCGCCAGAATCGTAAAGCGCGACTCCCCATCCCACGGCGTAAGGACAATGGTGCGCCCATCATCCAATGTAAGACGGTCGCCTGCGGCAGCACTACCGTTCGCACCCGCGTCTAGCGATGAGAAGTCGGTGCGTGCGTCTACTGGAGTGGGCAGCATGGCGACCGATGTCGGGATGACTCCGGTCTGGTCTTGTGAAGCGCGCACGAAGAGCGATACGCTCATACTTAAGACAATGACGACGCTGAGCAGTGCCAGTGCCACGATCACCCATGCCCATTCACCGCCACGCCCGCGCCCATTCATGCGGCGTTGACGCATCCGCGCCCGTGCCGCCGACTCGCGCGCCAGCGGTGGGGGTGGCGGGATGTGCTGCTGGTTATAATTCGGGGTTGTCGGGGCAGGGATGGATCCTTGCAGCGGCGTGCGCGGTGGCTGCGTCAGGGGCTGCGCAGGTGTCGGCACGGTCATGTCTTCGTGTGATGTCCAGTTGTTTTGCATAACGGATGCTTCCGTTTATGTATCGTATACTTGCTCACGAAATCCTCACGATTTTCAGTATATGGCGGGTCTTATGTGGCGTCAATGGCGCTTGATAGGCGATAGCCCTGCGATTGGGGCGTACAACATGGCGGTGGACGAGGCAATTTTGCGCAGGGTCGCCGCTGGTGAGCAGCCGCCGACTCTGCGGTTGTATGCGTGGCACCCGCCGTGTCTGTCGCTTGGCTACGGGCAGCGCGCGCGCGAAGTTGATTTTGAGCGACTGGCGGCGCGTGGCTGGAACTGTGTGCGGCGGATGACCGGCGGTCGCGCGATCTTGCATACAGACGAATTGACTTATAGTCTGACGCTTCCGCTCGCTCATCCGCTGGCGCAGCAGGATGTCGTCGAAAGCTACCGCCAGATCAGCGAGGCGCTGCTGTCGGCGCTGCGAGCACTTGGTGCGCAGCCAGCGGCGGATAAGCTGGCGGAAGGCGTCAAGAGCAGTGACCCGGTATGCTTCGAGACGCCTTCACACTACGAAATCACAGTCGATGGGCGTAAGCTGGTTGGCAGTGCGCAAGCGCGCAAACACGGGGGACTACTTCAACACGGGACACTGCCGCTGACAGGTGACATCGCCCGTATTTGCGACGTGCTGGTCTATATCGATGAGGCAGCGCGCGTGGCGGCAAAAACGCATATACGGTCACGCGCACTGACGCTGGCGGATGCGCTGGGGCGGTCAGTATCATGGGGGGAAGTGGCAGAGACGGTAGCGGTGGCATTCCGCGAGACATTCGCTATTGAGCTTGAGCAGACCCTGTTGAGCGATGAAGAACAGCAGGCTGCGGCAATCATTGCCCGTGATGTGTATGGTGCTGAGGATTGGACATTCCGCAGGTAGGCGCTATAGTTGTGGTGATTTCGTATAGTCAAGATGAGAGTGACGATTGTGGCTGCAATCCGACAACTCCCGCTGTTCCCGACTCTGCCGACCAAACCGGAAGAGATCACGCATAAGACGGCGCTGAAGCATACACTTGAGTTGTTCCATCAGCACCTGATGAAAGAGGGCAAGACACAGCATACCGTCAAGGCGTTCGCGTCCGATTTGCACCTCATGGCAGAGTATCTGGGGGAAGACAAACCGGTGGGGGAGTTCACCACAACCAACCTCAACGAATTTCTGCGCTGGATGGAAGTCGGGCGCGGTGTGCCGTGCAGCCGCAAGACTTATGCACGGCGGGTGACGACGCTTAAGGTGTACTTCAAGTGGCTGACCGGACTCAATGCGATTCCGTTCGATCCGGCGGTGCCTGTCTTGCAGCGTTCCGGGCAAGCACCGCTTTCGGATATTCTCGAAGAGGACGAAATCAGCCTGGCGCTGTCGTTCACATACACACTGCGTATCGCAGAAAAGCCGGATGCGCGCCCGGCGCTGCTGCTGCGTTTGCTGCTGGAAACAGGCATCAAGAAGTCCGAGACTGAACGTCTGTTGCTAAGAGATATTGTGCGCCTGAGCAAGCATGAGGCAGTGCTGACGATTCGCCATTCTAGCCCCAAGGACCTCTACAAAGAGCGTCGGATGCCGTTGAGTGCGGACTTTCTCGACGTGATGGACGAATACGTGCCGCAGTATCGACTGAAAGAGACGCTATTTAACTGTACAACACGTAACCTGGAATACATCCTGGAAGACGTCGGCAAGGGCGCAGGGCTGGAGAAAAAACCCTCGTTCGAAATGCTGCGCTGGACATGCGCGCTGCGCGATTATCGGGCGGGCATGGACGCGGAGGCGATCCGCGAGAAGCTGGGCTTAAGCAAGATTAGCTGGGTCGAGACATTCGCCAAGATCAGGCGGCTGGCAGGCGAACAGGAAGAAGAAAGTTAAAACACCAAGATGCCAAGATCGCACAGGAAATATTCAGTACCTGGCGTCCTTTGCGTCTTGGCGATTTGATCACTTTGTCCCAAAGTTGGCAATTGGGATTACAATTTCGATAGAAGTAATTAAATGAGGATTCGAATCATTCATGAATGAGCAAAGCTTTGATTATGTCGTCATTGGCTCCGGTTTCGGCGGTAGCGTGTCGGCAATGCGGCTAACGGAAAAGGGCTACAGTGTCCTGGTATTGGAACGCGGCAAGCGCTTTCGTGATCAGGATTTTCCGAAGACCAACTGGAATTTGCGCAAGTACTTGTGGATGCCGCTGGCGCGCTGCTTTGGTATCCAGGAAATCAGCCTGATGAACAACATCATGGTGCTGCACGGCAGCGGCGTCGGGGGCGGCAGTCTGGTGTGGGCGAATGTGGCGATGGAACCGAATGATGCGTTGTTTGATGAGCCGGGCTGGAAAACCCCGGTCGATTGGAAAGCCACGCTACGCCCGCACTACGAGACGGCGAAGCGAATGCTCGGTGTGGCGCCAAACCCGTGCGTGACACCCGCCGATCTTGTCCTCAAAGAGATCGCTGATGAGCGCGGCAGGGGTGAGACCTTCCGCCCGGCAAACGTTGCGATCTTCTTTGGTGAGCCGGGCAAGACCGTACCGGATCCGTATTTTGGTGGTGAAGGGCCAGAGCGCACAGGCTGTACCCATTGCGGCGGCTGCATGGTGGGCTGTCGCTATAACGCTAAAAATACGCTGGTCAAAAATTATCTGTACTTCGCGGAGAAATGGGGCGCGGAGGTACGCGCCGAATCGGAAGTGGTCGATATTCGTCCGCTGCCGGACGGACAGGCGGACGGTGCGCGCTACGTAGTCATTTACCGCCGCACGACCGCCGCGCCCTGGGATATGCGCCGCCATCATGTGCGCACACGCAACGTCATTGTCGCTGCACACGCGCTAGGGACTATGCGGCTGCTGTTCCGCTGTCGCGATGTCAACCGCTCGCTGCCCAAGTTGTCGAAAATGCTCGGTACATCAGTACGGACCAACAGTGAGGCGTTGGTGGGTTCGACCAGTTGGGATAGCAAGACTGATTACTCGCAGGGCGCGGCGATCACGTCTATTTTCGCGCTCGATGATGTAACGCAGGTTGAGCCGGTGCGTTATCCGCATGGCTCATCGTTTATGCGGCTGCTGGCGATCCCGATGATCGATCATGCTGATACTGCTTTCCAGCGCATTACGCGCACTCTCTGGCGCGGCATCACGCATCCGCTGGAATTCTTGTATGCCAAAGTCTTTTCGCAATGGGCACGGCGTTCGACGATTCTGCTGATTATGCAGACGGTTGACAGCACGATGCGTGTCAAATGGGGGCGCAATCTCTACACCTTGTTCCGCAAAGCTTTGGTGACTGAAGTGCCGAAGGGCACTTCGCTAACGACGGATATGAGCATCGTCCATAAGCTGACGCACGACTTTGCAAAGCGCACGAATGGCATTGCACAGGACACGATACCCGAAACATTCCTCGGTATTCCGGCGACCGCTCACCTGATCGGCGGCTGTCCGATGGGGCGCAATGCTGACGAGGGCGTTGTCGATGCGCAGTGCCAGGTGTTCAACTATCCGGGACTGTATGTGATCGATGGCTCGATTATGCCTGGCAATCCCGGTGTCAACCCCAGTCTGACGATCACGGCGCTGGCGGAATATGCGATAAGCCATATTCCGGTGAAGACAAGTTAGTACACCCGCACCAACAAGCCCTTAAGGTATGCGCCTTCAGGAAAGGTGAGTGCGACCGGGTGATCAGGCGCTGCTTCCAGATGCTTAACGATCTGACCCTGCCGACCGCTGTCTGCCAGCGCGCCGAAAACAATCTTCTGGAATAGGTCGGCACTGATCGCGCCTGAACAGGAGAATGTCATCAGGTAGCCACCGGGTCGGATGATCTTGAAAGCGTGCAGGTTGAGATCTTTGTAACCACGCGCTGCCTTTTCGACTTGCCCGGCACTGTGAGCGAATTTCGGTGGGTCGAGGACGACCAGATCGAACTGCTCGCCTGAGCCTGCGTAATCGCGCAGGATGCCGAAAGAATCGCCCATAATCGAGTCGGTGCGCTTGATCCAGGTCGGGTCGTTCAGGCGGATGATCTCTTCACCCTGCTGCAACGCCTCGCGATATGAATCGACATTGCAGACGTAGCCCGCGCCGGATGCCAGCGCGTGCAAGCCGAAGCTGCCCGTGAAGCTGAAGAGGTTGATCATGCGGTAGTCATTGGGAAGTGCTAACGCCAACGGCGCGAGCAAGCTGCGGATTTCGGCGCGGTTGGATGCCTGATCAAGATAGTAGCCAGTCTTGTGCCCATTCTTGACATCTACCAGCACGCGCAGCCCATATTCATCGGTCTCGATGCGGTCTGGCGGCGCTTCGCCCCACACCAGACCCTCTGAGCGTTCCAGCCCCTCGCGTCCGCGCACATCGACATCACTGCGCTCGTAGATACCTTTTGGCTTGAGGATGTCCGCCAGCATCTCGGCCAGCTGTGTCTTTCGGACTTCGATGCCCATCGTAAGAGCCTGTATCACCAGCCAGTCACCATAGCGATCCACAATCAAGCCTGGCAGCCAGTCGCTTTCGGCATTGACGAGGCGCTGCGCCGTCGGGTTGGGGTGATGGGCACGGGCGGCGATGCTGCGTTCGAGACGGGCACGCCACCAGTCATCATCAATTGCCTCGTCCTGCCACGTCAGAATGCGCACCTGAATCTGTGATTCAGAGTTCCAGTAGCCACGCGCCAGGAACTTGCCATCCGCCGCCTGCACGGACACGATGTCGCCCGGCTGCGCATGACCCTGCACCCGTTGAATTGCACCGGAAAAGACCCAGGGATGCTGCTGAACGATGGGCTTTTCGCGCCCTTTGACGATGGTGACTGTGGCAGACATGGTGTTTCCTGACAATAGGTATGTGAACTTATTGCCCGCTATCATCGCTGGCGACTGCGCTGCTGTCCACCCCCAGCATCGCCCGCAGCTCGTCTTCGCTGATGATCGGCACGCCTAACTGCCGCGCCTTATCCGCCTTGCTGCCGGGTGAGTCGCCCATCAGCACATAGCTGGTCTTTTTGCTGACGCTGCCGCTGATTTTGCCGCCATGTGCCATGATGAGCGCTTCCGCCTGCTCGCGCGAAAGCGTCGGCAGCGTACCCGTCAGGACAAACGTCTTGTCCGCAAGTTGCTCGCCCGCTACTTCGCGCGCCTCACCGATCATTCTGACGCCCGCTGCCTTGAGTTTGCCCAGCACCGAACGATGATACGAGTCCGAGAACCAGTCATGAATGTTTTGCGCCAGCACTTCGCCGATGCCCTCAACAGCGTCGATCTGTTCGACCGTCGCCGCTTCAATTGCTTCGATTGAGTGGAAGTGGTCGGCAAGCGCGGCAGCAATGGTGCTGCCGACGCCATCGATGCCGAGTGCGGTCAGCACCTGTGCCAGCGGGCGCTGCTTCGCTGCTTCCACGCCTGCCAGCAGATTGTCCGCTTTCTTATCGCCGAAACCATCGAGTTCCAGCAGTTGCTCGCGCTTCAAGGCAAACAGGTCTGCCTCATCGCGTATCAGCCCTTTTTCGATCAGCAACCGCATCGTCTGACTGCCGACTCCATCAATGTCCATTGCACCGCGTGAGACGAAGAATTCTGCCTGGCGGTAGACACGCTCCGGGCAGTAAACGTTCGGACAGAAGTAATCTACTGCGCCTTCCGGCTGCACAATGGGCGTATCGCAGTACGGGCAGCGTTCGGGCGGCGTAATCGGCTGCTCGGCACCTGTGCGCAGTTCGATGATTGGCGCTGAAACATAGGGAATGACATCGCCAGAGCGCTGGACAACGACGGTATCGCCAACGCGAATGTCGTTATTGCGCACAAAGTCGAAATTGTGGAGCGTGGCATTGCTGACCGTGACACCGCCGATGAAGACGGGTTCGAGCGCGGCATTCGGCGTGACGCGCCCCGTCCGCCCGATCGTGAAGCTGACGCCAGTAACTTTCGTTGTCGCGGACTGCGCCGCGAACTTGTAGGCGGTTGCGCCGCGCGGGTCTTTGCCGACGATGCCCAATTCCGCAGCGATGCGCAGATCGTTGACCTTGATGACGACGCCATCGATTTCGTAGTCCAGTTGGTTTCTGCGGGATTCCCATGTGGGAATCTGCTGGATAATGTCGGATAATGTGGGATAAATTGCGGCATCCGGCGCGATATTGAAGCCCATATCCCGTAGGAAAACCAACATATCCCACTGCTTATCCAGCGATAATCCCACACTCTCGACAATCCCATACACGTATGCTGTAAGCTGGCGGGCGCGGGTAACCCGCGAGTCCTTCTGCTTGAGAGCGCCCGACGCAGCGTTACGGGCGTTGATGAAGGCAGGCAGTCCCTGCTCACGCTGGCGCTGGTTGAGCGCCTCAAAATCATGCTTGAGGTACAACACCTCGCCGCGCACGACCAATCGCTGTGGCGCGATGCCCTTGCGCTTGTCAGCCGGGATGCGCAGCGGGATGCTGCGAATGGTGCGGACGTTAGGCGTCACGTCATCGCCGATTTCGCCATTGCCGCGTGTTGCCGCCTGCTTTAGCACGCCGTTCTCGTAGGTGATGACAATCGTCAGCCCATCAAGCTTTGGCTCCAGCGTGTAGCTCAACGACGTGTCGGCGGGCAGCAGGCGCAGGTTGCGCGTTTCCCACTCAATCAAGTCGTCGGCACTGTAAGCATTGGACAGGCTAAGGATGGGCGCAGGGTGGCGGACTTTGGGGAAGTCCTCGGACAAATCGCTGCCTGCGCGCTGCGTCGGGGAGTCGGGCGAGATCAGTTCGGGATAGGTGTTTTCCAGCGCGACCAATTCGCGGTACAGCGAATCATACTCGGCATCACTGATGCTCGGCTGACTGAGGACATAATACTGATAGCTGTAATCGTGCAGCAGTTCACGCAGTTGGGCGGCGCGTTCGGCGGGCATGGATTTCATCGTGAATGTCCTATCCGGGCGGGGCAACTGCGACCAGCAAAGTCGCTGCGATCCAGCCGATGCGAGATGAGTCGCGCATATCCTGTACGCGCCACCATGTCAATCCTTCGCTTTCGGTGGGGCCTTCAACTACTGTGAACTCGTCCTCAAACGTGACGACGGCGATTGCCTGCTGCTGCGTGCCGGGTGATGGGCGCAGGTTGACGCCTTCACCGCCAGGACGGACGCGCGCACCAATCGCAATCGGGATCGGCGTGGCGGTCAGCACAACGGGCGCGAGCGTCGGTCCTTCCAGCGGAAACTGCGGTACGGCACCGCTGATGCCGGGCAGCGTGGCGAAAGGCAATGTCGGCTCGAACTGTGGAATGGGCGGCGTGGGCGAGGGCAGCGCGGTGATGATGACGACAACCGGTTCGCCGCTCGGTTCGTACTGCCCACCTAGCGCCAGCACCAGCAAGCCGATGGCAACCGCCGCACCGACTACCAGCAGGATCATGACTGCCAGCGACCATGCCGGGAAGTAGAGTGGGCTGTTGCGCCGCTTGTCGGATGTCGATGGACGTTCCTCATTCTTGCGTTTGGATATCTCCACACTGCGCGGTGACGGGGCAGTCGCGACAGGGGCAAGCGGTTGATAGGTGTTGCGCTTGTTCTTGCCTTTATCGGGGCGGGCGGGCAGCGTCGGACGCTCGCGCGGAATTGGTGCGGGGATGCCTATTGGTTTGCCCGGCTGCGTGTCATCGTGCGCGCGTGGATCGGGTTCAGGGATATTGTGCTGCGGCATTGCTTACTTGCCTCGCGGCGTGACCCACGCCAGGAACTCATCGAGTGACCAGGTATTCACGACCGAACGCGCTTCGACCCAGCCGCGCCGCGCCGTTAGCACACCAAAACGGAGCAGGTCCATATCTTCCTCACTGTGCGCATCAGTATCGATGCAGAGCTTGACCCCAAGCTCGACCGCGCGTTTGGCATACTGTGCTTCCAGATCGAGCCGTTCGGGATTGCTGTTGATCTCCAGCGCCGTGCCGTGTTTGGCAGCCGTTGTGAACAGTAATTCCATATCCAGGTCTGCGCCCTCGCGATCCGGGATCAACTGCCCGCGCGGATGCCCCATCAAATCGACATGTGGATTGCTGACCGCATTGAGCGCGCGCTGCGTGACCTGCTCACGCGGCTGGCGCAGACTGACATGCAGGGACGCGACGACGAAATCCAACTGCGCCAGAATGTCATCAGGATAGTCGAGCGTGCCATCCGCCTTGATCTCGACTTCCGAGCCGTGAAAGACGCGGAATCCGGATTGTGCCCGCATCTCAGCATCCACGTTGCGGACTTCCTCCTGCTGCGCCAGCAGACGCTCAACCGACAGCCCGTTGGCGACGGTCGCGCTGCGCGAGTGATCGGTGATGACGATGAATTTGCGCCCGCGCCGCTGCGCCGCCTCCGCCATTTCACGGATGCTGCGCGTGCCGTCACTCCAGGTGGTGTGCATGTGCAGGTCTGCGTGTATGTCTTCAATGCTGATTAATGACGGCAGCCTGCCGGATTGCGCCGCTTCGATTTCACCCCAGTCTTCGCGTAGTTCGGGTGGTATCCAGGGCAAGCCGATGGTTTCGTAAACCTGCTCCTCGGTAGCGCAGAGAATTTCGCTGTTATCGGCAAGCCGATTTAGCGCGTGTTCGTTCAGGCTTAGCCCCTTTGCCAACGCCAGCGTGCGCAGCTTGATGTTGTGTGCCTGACTGCCGCTGAAATATTGCAGTGCTGTCCCCCAGCGTTCTGGCGCAAGCACGCGCAGGTCAACCTGAAGCCCGTTCGCCAGTTCGACCGAGCTTTTGCTTTCGCCATGCCCCAGCACGCGTGAGACTTCCGGCATGGTGACAAACGCATCCATGAGCGGCTGCGCGTTTTCGCTGGCGACGAGCAGATCGAGATCGCCCACTGTGGGGCGTCCGCGCCGGGCACTGCCCGCGACCGTGCCGCGCAAAGCGCCCGGCAGGGCGAGCAGTCGCGCCAGGATCATCTCTGCCAGCGGCAGCGCCATGCCGAGCGGGGTGCGTGTGTCAGTGGCGCGGCGACGATAGGAATCGATGCCTTCGATGATCTTCGTCTCGCTCTTGGCACCCATCCCCGGGAGATTGCGCAGCTTGCCCGCTTTCGCGGCTTCTTCGAGCGCATCGAGCGATGTGATGCCTGCGCTTTCCCAGAACATCTTTGCCTTCTTGGGTCCTACACCGTTGACGCGCAGCATTTGCACGACGCCCTCGGGAATTTCCGCGCGCAGGCGTTCGTGGAATTCCAGCTTGCCTGTGTCGAGCATCTCCTGGATTTTTTCCGCCAGTACCTTGCCGACGCCGGGGATGTCTTCCAGTTTGCCTTCCGCCGCCACCGCTTTCATCTCGCGTGGGTATTCGGCGACCGTCTCGGCAGTGCGGCGGTACGACAGTACGCGGTGAATGATCTCGCCTTTGATTTCGAGCATATCGGCGACCATATCAAAGACATTGGCGATTTCGCGGTTGGTCATCATAGAAAGCGTTACTCGTAAACAGAACAAATGGTCATGAAATATTATACCTGAAATAGGATAATCGGGAAGAGACGTATCCGGCACAGAGCGCCTGCCTTAACGTGCGTTTGGTCAAAGCTTTACATGTCCGCAATACATTCTGCATCGTAGATTTCACACTAAGGTGGGGAGGCGACCATGAGAAGAATGATGCAGGCAGTGGCGGTTACGTTCGTGGCGGCAGTATTGATGACAGGTTATGTCTTTACAACAACGCAAGCACAAGATGATATGAACGCGGTTGAAGTGCGCATGATGACATTCAATATCTGGGTCGGCGGCGAACTGGTCGATTTTGGCAAGGTGATTGAAGCGATTCAACTGGCGAATGCTGACATTGTGGGGCTGCAAGAGCCGGGCGGCAACACGCGCCGCATCGCAGAAGCGCTTGGTTTGCATGTCAGCGAACGGATGCACATCGTCTCGCGCTTCCCGCTGATTGACCCGCCTGAAGGCAATGGTATCTACATCTATGCACAACTTCGCCCTGGACAGGTGATCGCACTTTCCAATGTGCATCTGCCATCCGACCCGTATGGTCCGTACCTGGTACGTGACGGGGAGCCGCTGGAATCAGTGCTGGCAAACGAAGCAGAGACGCGGATGCCCGCGTTGCAGCCATTTCTTGACGTGCTGCCTGGTGTAGTCGAGGCAGGTTATCCGGTGCTGTTTACGGGTGACTTCAACACGCCGTCACATCTCGATTGGACTGAGGCGATGGTGGGTGTGGTTGACCATATTCTCTATCCTGTAACGTATCCGGTGACGCTGGCTTTAGAAGAGGTTGGCTTCGTCGATACGTATCGCGCTGCCCATCCCGACCCGACACAGCACATCGGCATGACGTGGACGCCTGGATATCCCGTGCCGCGTCTGCGCGAAAACGAAGTGGTTGACCGCATTGACTATGTTTTTGCGGCTGGCAATGTCGAAGTGCTGGATAGCCAGATCGTCGGTGAAGTGGGTGGGCAGGATGTCGATATTGCGGTCGATCCGTATCCGTCGGATCATCGCGGTGTGGTATCCACTGTGCGCGTGACGCCTGCCGAACCGCCGTTGTTTGTTGCTGTTGTTGACCGTGTGATGACCATGGGCGACGATATCGTTGTGCGCTATCATGCGCCAAATGGCGAGGCGACGGATCGTATCGTCATCGTTTCGGCGGGCGGCACGGTAGCTGAAGATTCGCTGATGTCGCTGCCGCCCATGGAGGCTGACTTCTTCGGCGCAGTAACGTTTGGCTCGGCGACCCTTACGGCGGGTGAATATGCTGCTGTGCTTGTGGACGGGGCTGGCGAAGAACTCTCTCGCAGCCAGTTCTGGGTACTTGCGCCGGATGCTGTGCCGACGATCCGCACGACGCAGCCAATGTTCACGGCAGATGAAGCCATCGAGGTCGAGTGGGAAAACGCGCCTGATAATCGCTACGACTGGGTGGGAATTTATTCAGCAGGGGAGAGCGATCTGTATAACTATCAGGCGTTCCTGTACACCGAGCAGCGTTCTTCTGGCAGCCTGACGTTTGAGGATCATGGCCTGCCAGCGGGTGAATATGAGGTGCGGCTGATGCGCGATGACTGGTATGTGGTGCTGGCGAGCGCGACATTTACGGTTGGTGAGTAGGCGTAGGGCTAATGGTGTTCGGGCAGGATACTTCCTGCCTTAAACAACCATGAACGTTTGTGATGCAAATGCTTGACAGGGGTGGTAATCGTCGCTATTCTGAGAGCCAAGTGAATATTCTAAAAACGTTGAACTGAACGAGTACGCACCAAAGCGGGGTTCCAGAGAGTCGCCGGGGCTGAGAAGGCGATACCAGCGCAGATGCCGAATGGCTCAGGGAGTTGCGTGGGCAAACGCGAGCGCTTAATGTAAGCGCAGAATGCTAGTAGTCCACGACGGAGATGCCACCGTGATCATGGCAAAGGGTATCGGCACACGTAGCCCGTATCCGAAAGAGTGCCTGTACGAATTGCGTACAGGTAACAAGGTGGCACCACGGGAACCCCTCTCGTCCTTGACTGGCGAGGGGGGTTTTGTATTTGTGGAGCTAACTCATGGTGTTTGCAGCGACCGCGCCGAGTGAGGCGCTTCGAGCGAAACCGTCACGGGCAGAGGTGCGCCGCCTGTTCGAGCAGGGCGATCTTGTGCCTGTCTACCGCACGCTGCTTGCAGATCTGGAAACGCCGATGAGCGTTTATCTGAAGCTGGCGCAAACAGGAAGTTATTCATTCCTCTTGGAAAGTGTAGAAGGCGGCGAACAGGTCGGGCGCTACTCGTTTCTCGGTGTCAATCCGAAGGGCGTGATCAGCGTCAAGGATGGTATCGTCACGCGGCGTTACAAAAACAGCGTCGACACGCGTCCACTGGCGCCTGGTGAAGACGCGCTGGCAGCAGTGCGTCATGAGTTTGGACGTGTGCAGCCCGTACATCTCGAAGGCTTGCCGCGTTTCATCGGTGGCGTAGTCGGCTGCCTGGCATACGACGCAGTGCGCCAGTTTGAACGCCTGCCCGCGACGGCGAAAAGCCAGCTGGATGTGCCGGATGCTGCGTTTATGCTGGTCGATACGCTGGTGATCTTTGACCGTGCCAAGCATCAATTGACGGTGCTTGCCAACGCGCACAACACCGGCGATCCTGACGCTGCCTATGACGACGCACTTGACCGCATCAGTGAAATCCTCGACGCGCTGCGCCAACCGCTGCCGCTGCTGCCGCGCACTGGAGCGCCGATGGGTGAAGCAATGCAATCGACGCACACGCGCGAAGAATATGAAGATAATGTGCGCAAGGCGAAAGAATACATCGCGGCGGGTGACGCCTTCCAAGTTGTCATTTCGCAGCGCTTCAGCCGTCATACCAGTGCGTCGCCTCTCACTATTTACCGTGCGCTGCGGGCGATCAATCCGTCGCCGTTCATGTTCATGCTTCGCTTTGCCGATGATTTTACGCTGCTTGGTGCATCGCCGGAGATGATGGTGCGGCTGGAAGACGGCATCGCCACCAATCGACCGATTGCAGGTTCTCGCCCGCGCGGGGCGAGCGCAGCGGAAGATGACGCGTTGGAAGCCGAACTGCTCGCTGACCCCAAGGAACGTGCGGAACACGTCATGCTTGTGGACCTGGGACGTAACGATCTAGGTCGTGTGTGTGAATATGGCACGGTCAAGGTCACGCGCATGATGTACGTCGAACGCTATTCGGCGGTGATGCACATTGTCAGCCAGGTCGAAGGCAGGCTGCGCGCAGATATGGATGCGTTCGACCTGCTGCGGGCAACCTTTCCGGCTGGAACATTGAGCGGCGCCCCGAAAGTGCGGGCAATGGAGATTATCGAAGAACTGGAAGGCACGCGGCGGGGCATGTACGGTGGGGCAGTCGGCTATATCAGTTTTGATGGCTCAATGGACACCTGCATTACCATTCGTTCAGCGCTGGTGCAGGGTGACAAATTGTCGATCCAGGCGGGTGCAGGCATTGTGGCGGATAGCGTGCCTGCGACGGAGTATCAGGAAACGATCAACAAGGCGCGGGCGGTCGCGCTGGCAATTCAACGGGCAGAAGAGGGATTGGGTTAAATGACAATGACAGTGAAGCGCATTCTTTTCATTCGACCGGGTGAAACGGACTGGAATCGTGCGGGCAAGCAGCAGGGCATCGTTGCCGCGCCGCTGAACGCGCTGGGCAAGAAGCAAGCGGACAAGCTGGCAACGTTCATTCGCGTGCTGGGGGATGTGGCGATGTACGCCAGCACGACCAAGCGTGCAGCAGAGACGGCACAGATCATCGCCGAGCGCCTCGGCAGCCAGCCGATTATTGACGACCGCTTGCGCGAACGTTCGGTCGGTCACTGGCAGGGCTTGACGGTGGCGGAGATCAAGGCGTGGTACGCGGATGAGTATGCTGAATTGCAATCGGTGGGCGATACCTACCGCATCCCTGGCGGCGACTCGCGCGCGGATGTTCAGGCACGCATGACGACTGCCATCGATGACATCCTCAAGAACAGTGCGTCCGAGACCGTGCTTGTGATTTCACATACGACGGCGATCAAGATGGCGCTGCGAGCGCTGATCGCAGATGTTGAGGCACAGATGGACGACCTGACGAACACGTCGGTCACGACGATAGCCCGCGACGGAGAGGGTGGCGCATGGCGGCTGATAGCGCTGGATGATGTGTCGCATCTGGAAGGGATGGAAACGCAGTCGGTCGTGGAGCCGGAGGATAAGTCATGATCCTGGTGATCGATAACTACGATAGTTTCACCTACAACCTCGTCCAGTACTTTGGTGAACTCGGCTGCGAATTGTGCGTGGTACGGAATGATCAGATCACGTTGTCCGCCATTCGTGACATGCAGCCATCACACATCGTCATCTCGCCCGGTCCCGGCGACCCGGACGACAGCGGCGTATCACTGGATGTGCTGCGCGAACTGGGCGCGACGACGCCTGTCCTGGGCGTGTGCCTGGGACATCAGTGCATTGGGCAGGTGTATGGTGGTGTCGTCAAGCGCGCTGAACGCCAGATGCACGGCAAAGTCAGTTTGATCCACCATGATGGCGACCCGATGTTTGCCGGGCTACCGACGCCGTTTGAGGCGACGCGCTATCACAGCCTGATTGTCGAGCCGGAAACCCTGCCGGACTGTTTGCAGGTGACGGCGCAGACAGCCGAGGGCGAGATCATGGGGTTACGGCACAAGGACTATCCCGTCTACGGAGTCCAGTTCCACCCGGAAAGCATCCTGACGCCGAACGGTATACAGATTTTGCGCAACTTTATCCATGTGAACGCGGTGGAGATTGCTTAAATGATCGAACAGCAGACGGCGCAGGCAGCAGCAGAGAAACCTGTGCGCAGGAAAGTTGTACTGTCCGGTGTGCAGCCGACGGGCATTCTGCACATCGGCAATTATATTGGGGCGTTAAGTCTGTGGGCGCAGCAGCAGACGGAGTATCAGAACTACTTCATGATCGCGGATATGCACGCGCTGACAATCCCTGAGAACGTGAAAGCAAAAGCGCTGCGTGCCAACGCGCGCCAGGTGGCAGCGCTGTATGTGGCATCGGGCATTGATCCTGAGACCAACGTCATCTTCCTGCAATCGGCAGTGTCGGCGCATCCCTATCTGGCGTGGATCCTGAGCTGCTGTACGCCGATGGGCTGGCTGGAACGGATGACGCAATTCAAGGTCAAAGCGGAGCAGGCGGAAAGCGTCGGCACAGGCTTGTTCACCTATCCGGCATTGCAAGCTGCTGACATCTTGCTCTACCAGGCGGATTATGTACCTGTGGGTGAAGATCAGCGTCAGCACGTCGAACTGACGCGCGATATTGCCGCGCGCTTCAACCACCTGTTCGGCAACTGTTTCCGGCTGCCGGAAGGGTTGTACCGCACGACAGGCGCGCGTGTGATGGGCTTCGACGACCCGACGGCGAAGATGAGCAAGAGTCTGGCGGAGGCGCGTCCAGGTCACGCTGTCAATCTGCTGGACCCGCCCAACGTCATCAAGAAGACGATCATGTCAGCAGTGACGGACAGCGGCAACGAGGCGCGCTTCGAGATGGCATCGCCGGGCGTGCGCAATTTGCTCGAACTTTACGAAGTGCTGACGAAGAAGCCGCGCCCTGAAATCGAGGACGAGTTTCATGGCAAGGGCTACGGCACACTTAAGAAGGGTGTGCTGGAGGCGGTTGTTGAAACGCTACGCCCGATTCAGGAAAAGTATAACCAGATCACCAGCGAGCCGGGCTATCTCGATGGCTTGCTGGCGCGCGGTGCGGAACGGGCGGCGGCGGTCGCGGATAAGACACTGGCGAAAGCACGCCAGCTTTCCGGCTTGTAAAGGGGGCGGCGATGGATATTCAACGGGCAATTGATTTGCTGAGCCGCTTCGGTCATTTACAGGTTGCGGAAGCAGAAGCGGTCATGAATCAGATCATGAGCGGCGGTGCGACGAATGCGCAGATCGCTGCTTACCTCATGGCACTGCGCATGAAGGGCGAAACGCGCGACGAAATCACGGGCAGCGCGAAGGCAATGCGCGCTAACGCGCACCATGTGCCGACCAACGGCGACAGCGCAGACCTGCTCGACACCTGTGGGACGGGCGGCGACAAAAGCGGTACGTTCAATATCAGCACGACGGTGGCGTTTGTGGCGGCGGGGGCAGGTCTGCGGGTTGCCAAGCACGGCAACCGCGCCAGCAGCAGCAAGTGTGGCAGTGCGGATGTGCTAGGTGCGTTGGGAGTTAACCTTGACCTGACGCCGGAGCAGGTCGGGCAGTGTGTAGATGATGTCGGCATTGGCTTCCTGTTCGCCGCGAAGCTGCACCCGGCGATGAAGCACGCGATTGGTGTGCGCCGCGAAATGGCAGTGCGGACGATTTTCAATATCCTCGGTCCGCTGACCAATCCGGCAGGTGCTAGGCGGCAGTTGATGGGCGTTTTTGCGGCGGACATGACCGATATGCTGGCACATGTACTGGGGCAGCTCGGCGCGGTATCAGCAATGGTCGTCAGCGGTTACGGCGGGCTGGACGAACTAACAACGACCGGCCCGAACCGTGTCAGCCATTATCACGATCAGAACATTCATTCGTTCGATCTTGATCCGGCAGAATACGGCTTTCGCGGCGCGAACATCTCTGAACTGCTCGGCGGAGAAGCCGCAGACAACGCCGCTATCCTGCGCGGCGTTCTCGATGGCAGTATTCGTGATGCCAAGCGCGATGTCGTGGTGCTGAACGCGGGGGCTGCGCTGGTAGCGGGCGGCAAGGCGCACAGTTTGCGCACGGCGATCCCGCTGGCAGGCGAGGTGATCGACAGCGGGGCGGCACTGCGCAAGCTGGACGAGTTGGTCGCGTATAGTCAGAAGCTTGTGGTGGCACAATAAAGCGCTTATTCAAGAGGGTGGAGGGGAAGAGGATAGAGGGTTTTGCTTCCTTTGGTCTCTCTTTCTCTACCCTCTTGAACAAAATTCCAAAGTGCAGAGTGGGACGTTGATGATGTTTGTGAAGACAGAGACGATACTCGACACGATACTCGCTCATAAGGTTGAGGAAGTTGCAGCGCTCAAGCGTGAACGGCCGTTGACCGAACTGCAACAGGCTGCGGCAGCCGCAACGCCGGCGCGGGATTTTGCGGCTGCGCTGCATCGCCCGAACGTCGCGTTGATTGCCGAAGTTAAGAAGGCATCGCCGAGCAAGGGCGTGCTGATCGAGAACTTCGACCCGGTTGGGCTGGCGCACACCTATGCCGAGAATGGTGCGGCTGCGCTGTCGGTGCTGACGGACGAGCAGTTCTTCATGGGACATCTCGACTATCTGCGGGCGATACGGGCAGCGGTCACTATCCCGGTGCTGCGCAAGGACTTCACCATTGACGAGTATCAGGTTGTCGAAGCGCGGGCGGCGGGCGCAGATGCAGTGCTGTTGATTGCCGCAGCGCTGGAAGATGTACGGCTTGCCGATTTGCACAGCGCAATCGTTTCGTTAGGGATGGCGGCGCTGGTCGAGGTGCACGATGAAACTGAATTGGAGCGCGCGTTACGGGTCGGCTGTACGCAGATAGGCATTAACAACCGCGATTTGAAGACGTTTCAGGAAGACCTGAACACGACGGCGCGGATTGCCCATCTTGTCCCGCCAACGGTGACGCTGATCACCGAAAGTGCCATTCGTAACGCAGATCATGTACAGCAGATGGGCGAACTGGGAGCGCACGCGGTTCTGGTGGGCGAGGGACTGGTAAAGGCGGCGGATATTGGCGTGCAGGTGCGCCTG
This sequence comes from Chloroflexota bacterium, assembly GCA_033763755.1. GTDB lineage: Bacteria > Chloroflexota > Anaerolineae > Aggregatilineales > Phototrophicaceae > Flexifilum. Next base: position 46,483 of record JANRJX010000166.1, read on the forward strand.
TTCAGCAGCCAGCCGCGCAGGGAGGCGTGATGGTCAAGGTCAAGATTTGCGGTATCACGACGATTGAGGATGCACTGGCGGCGGCGCAGGCAGGCGCGGATATGCTCGGCTTGAACTTATACCGCAACAGTCCGCGCTTCATCGAAGTCGAGAGTGCAGTGGCGATGGCGGCGCGGCTGCGTGTCGAACTGGGCGCAGCGCGTCCGCTGCTGGTCGGCTTGTTTGTGAACGAGATCGTTGGGCGTATTTCGATCACGATGGAGCAGGTGGGCTTGCATGTCGCGCAGCTCAGCGGTGATGAATCAGCGGACTTGCTGCGCGAGATGCACGGCGTGGGCTACAAAGCGATTCGCCCGCGCAACTTGCAAGAGGCAGTGGATGATGCTGCTTACTTTGCCCCGCACAGTCCTTCAGATGTGCGCTTTCCGTCGCTGCTGCTCGATGCCTACCATCCCGATCTGTACGGTGGGACGGGGCAGCAAGCGAGCATTGAGGTCGCGCGGGCGGTTATGGAACGCACGCCGCGCCTGATGCTGGCAGGAGGCTTGACTCCAGAGAACGTCGGGGATCGTGTTGCGGCGATTCAACCCTGGGCGGTGGATGTTGCCAGCGGGGTGGAGGCTGACGGGCAGCCGGGTAAGAAAGACCTGGGCAAGCTGCGTGCGTTCATTCAGGCGGCGAAAGGGCTGTCGTGACGACGATAAGGGAGGGGCGATCCTCCAGGTCCCCCGTACATTCAGCGATGAGATAGGACGTTCTTGAGGGCGGGAAAATGGCGGTAGCAGAACAAACAATGTACATCGAGACGAATTCAACCAGTGTGCCGGATGCGCGCGGCTATTACGGCGATTTCGGCGGGCGCTTTGTGCCGGAAACGCTGATGCCCGCGCTGGACGAACTGACGAAAGCCTACTACGAAGCAATGGGCGATGCGGAGTTTCAGGCACGGTTGGCGCATATCCAGTCGACATATACCGGACGCCCGACGCCGCTAACCTACGCAGGGCGGCTGTCCGATCACTTGGGCGGCGCGCGCATTTATCTAAAGCGTGAAGACCTGGCACACACGGGCGCGCACAAGATCAACAACGCACTTGGGCAGGCATTGCTTGCACAGCGCATGGGCAAGCATCGCATCGTTGCCGAGACGGGCGCGGGGCAGCACGGTGTTGCGAGCGCGACGGCGGCGGCGCTGCTGGGTCTCGATTGTCATGTTTACATGGGCAGTGTTGATATTGCACGCCAGCAGCCGAACGTGTTTCGTATGAAACTGCTCGGCGCTGAAGTGATTCCGGTGGACAGCGGCACGCGCACGCTCAAGGACGCCATCAACGAGGCGATCCGCGACTGGGTGACGAACGTGCGCACGACGTTCTACTCGCTCGGCTCGGCGCTTGGTCCGCACCCCTATCCGATGATGGTGCGCGATTTCCAAAGTGTGATCGGGGTGGAAGCGCGTCGGCAGATTATGGAGCAGGCGGGGCGGCTGCCGGATGTGTGTGTGGCGTGTGTCGGCGGCGGCAGCAACGCGATCGGCTTGTTCCACGCCTTCCGCGACGACGAGGGCATTGAGTTAATTGGTGTTGAGGCGGGCGGACACGGCATCACCAGCGGTGAACATGCGTCGCGCTTTGCCGATCCGAACATTGGGCGACCGGGCGTGCTGCACGGCACGCTGTCGTTCGTCATGCAGGACGACGGCGGGCAGATCATGAATACGCACAGCATTTCGGCGGGGCTGGATTATCCGTCGGTGGGTCCTGAACATGCCTTCCTGCGCCAGAGCGAACGCGCTTACTACACCAGCGCAACCGATGACGAAGCGCTCGACGCGCTGCAAACGCTGAGCAAGCTTGAGGGGATCATCCCGGCGCTGGAAAGCGCGCACGCGGTCGCGGAAGCGATCAAACGCGCGCCGACAATGCCGAAAGACTCGATTCTGCTTGTCAACCTGTCGGGGCGTGGCGACAAAGACCTGGATACCGTCATCAAGGCACTGGATGCGAAGGGGTAATCGTGAACGAAGTCCAGTTCATCAGGCGGCGCGACGTGTGTGGCGTCATCCTGTACAGCGACGACGGGCGGGTGCTGCTGCAACAGCGTGACGACAAGCCGACGATACCTTACCCTGGCTGTTGGACGTTTTTCGGCGGGGCGCTGGAAGCGGGCGAAACAGCAGACGAGGCGATTCAGCGCGAGCTTATGGAAGAACTCACTCTCGAACAGACGTTGACGTTCTGGTACGACTATGAATGTCCGGTGCGTACCATTCCGGGCGAGGTCGTCACGCGCAACTTCATGTATGTCGGGCGGCTGACACGTTCACTCGATAGTTTGGTGCTGTTGGAAGGTCAGGCGATGAAGCTGTTCACAGCGGAGGAATCAGAAGAGCACGAACTGGCATATGCGCAGTCGCCCATTCTGCGCAAGTTCTTTGCTGACAAGGTTATGGAGACTTTGCCGTGAGCGTGGCGCTGGTTTCAACATGGCAGCCGCGCGGTGAGCTGTCGCGCTTTCAACGGTTGCATCCGCTGTTGACACGGCTGTTCAGTACGATCGTGCTGGCGATGCCGCCAGATGCTGAGGACATCGCAGGGATGGTTCGCCAGATGCCGAATGTGCGCGCCAGCACCGACGGCGAATGGCGTATGGGGCGCCATACCGCGCTGCGGCTGGGACTGGAAACGGATGCAACGCACCTGCTTTATTCAGACTTTGACCGCGCGCTGCGTTGGGTGGAACTGCATCCTGACGAACTGGCGATGACACTTAAACGGCTGGATAACTGCGAGTGCCTGGTTATCGGGCGCACCGAACGCGCGTTTGCCACGCACCCGCGCTGCCTGCGCGAGACAGAGCAGGTAATCAATGAGGTCTTCGCGCATGTGACGGGGTTGCCTTTTGATATTTGTGTGGCGGCGCGCGGGTTAAGCCGCAGTGCTGCGGCGCGCATTCTTACGGACAGTCGTGTCGAGTCGTCGCTCGGGGTAGATGGCGAATGGCTGTATCTGCTGCATCGGGCGGGGTATCCGCTGGATTACACACAGGTTGAGGGAATGGACTGGGAGACGGTGGATCAATATCTGCCTGCCGCTGCCGATAGTGAAACGCAGCGGCGCGCGGCAGAGGAGTACGATAAGTCCCCGCAGCATTGGTCGCAGCGGGTGTTCGTAATGCAGCATATCATCCGCGCGCTGCTGGCGGCGGATGGAGGGACAAAATGACAGAGATACAACACGGGCTGCCAGCGCTTACTGCAATGTTTGAGCGGGCGAAGGCGGAGGGGCGGTCGGCGTTCATGCCTTACTTCCCAATTGGCTATCCGACTTACGACGAGTCGTTGGCAGTCATCGAGACGCTGGCGCAGGCGGGGGTAGATGGCTTCGAGATCGGCATACCGTTCAGCGATCCGCTGGCGGATGGTCCGGTGATACAGGTGGCGACGCAGAAGGCGCTCGAAAATGGCACGACTGTCGCAAAATGCCTGGAGGCGGTACGCGATCTGCGGGCACGCGGCGTGCAGCAGCCGATGATGATGATGGGCTACATGAACCCGTTCATGCGTTACGGCATTGAGGCGTTTGTACGTGATGCAAAGGCGGCAGGTGCGGATGGCATCATCGTGCCGGATTTGCCCCCGGAAGAGGGCGCGCGCTTTGCGGAGGCGTGCCGGACAGAGGGGCTGGCGCTGGTGTTCCTGCTTGCGCCGACCAGCAGCAGCGAACGGATTGCGCTGGTGGCACAGGAGGCAAGTGGCTTCATTTACGTTGTCTCTCTGACCGGGGTGACGGGCGAGCGCAGCGAAATGCCCGCTGACCTGTCCAATTTCATCGAGCGGGTGCGGGCGCAGTCGGGCGATACGCCGTTAGTGCTGGGGTTCGGTATCAGTCAGCGGCAGCATGTCGAGATGGTTGAGAAGCTGGTCGATGGCTATATCGTCGGAACAGCGATGGTGCGAGCGGGCGGCAGCGGGCATATAGCGGTAGAGGCACTGCTTGAACGGCTGCGTGGGACAGCAGTACAATCGTGAGACACAACATCAAGGTGACATTGAAGCGAATCTTTGGTAAAAAATAGGCGCTTGAGCGCAGGTGATGACGGTGGGCGCAGAGCGACTGCTCCGCGCCCTTTTTATTGCGCATCATAACAGGAGACGACATGATGATGATGGTGCGTGGGGTGCGCGGCGCAACAACCGCAGCCGCGAATGACGCCGATAGTATTCGCGATGCGGCGTATGAACTGATGCAGGCATTGATTGCCGCAAACGAAATTGATCAGGAGCATGTCGCCAGTGTCATGTTCACGACAACACCTGACTTGAACGCAACGTTCCCTGCGGCGGCGGCGCGGCTGCTTGGCTGGACGCAGGTGGCGCTGCTGGGCGCGCAGGAAATTGACTGTCCGAACGGGGTTACACTGTGTATTCGCGTGTTAATCCACTGGAATACCGAGAAGTCATTGAGCGAAATTCGGCACGTATACATGCATGGGGCGCAGCGCTTGCGCCCGGATTTGTACCCGGATAATAAGATCGTGTTTGAAGACGAGGGAGCGCCACTGGGATGAATGTGAGCAGTGGATTTCATGCTCGCCAACTGGCGGTCGTCGGGTTAGGATTGATGGGCGGCTCGATGGCGCTGGCGCTGCGCGGCTATGCTGATCATATCATTGGTGTAGAACTGAACGAACCCGCACGGCAGTATGCGCTTACGCATGGAATTGTCGATGAGGCAACCGATGACCTGCGCGCTGGCGTTAAAGATGCCGATGTTGTCGTGCTTGCCGCACCGGTGCGGGTGATCCTGTCGATTGTGCGCGGGCGCATCGGTGCCTACTTACGCTCGAATACCTTCCTGATCGATATTGGCAGTACTAAAGAAGACATCTGCATGGCGATGGGGGTGCTGCCGATAGGGATACAGGCGGTTGGTGGGCATCCGATGACGGGCAAGGAAGTCAGCGGCATCGACGCCAGCGACGCGCTGCTGTACAGGAAGCGTCCGTTCGTCTTATGCCCGACACGGCGAACCACCCCGGCTGCTCGTCTGCGGGCGCTGGCGTTTGTGGACGCGCTTGGCGCGGAAGCAATCGAGATGGACGCGCATCGTCATGACCGGACGGTTGCCGCTATCAGCCATCTGCCCTATCTTCTGAGCGCGGCACTGGTGGCGACCGTCAAGAGCGAGGGTGACAAGGACGATGCTGTCTGGCAGCTTGCAGCGGGCGGCTTTCGTGATACTTCCCGTCTTGCCGCCAGCGATTTGAGCATGATGGGCGACATCCTCAGTACGAACACGCAGGCGGTTGCGGCGCTGCTGGCACGCTTCCGAGCGCAACTGGCGCTGCTGGAAGCGGCGCTGATTGACGAAGACGGCGAAGAGATTACAGACTTGCTGCGACCCGTGCGTCAAGCGCGTATTGACTGGTCCAGCAAATATGAGAGGAAACGATAGCGATGGCAGTCGATTATTTTGCGGTCAAACCGGGTACGGCACTGAGCGGCGAAACGCGCGTGCCGGGCGACAAGTCGATTTCGCATCGCGCGGTCATGTTCGGTGTACTGGCACAGGGGACAACGCATGTGCGTGACTGGCTGCCTGCGGGGGACACTGAAGCGTCACTCGGCGCGATTCGTGCGTTGGGTGTGCCAGTCGAACGCCACAGCCAGACCGAACTAACCATTCTGGGCGGCTCGCTAGTGGAGTCATCTATACCGCTGAACCTCGTCAATGCAGGCACAGGTATACGCCTGCTGGCGGGCATCATGTGCGGGCAGCCGTTTCCAAGTATCCTCGATGGCAGCGAGCAGCTGCGCCGCCGCCCGATGACACGCATCATCAACCCGCTGACGATGATGGGCGCGAGCATTCACGGGCATGAGGGGAAAGCACCGCTGACGATTAAGCCCGCTCAGTTACGCGGTATTCATTATCATCTGCCGATGGCATCGGCACAGGTCAAGAGCGCGCTGCTGCTGGCGGGGTTATTCGCAGAAGGCGACACTATTCTCGAAGAGCCGGGTCCCGCGCGCGATCATACCGAGCGAATGCTGCGGGCGATGGGTGCGGGTATCAATGTGGATGGGGCGGTCGTCACGCTAACGCCTGGCAGAACGCTCAAGCCGATGGATTTTACCGTGCCAGGCGATCTGTCATCGGCTGCGTTCGTGATTGTTGCCGCGCTGCTTGTCCCGGGCAGTGATGTGACGCTGACCAATATCAGCATCAACCACACACGTACTGGTATTCTGGATGTGCTGCGTGAGATGGGCGCGGACATCACGGTTACCGAGACGGGGTTGCAGGCTGGCGACCCGGTGGGGACGATACAGGTTCGACACAGCGCGCTTAAGGGTGTGCAGGTGGGTGGGGAAGTCGTCGTCCGTATGATCGATGAATTTCCGATCTTCATGGTGGCGGCGCTGGCGGCGGAAGGCAAGACGTTTGTACGCGATGCAGGTGAACTGCGTGTGAAAGAAACGGACCGCCTGAAGGTGATGACCAACGAACTGACGAAGATGGGCGCGCACATCACCGAGACAGAAGACGGCTTCATCATAGTAGGTCCGCAGCAATTGCGTGGGGGGCATGTCTATGGACATGACGACCATCGGATTTCGATGGCGCTGGTGGTAGCGGGTTTGACAGCGGACGGCGAGACGACCGTGGATGACGCCAAGTGCGCTGCCGACTCATTCCCTGGGTATGCAGATACGCTGGCTAAGCTGGGCGCGGACGTGATACAGGGAGTGTATACGTGAATCGTGTCGGTGCAATTGGCTGGCCCATCGAACATAGCTTGAGTCCGGCAATGCACAATGCAGCGTTCCGCGCGCTCGGCATGACCGACTGGCAGTATGACAAGCTGGCGATCCCGCCGGACGTGTTGGGACACAGCATCAAGGAACTGCGCAATCACGAGTGGGTTGGCATCAACGTCACCGTGCCGCATAAAGAGGAGATGCTCAAGTACGTGGTGGCAGACCCGCTGGCACAGATGGTCGGTGCGATCAACACGGTTGATTTTCGCAGCAACAAAGGCACGAACACGGATGTGGTCGGCTTTATGGACGATCTGGCGGCGCATGACATCGAGGTAAAGGGCGAAAAGGTCATTGTGTTAGGCGCGGGCGGGGCGGCGCGAGCAGTTGTGTACGGGCTGGCGCAGGCGGGTGCGCAGGTAGTCGTTGTCAACCGCAGCGTAGAGCGCGCGCAAGGACTGAGCCGGACGCTGCTGGTGCCGATGACGTTGATGACTCTGGCAGACGCGGCACAATGGGGCGCGTCGTTGATTGTCAACTGCACGTCAGCAGGGATGCAGCCGCATGTACATGTGACCCCCTGGGATGAGGCAGTTCCGCTGCCGCATGGCGTCACGGTGTACGATACGATTTACCGACCAGCACGAACCAAGCTCATGATGCAGGTCGAAGCGGTGGGCGGGCGCGCCATCAGCGGAGCCGGGATGCTGGTACGACAGGGTGCGGCGGCGTTCAAGTTGTGGACGGGTGTGGAACCGCCGTTTGAAGTGATGATGGAAGCGTTACTGGAGGGGTTGAAAGTTTCATGATCCGTTTTCTGAGTGCGGGCGAAAGCCATGGTCCTGAGCTGACCGCCATTATCGACGGCTTGCCGGCTGGCTTGCCCATCAGCCCCGAAGACATTAACGTCGAACTCGCGCGCCGTCAGGAAGGTTACGGCAGCGGCGGACGAATGCAGATCGAGCGTGACGAGGTACGCATCACGTCGGGGGTGGCGGCAGGCTGCACGACGGGCGCGCCGATTGCGCTGACGGTCGTCAACCGCGACTACAAGAACTGGCGTGAGAAGGACATCAAACCGATGACAACGCCGCGCCCCGGTCACGCTGACCTGACAGGCGCGATCAAGTATGGCTATCGAGAACTGCGGATTGCACTGGAACGCGCCAGCGCCCGCGAAACGACGATGCGTGTGGCGGCTGGCGCGCTTTGCAAGCAGTTGCTCAAGGCGTTCGATATCGTGGTCCGTGGCTATGTCGTGCAGATCGGCGGCGTAGTCGCGCAGATACCCGATGACCTGCCCTATGCAGAGCGCTTCCTGTTGGCGGAAGCGAGTGACGTGCGCTGCCCGCTGCCAGAGGCTGCTGAACAGATGCACGAGGAAATCCGGCAGGCGAAGATTGCCAAAGATACGCTGGGTGGCGTTATGGAGATCGTCGCGTTGAATGTGCCGCCAGGCTTGGGTTCGCATGTCCAGTATGATCGCAAGCTAGATGGGCGGATTGTGGCGGCGATGGTCAGCGTTCACGCCATGAAAGGCGCGGAGATTGGTCCGGCGTTTGAGAACGCGGGTAAGCGCGGTTCGACCGTGCATGACGAGATCATGGTCAACGACGCGGGCGAGTTGTACCGCCGTACCAATCGCGCAGGCGGGCTGGAAGGTGGCATCACGACCGGAGAGCCGATTGTGGCGCGTGTCGCGATGAAGCCAATTTCGACGGTCATGAAAGCGCTTAACTCGGTGAACCTGGCGACGGGCGAGCCAGAACCAACGACTTACGAACGCAGCGACCACTGCGCGACGCCGCGCGCCGTGCCGATACTGGAAGCAATGATGGCGCTGGTCATTGCTGATGCCTTGCTGGAAAAGCTGGGGGGCGATAGTATCGCCGAAATGCGCCCGCGCTTCGACGCGCTGCGCAAGGCGCGGCTGCAAGATTTGCCGATGGATAACGTGGAGTGGCGCTTTGGATACCCCATCTAGGCCGCATAACATTGTGTTGGCAGGCTTTATGGGGACGGGCAAATCGACCGTCGGTGAATTGATCGCGGAGACGCTTGGTTGGCGCTTTATCGACAGTGACCAGTTGATCGTTGTTCTGGAAGACATGCCGATCAAGGACATCTTCGCGGAAAAAGGCGAGGCGTATTTCCGGCAGGTTGAGAGTCGCGTGGCGGCGGAACTGGCGGAGATGCGCAAAATCGTCGTGGCGACAGGTGGCGGCATGATGGTAAACGCAGACAACCGCGCGGCGATGGGGCTGCGCGGGCTGCTGGTGTGTCTGAACGCGACGCCCGACGCGATTGAGCAGCGCATCGGCGGCGATACTGATCGTCCACTGCTTAAAGGCGACTGGCGGGCCTTACTCGAAAGTCGCCGTGATGCGTATGCCGCGTTACCCTATCAGGTGGACACGACAGGCAAGACGCCAGAACAAGTCGCACAGGAGGTGGTCGCGTTATGGCATCGCGTATCGACGTGAAATCCCCCGAAGGCACGTACCCCATTTTGATTGAACGTAGGGCGTTAGGCGCTCTCGACAGCCATGCGACGGTGCTCGGACTTGAGCGGCGCGTCGGCGTCATTACCAACACGACGCTTGCGCCGCTGTATGGCGAGGCGTTATGTGCGGCGCTGCCCGACGCAAAGCTCATTACCATGCCTGACGGCGAACAGTTCAAGAACCTTGACACAATGCGCAGCCTGTATGCGCAGATGGTTGCCGCACGACTGGATCGCAGCAGTACAGTCATCGCGCTTGGCGGCGGGGTAGTGGGCGACACAGCAGGCTTCGCGGCGGCGTCATACATGCGCGGCGTCCGGCTGATACAAGTTCCAACGAGTCTGCTGGCGATGGTCGACTCGAGCGTGGGTGGCAAAGTCGGTGTTGATCTGCCACAGGGCAAAAATCTGGTTGGTGCGTTCAAGCAGCCGGAAGCGGTCATCATCGATACGGAAGTCTTGCGCACACTGCCCGCGCGCGAACGACGCTGTGGGATGGCGGAGATCATCAAACACGCGCTGATCGCCGATCCCGACCTGTTGGAACTGGCGGCACAAGCCAGTGTGCCGAGCGCGCTCGATGATCGACTGGTGCAGCGGGCAGTGCAGGTCAAGGTGCAGTTGGTGCAGCAAGATCCGTTTGAGAAGGGCATCCGCGCGCATCTCAATCTGGGACATACCTTCGGTCACGCTTTTGAGCAGGTTAGCGGCTATCGCATCCCGCATGGCGAAGGTGTTGCCATTGGGCTGGTGGCGGCTGCGCGGCTGTCCCATCGACTGGGGATGTGCGGCGCAGAGGTGGTTGACCGCGTCGAGCAGGTTGTGGGCGAAGCCGGGCTTCCTGCGTTCCTGGAAGACCTTGACCCAGAGGCGGTATGGGCGGCGATGGGGACGGACAAGAAATGGCAAAGCGGCACAGCGCGCTTCGTCCTGCTGCGCGGGCTGGGTCAGCCGGAGATCGTCGAAGGTGTGGCGAAAGGCGATGTGCTTACGATACTAGAGAGTCTGCGCTGAGGGGTCCCCGCTGCACTACCTGTGCCAGATCCCTATGTTTCCAGAACCGCAATAATCGGATAGTGATCACTGGTGTAGACAGGGGGCGCGGCATCGCGAATGATGTCAAACGAGCGCACCTGTGGCGTAACAATGCCATCCTTGATCAGTATCCAGTCAATGCGATGCCCGACTTTGGGGAAGTCCTGCCCACGCAGCCCGTGGAAAGTTCCATTGTCCGGCGAGTCTGTGTACCCCGCCTCAATGAATGTATCACGCAAACCCGCCGTCATAAACGTTTGATAGACGGTGCTATCGAAGAACCACTGCTTGTAATTTTCGATCTGTGTGCGCTGGTCTGGTGGCAGTAATGCCAACCATGCTTCTGTCAATGGGTGGGCGCGGCTGTTGAAGTCGGCAGTTGCGACGGCATAATCGACATAAGCACTTAAGACGGGCAGGCGCTCAACGATGAGCTTTGCGCTGTTGATGCGCCCCTCTTCGCTGTCGTGCGGCAGATGTGTGTTGACGTGCAGCAGTCGCTGCCCGCTCTGCTTATCCAGCAGCTTGACCCAGTTCACCGTGCGCCCCTGCTTCACACCCCAATCGAGTGCATAACGTTCAGGCGTCTCGTTCAGATAGAATGTGCCTTGCTCGATCAGGTCGAATCGGTCACGCTTCCAGTAGATAGCGCAGTAGTAGTGATAGCCGCTTTCGTTTTCGCGAGCGGTTTCGACGCCCAGCACATACGTGTATTCGGGCAGATTTTCGGTGTAGACGACGATGTTGCCCGGCTGCACTTCCTGAAAGCCGATCAGGTCGGGATTTTGCTGGCGAATGGTCGCGACATTGATGGGCGCGCGATGCACCCAGTTGTTTTCACCATCCTCGAACAGCGCACATTTGATATTGAAAGACATGAGTCGCAGAGTGGTCATAGGTCGCCTTTCGAGAATGGTGTGGGTTGTGCTCGGTCAGCGTCAGCTGGTAAGCGGTCTGACGGATGTGTCAGCAGCGCGGTAGGCCGCGCTGCTGACAGGTTATGACAAGACTAGGGAACGGTCGAGTTGTATTCTTCGAGCTTCTCGTTCGCCAGCGCAACAGCATTGTCGAGTGCTTCCTGCGCAGTCGGGACGCGACCGGTGAAGAAGTCGTCCATCGCCGTAATGACGTCGGTACGCATCGAGACGAACACGCCGGAGACGTGCGCCGAGTTCGCATCGCTCACAGGAGCCATGCGGATCGAGTCGATGGCAACCTGGAACTGCGGGAACTGAACGAGCGCTTCCTGCATCGCGGGCTGGTCATAAGCGGTGGTGACGACCGGATAGTAACCGGTGTTCGCTGCCCACACTGCCTGAACTTCCGGCGTGACCGACCACTTCAGGAAGTCCCATGCGCCTTCCTGCACTTCCGGCGAACCGACGTTGGTCATCCACAGCGACGCGCCACCGACAATGGTGCGACCCGCCGCATCGGGCTGGCGCGGCATCATGACGACGCCGACATCAACCCCTGCACCCGCGCGTTCCGCCGATGCAATCAGTGTGCGCAGGCTGGCGATGCTGGAGAAGTGCATGGCAACGCGACCCGTCGCAAAGTCCGAGCCAGCCGCTGCGCCGCCGCCCGTACCGTAGTACAGCGCGGTGCCTTCGGTGATGGCGCTGTTCAGGAAGTTGAAGTAGTTGACGCCGACTTCGCCGTTGAAAGCATAGGCGTCCATGCGCGTGTCGCCACGACCGTTGGCGGGCGTGCCGAACAGCTGATCGTGGACGGCGTGAATTTGCTCGAAGAACCACGATTCGGGATAGACCGCCAGACCGTAGCGGCTGACTTCGCCGTTGGCATCCGTCACGGTGAGTTGACGGGCAGCTTCGAGGATTTCTTCGTAGGTCCAGATGGTCTTGTCGGGGTCGAGACCGGCTTCAACGAACGCAGCACGGTTGATGTAGAGCATCGCGGTCGATGAGTTGAAGGGCATCGAATAGAGTGTGCCACCGACGGTGTAGTTGGCGCGCACGGCGGGTTCGAGTTCGTCGAGCAGACCAAGCATGCCGTCGCGTTCGAGCAGCGACTGCACCGGGACGATACGACCCGTGTCAATCATGCGCTGCGTGCCTGCTTCGAAGATTTGAACGACATCGGGCAGGTCGCCGCTGGCGAGACCGGCGTTGATCTTGTTGATGGTGTCGTCATAGCTCGACTGGAAGATGGCTTCCACGTAGTAGGTGGTCTGGCTCAGGTTGTACTGGTTGACGGTTTCCTGAACCACGTTGCCGAGCAGACCGCCAAGACCATACCAGAAGGTGATCTTGATCGAGCCTTCGGGCTGCGGAACGGGGGGAACCAGCGTCAGGGTGGGCAGCGGGGTGGGGGTGGGGTTATCCTGGGTAAACGCCGTCGTCGGGACAATCGCCAGCGCCGTCAGCAGGACGCAGACCAGCGCGAACGAAAGCAGAACGCTAACCTTCTTCATTCAAATCCTCCAGATGTTCAGGCACGAGATGCAGTAAACAGACAGGGCTTAGCCCTTGAGCGCACCAGACGTCAGACCGCTTACCAGCTGACGCTGACCGAGCACAAGCAAAATCAGAGTGGGCAGCATGACGATGATTGTCGCCGCCATCTGGGTGTTAAAGACTGCGTATTCAAAATTGCGGAAGACGGTGATGCCGACCTGGGTAGTCCGCCATTCGGTACTGTTGGTGATCAGCAAGGGCCAGTAGAACTGATTCCATGTTCCCAGGAAGGTGTAGACCGCCAGCGTCGCCAGCGCGGGACGCGACAACGGCACCAGGATAGACCACAGGTAGCGGAGCTTGGTACAGCCATCGACCAGTGCTGCCTCGTACAGGTCTTTGGGCAGCGTCATGAAGTACTGGCGCAGCAGGAAGACGCCGAAGGCACTGGCGAGGAATGGGACGATCAAGCCCTGATAGGTGTCTTTCCATTGCAGGCTGGAGATGAACAGATAATTGGGGATAAGCGTCGCCTCGAACGGAACCATCAACGTCCCAAGCGCGACGAAAAGCAGCACCGCCTTGCCGGGGAATTCGAGGTAGGCGAGCGCGAATGCCATCAGCGACGATGTGACCAGGACGCCGACCGTCACGCTTGTCGCAACGACAAATGAGTTCAGTATCCAGCGCGAGACTTCCGGTCGCTGTTCAAAGACCGCGCGAAAGACTCCCCAATCGAGGTTGTTCAGGTCGCGCGGGATGAGCGTGGGTGCAGCGGTGTCGCCCTGCAATGCCAGTGATAATGCGAAGAACAGTGGAAACAACAGGATAATCGACATGAGTACCAGCAGCACGTACATCACTGTGCGGTATGAGATTTTGGAGTAAGCTGGCGCAGTGGTCATTGGTAATGGACTCCGCGATTGACGACGCGATACTGAATAATGGTCAGCACGAGCAGGATGACAAACAGGACGATGGACGCGGCAGAGGCGAAACCATAGCGATTGTCGTACCAGAACGAGAGGAAGGTTTCATAGACGAAGACGTTCGGATCGTTCTGGGGAATAAGGACGTGGAACTGCGTGAAGGCTTGCAGGCTGCCGATGGTATTGACGATGGTCAGGAACAATAGGGTCGGTGA
>JANRJX010000167.1:0-144155 GCA_033763755.1 Chloroflexota bacterium
TTCGATGAACGTGCCGTTTTTGCTGTGTTTGTCGCACAGCCACCACTGTCCGTCGCGCAGAGTAAGATGGGCGTGTTCGCGCGAGATGAACGTATCTTTGGTCAGGCGGATGTCGCGCGCGTCGAGCCGCCCAATGGTGAGCGTCCAGCCGGCGGCATTGGATGCGCCGTCGCCGCTCTCTGCACCGAGTTCGAGCAGCTTGCCATCTTCAACGCCGGACATGATCATGAGGGAGAGTGTGTGGGTCATGATAGTTACAAATACTAAAGCATAGAATTAGTCCACTGTACCATAATTTGTACTCTTTGAATTCATGAATGGAGCAGGGGCTGGGCGTTCGTAGATTGCCGAATGCGTTCCTTCCACCACGCACCCTCGTAAAAGCTGTGAATGGTCGCGTGGATCAGAAATGCGGGCGTCCAGCAAACAAAACCATAGAGCAAAGGCATTTCTGGATCCGTGACAAGCCCTGATCGCGTAGGGCTACCTGAAAGATTGGCATAGAATCCAATAATGCCAATCGACAGGATGAGAAGAATTGATTGAGTGAAGACGATTGCAAACACTGTGCTATGAATAGCAATAAGGAAACGAGCGATTACGAGATCCTTGTTTTTCATACACCATTTCTTCCTTAGCCACACTGTACGATTTGTCTCAAGAGGTTTATCCTGTGATGATATTGATAGCAAGAAATGAGGGTTATACTGATAGTGAAAGTTGTTTTGCGGAGATCCTTATGACCTGGAACGAAGTACGAATACTTCACCCGAATCGGTGGGTGCTCTTGGAGGCGATAAATGCCCATTCCGAGAATAATCGGCATATTGTAGAAGACATGACCGTTGCGGGCGTTTATGAGACTTCACTCGAAGCCTGGCAACGCTATCATGAATTACACCGTCTTTATCCGCAACGAGATCTATTTCCCTATCACACCAGCCATTCACAGATTGATATTGCTGAACGGGTCTGGATCGGCGTGAGACCTGCGACATGAATGCGGCGTTACAACTCAAGGATGGACTGCTGTATTGTCAGGTCTCCGTATCTTTTCAAGGGCAACGGTTAAGTCTTAACGCAGTGATTGTGGATACAGGCTCAGAAAGAACCCTGTTTGCGATTGACAGATTATCCCAGATCGGCGTTACTCCTGAGCTAAATGATCCGCTGCATCGGATTCGCGGGGTTGGCGGCGATGAGTATGTGTTCTTGAAAACCATAGACCGCATTCAAATCGGCACATTTGTGAGCGAATCGTGCGAGATCGAAGTCGGCAAAATGGATTACGGATTTGAACTTGATGGTATCATTGGACTTGATCTCCTTCTAGAGATAGGCGCTGTCATAGACCTTGTCCGCATGGAAATGTACGCTGGCAATAGATAGACATTCCCAACTACTCACGCTCCCAGCACCGCCGCCAGCGCTTCGACCGTCGGTTCGGCGTCACGGATGACGTTGGGGCAGACGGCGCGCACATGTTCCAGCCGATCCGCGTGATAATCAATCGTTGCATCGGGGTCCTTTAACACACTGCCTGTCAGCACGCCGACCACCGTTTCGTGCGGCTTGATGACGCCCTGCGCGACCAGCTTCTTCAGCCCTGCCAGCGACGCAGCCGACGCTGGTTCACAGCCGATACCGATGCCGTCAATGATCGCCTTAGACTCCATAATCTCCTGATCGCTGACCTGTTCTACGATGCCTTCAGTGCGCTGAACTGCGCGTACCGCTTTAGCATAGTTGACCGGGTTGCCGATCTTGATCGCGGTCGCCAGCGTTTCTGCATGGACAGGTTCGAGACGGTCGAATCCGCGCTCAAATGCGCGGTAAAGTGGGTTTGCGCCCTCCGCCTGAATGATCGCAATTGAGGGCAGGCGGTCGATCAATCCCAGTTGATAAAGCTCCATCAAGCCTTTGCCGAAAGCGCCGCTGTTGCCCAGATTGCCGCCTGGCACGATAATCCAGTCCGGCACCTGCCAGCGCAACTGCTGCATCGTCTCGAACATAATCGCCTTCTGCCCTTCCAGCCGAAACGGATTGACAGAATTCAGCACGTAGATGCCGAGTTTTTTGCTGACCTCGCGTACCAACTCCAGATTCTTGTCGAAGTCGGCAGCAATACGAATACAGATCGCGCCGTAGGCAATAGACTGTGACAACTTTCCAAACGCGATTTGCTTGTTCTGCATCAGCACGATGCCCTGCAAGCCGCCAAATGCCGCATAGGAAGCCAGAGATGCACTCGTATTGCCCGTGCTGGCGCAGGCGACGCGCGTCATGCCTAGCCGCTTTGCCTGCGTAACGCCACCCGTCATCCCGCGGTCTTTGAACGAGCCAGTCGGGTTTTCGCCTTCGTGTTTCAGATGCAGTCGCGCCACACCCGCCCATTTCGCCAGGCGGGGCAGATGATAGAGATTCGTGTTGCCTTCCGGTCGCGTGATGATTTCATCATCGGCGGCATAGGGGGCGATCAATTCTTTATAGCGCCAGACACCGCTGTTGTAAGGCGCGTCGAACGTTCCCAGGCGGCTGTCAAACATCTCGCGTGAGACGGTTCGCTTCAGCCAGTCCATATCATGGTGGACATCAAGCAGACCACCGCAAGTTTCGCACTGATAAATGACTGCATCAACCGAATATTGCCGACCACAGTCCATACATTGTAAGATTGAACGCATGATGTCCTCATAAAGAGTGCATGGCGCAAAGCGCAGAGTGCATCTGTCAGTCGCGTGACGAGCAGAACTATAGCTTAGTCTGACATATTCGCATTGATTGCCAGGGTACAACTCTATTTGCATTTCGCACATTCTCAATTGCGTATAAAGGATACCCATTCCCGTGTCATTCACAAAAGCCGCCGCCTTCGCTCCTGCCACTGTTGCCAACCTGGGCGTTGGCTTTGATGTCCTGGGTCTTGCACTCAACGAACCGGGTGACATTGTGATCGCCGAACGGCGCGATACGCCCGGCGCTGCTGTGCGCCTGATCGAAAACGACGGTGGCATTTTGCCCTATGAAGCGAAGAAGAATACCGCTTGCGTTGCTGCCGAAAGCGCGCTTCGGTTAATTGGTGCGCCAAGCGGTGTCTGGTTGACGATTCAGAAGGGACTTCCCGCTGCCAGTGGGCTGGGCAGTAGTGCTGCCAGCGCAGTCGCGGCTGCGGTCGCGGTCAATGCGCTGTTTGGCGAACCTGTCGAGCGCGAGGCACTGCTACCTGCCTGCCTGGACGGGGAAGCGGTTGCCAGTGGCTATCATCCCGATAATGTTGCGCCCGCGCTGCTGGGTGGCATTACACTGGCAACTGGGCTGACACCCGCTCAAATTCATCGTGTGCCAGTGCCAGAACGTCTACATCTGGCGCTGGTCACACCTAACATTGCTGTTCCGACAGCAGAAGCGCGTGCCGTGCTGCCCAAGCTCATTCCGCTTAAAGCGATGGTGACACAGACTGCGAGCGTAGCATATCTGATCCACACGATTTACAGCGGTGATGTGGTGGCGATGGGGCAGGCGATGGAGCGCGATGGCATCATCGAGCCCGCCCGCGCTCATTTGATGCCACTGCTCGATGAGGCGCGGGTAGCGGCAAAGGCCAACGGCGCACATGGATTGGTTATTAGCGGAGCTGGCCCGTCGCTGTGTGCTGTATGTGATGATGGCGAGACCGCAGCGCGGGTTGCAGATGCGCTGCGGCATGTATATGACTCGTCAGGAATTGGCTGCAAAGCATTTGCTACGCGCGTGAACGAGTCCGGTGCGCGAGTGGTTGCAACGGAATAGTTGCACAGACATGAGCGAGGTTGAGCGGTTTGCAACCACAAGAAGTCGGTTATGTAGTCACATTCAACGGACTGTTTTGAAGTAAAAGCCGCGCCGACCTAACTGGCACTCGCCATTTCTTCGACGATCACCGCTCGTAATTCAGCCATCGCCTGTTCTTCAGTGGTGCAGAACATGATGCGATTATAGCCTGACAAACGCGAAGCCACATCGCCCATGGTCTTTAGTAGGCTGTTCGCACCAAGTACAATCAGATGACCTGCTTTCGGGTGGGTAACGATTGGTGAGTTGCGTGTGCGCAATACACCCGCTGGTGCGCTTTTGGCATTGCGAAGGTCTATAATTGCATGAATGTGGTGAGGCGCGACATCGTAATGCGGAAGAACCGCCTCTCCTACTTGAAGCGCTTCTTCAAGCGTCCAAGGATCGCTATAGCTGTAGTAGATGGCGTGCCCATCCTCAATCAGGCGAAAACTAGCTGCCATGACACCTAAACTCCGTTCCATCCGTCAAACTCGAAGATATCTGATGATTCCCGCATGATGCTTTCAGTGTAGCGCAATGTTCATGAAGCGACTATTGAAGTGTATGAAGCTTCCATGAATTCCGCAACTGATTCTTGATTACAATGTATTACATAACTGAGCTGGCGGGTGTGGTAGAAATGGCAAAATACGTAAAATTCGCGTGGAGATGCTCTGCCTGTCCACATGATGAATCACATAACCATCCACTACATCGCCATCACGGTGCGCAGTTGGCGCATAGCGTCCTGCTCGTCGTCTGTCATACACATACGCTCAAAATAGGCGATGCGACTCACTGTTGATGCGAGTTTGCTCATTTGCCGTTCATTCCCCAACACGACAACCATACCCGCCCGGTGATGATTGAAGATCACATGTTGGGCAGCGCCAAAGAAATTGTCTGGGAGGCTTTTTGCATCACGCAGATCGATGAGCGTGTGAATCGGCGAAAGCGCGAGACCGAATTGCATTTCCGCAAAGTCATTGGCGTGGGCGATTTCTTCTGCCGCCACGCTGCCAGAATAGACAACATGAAAGATACGTCCGTCTTCGATAAATTCGATATGAGCTGCCATAGAAATCGCCTCAGAATGATAAACATAGAATCAATCCATCACCAGTGTATCTGCAGGTCTTAATGAATCTGCATTGACGTTACCGGCCTTCACAAATTATTGGGAAAGGCTGGCTCGCATTGGAACGTTAGAATACTAGGGGGATCCGGCGAACCACCGACGTCCCAGTCTCCAACAAGCTCCGTGCTATACTTGTACACCGTCACGCCTGACTGAGGCGGAAAAGATCACGAACGCTTATAAGGAACATCTCATGCCAACCTTGATTCGTAACTACATTGCCGGAGAGTGGGTTGATGCCTCATCCGGCGGGACGTTTGACACCTTTAACCCGGCGACGGAAGCGCTTATCGCTCATGCTTCTAAGAGCGGTACGGAGGACGTCACAGCCGCGGTTGCGGCAGCGCAGTCGGCATACAAAAGCTGGCGGCTAACGCCTGCGCCACGACGCGGCGAAATTCTCTTTCGCGCTGCCGAGATCATGCGCGAGCGCAAGGAAGATCTGGCACGCATGATGACGATGGAAATGGGCAAAGTCATCAGCGAAGCGCGTGGCGACGTGCAGGAAGCCATTGATATGGCGTACTACATGGGTGGCGAGGGGCGACGCATGTTGGGCTACACCGCACCTGTCGAGATGCCGAATAAGTTCGGTATGGCACTGCGCGACTCAGCTGGCGTGGTGGCGCTGGTAACGCCGTGGAACTTCCCAATTGCAGTGCCAAGCTGGAAGATGCTGCCCGCGCTGGTGGCAGGGAATGCTGTGATCTGGAAGCCTAGCGAAGATACACCTGCCGTCAGCGCGGCGTTTGTGCAGGTGTTTATTGACGCAGGCATACCGCCGGGCGTCCTAAACTTGCTGCTCGGCGCGGGCGATGCAGGTGCAGCACTGGTGACGCATCCCGGTGTGCGCGTGGTATCCTTCACGGGCAGCACGACAACCGGGCTTAATGTGTATGCACAGGCGGCGGCACAGGGCAAGAAGGTCGCGCTGGAGATGGGTGGCAAGAATGCGATCCTGGTGTTGGACGATGCCAATCTAGAACTGGCAACCCAGGCGATCACCTGGAGCGCGTTCGGGACGACAGGACAGCGCTGCACCGCAACCAGCCGCTTGATTGTGCAGAAGGGCATTAAGGCGAAACTGTTGGACGCGCTGGTCGAAAAAGGACGGACGCTTAAGCTGGGTGACGGTCTCGATGAAGCCGTGCAGGTCGGTCCGCTGGTCAACCAGAAGGCGCTCGAAAAAGTCGAAAGCTACGTCGGTATCGGCACGGGCGAAGGCGCGCGGGCAGTAATCGGTGGTTCGCGTGCGGACCTGCCTAAAGGCTACTTCTTCCAACCGACGCTGTTTGACCGCGTATCACCAGAGATGCGCGTCGCGCGCGAGGAAATCTTCGGTCCTGTGCTGTCGATCATTGAAGTGGACTCGCTGGAACAGGCAATCGAAATCAACAACAGCGTGATTTATGGCTTGTCCAGCAGCATCTTCACGGAGAATGTGAACGCCGCCTTCCGCGCCATCCGTGACTTGACGACGGGTATCGTCTACGTCAATCACGGCACGACCGGGGCGGAAATTCAGTTTCCGTTTGGCGGTACGCGCGGCACAGGCAACGGGATGCGCGAGGCAGGGCAGACAGCACTCGACAGCTTCACTGAGTGGAAGTCGGTCTATATCGATTACAGCGGGCGTTTGCAGCGAGCGCAGATCGACACGGATGCCATTCTCGGCGAGCAGGGCAATTAGTTCGTGGTTGTACATGCAGGCAGAGACACTATTCGCTCTGCCTGCATCGTTTGACAAGGGCTACTTTTTCAATCCTGAAGAGGATGAGGACGAAAGTAAGACCTATTGCTCCACCCAAAGTTGGATTTCTTATGGTGTGCTTTCTGCCACAATGCCAGAGTAACCACCTACAGGAATGCAAACAGTATGGCAAAGCAAACACATGGTCGTTCACCGCGCCGCTGGTGGCGCATGGTTGCCATCGGACTCGTCATCTTTGTCGCGCTGCTGGGCGCAGCGGCTTATGCCGCTGTGCAACTCGATATGATGCCTAACCCGTTCCCGCCACAGCCCGCACCGTATCCCGCACCCGCCGATACGCGCGACGGGCGCTGGCAGCAAGACCTCGACTATCTCGTACAGAACATCGGTGTTGTACATCGCAATGCCTTTTGGCGCGTATCTCGCGAAGACTTTGAAGCCCAGGCAGCCGCATTGCGGGCGCAAATACCTACATTGGCAGATGGTGAGATCATGACGCGCATGGCGGAACTGCTGGCGCTGATCGGCGATGGGCATACACGACCTTATCTGCATGAGTACGGCTTTTATCGCACCTTTCCAATCGGGCTGCGCTGGCTTGGTAATGATCTGGTCGTCATGTCGGCAACGGAAACATACCGCGATGTCATCGGCGGGCGTGTCGTGCAAATTGGTGCTATGGACACCCCCGCGGCCATGGTAGCCGTCACGCCGCTCATCAGCATCGACAATCATCAGCAGCTATTGGCGCGCAGCCCGCAGTGGCTGACGACGCCGGAAGCACTGGCGGCAGTTGACGCATTGGACGACGCTGAAAGCGGTGTCTACGTTGTCGAAATGGCGGATGGCGAGCGTGTGACTCTCGAACTATTGCCTATCGCCAGCGATGATGCCGAGCTGGAGTGGGTGACGATTTATGAGGTGCTGGCGGGCGCGCCACCGCTGCGGATGCAGAACCCGAACAGCTATTACTGGTATACCTACCTCGAAGAGACTCAAGCCCTCTATTTTCAGTATAACATCTGCGCGAATGACCCTGAGCAATCGTTTGCGGACTTCAATACTGAGATGTTCGCTTTCATTGATGCCAACCCGGTTGCCAACATTGTGATTGATGTGCGATTTAACGGTGGTGGCAATTCTACTGTGCTCCGCCCGTTTATCGACGCGATCAAAGCGCGCCCGCAGTTAAATACAGCAGATACGCTTTCTGTCCTGATAGGACGCGGCACGTTTTCGTCGGCAGTCATGAATGCGCTGCAACTGGATGAAGAGACGAATGCGCGCCTGATTGGGGAAGGCACGAGCGGCAAGCCGAACCATTACGGTGAAACGCGCACGTTTGAGCTCCCCAATTCACAGATTCCCATCTCGTACTCCACCCGCTTCTTTCGTCAGCTTACGGATCGTGATCCCGAAGCGCTGTACCCGAACTGGGAGATCGCGATGACATGGGAGGACTTGCTGACGGGGCGCGATCCGGTACTCGAAGTGGCGATTGGTGGGGTATAATCTGCGTTGACGTGTTGTCGGGTTTTGTGATACCAGTCAAGGATGTGTTTGAGGGCCCGACAGGAGATGCAGAGTCACGAAAGCGACCTTGATGACCCCTTATGTATGTATTGCTGTGCCGTATTTTCTTGGAGTAGCGCAACCGGAGAGAACGGAACTGGCGGCTCTGTATGCAAGTGGGATTGCCAGTGCCTTAAATGCGCCCTGGGTGGATGTGGTGCCAGAATTCCACAGCAGCTTGTCCCCCGTCGTTGCGGTCAACCGCGCACTGTCGGATGTCATTGCTGCGCATTCTGATCGCGTTCCGCTGGTGTTCGGTCAGGATTGCGTCAACAGCCTTGGTGTGATGGCAGGTTTGCAGCAGCGGGCACTTGATCCGGAAGTCTTGTGGTACGACGCGCATGGTGATTTCAATACGCCGGAGACTACAGTCACAGGCTTCCTGGGAGGAATGCCACTGGCGGCACTCGTGGGGCGGGGTAATCAAGACATTGTCGAGAGCATCGGGTTGGACGCTATCTCTGAGTCGCTGGTAACACTGACGGATGCGCGCAATCTCGATGCTGCGGAAGCCGAAGCACTGGCGAACAGTGGCATTGCCCACCTGCGTCACCTGCGTGATGTGCATCAGATCGAATGGGGGGATGAGCCCTTCTACGTCCATATCGATCTGGATGTGGTAGACGCAACCGAGATGCCCGCCGTGACACATCCTGAACCGAAAGGCGCATCGGTGGTACAGCTCATCGACTCGCTGCTGCATGTGCGCGATAACGCGCGGATTGTGGCGGTGTCGTTCACACTGTGGAAAGGCGATCTGCCGGGTGCAGATCGTTGCCTTGCCAATCTGCTGCGAATTTTGCGAGCGCTGGCGTTGTAAAGCATAGAGAGTCTTTAACTGAAACCACATGTGTCGTCACTTGTTATGTGTCTGTCTGTTATCGATCAGTCTGGTATGGGGTTGGGGTAGAAGTGCTGCCCAACCGGGTTATGCACTGGCAATGATCGCTGAAGGTTTTCCAATGCCGACCGCGATTGTGCAACCACCAGGCGATAGCAACCATGTGATCGTTGCCACATTACGAGGTGAAGTGTATGCACTGGACGTGCGCGATGGCAGCCAGCACATTTTTCTCGACATCAGCCCCATCGTCAGCATGGAAACATACGGCGAAGGCTTTCTGAATATTGCCTTTGCGCCCGATTTCGAGACGAGCCGACGTGTGTTCGTCATCTATACTTCGCAAGACGAGCATGTCGTCCTGGCGCGTTACCTTGCTGCCCCGAATGATCTACTGACGGCAGACCCCGCCACTGCCACAGTCATGATGCGTGTCAATCATCCGACCGAGATTCACTTTGGTGGTGGTCTGGCATTCGGCGCGGATGGCTACCTGTACTGGAGCATTGGCGATGGTGGTTATCGACGCAGCCCGGCAGGTCGTGATGACACCTATCTGGGAGTGATTCTACGGCTGGATGTGTCTGGCAATGCAGCGGTTGCACCAGCGGGCAATCCATTTGTCCAGCGTTCCGGCGGTTTCCCAGAAGTCTGGGCAAACGGGTTACGCAATCCTTGGCGCATCAGTTTCGACGCATTGACGGGCGATCTGTATATCGCGGATGTGGGGGAGGCACAACGGGAAGAGATCAATGTCGAGCGCGCAGGGAGTCCGGGCGGGCGCAACTATGGCTGGCAGGCATACGAAGGCAGCCTGCCGTTTAACGTCGGCTCGACTGACGGCTTGACATTTCCTGTCGTTGAATATCCACATGACAACGGCAATTGCTCGATTACAGGAGGCTACGTCTATCGCGGTACAGAGCTGCCCGAACTCGACGGGCGCTATGTGTTTGCAGACCATTGCAGCGGTTGGCTATGGACGACTTATGAACGCCAGCCCGGACAGTGGTATACCGCAGAATTGTTGAAGACGGACGAACGCATCACTACCTTTGGTCAGGATGCCAACGGGGAACTCTAGCTGGGTGGCTCGGATTCCGGGGTTATTTATCAACTTGTTGCTGAATGAAAACGGTGCTGGATGTTTGACCTTTTGCGCGAATGCGCTATGCTTGTCCTCAGTGTTCAAAGTTGCCTAAACGTTGTGTTAGATTCATTGCAAATTTTGATTTTGCTGCTGCGAAATCTATAACTTGTGCTAAAATGCACAAAGTACACGGTTGAACTTTGGAATGCAACACCTGTACTGGGAATCTTCCTACGCGATTGTGCTCGCCCTCATGGAAGCGCACTCGGACGTTGATGTCGAAACGGTTGGTACGGATCAGTTGTTTCAGTGGATAGTGACACTGCCCACCTTCAACGACGACCCGTTACTGGCACATGAAGCGTTGTTGGAACAAATCTTGCGCGAATGGTATGAGGAGGCGAATGCCGAATGAGTCAACTGGACTTGCGGGAACTCCATAGCCCGGAATTCCCAATTCCTCAGGATATGCAGGGCAATGTTGCCATTACCAGCCTGAGCAAAATCTACAACTGGAGTCGTCGCTCCTCGATGTGGCCCCTGCTGTTTGGGCTGGCGTGTTGTGCCATCGAGATGATCGCGACCGCAGCGTCGCGTTACGACCTGTCGCGCTTTGGTATGGAAGTCATGCGTGGCAGCCCACGCCAGAGCGACCTCATGATTGTCAGCGGCACGGTGACCAAGAAGATGGTCGTGCCGATTGTGCGCTTGTATAACCAGATGCCCGAACCTAAGTATGTTTTGGCAATGGGCGCATGTGCCAGTGGCGGCGGTCCTTTCAAGGAAGGCTACAATGTCGTCAGCGGTATTGACCAGTATGTCCCGGTGGATGTCTATGTTCCTGGCTGCCCGCCGACCCCGCAAGCGCTGCTCTACGGGTTGATCTCGCTGCAAAAGAAGATCGACGGGCAATCACTGGCGAATATGGATGATGTCCCCTGGTATGGAGTTGGTCCGTCTGACCCCGTGCCAATTCCTGTGCTGGGTCCTGATATCATTGACCCGCGTCAGGCAGAACTCATCCGACAGCAGGCGGCGCTGGCTGCGCAGGGAAAGCCATTTGGCGTGCGCGAACTGCCAGCGGCGGCGATGAATGTGAGTGGCAAGAAGGCGACGGCTGTTGGTGTGGGCGCGGAAGCAGCGCCGGCATTGGCGGCAGAAGCTGCCAGCGCAGGTGAAGAGGTCGCCATTGACCCTGAGAAGGCGGCACGGCTGGCGAAGCGCGAAGCGGCGCTGGCGCGCAAACGCGCGGCGGCAGGCGGCGGTGAAGGATAACCGAACATGACAGACATGATTGCACCCGTACTCCCAACTGAGCTTGCGCCTGCTGAAGCCGCGCAGCATTTGCAGGAACGTTTCCCGGAAATCGTCAAGCCGGACACGCGCAGCGGCTACAGCGGTGTCGTGGTTGACCGTGCGTATCTGCTTGAAGTGGCGCAGTATGCCAAAAATGAACTTGGCTTTGACTATCTCTCCAGCGCAACCGCCGTTGACTATCACGGCATCAGTGATCACATGGAGATGGTCTACCACGCCTACCGCACCAGCGGCGGCAAAGCGCTCGTCATGAAGGCGCAGACGCCGCGCGAGGGCGCAGAAGTGCCGTCGCTCGTCAGTGTGTGGCCCGGCGCCGACTTCCAGGAACGCGAGGCGTATGACCTGTACGGCATCCAGTTCCCCGGTCATCCTAACCTCAAGCGCATCCTGCTGTGGGATGGCTTCGAGGGACATCCGATGCGCAAGGACTGGAAGGAAGCCTACTACGAAGAGGAACACAAGCCGTTCGAGAGCCGCTGGCCCAAAGGCTATGTGCATCGCGCGGAAGAACTGAATGTGTACGGCAAGAATGTCAAGTATCCTGCTGATATTGACCTGAGTCGTCTAAGCGACACATCTGAGCAATCGATCTACAGCGGTATGGGTCTGGGGGTTGATGTACAGGAATTGACGACGGAGCAGGGCGAAATCCGCACCGATCGTCTCGTGGTCAACCTCGGTCCGCATCACCCCAGCACGCACGGCGTATTCCGCATGGTGGTAACGCTGGATGGTGAAACGGTCGAAACGCTCGAACCTGTCATGGGCTACCTGCATCGCAATCACGAAAAGATCGGTGAGCGCAATGCCTGGCTGATGAACATTCCGTTCACTGACCGCCTCGATTACATCAGCAGTATGGGCAATAATCTGGGTTACGTGCAGGCAGTTGAACAACTGCTGGCGACGGGATCGCGCTACAGCCCGCCGACGTACCGCGCGGAAGTCATCCGCGTGCTGATGTGCGAGCTAACCCGTATCGTCAATCACTACTGGGCAATTGGCTTCCTGCTCAATGACCTTGGTGCATTTTTCACGCCTGCGCTGTACGCAATTGCCGAACGTGAGAAGATTCTGGACTTCTTTGAAGCGACGGCGGGCAGTCGTATGATGTGCAACTATATGCGCTTCCAGGGCGTCTACAAGGATTTGCCGGAACGCATTCGCAGCACCGCCGTGACGATGAATGACAAAGTGCGCGATTACAACACGATGGACTTCCTGACCGAGTTGATCAACGATCGCATTCCACGTTCGATTGACGAACTCGACGAATTCCTGACCGAAAGCGAAATCATCAAGACACGCTCCATTGGTGTCGGCATTCTGCCGCCAGAAATGGCGATTGGCTATAGCGCCGCCGGTCCGCTGCTTCGTGCTAGCGGTGTGCCGTACGATGTGCGTCGGGCTGATCCGTACAGCATTTATCCTGAACTCGACTTCGACGTTTGCACCCGTCCGAACGGGGATGTGTACGACCGCTATCTGATCCGCCTGGATGAGATGCGTGAAAGTGTGCGTATCCTCAAACAAATTCTGCCGCGCCTGGAAGCGACGCAGGGTGAGGACATCTTCGCGGGTAACAAGGCGATCTATGCACCCCGTGTGCCGATTGGTGAAGCCTATGGGCGTGTCGAGAACCCGAAGGGCGAACTGGGCTACTATATCGTCAGCGAAGGCGACCCGAAGGGCCCGCAGAATCCCTGGCGTTATCATGTCCGTGCACCTTCGTTTATCAACCTGACAGCGCTGGGGCAAATGTGCCGTGGGCATAAGGTGGCGGATGTCGTCGTCATCCTGGGCAGCATCGATATTGTGTTGGGGGAGACGGATCGATAATGAACGGTATGGGTATTCTGAAGGGCTTGGGCGTTACGCTGCGGCACTTCTTCCAGACATATGTAGATGACATCAAGTACGGTGGGCGCAAGTACCTTGGGCAGGAAAACTTTGAAGTCCGGCAGGGCTTGAAGGCACAGGGCGCGTTTACCGTGCAGTATCCAGATGAGAAGATCGCTACGCCAGAGCGTTTTCGCTTTGTCCCGTTCCTGGTGGTCAACGAAGCGGACCATCCGCAAGCGCCGGGTAAGGACTGGTGTACGAGCTGTGGCATTTGCGCGAAAGTTTGTCCGCCACAGTGTATCTGGATTGTGCGCAGCGAAGACCCGGTGACGAAGCGCCCGGTTCCCGAACCGGAAGCCTTCTTCATCGACATCGACATCTGCATGAACTGCGGTTACTGCGCCGAGTTTTGCCCGTTCGACGCCATCAAGATGGATCACGACTACGAGCTGGCGGACTATGACCGCACTGGCACGCACATCCACGACAAGCCGCGCCTGAGCAAGCCGTTCGAGTACTACTACAGCATCGCACCGACGACGGCAACTGAAGAAGCCCAGGATCGCGGTGGGTGGGAACACACGGACGTGATCAAGGAAAAGAAGAAGTCCGGCGCGCCGTTGATGGATAAGCCCTGGCACATGCTGCGTGGCGAAGACCCGTCGGCGCGCGCCGCAGCCGAGGCAGCCGCGAAAGCTGCCGCCGCCGCTGTTGCGGACGCGGGTCCGAAGGTGGACATCGCCGCTGAGCGCAAGAAGCGCCGCGCCGAAGCGCTCGCTCGCCAACGGTCGTGGGTGGGGTAGTTCATCCAAAGTCGAACATACAAAAAGTGGGGCATGTCGCCCCACTTTGCGTTTATACAGTTGTTATTGGGTTTTGGCAGGAGCCGCTGTTCCAGCAAGACGCAGATGAGCTGGATGGCAAGCCAGTATTGCTTGTGTAGTGTGTTTCATAGGTGGAGTAGCTGAAGAATTGCATCTGATGCTTTGGCAACTTGCGTACCGTAGTACTGCCAAACATCTGCTATTTGAGTCGCTCCGCAATTGTAATAATGCCTGGGGTCTTCATCCTTGATTCTTTCCGCCCATGCACGCGCATGAGCAGACATAGAATAGCGAATAACACTATTTGTGACGTATGACTGTGCCTTGAAGTAGGATGATTGAACGTAACCTTACGCCGTCCAGAATGTTCCGTACTTTTGCTCGGCATTGACCGTTACAGTTAGTGTCGATAACAGGAACAGTGTCATGGCGACAAGCAAGAGCTTGAAGGATAATTTGATTGAAGTCATGTTTGCTTCCTTTCCACCTATTCCCCAACCGATGCACGTTGGGCAGTGGCAAAGTGTTGGTATGTTTCTTGTATGTCTTGAATTTGATCCAAAAGAGTAGCTGCAAAAGCTTCAATGCCGTATGTATCTGCATACTGCTCCGTTGATCTGGGTGCTGCTGTTGTAACAAAGCCTGTAATGCCTCTGGCATTTCCCACGCTACAGGTTGTCGAGTATTGTTGAACCACTGCACTTACGTCAGATGGATTATCGCCCAGAATTAGAAACGCAGAAGTTACGAAGAAGTCTCCAGGGTAAGCGTCAGTGGCAAAACCATCTTGACTCAAGCACGCGTTGCCGACTAGCTCACCCATCTCCGGCGCGTATACATTGAACATGCTCACCACCAATCCATTGCGGTAGGCATTTGCGAGCCAGGCGCGGTCGATCATGTGCGTTGCCGTGCGATCAATGATAATCGCGCTCAAATCGCTTGCCTGCATAACCTGATCCCAGGATGTCGCGACCTGTGCGCTCACCGTTTGCTGTAGGTTGACAGGTGCACGTAGACTTGTTGCCTCGACTGCATTTGAATCGACGAGATATGCGATGCGGTAATTGCGAAGTTCAGGGGGAATACGTGCGTCCAAGGCTTCCTGGGCAATGACTGTTCTGTTGCTGAAACTAATGATGCCAAAAGTGGCAATCCCTATCAGCACAAGCAGTCCCAGTATGTACAGCGTCTTCATCCGAGCCATCATTAACCTTCAAGACTCTATGACGATAATTTCACTTTAATATCATCTGGGGAGAGAGCTTACAGTACTAAAGTACCTAAATTAATGCGTATTGCAATAAAAGATGCCAGAAACATTCATGCAAGCCTGTCAGGAATCAACATAAACTTAAAGCAATTACGTCTTGTGTTGTGATTGGATGCTGGCATATGCAGCAGAGTGCCATTCCTTACGATTTGCGCGAAGATTACCGCGAAGACCGTCATTCTTATCTTGGCTTTGTCCTGTTGTCGGTGCTGGTTATCGGTGCGATGACGTTTATCGCCTATCTTGTTGGGCAGACAGTGGTACGAGGCGAGATTTACGGACTGTTTGCATTGCTCGGAATCAGTGCCTTCATTGCCTGGCGTTTGCAGGTCGCACACAGAACGGATACCGCTATCTGGATACTCTTGCTTGGCTTTAGCGGGATGCTGATCGGCGCGCTGCTGGTTGGTGAGTCAGTGCTGCGCGTGCAAGTCCTGTTGATAGTGCCGCTGCTGTTAAGTTACTTGCTGCTGCGTGCGCAGGATATCGTAAATTTTTCCCTGCTGGTTGTGATTGCAACTGTTGCGATCAGCCTGTACAAATTCGGATTTGCAGGCTTTTTACAGGACTCGTTCTTTTTTGTCATTCTGTATGGCGTGATTGCGCTCATTGGTTATGCCTACACGCAGAACATGGTCGAGCGCGTGCAGGGTGCGCTGGCAACCGAACAGAAAAACACCGTACGCGCCGAGTACTTTTTTGAACAGAGTGAAGAACTGAAGCGTGCTTTGCTCGATGTGCAGTTTTACAGTGCCAAGCTGGAAGAAGCGAATACTGAGCTGGCGAAGGCGCGCATGATTGCCGAAAAAGCATCCAACGCCAAGACGACATTCCTTTCGAACATGAGCCACGAACTGCGGACACCTTTGAACGTGGTCATTGGCTACACCGAGACCATGCTGAAAATGCCGCACATGTTTGAAAATGTGGCGCTGCCCAGGGTCTACCACCCGTATGTCGAAATGATTCATGACAATGGAACGTACTTACTGGAACTCATCAACGATGTACTGGATATGAGCAAGGTTGAGGCAGGCAAACTGGAACTGTACCAGTCGGAAACCAGTATTCCCGATCTGGCGCGGAGCGTGATGGCGACGGCTGTTGGCTTGGTCAAAGAAAAGCCTGTCCAATTACGCACTGATATTCCCGCAAACTTGCCGCTCGTGTGGGCGGATGCAAAGCGTGTGCGCCAGATATTGTTGAACCTGCTTTCCAACGCCATCAAGTTTACCGCCAGTGGTAGTGTCATGCTGCGTGCACGCGCTGAAGAGGGCTGTGTGCGCATATCGGTTATTGATACAGGCATTGGCATTCCAGCAGAAGCGCTGGCAACCATTTTTGATCGGTTTGCGCAGGCAGAGAAAGATACCAGTCGCAAATATGGCGGCACCGGGCTGGGGCTGGACATCAGCAAGCAGCTTGTGATCATGCACGGAGGCGATCTTACAGTCGAAAGTGAAGTCGGTCGCGGCAGCACATTTAGCCTGACTCTGCCGCTGGTTCCCGAGGATGCGATTACTCTTTCGAGTCGTGAAGCAGTGTTCGATGGTGCGCGCATCTTCGCGATAGGTGACGATGCAGGTGCGCCGCCAGAACTGATCATGATCGCTTCGGGGAATACGGATAGCCGCCAGCGCTGGTTGAGCGCGTTTGAAGAAGTGGGTTATGCCGTGCTGCCTACCAGCAGCGAGGGCGAAACTCTGGATGCAGCGGCTGCGCTGATCCCGTCTTTGATCGTACTGGATGAACGGCTCTCTGACGCTGACTGGGAAACAACGCTTGAAAAGCTGCGGGCGCAGCCAGAGACGGTAGAACTGCCGATTTTAGTGTGTGTGTCTTCGCTTGATGGCGTGCGTGAGCAGCATGATATGCGCCTGATGTCGATTGATTACAGTGTAGCTCACACAGCACTGGTGAGTACCGCTCGAGAGCTAATGGAGAAGGCTCAGAGCGCCCTGCCATCGATGGTAATATAGTAACGCACAATAAGGAAAAACATGATGTCCCATATTTTGTTGGTGGAGGATAACCCCCAAAGTGCAGAGATGACGATTCGTATTCTCGAAGCAGCGGGCTACACAGTGAAGCATTGTGAACGTGGTTTTGAAGGTGCAAAGCAAGCACGTTCGCAGCGCCCGGATTTGATCCTGATGGACTTTAATCTGCCTGATGTCGATGGACGAACGTTGATTTTGGGGTTGAAGCGGCAGCTGGGGGGCGATAAAGCGCCACCTTTTGTAGCGCTCACCGCGCGCAACAATCCCACCGAGATGGTGCTGGCGCAACGCTTTGGTTATTCGGCGTTTATCAGCAAGCCCTTTTCGCCGGAGCGGTTGTTAGAAGTGGCACGGGAGCTAATTCCGCAAAAGGATACGCAAGCATAATTGAAGTGTCACATTGCTCCCTGATGTATCCGCTTAAAGTATGCTAGACTTTTGCGTATCTCATAGGCAATACCCCTGTTTGTGACGCGAAGGCTAGTCTCACTTGCAAAGTCGGACCCTCAGGTACATGTTGTACATCCTCATTGTTGTCCTGCCCTGGTTGGTTCTGGGCGTAATGCTCTTGCGTCTGCGGTTGCCGGCTGACGGAATGACGCCAGCCGCTGTACCGTTTGGCGCCTTCAATGATGGCGTGTTCTACTGGCATCAAGCGGAAACTTTTCGTGTCGCAGGCTTCAATGGCGGCATCTATTCGGTCGATGAACAACGCCAGGTCATCGATTCAGTGCCGTTCTATACCTGGGGGCCGTTCATTCCCATGCTCTATGGCAGCATCGGACGTGTTTTTGGCTGGGCATTATACTCTATACCCCTGATCAATCTCGTTTTGTTATCGCTGGCACTGGCGGCGTATATCTGGCTGGTACGCCCAGCGCTGCTGGGTGCGGCGCTGCTGGTGCTATTTCTCGGAACGTCCAACCTGCTGCTGTTCGCTTCCACTTTATCACTGGTCACGGTGCTAAATGCAGCATTCGCAGTCATGTATGCCCTTATCTTTACTCGCCTTCTGAGTCCCGGTAGCACAATTAAGCGATGGGAATGGTGGGCAGGTGGATTATTGCTGCTGATAGGCTCGCTTATTCTGCCTATCTGGGGAACGCTTTTTGTGCCGTACTTTGCGCTGCTGTTACGCAATCGCAGTGTGTGGACAATCTTGGCTGGCGTTGGCATCGGGTTTGTCTGTTTCGCAGCCGCCCTCGTTGCCTTTATGCTGTTGGGGGCACCATTTCCGAACGCCGCTAGCGAAATCCTCGCCAATCTGCGCATTAGTATGGATGCAGGCATCGAGCGGCTACTGTTGAATATCCGACAAAACCTGCAATATCATGTGGAGTCAACACGTCTTGAAAACTGGACACGCGTACAGGTGGTTGTTCTGGTGGCGATCGCCCTGGCGCTGGCGGGCAGGTGGCTATCGCGTAAGCGTGTCGGGTGGCGTGATCTTCGGGTTTGGGAATGGCTTTTTCATGCCTATCATCTGGGTTTTCTCTATCTCCTGTTTATCACCATTTACCTGCAAATCGGATATAGCGATTACCGACAATTTGCGCCACGCCTGCTGCTCTCAACACTGCTGCTGATCGGATTGCGGCGGTACACGCTGGCTGCAGTGGTGGTCCTGTCCATGCTGCCTGCGATTGTTTTCGTCTATGAGCCAGCGCGGTTCAATATGCTCAATCACGTCAGCGCGGATAACAATGCGCAAATTCTGGAATGGCAGTCTCAGTTAAGCACAGTGCTGGTGTATGATCCCGCTGCGCCGTCGCCCTGGTGCAATACGGTCATGATGTCACAGTATTATGTCCACTACGAACTGCAATTACTGACCGCTATTCCCGGCGGTATTGGCTTGTCATTTGATTTCGGGGATCTGACGGGCCCCCCCTTTCGCTCGCGTTATCTCTTGCTGCACGATGACATCTATGCGCGCTATGCCAGTCAATTGACGGTTGTGCCTTTGCTCGAGGTTCCGCAAGGTACGTTGTATGCTAACGCAATGTCCGCCTGTCCGCTGCCCATTTCGCAAGAAGGTGACCTGCCGTGAAAGATGATCTTTACCAGCGTACCCGCCAATCTTGGGAAGATATATGGAAGCAGGAGAGCAGTATCGCTGATGAACTGGAAGTGCTGAAAGAGCCGCGCACGCGCGATCAGTTCGATCTTTTTCCGCTATATCTCTCGCGCGATGGGTACATCCTCGAAGCGGGCAGCGGCTTGGGCGCGACGATGATCGTGCTGCGCGAGCAGGGTTTCAAACTGATCGGTCTGGATTACGCTGAACAGGCACTTCAGCAGTGCCGCGCACATGACCCGACGTTGCCGCTTCAGGTAGGTGATGTCCACGCACTACCGTATGCGGATAATTCGCTCTACGGCTATCTGTCGTTCGGAGTGTTTGAGCATTTCGCACATGGGATGCTGCCTGCACTTCGCGAGGCGTACCGGGTGTTGGTGCCAGGCGGTACACTGGTGCTGACGATTCCTTACCCCAATCTGGTACATCTGGCAGTGCGCACCCGCCGCAAGCTGATGGGACAAAGCATACTGACGGACGATGATTTCTACGAAAGCACTTACAGGCGTGTTGACCTGGAACGTGCGTTGGAAACCATCGGCTTTGAAGTGGTGGTTGCCAAGCCAACCAGTCACAGCTTCACGTTCTGGGGATTGGGCGGGCCATTCCGTGCAGCTGGATACTATCGCACGTCGCCCTTGGCGGAGCTCATGGGGCGCGTCAGCAAAGCCGTTTTTCCCTGGGCGTTCAACTATACGACTATGATTATTGGGCGCAAGCCGTGAAACTTTCGATTGTCATCGTCAGCTACAACACGCGCGAGGAACTCATTCCAGCGCTGGACTCGTTGATAGTTGAGTGTGCTAATCTCGAACACGAGATCATCGTTGTCGATAATCACGGGCGGGATGGCGTAAAGGAACTGGTGCAAACCGCGTACCCAACTGTGCGCTTGCTTGTCCCTGACGATAACCGCTGGTTTACAGGCGGCAACAATTTAGGACTGCGCGCGGCTCAGGGTGAACTGTTATGGATGCTGAATCCTGACACAGTGACAACGCCGGGCGCTCCGTTTCACATGATCGCCTACATGGATGCGCATCCGACAATAGGCGTGTTGACCTCCCGTATGGTCTTTCCTGATGGCAGTTACCAGCGGACGTGTTCACGCTTGGCAGATTACATCGATTTGCTATTGGACTACACTTTTGTCGGCGTTCTACTCGCTTCTTACCGCGCACGCCGACGCACGCGTATGTGGTATAGCGACTGGGATCGGGAAAGCGACCGAGAAGTCGAGGTTGTGCCGGGTTCTAACTTCATGTACCGTCGCTCGGTGATGCAGCAGGTCGGTGGTTATGACGAAGATTTGCTGCTGTACTTTCCTGAAGACGATTTGTGTCGACGTGTGCTGGCTGCTGGCTATGACATCCGCTACCTTGCATCCGCGACAATCATTCATCACGAACACGCCAGTACAGACAAATCACGTCACCGCGCGCAACAGATTTACTTTCGTGACCTGTTTGTGTATACAGGCAAACATTTTGGCGGATGGCGCGCCGCTTTATTGAAGTTGCTGGTTGTGCCTACACGGGTGGGCATCGGTATAAAGAGTTCGGTGGTTGCATTAATTCGCTCAAAAGCCATAATGTGAAGTGTAATTTATGGTTGGTAGGCATAATGCGTCTTAATCGTAGCTTGTCACTGATCGCTCTGGTTGCCTATGTAGTCATTATCGTCGCTGCATTTCAATTTGTTCTCAGCCAGGCTTCAACCATTCGCGAGACAGTGGGCGACAGCGAAATTGTCATCTTGATGGAGCCACGCCTCGTACTCCCCGGCGGCTGCACTAGCGTGAGATGGTCCTTCTCACACACACGTCTACGTAATCTGGATGGTATGGAAATTGCACCGGAAGGCAGCGAACAGTTTTGCCCATCGATTCCGGTTGGGCGACAGTTCAATATCATCACTGATGAGGGACTTCCATATGAAGTTACCGCCTTTGTGGGTATCTTTCCGCGCGGTACAAGGGTACTTGTGGGCTTGATGGCTGCGCTGGCAGGGTTTGGCGTGTGGGTCTTGTTTGTGGCGCTGGTGGGTGATCTGCCGCTGCTGTCGCCAACTGTCCGGCGTCTTCTACTGCCTGTCGTGGATTTCATATGGGTGCGTAGGCTACATGGTCTTTGGCTGCAAGCTATTGCGTTTGGGTGCAGCCGCGATGCGTTGGCGATTACAGGCTTGGGTATTCTGCTCACGCTGCCACTGATTCTTGCGCGCTTTGATGAACGACTGAACACACCTGTCGTCCTGATCATTGGGCTGGGAGGCGGGCTATCCCTCGCTGTCTGGTGGCTGGCAAAAAGCCATCGGCGGACGACACGCACGAAAACTGCGGCTCAATCACTCTCACCAGACATGCTGTTCATTGTGAGCGGTACCTTGCTGGTCTGTACTGTAGCAGGCTACTACTTGCCGATGCAGCACCAGTTCTGGGCAGGCGGGGATGAAATCTGGGTTCTTGAAAACGCAACCAAAGGTTGGGATGTTTTTCGGGAATATGACTTGCGGTTTGGGCGCCCCTTAACCCCGCTTGGATCGCCATTGGCAGGCAATCTGACATCGACGGGGGTAGACGGGTATCTCTGGTTTGCTGCGGCTGTGCGCCTGATAACTGGAGCTTTGCTCTACGGTGTCGTTCGGCAACTGCTCCCACGCAGCGGCGCGCTGCCGCTGGCAGCGGCAGTTCTCTTTATCGTCAGCCCTACCGAAGGCTCACGCTTTCTTGCCGTATATATGCAGGGCTACACGATGCCAGTGATGTTTACGCTGCTGGCTCTGTACTTATACCTGCGCTCGCTTGCGCGCGACAATCGCATGCTGCTGCTACTGGCGTGCTTTGTGCTGGCGATGGGACTGTTGAGCGTTGAAGTGACCTATCTTGCATCGTTGCTGATCCCGGTGCTGCTTGTTTTGCGCTACCGCAGGCATCCCCGTTTGTTCACGTGGTTGTTTGCATGGTTTGTGACCATGTCGCTGTTCGCGCTGCGGTTCCTGATATTTCTGTTGCGAAATCGCGAGACGAATTACCAGCTTGAACTTGCCAGTGCCGCGACACCACTAGAAGGTTTAACCGCACAGCTGCTTCCAACGTTGGAATATCTGCGCATTGTTGATGCTTTGCCTGGGCAGTGGGTGTATGGCGGGTTGGTGGCGCTCGTCGTAATACTTGGTCTGGTATATGTATTTCGTCACGCGCCCATTGTCCTGTCGCGGCGTCAATGGGTACTGGCATTTGCCTTATGTGGTGGCGGGCTGCTGCTGACGATTGTGCCCTATGTGCTGCTGCCAGTCGATAGTGTCTTGAGCGACAGTTTTCGGACACAATATTTCGCAGCACCTATTCAGGCAATTCTGTGGTCACTCGTGCTGGCTTGTGTAGGCATTGTCTTCTTTAGGGCTTCCGCACAGCGCTGGTTGGTGGGGGTGGTTGGAGTGCTGGTGGCTATGTCAGTGGTTAACAACCTGACAGCGGATGTCAGGCGCAGCTTTAACCCGAATACCCGCTTTGAAAACGTTGCTCATTTCGTCGAGCAGGTGCGGACGATTGCACCAGGCTTTACCCCTGAAACGTTTCTTGTCTTTGTATTTGATGAAGGGGTACACTCTCCAATTGGTTGGAACTATAGCATCTTTATGATGTCTCGTTCGGTATTGGGGGCGCCAGGTGTGATGGTTGGGAGTGACGACCAACTGGGCGCGACTTACCAGATTCTCGATTTTGATGTCATCAGTAACAATTGGGGTATCGCGGTAGCACCTTCTCAGCTCGTGATGTTTGCTGTAGATGCGGATGGAGGTGTCCGGCTGCTCAACGAAGTTCCGTCCTCGATCCTGGCTGAGCCAGAACAAGCCGCGGCATTGCAGATTATCTACGATCCACAGACACGCATCACGACAACACCCTTTACATCGCCAATATTGCGATTCTTTGAAATACAGCAAGAAAGCGAGTGAGGTATATGGTGTGCTTAAAGCAATATTGCATCGTCTGGTCGCGATTCCCCAGGTGTATGATCTCGTCCAAGACCTCGCCGGTGGGCGCAAGGTCTACAAGTGGTTGTCGAAGTACACTGCAGAAGCGCATGAAAGCCAGACTTTTCTTGATGTGGGGTGTGGCACAGGCTTAACGACGCGGCTGCTGGAACTGAAGTGTCGTTATGTTGGACTGGACATTGATGCGCAAAAACTGGAACAATTTCAACAGCATCCGCCTGAGCGCTTCGCGATGGTTGCTGATGGAGCGAAGATGCCAGTCCCCGAACAGTCGGTTGATATTGCCTTGGTGATCTTCGTTGTGCATCACTTAACGGACGATACGTTTTGCCAGGTGCTTGCAGAACTTGACAGAGTGGTCACAGACGCAGGACGGATCATTATTGTTGATCCGTTATGGGATACCAGGCGGTGGCTTTCTCGCATGATGTGGGCGTTAGACCGAGGGGCATACCCGCGAACGTCAGAAACACTGACGAGGTTACTTTCCGATCATTTCACTGTGGAACACAAAGGCTACCTGACAATTTATCATCGGTATCAGCTTACAGTTTTGCGTAAGAAACGCAGCCAGCATGAGCGCTTGGAGTGATTTACTTGTCAATGACGTTGGACGATGTAAGATACTGATGAGTGACAGTGGCGATTGCAGTAAATATTGCTTATGTGGATTATACTTATTGTATGCTGGATCCTTTTAAGGATGATGTGATGACAAGAATCGAAGAGCAAGTGATGGCGGCGCTCAGTACCGTCATCGAACCTGAGTTGAATCGCGATATTGTCTCGTTGGGGATGGTGCGCGACCTGAGCGTGGAGGGCGATACAGCACGCTTCACGATTGTGTTGACGACGCCAGCCTGCCCGCTGAAGAGCGTCTTTGTCGAACGGTCTAACGCGGCGCTGGTCGGTAACGTCCCCGGCATTGCTCGCCTCGACATCAAATGGGATGCGCAAGTGCCGACAGACAAGAAGATGTTCGGACGGCTGGATGTGCCGATTCGCAGCATTATCGCTGTTGCCAGCGGTAAGGGCGGTGTGGGCAAAAGTACGGTGGCGACCAATCTGGCGTGCGCGCTGGCGGAAGCAGGTGCGCGTGTAGGGTTGATCGATGCCGACATCACCAACCCCAACATCCCGATGATGACCGGGTTGGGTTACGGTCGCCCGCGCGTGACCGATGATGGCAAGAAGATGATCCCGTTTGAAGCATATGGCGTCAAGGTCATCAGCACTGGGTTTCTGACTGATCCGTCCAAGCCCATGATCCTGCGTGGCCCCATGCTTCACAGCGCGATTCGTCAGTTTTTTGTCGATGTCGAATGGGAGCAGTTGGACTACATGATCGTCGATCTGCCACCTGGGACAGGCGACGCGCCCTTGTCGCTGGCGCAATCTTTCCCGCTAACAGGGGCGGTCATCGTGACGCAGCCGCAGGAGGTCGCTGTCAGCGATGCGCTGCGCAGCGCCGCGATGTTCGATACGCTCAATGTGCCTGTGCTGGGCATCATTGAGAATATGGCGGGTGAGTTCTTTGGGAGCGGCGGCGGCGAGCGGCTAGCACAGGAGCGTGGCGTACCGTTGCTAGGGCGTGTACCGATGGATAAAGAAGTGCGTATCGGCGGCGATTACGGTCGTCCGGTCGTGGTACATCGCCCGGAAAGCGAAGCGGGCAGGGCATTTGCGGCGCTTGCACAACAGACAGCAGCGCGTGTGAGCGTGGTCATGCTGCAAACGGCTGACGTGATCCCGTTGACCGTCATCGGTTAAGGCATAGACAGGGAACGGAGCTAATCCCGTTCCCCACCGCTTGCTGCCTAGTCGTTCAGTCCCAATACCTTGATCGACTCATCAGCGCTTTTCGGTGGGTTGTAGCGCCCAACCAGCAACCAGAAGAAGAACGCCAGCAGCGCCGCCGTGATGAGCGCTGCCCATCCTTCTGTGTGGATGTCACGGAACCAGACGAAGCGGCGTGCAAGTTCCAACACAAGCAGTGCGAAGATAATGACCCACAAACGGCGTTTGGGGTCGGCGCGCTGCAAGAGCATGAACACGACCATAAAACCGAGCAGCAGTAGTAGAAACAGACTCCAATCCATTGCCTACCTCATGGCTTGCCTTATCCCATGTCCGGATGATACTGCCACAGGATAAGGCGCAGATGATCGTTAACTGCCGAAACCCAGCGTTGGACTGTTGAGATCGACTTGCTCATAAGTGGGGGCGAAGTAGATGCACTCCTGCGCGGTCTCCGGTAAATCCTGACGACGGACGAGCTCCGGCGATTCCGGGTTAAAGTAGTTCCAGGTGGCGCGCGAGACTTCTTCAACCAGCGGCCAGGCGCGGTCAAAGCTGAAGAAATCGGTTGCTTCCCACACGAAGACCGAAATCACATAATGACGACCATTGGGCGAGAAGACAATACCCGCATCGCCATGTACGTTACTGAGCCAGCCGTTCTTGTGGGCGATCTGCACTTCAGGGGGAATCCCTGCCTGGAGCAGGCGTTCAAGATTGTTGTTGCTCATGATATTGAGCATTTGCTGGCATTCAGTCTGGTTAAACTCGCCCTCTGGATATGCAGTCATCAATCCGCTGTTGTTGTAGGCGCAGTCATAAATCATGGTCAGCAGCGTTCCGAGATCTTCTGGCGTGGTCTGATTGAACGGATCTGCGCCCGTATTGAAGTTTGGATTAGGAGACGCGCCATCCGGTGGGGGAATCGACCCAAGCACCTGTCCTTCGATACCAAGATCGAAGGGCGCAATCAGGTAGGTGTTCCGTGCACCCAGGTACTGCAAGGTGTCGCGCATGTCCGCCAGACCTGCGAAAAGGTCTTGACCGCCGAGGAGTTGTACCAGCAGGTTGGAGGAGGAGTTGTTACTGCACAGCAGCGATTGGCTCATCAGAAATGCCTCATCATTCGACGGGCTGGTGAGGATGCTGCGGTAGTAATCGATGAGGATGCCAAGCTTGGCAGTTGAGGCGGCGGAGAAGGCGACATCGCCGTTGATGCTCATCTCTTCCCCGGTCGTCAAGTCCATCACGTAGACGCCCGCGACCGTTGATTGTCCATCATAAATGAAGCCCTGCAAGTCGAGATAGCTAACGATCATCTGTCGAAGCACATCCAGCCCGGGACCGCGTCCATCTGCGCCTTCGACAGGCAGCGTGACGGCGCGGTTAACCGGATCGCGCAGGGCGGCATCAATCATCGGCACAGCAGCCCGGGTGTCGAGACGGTAGCCTGACGCGCCGGGACGCAGTGTGAGTGTGGTCAGATCAAAGCTGGCACCCCCAGGTGCACGGTCGTAACGCGGCACGACTTCGCGCTCCAGCCATTGTTGCAGCAGTTCAGGGCGGTAATCGGCGATTAGCGGCACATCTGTGCTGCCCTCGACGGTGCGCTGCCCGGTGAGATAGTTGAGAAATTGCAGCCAGAACTGCCCTTCGGCAATGCTGGTGCCGCGCGCTTGCGCCAACATCGCCTGGCGCTGCGTCTGGAAGCCGACGGCTGCGGGGTCAAGCAGGATGGGCGAGTCTACATACCAGAGTGTAATCGGGGAGCCATACGCCGTTTCCCAGGTGCGGATAGCGTCTGACGGGGTAAGACCGCCGACTTCGATACCGCCGACCGTTACATTTAGGGGCAGTCGGTCACTGGTCTGGCTGAAACGCACCAGTTCAAGAATCGTCCAGGCGACGGCGGTCATCAGCATCATGCTGGACAAAATCGGAATGACAGGGATGCGCCCGCGCGGGCGGCGTTGGGAACGTAAACTGACAGTTGTGCTACTCATGCGGTTCTACTTCACTTTGCTTCGACTTATCCGGCATGGGGCATTGCCTGCACATCATGCCGCAGTTTGAGAGCGTTGGCAATTGCGGTGCGGTTGAAAGGGTCAAGATCGGGGAGCGCGTCAAGGTCAAACCAGCCGTAGCCGAGCAGTTCCGGCGACAGCTTGCCTACGGCATGGGTGTCTGCCAGACACAGATAGGCAAAATCGATATGGTGCATTTCGATGAGGGTTTCCATATGCAGCAGGGCATCAACGCGCACGATGAGCTGCACTTCTTCACGCAGTTCGCGGGCAAGCGAGTCTTGCGGTTTTTCGCGCGCGTCTACCCAACCGCCGGGCAAGCCCCAGGGATGACGGGGGTGCAGGACATGTTCAACGAGGAGCACCTGTCCATGCGGGTTAAAGATCACACCCGTTACACCGAGCGTGTAGTGGGGCCGTGTGCGCTGGTAGACGGATTGCAAGGCGCGAATGAGCCAGGGGACGCGACGCGCAAAGTGCGCGACACGCAATCGGAGTTGATGTGACGAGTTTCCTGCCATTCCCTACCCGCGATCTTAACACCCTGCACATTCTAGCATCAGCACACGCCCGACGCTATCGCCGACTGCGATCAGGCGGCGGTCGTTGGACCAGACACAGCAGTGCAAGGCAGCGTCAGCGGCGTAAACCAGCAGGCAGCGCCCCGTCTCGCTTTCCCACAGGCGCAGCGTGCGGTCGTCACTGACCGTCGCGATCAAGCGTCCATCGGGCGAGAAAGCGGCAGCACGGGTGGTGTCCTCGTGTCCTTCAAGTACGTACAAGACTCTACCATCAAACAAATCCCACACCTGCACGGTGCGATCTTCCGAACAGGTGAGCGCGTAATCACCGCTGCGATGAATGGCAATGTGTGTGATGACCGCACGATGTCCGCTTAGGACACGGGACGGCTGCTTTTGCAGCAGATTCCACTGGTAGAGGTTGTTGTCATTGGCGGCACTCAAGGCAAAGCGACCATCGGCGGCCAGCGCCAGCGCCGTGATATACGGGGTGGTCATTGTGAGCATCTCGCGGCGCGCCTCGACCTTGAAGATGCGCAGGGTACTGTCCTCACATCCGATTGCCAGCCATGCGCCGTCCCTGTCAAATGCTGTTGCAGTAATGCCATGCCGCAGCGGCAGTTGATAGGGGGAAAGCTGCTTGCCCGTTTTCAGATTCCAAGTTCTCAACACCCGATCCATGCCGATGGTTAACGTCTGGCTTTGCTGCATCAACAGTTTGCCCGCGAGCAGGGCGGCGGGATTATCGATGAAGACGCGCTTTTCCTGTGCGGTACGCACTTCCCACAAACGCACACTGCCATCCAACGCCACCGATTGCACGGCATAGTCGTCATCGCTGAAGGAGACATTGCTAATGGGTGCGGTATGGCTCCTGGCACGCACATCTTCGCTGCTTGCCGTCATATCCCAGACGCGCAGGGTACGATCTTTGGACGCGGTGAGCAGGGTGTGCTCACGAGAATTGAGCGCGACGGCGGTAATTGCGCCTTGATGCCCGGCGTAGACACGCACTTCGGCATCCGTTTCGATGTCATACATGGAGGCATGGTTATGTTCCCCGCCGACGATGACGAAGTTGCCATCGGGCGTGAACGCCAGCGTGTAGATTTCACCTTGTGAAGGTTCGATCACATTCGTAAGCTGCCCGCTCCACACATCCCAGATATGGACTGTGCCGTCCCAGGAACCAGAGGCAGCGGTTGTGCCATTGAGATTGAGTGCGACGCTCGTCACAGTGTCCTGATGCCCGTAGAGCGTATTGAGCAGGCTGCCTGTCTTCACATCCCAGATGCGCACGGTTTGATCCCACGAGCCAGAGACTGCGATGTCGCCGCTGGTGCTGAACGCCAGGGCTGTAATATATGCCTGATGCCCTTCAAAGGTGCGCACGCACTGCCCGGTGTGCCGATTCCACAGATAGATCATGCCATCTTCGCTGCCAGAGAGCATGAAATGTGTGTCCGGGCTGAAGGCGACCGCATGGACAGGCAGGGGATGTGCTTGCACATTGCGCACCTGCGTGCCAGACGCCACATCCCACAGGCGCAGGCAGCCATCTTCACCGCCAGACAGGGCATAACGCCCGTCGGCGCTGAAGGCAACAGCGTAGACTTCGCCTGTGTGACCTGTGAAATGGCGCACATCTCTGCCGGACGCCAAATCCCATAAACGCAGGGTGCAATCCGCGCTGCCGGAGAGCGCATAACGTCCGTCAAGACTGATGGCAGCAGCATTGACTGCGCGCTGATGTCCATCCAGCACGAGCTTGAGCGCGCGGTCAGCACGCAGCCGCCAGGCAGCCAACGTGCGCATGTGTGGCTGCGTTGCCAGCCAGCGATCATAGGCGGCGCGCAGTTCGTGATCTTCCTGCTGCAAGGCGCGCTCGCGGATTTGCTGGATGACGAAGCTGGTTGAGTGGCTGGCGGGAAGGCGGCGCAGCTTGTGCGCCTCCTGACCGAAGAGGCGCTCCAGCCGTGCCAGTGCTGCCAGCGGAGGCAATTCACCGTCCGGTACTTCCAGATGCCGCTCCGGGGTGAAGTGACTGCTCAGGGCGATGCGCGTCTCGGAAAGATCGCCCAGAACAGCGGCAAAACCTCGCGCTTGCGTTTCTTCGTGCAGCGTCGCCGGATC
This sequence comes from Chloroflexota bacterium, assembly GCA_033763755.1. Lineage (GTDB taxonomy): Bacteria > Chloroflexota > Anaerolineae > Aggregatilineales > Phototrophicaceae > Flexifilum. The sequence continues at coordinate 29,976 of JANRJX010000167.1, forward strand.
ATGGCAGGCACGCAGCAAGCGATGCGCCGCCTGTGCCAGATCGTCAGCGACATCATAGGCGCGTTGCAGATGATCGCGGGTGAGCGGATGCAACCGGACAGCCGCGCCTTCGTTGAGCCGCTCGACCAGACTCCAGGTGTGCAGCTTTTCAAGCGCGCGTGTGAACGGGCGGTTCAGGCGTGTCTTGTGTTCCTGAATGCCGCTGAGCAGTTTCAGGCGGCTGTTGGGGATGGCGGCGGCTTCGCCATACGCAGCTGCCAGTCGCAAGAGTAGGAGCGCGTCTGAGTGATTCAACTGTCCCAACTGCCAATCGAGCGCGACGCCGACAATAGGCGTGTAGTAGTCAGGCGTACCTATGCCGACGCCTTCCTCTTGCAGCGCGTGAATGACATCATCAATGCCGCGTGCTTCGAGTTCCTGTAAGAGGTCGGCTGGCGTCAGATAGGGAAGGGACTTGAGCGCAGCCGCCATCCATGCCAGCGCCAGCGGCAGATAGCCAAGTTTACGTGCGAGCAGGTCGAGGGAGTCGTGGTCGTCAGTGTTGGGGCGTGCATCCAGCAGCAGGCTGTGGGCGTCTGCGGGTGATAGCACGTCCACCGCTACTGACTCGAAGTGAGCTGGGAAGTCCTGACTGCGGGAGGTGACGAGCAGCCGGGCGTTGCACTGTTCGCAGAACTGGCGCAGCGTGGTGTCACCCGCCAGCTTGTGATAATCCACATCTTCAGGATGTTCAAGGTTATCGAGGATGATCAGCGCTTCGTCGCCTGTGGGGGTGGTTTGCCCGCGCAAGTAGTTGAGCAGGGCGAAGACCATCTGTTTGTTGCGGTCGCGGTCATGAGGATCGGCGGGCGACAGCCCCAGATTATCGCTGATGTTGGCGATGCGCCCAGCCCAGTCTTCGACCGCGTTGAGCCAGTAGACGCCTGCCGGATAATGAAAGCGGTAGCGATGTGCGTACTCTACTGCCAGTTGTGTCTTGCCGATGCCGCCCATGCCGTGCAGCCCGGCGGTCTTGATGCCGACGGCGCTTGCTTTCAGATGTTCGTGAAGCGTTATCAACTGCTGCTCGCGCCCGACGAATGTATCCAGCCGCGGCCAGCTCATAAAGAAGCGATGGTCGCCTGGCTGCGGCGTGGGTAGGCGTGGCTTCAGCGCATCTGCAAGTGTCGTTTCATCATAATCAAATGCATCGATCACATGAGTGACGTGCGGAATTTCGAGCTGCGATGGCACGGGAACATCATCGAAACGCAGGACGAAAAGCGAGGTCCCCTGTCGTTTGCGAAAGCGTTCAATCGCCATCGGGATTTCGATGCCGTGTATGAAATCCCGCTCCGGTTGAACAAAGTTCTTGGTCAGCGCGAAGAGAATGCCATAGCTCTGCTGGATCGCCATCTTAATCGCGTTTTCCCATTCCACACCCTGTCGCAGTTCGACCTTATCGATCCACAGGGTATGTCCCAGCCGAGCCTGCAGGCGGGCATGTATGGGGTAAAGGCGCGATGCATCCAGACGCGCATATGAGAAAAAGAGGTGGGCGGTACGCATAAACGTCTTATCACAGGCGGATGACAACGATTATGCGCAGTCTAACATGATGTGCTAGGCAGCGCTATCGATCACCAACCAAACCCAAACCTGCCTTTACGCGACTTCATGCTACAATCAAATAACAAACTCGCAACTTTACACAAACACGGATCGCATACAGTGACCGAGTTACCCAACGATTTTCTCAATTTGCTGGCACGCCCGCCGGGCGACATCTTTTATTTCCTGTTAGTGCTGGTCGTCATGCAGGCGAGCTTCTTTATGGCGCTGGGACAGCGGATGCGCTTACGCAACGACCGCGCTGCCACGCGTTATGTGCTGGCAACACTCGGCGCGGTGCTGGCGTGGGCAGCGGTCATGCTCGGCTTGATCGTCGCTGTACTGACGAACCAGCCCGCCAACGCGATTTTGCCGCCGCTGGAACGTGCTGCGCAGGCGGTGTCGGTGCTGCTGCTGGGCTGGGCATTTCTTACGGCGGACCATACCAGGGCAACCCGCGTCTCCAATTTGGTCGCCTTAGTGCTCCTGTGGGGCATTATCATCGGTTATGTGGCGACAGGGGTCGAATGGTCTGCGCCGGGCGGTCGTCTGGTTGGGTTTAACCAGTCGCAGTTCAACGTTCCCTGGTCGGCAGCGCTGGTGGCATTGGCAGCCCTTGGCACGTTGTTGACGATACTCTTTATCCGTGTCGTGGTGGATGCGCCGATTAAGGTAATTTTCTTCGCCTTGATCGGCTTCGGCTCAGTTGTCACGCTGATGGGCGGGTTACAGGGGGCGATGGCGGGTGATTACGCGGGGGTGCTGCGGTTGGCGTTCCTGGGCGCGATGCTGATTGTGCCTGCGGTCCTGTACCGTATGGTCGTCACACGGCTGGAAGCAGTGGCGCGGCTGAGCGATACGGGAACGAGCCAGTTGGTCACATATGAAACGGGAGAAGTTCCGGTCATCCCAACGCCGAGCGAGGCAGCAATGCAGGCGGCGCGCGATGAATCGCTGGCAAATCGGGCCACACTGGAAGGTACGCGCGATACAGCGCCGCTGATGAAGGCGCTGGGGATGATGCTGGAGAAGCCTGACCCCGATCACCTGCCAGAGCAGGTTGTGGCGGCAGCGATGAACATCATGAAGGCGGATGTGGGCGCGCTGCTGACACTGCAAGATGCCAATTATGCCGATGTTCAGTACAGCTACAACAAGCTGATGGCGCGCCCGATGGAACCGCTGTCCGTCAGCCTTGCCAGCCAACCCACGCTTGTGAACGCGATTGAGCGCCGCACACAGCGCCCGCTGCTTCCTGACCGTAATGTCGAAGAACTGGTGGATCTGTATACCCGTTTTGACATCATGCAGACTGGTCCGACGTACTTCCAACCGTTGACGAAAAGTGGCGAAGTCGTTGGCGTCCTGATGATTGGGATGCCGTACACCGCGCGCGAGTTGACGAACGGCGAGATGGAAACACTGAAGGGAATCGGCATTATCGGCGCGAACCTGCTAGTGTTGAGCGACGCGGCGAAGAACCAGCGTGTGAAGGCAGAGGGGCGCATCATTCAGGCGATGGTGCGCGGCGTATCGCCGGACGAGGTGGAAGACGAAGCTGTCTCTGCCGCCTGGACGGATATGCATAAGCAATTGGAGGCAGCGCGCGAGCAAATTGTTCAATTGTCACGGCAGGTGACGGGACTCAAGATCGAACTGGATGATGAGCGCAGTCGCGTCACGAACGAGTTCGCGGATACAGACGAGGGTAAGTCGGTGACCGGGCGCATCCTGGTGCTGACCGAAGAACAGCAGCGGTTGATCGCCGAACGTGACCAATTGAACACCCGGCTGCGCGATGCCGAGACAAAACTTGCCAGCGCAACCGCCAGCGGCGACGCCGAACTGTTCCAGGCGATGATCGACGTGTTAAACCGCGAAAAAGACGAACTGGCGAAACAGCGCGATGCATTGCAGGCGCAGGTTGCCGAGGTGCGGGCGACGAGCGGCGGTACGGCTGTGCCGGGCGCGCTGCGCGAAATGTTGCAGCGCATGAGCGAAGAAAAGGCGCGGCTGGAAGGGGAGCGCGAGCAGTTGCAGCAGCGCGTCGGTGACATGGAGACGCAGCTTTCAGCGTTCGGGGTTGAAGGCGGGGCGTCCGGTTTGGCAGCACTACTGAGCAGTCTTTATGACCAGCAGGCGCAGTTGCAGGCACGTTACGACAAGTTGAAGGCAGAGCGGGACGCGCTGCCCGTTCCGAACCCGCAGGAAGTCGAAAAGCTCAAGACCGACATCATGAACCTGGCGGCAGACCGTGAGGCGGTCACCAAGCAGCGTGATATGCTGCGCACGGAGAAGGATGAACTGGCGACACGCTTTGAGGCGCAGAAGGAGCAGCGCGCCCGACTGATGGCCGAGGCAGCGGCTTACCAGCGCGAGTTGACGGATGCTCACCTGCAACAGGCGCAAATCCGCGTGCAGTTGCAGAAATATATGGATGAGCGTACGGAATTTGCACGCGAACGTGACACGCTGTTGGCAGAAAAGACTGCGCTGCAAACCGAGCGCGATCAGTTGTACGCGCGGGTTGAAGGCGACCGCGAGCGGTTGCAGCAGGTCGGCGTGGAAGGCGTTGGGTCGTTGACAAGTATGATTGACGACCTGAGCAAGCAGCGAACGGCACTTGAGCGCGACCTGCATCAGGCGCAGAGCGATGTGGCAGCACTGCAAAACGAACTGGAACTGTCGCGTATACAGGCGAGCAGCAAGCCCGCACCGCTTGACAAGAATCTTGCTGACCAGTTGTTCGCGTTGGTGCAGGAATTACGCACGCCGATGACCTCAATCATCGGTTATGCTGACCTGGTGCTGGGCGAGTCGGCCGGTATTCTGGGCGATATGCAGCGCAAGTTTATGCTGCGCGTGTCATCGAACGTCAAACGTCTCTGGAACATGACCGATGATTTGCACTGGCTGACAGTTGTCGATACCGGGCGGTTGGTGCTGAACAAAGTCGAAATGGATATGGTTGGCGCGCTGGAAGATGCGGTCACGCATGTAGCAACGCAACTGCGTGAGAAGGAACTGGCACTGCAACTTGATCTGGATGATGATCTGCCGTTGATAAATGCCGATCCCGAAGTCATGAACGAGGTCATCGGACAACTGCTGACAAATGCCTACCTCGCTTCAAACGTCGGCGGTACGATTGCCATCAGCGCGCGTCATCAACGTCTACGACTGCCGCGCGGGGATGCCCGCGTACAGCCGGTGGACGCGCTGGTCGTGGCGGTGGCAGACGCGGGCGGGGGCATTGCTGCGGAAGACCAGCCGTTCGTCTTCTCGCGGCGTTACAAGCTGGAGAACCCGCTCATCCCGGGTCTGGGCGATACGGGTGTCGGGATGGCGATAGCGCGGACGCTGGTTGAAGCGCATGGCGGTGATATCTGGTTTGAGACGGGCAGTATGGGGACAACGTTCTTCTTCGCCCTGCCATATTGAGGGAATGGGTATTGAGTGATGGCTTTTGGGTGTGCGTTGGGAAGCAACCAGCATCAATCAGCCAATTACCAACACCCAATCGCCCGTAAGCTGATACCTGATAGCTAAAGCTAAAGGCTGTGAAATGCGGCGAGACTATGGCAACGAGATTCTGGTAGCGATTGGGGCGGTCAGCGTGATTGTGTTTGCACTGGCATTTGCTGTGATTCTGATTGTGTCTAATCAGACAGCAGCGCCCACTGCGACACCGAGCTTGACGGCTGGACCGATTTTGAATGTGTTGCAAGCGACTACAGTAGCGCGCGCAAGCGCAACCCATAGTGTGGCGAGCGCGACCCAGCCTTTGATTGCCATCGCCGCAAGTATGGCACAGACAGCAGTTACTCCTGAGGCAGGGGCGGATGTGCCGCGCGCAGCTGAAACGCAGCTTCCCTCAACGAATACTGTCCGTCCAAGCGCGACTCTTGTGTCACCGACGTCCACGTTGCGTCCGACGGCAACGCCTGTGCCACCGACGCCCACGCCCCGTCTGACGGCAACGCCTGTGCCACCGACGTCCACGCTGCGTCCGACTGCAACGCCTGTGCCACCGACGTCCACGCTGCGTCCGACGGCAACCCCTGTGCCACCGACGCCCACCCCACGCCCGACGGCAACCCCTGTGCTACCCACGAACACGCCCCGCCCGACGTCAACACCTGTACCACCCACGAACACGCCACGCCCGACGGCAACGCCTGTGCCACCGACGGCCACGTCGCGTCCGACGGCAACACCGACACTTACACCCTTCCCCACCATCGCAGATGCCGGGATACTGCCAACGCTGACGCTCGTGCCAACGGCAACCGGGATGTCTGCTGTGCCGAGTGCGACCCTGACGACAGCGGAGGGGACAGCCACCCATACTGCGGGCTGCCCGCCGCCGCCTGGGTGGGTGCCATATCGTGTGCAGTTGGGCGATACCTTGTTCTCAATTGCGCAGCGCGTCGGGAGCAGTGTTGCCGAACTGCGCACGGTCAACTGTATTGCGGATGCAGATGCGATCTTTGCCGAGCAGGTCATTTATGTGCCGGGGACTCCCGGTGCGCCAGCCGTGCGTGCTGAAGGGTGTAATGCGCGTGGCGTGATCATCACTGCGCCGGAAATGGGCGCGCTGGTGAGCGGGGTGGTCGAGGTGCGCGGTACGGCAAATATCGACAACTTCAGCTTTTATCGACTGGAGATACGCGCTGCGACTGCCAATGCCTATACGACAGTCATCACCGGACGCACGCCCGTGAACGATGGCGTGCTGGGAGAGATCAACTTTGTGGATTACGGCATCGGGCTGTTTTATGTCCGGCTTGTCGTGGTCAATCAGCGCGGCACGTTCCCTCAGCCGTGCGCTATTCCAGTGCTGGCGCGTTAGGCGGCAATGCCCGATGATTACCCGACGCGCTATTCCGTTGGACAGTTAAATCGGCTAGACTCCGCGCTGTTGAAAAACGGGACGGCGCTGCCGTGTCCTTCAGGAAGGCTGAGTCATGACTGAACGCAAACCGGGGCGGCTGCGGCGCTGGTTGGGTACATTGCTTTTTCGCGCAATACAACTGGCGCTGGTTGCCGGTATCCTCTTTTTCGGCTATCGCGCGGCGGCGGAAGTACTGCGTTATGCAGATGAGCAGGCGAGCGCCAGTGCACGCCTGAGTCTCTACGAACAGACGGCGACGGCAATCGCAGCGACGAGCACCACGCATACACCGACAGTAACACTGACCACCACGCCGTCGGCAACGCCGCTGCCGACCGTTACGCCTACAGTCACGGTGACGGCGAGCGTCACGTTCTCGCCTACTCCACCCCCTACCGCAACGGCGACGCCTACGCCGCCTCCGACATCCACAGCGACCGCGCTGCCGACAGCAAGTGCAACGCAAACTCCATCTCCAGAAGCGACAGCTGTAGCGATGCTTTCGCTGGCACAGTTTGTCACCAATACCCCGCGCCCGCTGGATGCCAGCCAGGTGACGCTGCCCGCCATCAATACGCCACGCGCACAGGACGCAGCCGTGACTGCCACGCCTGTACCAGCGACACCGACGGTGATACCGATGATCGAGTCGCCCACACTCATGCCAACCGCGACCGACGCCGCGATGACTGCTACACCGCGCCCACTGCCGACTCTCTTTGTGTATGGGGAAGCGCCGGTGGATGTCGTTGCGCCAACTGGCGTGCCAACCCCTGTTGAGTATGTGGATCGGCGTGGGCAAGACCTGATGAATATCGTCCTGCTCGGCAATGATGGCGAACTGACCGAAGATGGCTTCATCCGTACGGATACGATGATCCTGGTGTCGATTAATCGCACAGCAGGCACCGTATCAATGCTTGGCTTGCCGCGCGATCTGTTTGTGTATATCCCTGGCTGGACCATGCAGCGGCTCAATCTGGCATACATTCACGGCGAAAGCATTGGCTGGACAGACGGCGGCTTCGGCTTGCTGCGCCAGACGATCCTGTATAACTTCGGCATCAACGTGCATTACTACGCGATGGTCAACCTGACGGGGCTGCGCGAAATCGTCGATACGGTGGGGGGTGTCAATATCGCGGTTGACTGCGCCATACAAGACCTGCCATTGATAGGTGCGGATGTGCCAGCGGGAGCACTTGAACCTGATGAGGAAGGCTATCGCATTCTGCCTGTGGGCTACTACGAGATGACGGGCGGTGAGGCGTTGTGGTACGCGCGCTCGCGCCACAACAGCATCGAGTTTGACCGCCAGCGGCGGCAGATGCAACTGCTGCGCGCCATCTGGCGGCAGACGCGGGATAACGGCTTGCTAACGCAAGCACCAACGTTGTGGAACGACATTCAGCCGTACATCGAAACCAACCTGACGTTTGAAGATATGATCGGGCTGCTGCCGATTGCGGTCAATCTTGATCCGAGCCGCATCGAGAACTTCAACCTGATCCGGCTGTACCACACGACGCCCTGGCAGACACCGGAAGGTGACTTCGTACAACTACCGATCTATGACACCATTCGCCCGATGCTGGAGGATTTCTACACGCCGCCAACCGAGAGCCAGCTTGCGGCGGAGGGTGCGCGCATCCGTGTGTTGAATGGGACGACGAATGCCGATTGGGATCGGGTAGCGGCGGATCGGCTGGCGTACAGCGGCTTCCTGGCAACTGCGGAAGGCGCGGCGGACAATAACGCCTACACCGATACGATCCTGATCGACTATACAGGCGCGAGCAAAGGCAGCAGCCTGTCAGAACTCACGCGCATCCTGAACGTGCGCCCGGAAAATGTGCGTATACAACCGGACCCGAACCGCACCATCGATTTTGAGGTGGTTCTGGGTGCAAGCTATAACTCATGTACTGCTGAAGGTGTGCAGCCGATTGAAGCTGGAAGTTGAGTGAGTGGTCGCGAGACGAAAAGTTCATTCAAGAGCCTAGAGGGGAAGAGGATAGAAAAAATGACAAGGGATGTCGCTTCCTTCGGACGTATCCTCATGGTTGCGGTCTTGCTGACTTTGGCAGCTTGTGCATCCGGCGAGGTGTTTGACCCGACTCCGGCTGCAACTGTTGAACCGACGCCGATACCAGTACTGATCGCTGCGCCGCCTCCACAGGTATTTGGCGAGGCGTGTTCGCTGGAGGCACGCAATCTGGAGTTCTGGCTGCAAGCTTCGACATTCCAGATGCAGGTCTTCCGTGATGAGTTCAACAATGCGCTGCTTGCGCCCGTCGATTTCCGCACACGGGCGGCGTTTTCGCTGGCGGCGCAGCGCGACGAGGTGTACCGTACCTCGACGCCGGAATGTGCCGTCGCCGCCCAGTCTATGCTGACGGGAGCGATGGAGCGCGGCGTCGAAGCGCTGCAAGCGTCGCTGGTAGACCCGAACTACGCGCTGACAACGGTTGCCAACGAAGTCAACGCGATGTTTGATCAGGTGCTGGAACTTCAAAAGACGCTTGCCGAAGACTTGCAGGCGATGGCAGAAGCCGCCAACTAATCACCAGCGCTGATGGACTAGCGGGCGAATCGACTGCTCGTAAATGCGGGCAACCGCCTGCATCTGCTCGTCGGTGAGCGGCGGCAAATCGGCAGCGGCGCAGTTGTCATCCACCTGCGATGGACGCTTTGCCCCGGGAATGGCGCACGAGACTGCGGGGAACATCAGTATCCAGCGCAGTGCGAACTGTGCCAATGTTGTTCCGGGTGAGACGAGCGCTTTGAGTTCATCGACGGCGGCGAGCGCGACATCGTAATCTACGCCGCTGAACGTCTCGCCCACGTCGAATGCCTCGCCGTGACGGTTGAACTGCCGATGATCGTCTTCGGCGAAGTTGCTTTCTTTCGTAATCTTGCCCGTCAGCATCCCGCTTGCCAGTGGTACCCGCGCCAGAATGCCGACTTTGCGGCGCAGCGCTTCACCAAAAAAGAGTTCTGACGGGCGCAACCGGAACATATTGAAAATGATCTGCACCGACTGGACGTTCGGATACTCGATTGCCTTGAGCGCCTCTTCGACCTTCTCCACGCTGACGCCGTAGTAACGAATTTTGCCCGCCGACACCAGATCATCAAGGATGCCGTAGATTTCGGGGTGGTAGTACGAGGCTTGTGGCGGACAGTGTAATTGCACCAGATCGAGGCAGTCGGTTTCCAGATTCTTCAGGCTGCGCTCGATCCAACCCGTCAGGTTTTCGCGGCTGTAGCCTTCCACCGTCTGCTTTGGCAGCCGTCGCCCGGCTTTGGTGATGACGTAGAACGGCTCGCTGCGTTCCCGCTTCAGTCGGGCAATCAGGCGCTCGCTGTGACCATCGCCGTAGACATCGGCAGTGTCGATCAGGTTGACGCCGTTATCGAGCGCCCGGTGCATCGCTGCCAGCGACTCGGTGTCGTCTACGCTCCCCCATGCTGAACCAATTGCCCATGCGCCAAAGCTGATGGTTGAGACTTTCCAGCCAGTGCGTCCAAATTCGCGATACTGCATAATGTTATGCTCCTTTGCAATCGTTACTCTATGTTAGCCAGCGAACGGTAGAGATCAAAAAAAGCGGATGCTACTTGCACCCGCTTTCCTGTAGATAGGGAGTGGTGATATGCGCGATCGTCTGTGCGCAGGATAGTCCCTTGTTATTCCTTCGCAGTTGGGTCGAAGGCATCGCGCAGACCGTCGCCGATGACGTACAGACACAGCACAGTGATGAAGATGAGCAGACCAGGCATAATGACCAGGTGGACACCGCGATTGAAGTAATCGCGTGCGCTTTGCAGCATGTTACCCCAGGTCGGTTCTGGCGGTTTTACACCCAGACCGAGGAAGCTCAGCGTTGCTTCTGCGATGATCAACGAACCGAGGTCGATCATCAAGGTGATGATGATGACCGAGAACAGGTTTGGCAGGATATGGACGAACATAATGCGCAGCGGATTGGCTCCCATCGCTCGTGCGGCGACGACATACTCGCGCTCGCGCAGTGACAGCGTTTCGCCGCGCACTAGGCGCGTGGTGCCCGTCCAGCCGAGCAAGCCGAGAACCAGGATCAACGGGAAAACGCCGCTATCCGTCGTCGTTCGTATGAACAATGCGGAGATAATCAGTAAGAGGAACAACTGTGGGATCGAATTAAGGGTGCTGATGAACCAGTTGACCACATCATCAATGATGCCGCCGTAGTAACCTGTGATCATCCCCAGCGACACGCCGATCACAATCGAGAGCATGGCGGCGAAGAAGGCAATGCTGAGCGAGACACGCCCACCATAGAGCAGGCGCGCAAGATGATCGCGTCCCAGGTCGTCGGTACCGAGAATGTTTGGAAAAGAGCCAAACGGTAGGAACCTGCTTTCGGTTTGCACCTGCGTGTAGCTAACGCCAAGCTGACCCTCAATGACGGGTGCAAGCGCGGCTAGTGCGACCAGGACGAGAATCACCGCCATGGCCATGAGGGTGAGCTTATCCTTTCGCAAGCGGCGAAGCGCTTTTGTCGTAAGCGACTCGCTCTTACGGTGTTCTTCAGCGACTTCAATCCGCGCGATCGTGTTTTGAACTGTTGTCATGTTTCACCTCTCGCTTTAGTCAAAACGAATGCGCGGGTCGATGAGCGCATACAGAATGTCGGACAGGATGTAACCAACAATAGTTGCCAGGGAGCCAATAATGACAAACGCCATGACCATTGGATAGTCCTGTTGAATGACCGACTCAAATCCGAGTCGTCCCAAACCGGGCCATGAGAAGATCGTCTCTGTCAGTACCGCGCCGCCGAGTAAGCCCGTGATAGCCGGACCAAGGAAAGTTGCTAGCGGAATCAGCGCGTTACGCGCACCGTGACGGAACCAGACCGTACGGCGGGACAGCCCCTTGGAGTGCGCTGTGCGCATGTAGTCTTGTCCGATAACGTCGAGCATAGATGCGCGCATAAAGCGTGAGTAGACAGCGATGACCTGCGCGGCAAGCACGAATGCCGGCAGGAAGATGTACAGCAGGCGACCTTGCAGCGGCGGACAGCCACCAATCAGTACCGGCGGACACTGACCACCTAACATAAACGGGTTGGGTGAGAGGTTGGGGAACAGCACACGCCCGAAAAGCAGGATCAGGATTAGACCGAGCCAAAAGATCGGTACGGCGCTGAAAACGACCGATGACACGCGCGTGAAGTTATCAAAGCCGCTGCCCTTGCGCACCGCCGCGAAAATGCCTGTTGGGACACCAACCACCAGCCCCAGCATTAGCGAAATCGCCCCCAGTTCGAGTGTCGCCGGGATACGTTCGGCAATCAGGTCAATGACATTACGTGGGCGTGTGAACGAGCGTCCAAAGTCGCCACGAATGATGCCGTAGCGTTCGCCCGGCGGTTCGTTCACGCCGTCGCCGTCGGCATCGCAGGGGAGGATGAAGCAGCGATCTGAAATATTGTCGCCGTCGTCGTCGATGCGCATCCAGTCATCGCCAGCCAGCCAGCGCAGGTATTGCACTGTAATTGGATCGTTGACGCCAAGGCGGGCGGCGAGACGTTCGCGGTCGGCAGGGGTGGTGCTTGGGCTAAATGTGAGCAGTGAGACGGGATCGCCTGGGGCAAACCAGAGCAGCAGGTATGACAGGATGGTGATCCCGAAAAATGTAGGAATCGCCTGGAACAGGCGACGAAGTGTGTACTTGATCATGTCGTTCTATTCACTTGTCAGACGAACGTGTCGATTGCGATATATTACCGCTGTTTAATTACTCTTGAAAGAGCCTTAATGTTCAATTTTCAAGCAAATTGAGCTTGCCGGTACTTGCGCTGTTCCCATTTCGATGTTAAGGGGCATGGACACTCGCAAATGCCCATACCCCAACATGCCTCAGTGTTTATGGGGTGTCCAGTGACCAGCTTGCTGCATTCCAGAACAGTTGACTGGGATACGGGTTGAAGTTGTTCATGTTCGCCTGTGCTGCGTACATGCCGCGTTGTGAGTACAGCGGGACGTAGGGCAGGTCTTCCTGGAAGATCGCCTGCATTTCGCGGTACATCTCTTCGCGGGCGGCGTTGTCGCAGTTATTGGTCTCTGTGGCGTTGTTCGCCATCCGGTTCAGTTCGTCAAAGCGCGGGTTGTTGTACGATGTGAAGTTTGCGCCCGCCGCCGGAACATCCGCCACACTCGTGAACAGCTGCGTCACATCCGGGTCATCCGGGTAGCCATTCTGCCAGCCCATCAGCACTGCATCGAACGTCTGCGCATTGCGCAGGTCGATCAGTACGTTGAAGTCGATGGTCTGGAAGTTGACATCAATGCCAATCTGCGCCAGTTGATCCTGTATGACGGTTGAAGCGGTTGTGCGCCGAGCGTTACCTTCGTTGGTGAACAGGCTGAACTGCATGAGCGTGCCATCTTCAGCGTACATCGCGCCCTGCGCGACGCGAGGCGTTGCCGGGTTGTTATCATCGTCGATCCAGCCTGCCTCTTCCAGCATTGCTGATGCGCTAGCTGGATCGAAGACAATCGGCGCGAGATCTTCGTGATATGCCCACGATACCGGGATGATGAAGCTGGTCATGCGGTCGGCTTCACCAAACACGGCTGCGGATATGATCGCATCGACATCAATCGCCTTCGCAATTGCCTGGCGGACGCGCACATCGCCGAAGATGGGGTGATGCCCCTGATCGATTGGGTTGCCGTTTTCGTCCGTGGCGGGTTGCGGATTGTTCGGGTCAGCAAGGTTCATGGCGAAGTAGTCCCACAGATTCGACGGGTAGTCGTAGACCTGGACATCACTGGCTTCTGCCGCCGCGCGAATATCGACGCGACGCCCGACGGTCGGATTGTCGATGAACGTGACTTCACCTGCCAGGAACTGCTCGACCTGGACAATCGCATCTGGGACAAGGCGCAGGATGTAACCTGTTGGCAGTACATTGCCGTCGGGGTATTCGGTATTGGCGAGCAGGCTGACCTGCTCACCCGCACGGAATTCGCCAAAGCTAAAGATGCCACCCACGACTGTTGGGTTGAGATTGAATGGATCGTCGTTCAGGGTTTCCACTGGACCCAGCGCGTGCGACGGGGCGAGCGGTGCGCCGAGCGAGGCGGCGTAACTGAGTGCAGTGCAGGTTGGCTGGTTAAAGGTGACACGGAAGGTGTCATCATCCACGATTTCAACGTTATCGATGAAGTCGATGACGAATGCAGCCGGGACATCGGCGATGCCCTCTGCGCCTGCCTGAATCGCTTCCCATGCATAGGCAATGTCAGCAGTAGTGACAGGCGTGCCATCGCTCCAAAAGTAATCCTGACGCATGTTGAAGGTGTAGACCAATCCATCGTCGCTGATATCCCAGTTTTCAACGAGGTAGCCTGCTTTGAATTCGTCCGCTGCTTCACTGCGCGGGACGATCACCGCCTGCGACGGGTCAACACCCAATAACCCCGGATACATGAAGTTGACAAGGTTTTGGCTGGTGACATCGTTGGCAAGCAGGGGGTTGAGCGTTTCCGGGTCGCCACCGAAGGTGTTTTCGATGATGATGCCACCTGTCGCCTCTTCCTGGGCGATAGCAGGCACGACCAGCAACACGATAAGCGCAAACAGGGCGCTTACCCACAGAAAACGAGAAATTTTCATGACGCTATCTCCTTCATTCATTCTTGTGTGAGGTCTGGAGGAGAGCGCCGCGCGCAGCATCTCACTTCTGCTGCCAATACATTGTAGAAAGAACGTTGGTTCAATATTGAACAGGCTGGCGGGGTTGTGCGTAAGGAAGAAATGAGGGGTGATTTGACACATCACCCCTCAGTGTGAGGTTGGGTGGATGGGGAGAGGCGGCGACTAATCCAGCCCCTTCCCCTCCGCCTGTGCGTTCAGCCGCTTAAGGCGTGGTGATCGTCCAGGAGTTGATATTCCAACGCAGTTGCGACGGATACGGGTTAAAACCGTCTACATTCGCCTGCGCAGCGTACATACCGGCGATGGTGTACAGCGGCACGTAAGGCAATTCCTGCTGGAAGATTTCCTGCATTTCGCGGTAGTAAACGGAGCGTGCTTCAACCGAGCAGCCATCGGTTTCCAGCGGGTTGTTGGCGAGTGCATTCAGCTCATCAAAGCGTTCGTTGTGGAACGAGGTGAAGTTGCTACCGCTGGCAACAATGTCGCTGGCAGTGGTGAAGAGCTGGGTGGCATCGGGGTCATCCGGGTAGCCATTACGCCAGCCGAGGATGAAGGAGTCGAAGGTCTGGCTGTCGATAACGTCGAGCAGTACGTTGAAGTCGAGCGTCTGGAAGTTGACTGCAAAGCCGAGCGCACCGAGTTGATCCTGAATGATCGTGCCGACGGCTTCACGGCGAGCGTTGCCTTCATTGGTGAAGAGCGTGAAGCTCAACAGCGCACCATCTTCAGCGTACATCGCACCCTGCGCAACGCGCGGCGTCGCCGGGTCGTTGTCGTCGTCGATCCAGCCCGCTTCTTCAAGCATTGCGGCGGCTGCTTCTGCATCTACCGAGATGAACGGCAGATCATCGGCATATGCCCACGATGCCGGGATAATGAAGCTGGTCATGCGGTCGCCTTCGCCAAAGACTGCGGCTTCCATGATCGCATCAACATCAATCGACATCGCGACTGCCTGACGAACGCGGTTGTCACCGAAGATCGGGTGGTTGCCCTGATCAATCGGGTCGCCGTTTTCGTCGGTAGCGTTCTGGGGGTTGCTGGGATCGGCGTAGTTCATTGCGAAGTAATCCCAACTGTTGCCGGGATACGAGTAAACCTGGGCGCCAGTTTCTTCTGCATAGGCACGAAGATCAGCACGACGACCGACGGGCGGGTTATCAATGAAGCTGGTTTCGCCAGCCAGGAACTGTTCGACCTGCACGGTCTGATCCGGCACATAGCGCTGGATGAAGCCGGTCGGCAGCACATCGCCATCAATGTAATCAGTGTTGGCGAGCAAGCTCGTCTGTTCCGCCGGACGCAGTTCACCAAACACGAAGGGGCCACCGAAGACGGTCGGGTTCTGGTTGAATGCCGAATCGTTCAGTTGTTCAATTGGACCCAGCGCGTGCGAGGGGGCCAGCGGCGAGCCGAGGCTGGCAGCATAGGCAATCGACTGGCAGGAGGCATCAATGTAGTTGACGGTGAAGGTGTAGTCATCAACGATCTCGACGCTTTCGATATACTGGGTGATGAACACTGCCGCGATATCGAGACCAAGTTCCTCCGCACGGCTGATGCCGTCCCAGGCATAAGCAATGTCAGCAGTTGTCACCGGCGTGCCATCGCTCCAGACATAGTCCTGGCGCATATTGAAGGTAATGCTCTTGCCATCTTCGCTGATTTCCCAGCTATCGACCAGGTAGCCTCCCTGGAATTCTTCGGGAGCCTGCGAGCGCTGGACGATGACTGCCTGCGACGGATCGGTGCCGAGCAGACCTGGGAACATGTAGCCTACCATGTCGCGGCTGGTGACATCGCTGGCGAGCAGCGGGTTGAAGGTGGCAGGACCGCTGCCGAAGGTGGCTTCAATGATGATGCCGCCCGTTCCTTCTTCTTGAGCAACTGCTGGGATGACCAGCAGAGCAGCGAGCGCAAGCAAAGCGCCCACTACCAGCAATCTGGTAATACGATTCATCCTTACCTCTCCTTTAAAAATGGTTCACTGCGGCTTATTGCGCCATTTCCGAACATTTTCAGCCACAAATAACATGCAGCCTATACACATTACTCACAACTGACGCTGAAGGTTCAACGCGATTCGGAAATTTATAACCGTGGGCGCTATTTTAACGTCTAGTTGATTAGAAAACAAAGAAAAAGGGTACAAATTTAAGTCGATTTGTCATGTAGTTTATTTGCAATTTCATGGAGATACCAAGAAATGAACGGAAATGAAAAACGGATGCTTACTTTGGCATCCGTTTCTACGAGTAGGGGTAGCGGGATTTGAACCCACGACCTCTTGCACCCCATGCAAGCGCGCTACCAATCTGCGCCATACCCCTGTATCTCTAACAGTATAAATCGGCAAAGTTTTGTGTGCAAGGTGCAGAGTGTAAAGTGCAGATTACAGGGTGCAAAGTACTATGACATAGATAATGCCAAAGGGAACATTTATGCTGCACTTTGTACTTTGCACCCTGCACTTCTGACCTGCGTGTTAGGCGCTGGGCGGGGCCGGCGGCGGCGCTTTTGGCGCGTCGAGCGTGATCTGCGCCACCACCTGCCCGTGATCACTTTGCCATGCCGGGACATCATCGTCGCCCTGCGTGTCGTCGATCAGGTGGTCATTGAAGACGCGCACGTTTTCGACCGCACCAATGCGCCCGTCGCGGTTCTCGTAAACGAACTCCTCGCTGACGAGCAGATGATCGAGTGCGCCGTAATGCCCCTGGTAAATGTGCGTATAGTAGTAATCGCCGAGGCTGCGCTTGGCGATGATGTCGCGCACGTTATAGAGCAGTACGTCCCATGCCTTCTTTTTGTCCGCGAATCTGGCGAAGCGCCAGGGCTGCGATCCTGCGATGACATCATTGCTGACTGCGCCGCCTTCGTCGTTCAGATCGCCCAACACGATGCAGGGATCCTGCGTGTTCTGGGTAATGTCAACGATCATCGTGCGCAGCGCGATTGCCTCGGCAGCGCGGGTGATGAGCGAACGGGTTTTGCCGAGCGCATCAATCACCGGGTCGTTGCGGTCTTCGCCATCCATGATCGTCGGTCGCTTGGACTTGAGGTGCGCTACGAAGACATGGACAAGATGTTCGTTGACTTGAATACGGGCATAGACAATCGGGCGTGAGAACGTGTCAATCGGAACGGTCTGCCCGCCATAGCTGACGACGGCGCGCGGCGGGAACTTTTCGATGACAAAGCTGTTTACGACGGGATAGAGCGAGACGAGCGCGCAGGTTGGCAGCGGTTGCCCGTTGGCATCCTTGCGCTCGTGGGTGACGACCGATGCACCGTTGTAGAGTCCACTCGTGGCGATTGCCTGCTGGAGTGCGGCTGACTGGAAGCATTCCTGAAAGCCGACGACTGCCGCGTTCATCGCGCGTAACTGCCCGGCGATCCAGCCGATTTTGCGCTCATACATCGGCTTGCTCAGTTTCTTGTTGCCGTAGTAGGTAACGCCAGGCTGGATCAAGTTATAGAGGTTGAACGTGCCGATACGAAAGACGCGCGACTGGCTCATAGGGATGCTCCAGAATTGATTCGACAGTGCATCTCTCTATAGTAGCTGTTTTTCCTTTGGCGTGCTGTTAAATGCACGTTACACTGGTAGCTCTGCTAGATTTGGAGGAAACATGGAGCCGATACGCCTGACGGCGCTGGCTGCCTGCGCGGGTTGAGCCGGGAAGCTCGCACCGAGCGACCTGGCTGCCGTGTTGCAGCCGCTGAGTGGAATATTCAAAACTGAAGATTTCCCCAACCTGCTCGTGGGCTTGCGCGAGCCGGATGATGCGGCTGTCTGGAAGATGGACGCGGAACGGGCGATTGTCTCGACGACTGACTTCTTCCCGCCTGTCGTGGATGACCCGTATCACTTCGGCGCGATTGCGGCTGCCAATGCGCTGAGCGATGTCTACGCGATGGGGGGAGAGCCGCTATTTGCGATCAATCTCGTGGCCTTCCCAGACGGGCTGGAGATGTCGATCCTGTCGGACATTCTGCGCGGCGGCGCAGAAAAGGTGCGCGAGGCGGGCGCGGTCATTGCGGGTGGGCATACAGTGACGGACAAAGAGCCGAAGTACGGGCTGGCAGTGACAGGACAGGTTCATCCTGAGCGCATCATGACCAAAGGCGGCGCGCGGGTTGGAGATGTCTTGATTCTGACGAAGCCGTTGGGCATCGGCACATTGACGACGGCGGGCAAGCGCGGCGTGGCGCAACCGGAATGGATGGATGCGGCAATTGCCAGCATGAGCCGCCTCAACCGCACCGCAGCGCGGTTAGCGGTCGCGCAGGGCGTGCGGGCGGCAACGGATATTACGGGTTTCAGTCTGCTAGGTCATGCGCATGAGATGGCGCATCTGGCAGGTGTGGCGTTCCGATTGCGCTGGGACGCGCTCGAATGGCTGCCCGGTTCAGAGGCGTTGGCACAACAGGATGTCTTCCCCGGCGGAATGCGGCGCAATGAGGCGTTTTATCAGGAGTGGGTACGCTTTGAAGGGGACTTTGAGCCATACGAGCGTGGACTACTTTTTGACCCGCAGACGAGCGGTGGGCTGCTGCTGACAGTAGCTGCGGAACGGGCCGCTATTCTGTATGAGGCGCTGCGTGCAGCCGGTGAGCCAGCGGTCGTTATTGGCGATGTTGTGCCTGGGGCCGGTGAGTTGTTTGTACGCAAAGGATGATTGTAGGCGGGAAAGTCTACCGCTTGAAAATGTTTTGAATTGTGGTTTACTTATACAATATCTCATACTCCAAGAAAGTTTATCTCATGCATCGCCACTATGGTTTGTCGAACGGTCTGTTCGTTTCACCCAAAAACGGTCAGACGTTTGTCGTGGGCGGTATGAATGACGATAGCCAACGCTGGACTCGTGTCTTGTCGCAGCGGGCGGGTTACCTGCTATGGCTGCGACTGGCACAACAGTTTGCCCCCGAACAGGCGCGTCATGTGGCGGGGCTGGATACAATGGAAGCGCGCGACAGCGAACTGCCGACGATTACTCATCATGTCACAGTGGATTACCTCGATAATGGTCAGTATGAGTTGACGGGTTGGGTGGGTGATACTACATGGTCAGCGCGTATGACTTCTGCGGAAGCCGGACGCTTATTGCATGTGATGGACGAACTTCTATACACAGGCGGTGGCGCGGGGTAACGCCACTTTGCTGAGGCATCCTCCGCCAAAAGAATGAGAACAAAACCCGTGTGAATTCGTATAACGGATCATGCGATGCATCATACGGGGGTTCTTATGAGTAGTAAGCTGCGCACGTTCTACACCATTCTGCTTACGCAGGCGATCTCACAAATTGGCAGTCAGATGACGAGTCTGGCAATTGGCATCTGGCTCTTCCAGCAGACGGGCGATGTGACACCGCTGGCATTGGTGGCGTTCTTCGCGCTGCTGCCTAATGTGCTGCTGGCAAATGTTGCGGGCTTAATCGCCGACCGCTTTGACCGCCGCTGGGTAATGGCGATCGCGGATGTTGGTGCGGCTGTCGGCTCACTGGTGCTGATGGTGCTGTTCTTTAGCAGTGCGTTTCAAGTATGGCACTTATACGTGATCACGTTGGTACAGAATATCTTCCGCACCTTCCAGAATCCCGCTTTTACCGCGTCTGTAACGATGATGGTGACTGACGATCAGCGCGACCGTGCCAATGGTATCATGCAGCTCACGGGACCCCTTGCAGGCATTATCGCGCCTGCGCTGACGGCTGCTCTATACGGCGCAATCGGGATTACGGGTATCCTGGCGGTCGATCTTGTGTCGTTTGCAGTTGCAATTGCCGCACTCATCCTTGTACGCATTCCAGCGCCGCCCCGTTCACAGACAGCTGGCAAACCGTCCATAGTGCGCGATTTGACGGCAGGATTTGCGTTTTTTTGGGAACAAAAGCCATTTCTCATTATGCTCCTATTTGTGGCGCTCATCAATTTCATTGGTACAGGTTTTGGCACACTGCAAACGCCTTACCTGCTTTCACGGACGGGTAACAGCGAAGCAACGCTCGGTATCCTCTTGACGATTGCCAACATTGGTGCGATTGCGGGCGGTATTGTTATGAGTGCATGGGGAGGGACGCGCCCGCGCATCCATACCGCGATGCCCGCAATTATCCTGCTTGGTGTATGTCTGGTTCTGTTTGGGCTGGCACAAACACCCGTCACGCTTGCTATCGGGTTGTTTCTGTTTATGGCGATGCCGATGTTCGCCAATATCCCGCTGATGTCAATGATGCAGGCGAAAGTGCCGCCAGATAAGCAGGGGCGTGTGTTCGCAGCGCTAATGCAGTTTGCCCTTCTGATTAGCCCGTTGTCACCGCTGCTTGCGGGGCCCCTGGCGGATAATGTCTTTGAGCCAGCGGCACAATCTGGTAACTGGATGTTTGGCGGACTGGTCGGTTTTGGTGCAGGTGCAGGAATTGGACTCATGATCGTGATCGCCGGGGCAGTTATGGCGTCGCTGGCTACGGCAGCGTATGCACTGCCGATGATCCGTACGATGGAGGCGACAATCCCAGACTGGCAACCAGCCTCAGCACCGTCGGAAGACTCCGAGTTGGTATCAGTGGCAAGCGGTTGATCCTGATTACAGATCAGCCTTCATTGTCGTAGAGTGCAGATTGGGTGTGGCGGTGGTTTTTCTGGCGTGCGAATTGTGTTTATAATTGCAGCACAACTTACACATGCTCAGGAGTGCGCCGAATGAGTACATTCCCCCCGCCTGTCCCCAAACCTGCCAATGCAGGTGCGCCAAAGACAGCACTTGCGCTCACCACTGGTGCTTACATCAATATTCGCAACGGTCCCGCAACAAACTACCGCGATATTGGCGATTTGCGTCGCAATACGCTGGTGGCGTATTACCCGCAGACGTTGAAGCAGGATGGCTGGATTTGGATCGAGCAGGCGGGTGTTGGTGGTTGGGTATTGACCTACGTCGTGCGATTTGAGGATGTGGCAGCGCAATTGCCGCCTGCTCCTAACCAGGTTACGCCATTTGATGGCAAAGTTGGGATGTGGCATTGGCGTGGGGATATGTTGGGCGAGAACAGTATTGACGAACTGGCGCGCAACCTGCGCAACGCAGTGCCGGAATTGCGTCAGATTTATGTCAAGACAAGCGACATTACACAAAGCGCCGGGGCACAGTGGCAGGGCTACTGGGACACGAAGCGCGCGCTGGCGATTGATGGTCCTGCCAGTATTGACCGCTGGGTGAGCGGCTTGGCGCGGCATAACATGGAATTCGTCGCCTGGTGCATTCCGCGCGGCATCAACGTTGCTGCTGAAGCAGACCTGATAATTCAGGCGTGCCAGCGTCCCGGTGTGCGGGCGATGATATTGGATGTCGAACCTTACGAAGGCTTTTGGGTCGGCGGGCGTGAAGCCGTTCGCCCCCTTATGATCCGCGTCCGACGAGCGCTGCCCGGCTCGTTTCACATCGGTTTGTGCATTGACCCGCGCCGTCGCTGGTTTGACGCTATCCACCCACAGGAGTGGGCACCGTTTGTCAACAGCGTTCATACCATGTCTTACTGGCAAACCTTTGGACGCAGCCCAGAGGAAGTGCTGCAAGAAACGTTCGAAGTCTGGGGGCCTTATGGGAAGCCCATCATCCCCGCTCTGCAAGGCGATGCGCCTGTCGCGGAGATAACAGAAGCGGGTACACTGGCTATCAACCGACACCGGGCACGCTCAGTGAGTTGGTGGCGACTGGGTGTGATGACGCCGCCACAGCTGCGCGCAGCAGGGCGCGCGCTTGGCACTAACCCCGGCACGCAGCCGCCACCGCCAACGATTGAGTTCGGGGAGACGCAGGTAGTGCGTCCGACTGATCCAGGGTTTGCCAGCTTCACATTTACAGGCAGAAACGAGTTCAGCGACTTCGTCGGTTCGTGGGGCTGGAAGGTCCTTTACAAAGCGACGGAGACCCAGCAAAGCAAGGTGACAGGTAAATGGACGCCGCGTATTGCCCAAAGCGGGCGACAAGAGATCTCTGTATTTGTGCCTGCCCGCCACGCAACGACGACCAATGCCCGGTACAAGATACACGGGGTGCGCGGGACGACAGGCGAAGTGCAAGTGACCGTCAATCAGGCGTTACAAAGCAATAGCTGGGTGACACTTGGCATCTATGATATTGACAGAACGCTCGTGAATGCTGGTGTGGTCTTTTTGAACGACCTGACGGGTGAAGCCGATAAAGAGATTGCATTCGATGCGGTGCGCTGGCGTGCAATCATTGATCGCCCGATAGGCGGTGGCGATCCTTCACCGTTTGCGGGGGACGGTTACGACTCACCTGTTGGCACTCAAGAAGAGCGGCGTGGGACGCGGGTTTGGCCCGGTCGCTGGCTGGATGCCAGTCCGTTCGGGCGGCTGTACTTCGTAGGCACACCAAGCGAAGCCTATCATACAGGCGCGGACTTGAACCTGCCACAGGATGCGGATCGCGGTGCGCCTGTGTATGCGTGTGCCAGCGGGGTGGTCGTATTTGCAGCACGGCTGCCGACATGGGGCAATGTGATTGTCATCAAGCATGACCCGCTTGCAACGACAGGGCAGGTCATGTATAGCCGCTATGGGCATGTGGGCGATATGCTGGTTGGCGTTGGTGCGCGTGTGCGGCGCGGGCAGCAAATCTCGATCGTGAGCAATGCGTTCGGACGCTGGGCGTTTCATCTGCACTTCGACCTCAGCCCGACGACGATCCTGGAGACGGAGCCGTCACACTGGCCCGGACGCGACCGCGAAGAGACCTTCCGTCATTATGTCGATCCGCGCGAATACATTGCGAATAATCGCCCGCGTGCCTAGGGGCAAGTCAAGAACTCAAAAGCAGGGCGGATGGCTCCAATACTGCTATTGCCATTCGTCCACTCACTATCCACAACATAACGATGGGGAACAAAACATGTGTCCCCGACGTTATGCCTGTGTAGATACAGTGTGAGGTGTGTGACAGGCGACATGAGGATAATGACCATGCGTAAACTGAAAATGCTGGCTGCTTTGCTCTTGCTGTCGCTGACGCTCGCGGGCGCAGCCGGAGCGCAGGACGATACGGGGGCAGCGATGATGGCGGGTAACGTGGACTTTTCGCTCGACTTCTACCAACAGGTGCGCGGCGAAGAGGGCAATTTGTTCTTTTCGCCGTACAGCATCTTGCAGGCGTTCTGGCTGGCGTATGCGGGCGCTGACGGGTCGACAGCAGAGCAGATCAGCGAGGTCTTGCGCCTCGTACCGTTTGATCAGCTTCCCGCTGCGTCCGGTCTCAGCGCAACTCCGACCGTCAGCGGTCAGGGTGAAGTAAGCAGCTTTGTGCTGCGTAACGCCAATGCCGTGTGGGGGCAGCAAGGGTTCCCCTGGCTGCCTGACTACCTGGCGTTTGCCGAAAGCAATGGTTCACCCGTCCAATTGGTCGATTTCACGGCTGATCCCGATGTTGTGCGTGAGCGTATCAACGAGTGGGTGGAGCAGCAGACCGAGGACAAGATACAGGACTTGATTCCCGAAGGCGTGATCGATGCTGCTACGCGCATGGTTATCGCTAACGCGATCTACTTCAAGGCAGCGTGGATGTTCCCCTTCATCGAGAGTGAAACGCAGGATGCGCCATTCACGCTGCTGGATGGCACCACGCAAACCGTGCCGATGATGCAGTTGGGATTCAGCGGCGAGACGCTGGCATACGTGGATGGCGAAGGCTACAGCGCCGTAGCGCTGCCCTATGTAGACGGCAATACACGGATGTTGATTGTGCTGCCTGACACCGGTGAATTCGAAACGTTTGAAGCTGGAATGACCGCCGACCTGTATCGCGAGATCAGCGCTGCGTTGCAATTCGCGTCGGTGCGTGTGTTCATGCCGCGTTTCAGCTATGAGCAATCATTGAGTCTGGCGTCGCCGTTGATAGCGATGGGGATGACCGATGCGTTCAGTCCCGAAGCTGCCAACTTTGGGCGCATGTACGACCAGAGTGAAGCGACGGAGAACCTGTTTATCAGCGCGGCATTGCACAAGGCATTTGTCGAGGTGAACGAGGAAGGTACGGAGGCGGCAGCGGCGACGGGGATCATCATGGGCGTGACCTCTGTTCAGGTTGATCCGCCTATCGAAGTTCGTATTGACCGACCATTTATCTTCGCCATTGAGGACATTCGCACCAGTACGCTGCTCTTCATGGGGCGCGTGCAGCTTCCAGGCAGTTAAGTGACACCGCTAGCATTGGGTAGATAACTTGCCCAATGCCGGTTTCTACCCCTTTTCAAACCCTCGAAACAGGCATATGATAGATGTAATCTCTGTTGTAATGCACAGTCGCCATCTTTAATCTGTGTTCTGTTTCACAACGGATCAGTTGTATCACTAGGGGGCGACAATGGGACCTCAAGATATTCGTGTGCGTGAGTTGCCACCGATGCGCGTGGCAATGTTGGTCGGTGTCGGTGCGAGCCCGGAGCGCGACGGCTGGGGGCGACTCCTGCGCTGGGTCGAGTGCAATCGTTTCGATTATCCGTTAGGTGCAGTGCGCTTCTTTGGGCAGACTTTGTGGCGCGCTACCCATCGCTATGGCTACGCCGTGATGATGACGGTGGGCGACGATTTACAATCCAACGAGTCGATTGCCATAAAGCACTTGCCGGGCGGGCTGTATGCAGCCACTGCTGTTTATGGCTCGCACAATCGTGCAAACTGCTGGCTGGGGTTGGATCGCTGGCTGCAAGACAGTCGCTACTATCAGCTAGGCACACATCCTGTCCTAGAAGAACATGTACGATTTATCGGTATTCCAGACGCAAACCGCGAATACGAGATCTATCTTCCGATAATCCGTGTTCCGCAGCCTGCATCTGTATAACGTCGAATCCCTTGTGAGGCTGGGGCGTTAGAACAGTCCCCAGTCGTCCGCGGCGCCTTCTTCCATGAGCTCGGGTGACCACATCTCCATACCCATTTCGATAGTCGTCGGCACTTCGAGGTATTCCTGCGCTGTCCTGCGCGTTTGTTCGAGCAATTGCGGTGCATACGGGCAGAACGGCGTGGTCATAATCATCGTGATATGTCCACGTTCAGGCTCAATTTCGACCTTGCGGATCAAGCCTAGTTCGATAATGTTCATGCCGATTTCAGGGTCAACAACCACGCGCAGCGCCTCGCGCAGTCCTTCTTCCGTCTTTACTGCTGTTGTATCGCTCATGGGAATTTCCCTCTGAGAACTCTTGAATGGGATTTCATGCTAACATCGCGCCGCAAACGTGTCAATTTGCGTCGCCGCTTTTGGATAAAACGCGCATAAGCAATCAGTGAGCATTTGTGCTGAGACGGACGAAGCGCTCAACATGCTGTGTAAGGCGCGTTATTTTGCTTGCGCGTAAATGTGCAGGAAATGATGGAAACGCCAAGCAATCAATGTGTCGCCAAATACTTACTCACACAACTCGCCAGCGGATAAAGGATACGCAAAACAAGTTGCGTATGAGGAAGATAAATTTTGATGATAGTCGTCTGAGAAATCATTGACCCTCGTTTAAGCCACTGCTATACTTCTCAGAGAATGTTGTACTCTGGGTACGGTTAAAAGTTAACCGCACTTATAAACTTCTCAAGGAGCCGCAACGGCATGACCGCAGTCCTGGAAATCCGCAATTTACATGTCAATGTCGAAGACAAGCCGATTTTGCGCGGCGTCAACCTGATCGTGAAGCAGGGCGAAGTACATGCTCTGATGGGTCCGAACGGTAGCGGCAAGAGTACGCTGGCGAACGTTATGCTCGGTAACCCGGCATATGAAGTGACAGCGGGCGAGATTATTTTCGAAGGCGAAGACATTCTCGAACTCGAACCCGATGAACGTGCCCGGTTGGGCCTGTTCCTGGCATTCCAGTACCCGGTCGCTATTCCCGGCGTGACACTGGCAAACTTCCTGCGCCTTGCAATCAACAGCCGTATGAAGGCAGACAACCCGGATAGCAAGGGCATTTCTATCCCTGATTTTCGCCGCATGATGAAGCAGCAGATGGATTTTATCGGCGTCGATCATGCGTTTGCGGGGCGCTATCTGAACGACGGCTTTAGCGGTGGCGAAAAGAAGCGCGCTGAAATTTTGCAAATGGCAGTTCTGAAGCCGAAGATGGCGATCCTTGATGAGACGGACAGCGGTCTCGACATTGACGCGCTGCGCATTGTCAGCGAAGGCGTGAACAAGCTGCAAGCTGCCAACAACCTGGGCGTGTTGGTAATTACGCACTACCAGCGTATGTTGAACTACATCAAGCCGGATGTGGTGCATGTCATGTTCCAGGGTCAGATTGTTGAAAGCGGCGGCGCTGACCTGGCGCTGAAGCTTGAAGAACATGGCTACGACTGGATTCGCGAACGTCAGACCAATTAGTGAGCAGAGGATTGATCAACATGACCGATATGCCGGTTTTGAGCGAAAAGCAGCTCACCGAACACGAGGCTGCGTTACGCGACCTGAACGAAAGCTATACTCAGAAGTATGGTTTTCACGAGAAAGAGAACTACGCGTTCAAGAGCCAGAAAGGGTTGAACGCAGACATCGTTCGTACTATCAGCGAAATGAAGAACGAGCCGGGGTGGATGACTGACTTCCGCCTAAAGGCGTATGAAGAATTTGTGCGCCGACCGATGCCGCAATGGGGCGGGGGCGGTCTGTTGAACAAAATCAACTTCGACGACATCTATTACTTCGTCCGTGCGATGGATGAGCAGGGGCGTAGCTGGGAGGAAGTACCGGAAGAGATTAAGCGTACGTTTGATCGACTGGGGATTCCCGAAGCCGAGCAGAAGTTCCTGCAAGGTGTAACGGCTCAATATGAAAGCGAAGTTGTTTACCACAGCATCCGCAAGGACCTAGAGGAGAAGGGCGTTTACTTCACCGACATGGACAGCGGGCTGCGAGAACACCCCGAAATCATCAAGGAATACTTTGGCAGCATCATCCCGTACACCGATAACAAATTTGCGGCGTTGAACAGCGCGGTATGGTCAGGTGGTTCGTTTGTGTACGTACCTAAGGGCGTGCATATTGAAATGCCCCTGCAAGCCTACTTCCGCATCAATACCCAGAACATGGGACAGTTCGAGCGCACGCTGATCATTGTAGAAGAGGGTGCGTTTGTCCACTACATCGAAGGCTGCACTGCGCCGACCTATAGTTCTGACAGCCTGCACAGCGCGGTGGTTGAAATCCTCGTCAAGGACGGTGGACGCTGTCGCTATACGACCATTCAAAACTGGTCGAACAACGTCTACAACCTCGTCACCAAGCGTGCTGTTGCAAAGAAGCAGGCGACGATGGAATGGGTCGACTGCAACATCGGCAGCTTGCTCACGATGAAGTACCCGGCGGTCATCCTCGAAGGCGAAGGCGCACACGGCGAAGTGCTCTCGATTGCGTTCGCAGGCGCGGGACAGCATCAGGATGCGGGTGCGAAGATTACACACCTCGCGCCGAATACCACCAGCCAAATTCTGAGCAAGTCGATCAGCAAGGATGGCGGGCGCGCTAGCTATCGCGGGCTGCTCAAGATTGTCGAAGGCGCAGACAATGTTAAGAGCAATGTGGTTTGCGACGCGCTGCTGCTGGACGACGCCAGCCGCTCCGACACCTACCCGACGATTGAAGTGGATGCGAAGAATGTGACGATGGGTCACGAAGCGTCGGTCAGCCGTGTGGGTGAAGATCAACTCTTCTATGCCATGTCGCGCGGGATGACCGAGGACGAGGCGAACGCGATGATCGTTAACGGGTTCATTGAGCCGCTCGTCAAAGAGCTGCCGATGGAATATGCACTCGAAATGAACCGCCTCATCCAAATCCAGCTCGAAGGCTCGATTGGCTAAACAGGCATCAGGTATCTGCCAAAGAAAAAGCGGATACCTGATACCTGATTGCTTGTTACCTTTCTTCAGGAGATAGCACTGTGATAGCAACGAGACAGCGGCGCAACATGGCGGGCGCGCCCGCTTATACGCGCGAAGATGTGATTGCGCTGAGTGAAAAGTACAACGAACCGTCCTGGCTGCGCGAGTCGCGGTTGGTGGCATGGGATGATTTTTACGCACATTTGCCGATGCCAGATCGCAAGCTGGAAGAATGGCGCCGCACGGACTATCGCCATATTCGTTGGGATGAGGCGAGCAAACTGCCGAACGGGGCGCAACCTGCGTTAGAGCAAGTACCGTCGGAAATGCTGCAACCGCTGATCGAAGGCGAACAGGGCGGCATGATCGTGTTTGTCAATGGCAAGCTGGTACGCAGCCAGTTTAGCGACACACTGGCGGCGCAGGGTGTGATTTTCAGCGATTTGCACACGGCTGCCCGCCATCACGAAGCGCTAGTGCGCGCTAACCTGATGACGAAAGCCGTCAAGCCAAGCGATGGCAAGTTTGCGGCGCTGCATGCAGCACTGTGGACGCACGGCGTGTTTGTGTATGTGCCGCGCAATAAGGCGATTGAAGAACCCCTCCATGTCGTCATGTACAACAGCCGAGATGGGATGACGATGGGGCATATGCTGGTCGTGCTGGAAGAAAACGCGCAGGCAACCGTGCTGGTGGATTACCGTAGCGCAGATGGCGAGACGCATAGCAGTTATGTCGGCGCGACGGAACTGCTGGTCGGCGATGCTGCCAATCTGAAGTATGTCGGCTTACAAGAGTGGAACCGCGAAACATTCGAGTTCAGCCACCAGCGGGCGCGCGTCGGGCGCGACGGTCAACTGGACTGGGTGATCGGTACGATGGGCGCTGAGTTTGTCAAGGCGTTCATTGAGGTCGAACTCGACGGGCAGGGCGCGTATGGGCGCGTCAGCGGTATGTTCTTTGCTGATACTACGCAGACCTTCGACCATGACACGCAGCAGAACCACAACGCGCCTATGACGACCAGCGACTTGCTCTTTAAGGGCGCGGCGAAGGACGAAGGGCGCACAGTCTGGCAGGGCATGATCAAGTCGCTGCCGAAGATGCAGAAAATCGACGGCTTCCAGGCGAGTCGTAACCTGCTCTTGAGCGAAGACGCACGCATGGACGGTATTCCGGGACTTGAGATCGAAGCGGATGATGTGCGCTGCACACATGCGGCGACGTTCGGCACACTAGAAGAACAGTCGGTCTTCTACCTGATGAGCCGCGGCATTCCGCGCGCAGATGCCGAACTGATGGTGACGGAAGGCTTCTTTGACGAACTGCTGGGACGCATTCCGTTTGAGCGCGTGCGCGCCAGGCTGCGCGCCGCACTGGACGCAAAGATCGTCGGTCACGAACTTGACCACCGCGATGATCTGGAAGTATGGGTGGACTGAGTGCCGTCGTAGCACAGCCTCATCCAACTCTCATACGATTTAAAACCAAACGGACGGGCGTCCACGTAAGCTTGTGGGCGTCCGTTTTGTTTTGAAAGGGTTTGACTGATGCGCCATCTGAAGCTTGTAGTTCTCGTGTTACTCGTCGGATTGCTGGTTGGGGCAGCGCAAGCGCAAGACATGGAGTACGAAGTTGTCGCGGAAGGGCTGAACAGTCCACGCCAGATCACCGTTGCAGAAGATGGGACGATCTTTATCGCTGAAGCGGGTCTCGGCGGCGAGGAGATGGCAGCGGATGAGTTCGGCGGCGAAACGCCGATTGGTAATAGCGCGCGTGTGACGATGGTGTCGCCCGAAGGCGACCAGAGCGTCATGGTGGAAGGCTTGTTCAGCCGTGGCTACTTCGGTGGCTTCCTGGGCGCGCACAAGTTCCTGCGCGTCGGCGATGTCGATTGGCTGCTGCTAGGCGAAGGGCTGCCCGCGGAAAACATGCCGGATGGTGCAAACCAAACCAGCGTGCTGGCGACTGTTGCAGACGGTGAACTCACTGTCGTGGCGGACTTGTTGGCAGCCGAAACTGCTGAAAACCCGGATGGCGAAGATGTCGTTTCGAACCCTACTGACTTTGCGGTCGGCGCCGACGGCGAAATCTACATTGTGGACTCGAGCGCAAACGTGTTGTGGGTTTATACTGAAGCTGACGGTGTGAGCGCTGCGGTCGTGTGGCCGCTGACCAATGACGTTAGCGCTGTGCCGACGTCGGTTGAAGTCGGAGCAGATGGCAGCATTTATGTGGGCTTCCTCGGCGGCTTCCCATTCCTGCCTGCTGATCAGGGTGGTACCGCGCGTATCGAACGCTGGGTTGATGGCGAAGTTGCCGAGACCTTTACTGGTGTCAATCTTGTGACCGATTTTGTCGTTGCTGATGACGGCACGATCTACGCAGTTCAGCTTGCAGATGGCTTCGGCGATCAGGGCTATAACCCC
This sequence comes from Chloroflexota bacterium, assembly GCA_033763755.1. Taxonomy (GTDB): domain Bacteria; phylum Chloroflexota; class Anaerolineae; order Aggregatilineales; family Phototrophicaceae; genus Flexifilum. Next base: position 60,499 of record JANRJX010000167.1, read on the forward strand.
GATAGCGGCAGCGTTGTGATGGTCACAGGTGATGGTGTGACCGCAATTGCGGAAGAGCTGCCATATCCGTATGGTATCGCGATGGATGCAAATGGCGATCTGCTCGTGGGTATCAACACCAGCTATGTTGCGCCAGACAGCGCGCAAGTCGTGCGAATTCCGACGGGCATGTAGTTGCCGCTGACAATCGAACTATGTATGATGGGAGAGGGTGCGCAGTGACGCACCCTCTTGCTGTGCCACTCAAGGACTCCTCATGACCCCTATCCCTGCATCTCCACGCAAACGACTGACGCGCGGCGGATTGATTGGTGTGCTGGCTTTGATTGTAATCGGGATCGTTCCGCTGCTGATTGGTGTGCTGGCGATAGCTGGATTGTTTATCCCGGATGCGGCAAATCTGTTAGGCTCCCTTGGGGCGTCTCTATACGGAATGCCTGCGCCGCAAACGCGCGATTTGCCGGGCGACGCTCGCGCTTTTGACCCGCTTGCCAATTATGATCTCGTAGTGTCATTCGCGGGTGAAGGCGCCATGTTGACAGAGATGGACTCCTACTATGTCAAGCCGGATGGCACGCTCGATTTGCTGGCGGACTATGGTGCCTGGGTGCGCTATGAGTTTGTGCGCACGACCGACGCGCCAGAGGATGAACCACCGATTGGAGCGGGCGGTAGCGATGGGCAGTGGTACGAGGTCTTGACTGTGCAGGCAACCCGTCCGGGGCGCGGAATGGTCAGCTCGCGCAGCGGTGGCTTTGGTCGTGTCACACTGCGCTGGGTGTCGAAGGGATTGTCGCTTGAGGTTGATGATCCGACGACACGCGTAGAGCCGATTGCCGAAGCACCGCGCTGCTCGTTTCGCGAGTTCTGGGCGTATGCGCTGGAGCAGGGTGCGCCGCAAAACGCCGTTGCTACCATACGCTACAGCGCGGACGGATACAATTTCCTGATTGCAGAGACGCCGTACAACTTCGATTTCACGACGGATTGTCAACCACAATGATCTATGCCTCCAAATCCCGCTGATATAGATTGCCACTGGTCGCTTCGCGCGTCGGGGCGAAGTCCATGCGCAGCAAATATGCCTGATGTGTTTCGTTGCCAGGTACGCTGTACAACGTGTGTACCCCTTTGGCGGGCAGCCGCTGGTTAAGTTCGTCATACAGGAACTTGCCAGGACCGAGGTCGCGATAGCCTGGAATTACATAATCCAGGTCAACCAGCGAGCGTCCGGCGCTATCTTTTTCGGTGATGAATAAACCGACAGGCAGCATGTCGCGCAGGATGAGATAGACTAGATCCGCACGAGCAGCATCATATTTAAACTGTGGGAAAAACTTACCAATGTCTTTTGCATGAAATTCGAGGAATCCCCGCAAATACGATGAGTCACGGTCTACTTCGAGCAACCGGAAATAATGCTTTGCGGTCAACATCTGGTAGAGAAAATAGACGTTGATAGCGATAATGATGCCGTTGGTGATGTAGATAGGCGGTGCGGTGAGCATCACACCGTAGATGAACCAAAGGATTGCCCCGACAAAACTGATAATGCGGAGGCGGAGGACGGACGTCATCACAAGCGACACGATGACAACGGCGGAGGCGATGTAACCAATGATTTCGACGGGTGTCATAAGATTGCTCGCTGGAGATAGAAACAGTCAAGTACACTCCAGATTGTAGCGCACAACCGCCTGTCTCACCCTGCTCTCACCAGGCAGTGCCAAGATTTCCCGATAGCACAAAGCAAACGAGGAGATGCCACATGGCTGCAAAAGAGAAGTCATTTATCACGGTCGCTCAGACGGCTGAGTTGCCGCCAGGCGAGCGTATGGTGGTGGAACTGGGACGCAAATGGATCGTGATCTTCAACATTGATGGCGAATACTACGCGCTGGAAGATGTGTGTTCGCACGATGAAGTCGCGTTGTCCGATGGAATGCTGCATGACAATTACACGCTGGAATGTTCGGCGCATGGCGCGTGCTTCGATGTGCGAACGGGTGCTGTGAAAGCCGCCCCTGCGGTATCGCCTGTCAAGCGTTTTGACGTGCGTATAGAAGGGGATGATTTGCAGATCGCCACCACTTAGGATTCTCCACGCTTTTCACACCCGACTGGTGCTATCTTGAGTAAAGATAGAATTGCGAGCGCGGAGGTTTGGTGTGAAGACCAATGTTACGTTAAGTATTTTGTGCCTACTTTTGAGCGTGTCGATTGCCAGTGCGCAGGATACGGCGTTTTGCCCCGCTGTGGCAGAAGTGATGGCAGCGGTCACCCAGGCGTGCAGCGGCACCGAGACAGGACAGGCGTGCTTTGGCGCAATCGGCGTGGAGGCAGGATTACGCGATGAATCACTGTCGTTTGCGCAAGCGGGCAATATTGTCAGCGTTGCGGCGCTGGACTGGTTGGAAGCCACAACAATGCCTGACGAAGCTGCTTGGGGCGTTGCGCTGTTGCGGTTGCAAGCAGACTTACCGGAAGGTGAAGAACCCGTGACGGCACTGCTGGTTGGCAGCGCCCGCATCGAAAACGCGACTGAAGCCGACCAAGCTGTGCCTGCGGTCATTCAGAGTAATGCACGCGTGCGTTCCACCCCTTCAACTGCTAGCGATGACAACATTGTGACGACACTCAACCCCGGCACGCGCGTGACCATTGTCGCGCGTGACACCGCAAACGAATGGGTACAGATCGTCTACGGCAATGGTGAAACCGGCTGGATGGCGACCTTCCTGATGCGCATTGACGGTGACATCAGCGTGCTGCCTGTTGGCGAAGTCGAAGTGAATATCGTGGTCGTGAGTCCGATGCAGGCGTTAAACTTCGCACGGACGACATTGGGGCAGTCTGCCTGCGCCGATCTCCCGTCAGGTGGACTGCTGCTGAGAGCGCCCGAAACCCAGGTGCGTTTGATGATGAACGGCGTCACGGTGGCGTTCGACGGGACCATCTTTGCCTCGCTAGAAGGACAGGCGACCATGCCAGCTTTGCGCGTGGAAGTGTACGAAGGCAGTGCTGTGGTGCAAAGCGATATGGGTGTGGCATTCGTCGTTGCGGGTACGCATACCAGCGTGGCCCTTAACAATGATCTGACTGCCCCAGCCAATGAACCGCTGATGGCGTCGTCCAACGTAGAAGGGCGCGATAGACTGCTGCTGCCACTCGCCGCAATTATCGCTGCGCCAGATGTGCCTGCGCTGGCGGCGTCCGTACCCACGACCGAAGTCGAGGCAGCCGTCGCTGCGACATTTGCGCCGGATGGGGTGATGCCCGGTCGTTATCGACTGGTCAACATCGTCTCACAGCAGTTGGACGGTGCGGACGGCTTCGCCTGTGCCGGGGATGCGGCGGTCGGAGATGTGCAGGTGTTTGCGCCAAGCGCTGCTGACGCGATAGAGTCTGCCTATGGCGTGCGTATTGCGGCAGGCGTGGAGATCAACGGCGCGTCTTTGAACGATCACAACGCGCCGCAGTATCATACGCTCCCCGAAGGCAGTGGTGAAGCCATTGCGCGCACAATTATTGTGCATAATCCGACCTCCTTTACATACTTTGAAACGTGGGCGCGGCGCGGGGGCGATACCGCTGCGTCTTGCTATAACGACTTCCGCTGGGAGTGGATTGGTGCGTAAGCATTTCTCGTGTCGGTGTGGTAGGATTTCCAGCAGTGAGGATTGGACTTAAGTGGGGAAATCCATGTACCGCACCGACCGACCGCTTGTGCTTGGACACCGGGGTGCCAGCGCCTATGCACCGATGAATACGCTTCCCGCTTTCGCACTGGCTGCTGACCAGGGTGCGGATGGTATCGAGCTTGATGTCTGGTTGAGCAGGGATGGCTTTCCCGTTGTCATTCATGACATGACTGTGGATGCGAACACAAACGGGAGTGGGCGCGTGGCGGACATGACGCTTGCAGAGTTGCAAGCACTGGACGCGGGGAGTTGGAAAGAGGCGCGCTATGCCGAAACACGGATTCCCACGTTGGATGAGGTCTTTGCGGCGGTCGGTCAGCGTTTCACAGTCATCAACGTGGAAATCAAATCGGAAGAAGACATGATCGAAGGTGTGGAGGCGGTGGTCGCCGCCTGCATCGGTCGGCACGCGATGAACGAGCGTGTGTTAGTGTCGTCCTTTGATCCACGTGTGCTGCAACGCTTTCATGGCTTGATGCCGAATGTATCAATTGCATTTCTGGAACACCCCATGACGCCTGCCGACGCGCACGACATGATGAAATACATCCCACATAGTGCGCGTCATCCGCATTACACGCAGGTGGACAGCGCCTATATGGAACGTGCGCGCGGGAACGACTGGCGGGTGAATACATGGACGGTCAACGATACGACAGAAGCGCGACGACTGCGTGAACTGGGAGTGGACGCGATTATCACTGATATGCCGGATGTGATGCTGCGAGAAGTGAGGTGATCGGTGAGTGAGGTTACTCTTCGAAAGATTACCGAGAAAAACTGGCGCACAATTGCACGCTTGTCCGACAAACTGTCGGAGACACAGCGGCGTTACGTAGCCCATAACGCCATTTCGATGCTTGACCAGCATTACGAGCCAGATAATCTTTATCACTTTGGTATCTACGACGGCGATACTCCAGTGGGATACGTGCTGTACGGAATCGACCCGGATACTCAGCAGTGGTGGATCGTTCGCTTGATGATTGCCGCTGATCAGCAGGGTAAGGGCTATGGCGCGGCGGTAATGCGGCAGTTGATCGACATTATCCGAGCCAAGCCCGGCTGCGATGCCATCTATATCAGCTTTGTGCCGGAAAACACAGTCGCACGCACGCTGTATGAGCGTCTTGGATTTGTCGATACCGGCAAGATTGAGGATGGTGAAGCGGTGTTTCGTCTGGCGTTGAGCTGAGCAGTATGCCCCTCTGGTATCGGTTGGTCACGTTCGGCTTTCGTTTGCTCTACCACGAGATGGCGTGGACGTATGATGTCGTCAGCCGCATGGTGTCGTTCGGGCAGTGGCGCTGCTGGACACAGCAGGTGTTGGCGCATCTGAACGTCATGCCCGGCGCGCTGGTGCTGGAACTGGCGCACGGGACGGGCAACGTGCAACTGGACTTGCATCAGGCAGGTTATCGGGTCCTCGGTCTGGACTTCTCGCCGCAAATGGGCGGCATCGCGCAACACAAGCTCCGACGTGCTGGTCTGGCAGCCCGGTTAGTGCGCGGACGAGCGCAGGAATTGCCTTTTGCAGATGCATCTGTGGAAGCGATTGCCTGCACGTTTCCGACCCCCTTTATTCTGGAAGAGTCGACACTACGCGAAGCCTCACGGGTGCTGCGCCCCGGCGCGCGGCTGGTAATCGTGCCAAATGCTGTACTGACGGGTGCGGATGTTGGGACTGCCGCGCTGGAATGGCTGTATCGCGTGACGGGGCAGCGCGGCGGAGGGGGACTGGACATTACAGGCTACTTTGCGCAGTATGGCTTTGATGCGCAAGTAGTCACGTCCGATTGCCAGCAGAGCCGTGTAACCGTCATTATTGCGGTAAAACGGGGTTAATCGCCGTCTTCACCATCTTCATCCACTTCGTCACCTTCGCCATCAACCTGTCCCGCTTGCCCTTCGCGTTCATCACCATCGTCATCTTCTTCACCGCCGCCGCAGGCAGCCAGCGAAAACGCCAACAGCAGTACCAGTAACAACCGCATCCATTGAGACATACGCTACATCCTTTCACAACATAAACCGCGGAGTGTAAGAATTGTGGCGCTGGTTGCCAACCCTAATTCTGTGGGGGTAATTACCATTGTGTAGTACAAATCGACCCTACTCAGCCTGCTGCCACTTTGCTATACTTCCATGCTATGCGGTGAGTGTAGCTCAATGGTGGAGCAGCTGATTGTGGATCAGCAGGTTGCGGGTTCGACCCCCGTCACTCACCCTGAAGATAAATATTGGCTGTTAGGTAATCGGGTATATAGAACGACCTGCACGCTTGCAGGTCGTTTTTGTTTGCATCACTGGTGGGGTATCCGCAGCCTGACTCGCTTGCCGCGCAGCTTTAGTCGCAGCCCGACACGGCGCTCTAGGGCTGCCACTGGTGGTTCAAGCGTTATCGGTGGGGCAGGTGGCGCAATTGGCTCGGGCTGAGCAGCCGAGGCACTTGCCTCGACCACCACTGCCTGAAATTCGCCTGTCTCGCTGGGGCGAGGCACGCCGAACACTTCCCAAATGCTCATGTTGCTGGTGTCCATCAGTCGCTGCGAGTCGGTGCTGGCAGGTTCGGGGATGCTGATGATCTCACGCCGCTCGACAGGCTCTTTTGTCGGTTCTGGTTTGGCGAGCGCTTCCATCAGCGATTGACGTGACGGAGTAGTCGGTGGACTGTCGTTCCCGCTATCCAGTTCACGCTCGACGGCGCTCACGTCGATCAGCTGCGCATGTGACATATCACTCAGCGGGGGTTTGACGGGCTCAGTATCCGAGAAGATGACCGCCGACCCAGTAGCCGTAGGCGTTTCCGGGGGACGGACATCCGGCACAGATGCCAGGAAATCTGGTTCGTGTTCGATCCCTGCTTCGACTGAAGGCATAGCAGGCGCAGTTGGTGGCAGTTCATAGCGTGAGGCGGTGTCCTGCGAATAGGCAGCCGTTGCCAGGTCAGCTTCAGTGATGGCGGCGACGGCGCGTGTCGGACGCGTATCATCCTGGTCGAGCGGCGGTTCATCAATGATAGACAGTCTGACAGGCTTCAGTGGCTTGCTCGTTTCGGCAGCCGTTGGCGCTGCGGTCGGGTGACGCGGCTTGTACTGCGCACGCGCATCTGCATCCGGCGCATCCTGCATCAGCGATTTCGTCTCAATACTGGGGTCTATCATCCGCGCCCGGTCGGTCTTAAGCTGTAAGTACAGCTTCTTCAGACTTTGAGCGATGGCGTTATCGAGCGCGCGTGCAGTGCCAAGCGCATTGCGTACACCGCCCAACATGCCGCCGAGTTCGTATTCGAGCGTCCATTGGACAATCGTGCCTTCCGGGATTTCTTGCAAGCGGATACGCCCGATTGCCGAGCGGAACGGTGGTCGGTCAATATAGCTGTACTCGTAGCCCAGACCGTCGTACCAGGCGCGGATTTCCGCGACATATTCGCGTCCGCCTTCGCTGGTATAGCGCCAGCGCGTGCCTGCGCCTTCGTGTTTGGTCGTCAAAAGCGAAACGCTCTTGCAATCGACCTGCCAGCGGGCGTTGTTTTGCAGCTTGCGCAGGTATTCCCAGACTGCCGCTTGCGGCACGGGAATGAGAATGCGATGATCAATCGTCGTCATAATAATGGGCATTATAATCCATCGGGTGGGTAGTGTCCAAATTCAGCGACTTGTGTACAATCACACATGTTATGGATTACACATGTACCGCCTGACGCCGAACGGATGCATATGCCAAGTCCAGCCTTTACATTTGGATTCATCATCGCCACGCTTATGGGGGCTGCATTTCATCTGCTCGTGGGTGGAGACATACGGCGGTTAGCACTTTATCTGCTGGCAGGCTGGGCGGGCTTCGCACTCGGACATTTGGTCGGCGTGCTGGTGGACATCAACGCCTTCAATATTGGCACAGTCAGAATGTTTCCAGCGCTGATGGGCGGCGTCATCGCGCTGGTAGCGGCTTACGGCTTGAGCAGAGGGCGTACTACCCGACGTACGATAAGACGATAGGGAAACTATGACCGACGAACTGGAAACCAAAGAGGTGAAAGACGGCGTTTCTTCCTGGCAGCGCTATGCGATCATCATCGCTGCGGTGATGGTACTTGTCATCGTTGGCATTATTCTCATCGGTGTACTGCTGGCGTTGGGATCGCGGGGAACGATTGAACAATTCGCTTCCTGGGTACAGGTCATTCGCGATTTGTTCATCATCTTCCTGGCGCTTCAAGGCGTGTTCATCATCATCGCACTCACCGTTCTAATCCTGCAAGTGGCGCGGTTGATAAACCTGTTGCAAAACGAAGTGCAGCCGATCCTCAAGAACACGCAGGAGACGGTCAAGACGGCAACGGGGACGGTGCAGTTTGTCAGCGAAAATGTCACCAGTCCGCTGGTCAAGATCAGCGGTTTCCTGGCAGGTACAGGCGTGTTTCTCAGTAATCTGGGTGGTATTCGTAAGGCACTGCGGCATATAGACCCACCTGTCAGCGCAGATAAACCCACTACAACCGGGACATAGGGGAGCAGTCAGCATGGGCAGCTTTATCTGGGGCAGCATCGTTGGGCTGGTGGTGGGGACAATCACGGCGTTGTTTACGCTGCCTAAGAGCGGACGCGCACTCCGCCAGCAGATGAGCGCGACGGCGCAAGAGACCAGCCGCGCCATTCAACAGCGTGTCGAGACAGCGGTGCCAAGTGACCCGGTTGCCGATAGCATTGCGCAGGGCAAAGCGGCTGCGCGACGGCGTATGGATGATCTGGGGTTGCGGCGTGGCAATTAAGGATGAGGGCAAACAACTACTGTTGCATGAGCGCGGACTGAGTGCCGTCCCCGAATTTGTGGCAGATGATACCGACGTTGAAGTGCTGGACCTTGGACACAATCTGCTCGAAACACTGCCCGACTTCTTGCGCCAACTCAGATGCTTGCGCTTTCTGTACATCAGCGACAACTGCTTGACTACTATCCCGGAGTGGATTGGCGACCTCCGCGACCTGCGCTATATGAGTGCGACCCACAACCGGTTTGTTGACTTGCCTGCTACTATCGGGCGGCTGGGGGAGTTGCGTGAACTGCGCCTCTATAACAATCGGCTAAGAACACTGCCGGAAACAATTGGCAGTCTGCGAGCGCTCCGTGAACTTCATGTGATGGAGAACGCGCTTGCGATATTGCCCGACTCGATTTGCCAACTGCACAATCTACGCAAACTGCATCTGCGCGACAATCAACTGGTGAGTCTGCCCGAGGGGATAGGGGAGCTTGCAAACCTGGGCGTGCTGGACTTACGTAATAACCGTTTGACTGAAGTCCCGGCTTCTATTGGCTCGCTGCCAAGATTGACAGAGTTGGACTTACGCTCGAATCAGTTGACAGGCTTGCCCGAAAGCATTGCGCAACTGCGCCATCTGGAGAAGCTTGATCTGCGCTGGAATTCGATTGATCCAACTCCAGATTGGCTCGAGGCACTAGACGCGCGGGGTTGTCTGGTCTACCTGTAGCGACTATTCAACAGCAGCCAGCGCACGCGGTAGCGCAGCCAGTACATCACTTGCAATCACCGCGCGCCCGCTGCCGACCTGCTCGACAGCGTACTCGCCTGCCAGCCCATGCACGTATGCACCGCACACAGCCGCCTCAAACGGTTTGATTCCCTGCGTCACCAGCCCTGTGACAATGCCTGCCAACACATCACCTGTGCCTGCGGTCGCCAGCGCGCTGTTCTTGAACGGCAGCACCGCCAGCCTACCATCCGGCGCGGCGACAACCGTATGCGCACCCTTCACCACGATCACACAGTTCCACGCGGCGGCTTTTTCGCGCGCCAGCGACCAGCGGTTTGACTGCACATCTTTCGTGTCGATCTGGCACAGCCGCGCCATCTCGCCGGGATGGGGCGTCAGAATGGTGTTTGCGGGGAGGCTGGCGTGCCAATTCGGAATGTCTGCCAGCAGATTCAGGGCATCAGCATCTATTACAAGCGGCGTCAGTGTCGGACTCAACAAGTCTGTAATAAGGTCACGGGTGCCTTCCGCTCGACCAATGCCCGGACCCAGCAGCAAGGTACTGTATTGCCCGATTTCAGCGCGAAGTGCTTCGGCTGACGTTGCCGCGATTGCACCATCCGCCTCCTCCAACGGCAGCCATATCGGTTCGAGCAGATGCCCGGCGAGTGCGCTGATGACGCGCGGAATACTGCCAACCGCTACCAGTCCCGCACCTGTGCGGTAAATTGACTGTGCGGACAGACCCGGTGCACCGATGTAATGGGCGGAACCGCCAAGTACGAGCGCGCTGCCGAACGTGCCTTTATGACTATCTACAGGGCGCGGAGGCAGGTGCTCACGGACATAGCTCGAGCCGACTACAAAGTCGCGCGCTGCTTTTAAGGGTTTGAAATCATCGGGGATGCCGAGCGATGTAATCGTCAGGGTGCCAACCGCCGCCGCGCCGGGGAAGGTGAGCAAGCCGGGCTTGGGCGCGATAAATGTGACGGTTTCATCGGCGTTCAAGGTGTTCGGGTCAATGTCTCCCGTATCGCAGTTCAAGCCGCTTGGGCAATCGACCGCAAGAATGTAAGGACGCGGCGCTGCTGGTTGTGGCGCAACTGGCGTGCTTACGGGTGGGTGAGGCGCTTCTTCCCGCAGGGCGCTCCGGATTGTGCGCAGCAGCTTGACGGCTTCATCACGCAAAGGTGGCTGCGCACCAATCCCGTAGAGCGCATCGAGAATCAGGTGCGCGCTGGCGATATTCTGATACAGCACCCGGTAGCGTTGATCATCTTCCGCGATGACATGAAACAATCCGGCATCAAGAATGGGCTTGAAGACGGGATCTGTCTCGTCACGTCGACTGGTGAGATAGAAGCGCACAAGAGCACTTGTCTCTTGCGCTAAGATCAACCCCGCAACCAGCCCATCACCGCCGTTATTCCCTGGACCTACCAACACGGTAACACGGGCAGGTTCACGATCCGGCAGTGTACGAAGGTAACTTTTGGCACGTTCGGCAGTGATGCGTCCGGCGCGCTGCATCATCTCTGCATAGGAAATACCGTTCTGGTCTGCCAGCGCTTCGATTTCACGAATCGTGGCAGGCGACAGGAGCTTGAACATGCCGCCCTCTAGAATTCGCGGTCAATCGTCATCCGCGCTAACGCGATCAGTTCATCCTTAATCTCGTTATCTGGCAGTACATCAAGTTCATAAACTGCCATTTGCACGAGCGCGTGTGCCTGCTGGCGTGCCTGCTCCAAGCGATCACCATCGAGCATCCGTCGCTTAATCGAGTCCATCAGATCGTCGCCTTGCTCTGTCTCCTGCGCCATGACGAAACCGCGCCCCTGCTCGATGTCAATGTGTGCCGTCTTGCCGAGCTTTGTTTCGTCACCCACAATGTCAAGAATATCATCGACGATTTGGAACGCCAAGCCGACATTGAAACCGAAGTTGCGCAGCGCCTGTACTTGCTTTTCTGTACCGAGCGCTTTACGTGCACCCAATTCCGCAGCCGCACGGAATAGCGCTGCCGTCTTGCGGGCGATGATGTCCATGTAGACCTGGCGCGTGAAGTTGTTTTCTTTGACTGCGGCAGCCTGGAGCGTTTCGCCTTCAACCAACGCGACGGTTGCCTCCGCCAACACGATGTTGAGATCTCGGTGCGGTCCCATTAATTCATAGACTTTGGTGAAGAGGAAATCACCGGTCAGCAGCGCAAACGTGCGTCCCCAGATGCTATTGACCGATGGGCGACCGCGACGCAACACCCCGTGATCATTGATGTCATCGTGGACGACGCTGGCAGTGTGAACGAGCTCTACAGCAGCAGCAAGCGGTACTGCCTCTTCCATATCCTGTCCGCCGACCGCGAGATAACTCAACATCATCAGCCGAGGGCGTAGGCGCTTACCACCTGCTGTAATGATATGGCGGCTGGCATCGCGCAGTACTGTTACATCGCTGTTCACCACGTCGTGCATGCAGCTTTCAACTGCATCCAGTGCGGTAGAAAGCTGGGCGCGCAGGTCAGGTTGTTCGTTCGTGACCCGGTTCAAGTTGAAAAGCCCCACTTGCGGCATATCGATCATTGTGCATCCTGTCTACACAAACAAGGCATTGCAAAGAAGACTTTGTGATATTCAGAACAAATTAAATCTTGTAATCATTGTAGCGAGATTGACGTTTTGTGTCAACGAAGGTGCGATGAGAAATGTGATAGAAGGCAATTGGACGTGTGGAAACTGCGGAGGAAGCGTTCAGAGTTCGATTGTACGCAATGTAAACGAGAAGGTGCTGCCTTTGCCAACCGTGCTTTCAACGGTTGCTAGCGTGTCGTGTCGCTCCAAGATCATGCGTACCAGCGCCAAGCCCACACCCAAACCCCCATAGGAACGGGTAGACTTCAAATCGCCCTGGACGAACAGTTCAAAGATACGTTCCAGCAATTCCGGGGCAATGCCTTCGCCAAAGTCCTGGATGCTGACGATGACACGGTCGTTTTCGCAGTCAGCCTTAAGATGAACTGCGTCCTTGCTGAACTTGAGTGCGTTATCGAGCAGCATTTGAATCACAATGCCAATACTGCGTTTATCGATCTGCACGGGAGGAAGATGGGGCGAAATCATCACCTGAACACGTTCGACGTTCTTGTGATGTGTCCAGGATTTCGCCAGTCCATTGAGTGCGTAGTCAATCGGGTCGCGAATGGTGGCGGGTTCCAACGAGGGATGTGTGTTCTTCGTTACCTGGGCGATACGCACGAGGTTCTGAATCGTATCTTCCAACCGCGCGGTGGACTGCTTTGCAAGCTCGATCAGGCGTTCTTTGCCGCTTACTTCCGCCAAACTGCTGATGGCGGCTTTCACCTGGAGTAGGGGAGTCTTTAGCTCATGTCCGACATTATCAACAATGTAGCCAGTAATAAGAGCGCGCGCGCGTTCTTCTTGCAAGTTGCGCTGGCTCAATTTGAGCGCTGCGTTTTCTTCGCGCAGACGCGCATTTTCACGTTCAAGCGCGATTGCCTGGGCGCGCAGCCGGAGTATGGCGCGTCGCGTCACTGCTGTGCCAGTCTGGACTCGATTCTGTGGGATAGGAGCGATAATCTTATTCATACCCGCTATTATGCCGCACCTTAAGGCGTATGGGGGTTAGAGTCTGGTTCGTCTTCCTCAAGTGCTTTCAAAAACAAATCTAACCCAGGTCGCTCTGCATTGCACTTTTCACAGCCCACATGCGGATCAGCAATTGGGATATCATGCTTGGCGCAGTGCGCGGTGACCTCTACTGTGCGTCCGAAGAAGATGTACTTGTAGCGCACGTTCCAGGTCAGTTCCAGGTAGGCGCTAGCGTTCGCACGCAGGATTGACGGCACAGGGCATTGCGCACAATCTGAGGGCATCCAATCGCCTGCATTTGGATTTTCTTTCTGGAGGCGGCATTCCTGCTTCTCACGTCCGCGATGGAAATCCTGGTAGTAGAAGCGGCAGTCTTGTCCGGCGGGAGTACGCATTAGGTCTTGTTCCCGATGTCTTCTGCATATCTGTCCATTAAACCATATTTTGCCCAATCAGAAAGCAAAAGGACAGCCTGCGAATTATAATGTCGCCGCAGTTCATGCAGGTTATTCAATTTAGAGGAAAGATCATGGAGAAATTTGGTTACAGATTTTCGTTTGGTCCGTGGAACATTCATGAAGGTGCTGACCCGTTTGGTCCAACGGTGCGCCCAAACCGCAGTTTCGACGACAAACTCGAGGCATACAAGCGCCTGGGTTACGATGCCGTGCAGTTTCATGATGATGATGCAGTTCCCAATATCGATGACAAGACACCTGCCCAGATTGAGGCTGAAGCACGCGCAATGAAAGCGCGATTGGACAGTCTGGGGCTTGCCGCTGAATTTGTCGCGCCGCGCCTGTGGGAACACCCGATGACGATAGACGGCGCATATACGGCAAACGACCCGGCAGCGCGTGCTTATGCAAAAGAACGCTCGCATAAGATGCTTGACATTTGCCAGGCGATGGAATGTCATTTTGTCGTGCTGTGGTTGGCGCGCGAAGGGACGTATATGCGCGAGGCAAAAGACGCCGTGCGCGCTGTTGAACTGCTGGTCGAAGCGATTGACGATATGCTTGCGTACGCGCCGAACGTGCGTATCGCGGTTGAGCCGAAGCCGAACGAACCAATGGACCTGGCGTATATCCCGACAATCGGTCATGCGGTCGCATTAGGCTACAAGACGCGCGATCCGCAGCGGATGGGCGTGCTGGTAGAAAGCGCGCACGCGATCCTCGCCGGGCTTGATCCAGCGGACGAAATGGCGTTTGGCTTGGCGTTTGACAAACTGTGGAGCGTCCATTTGAACGACCAGAACGGACTCAAGTTTGACCAGGATCGCTCGTTCGGCAGTGTAAACCTGCGTCGTGCCTTTGATCAGGTACTGGTGCTGGATGAGCAGCGTTTCTGGGAGAAGGGAATCGTCGGGCTGGACGTGAAAGCAGTGCGCACGCAAAAAACGGAAGTGGCGGAAAAACACCTTGCCAACAGCTTGCAGACGTTCCTGTGGCTGGTGGAGAAAGTGCGCACGCTGGATCGTGCTGCCTTACAGCAGTGTCGCGACACGCGCGACTATGAAGAACTTGACCGTCTGATACTGGCGCATCTGCTTCAACGGTAATCCCCCCCAAAAGGCGGACTTAAGCCTGTTCGGATGGCTGTATACATAACCCCCTGGATGGCTATATGATGAGGTCACGATGTCGATAGCGCAAAGGGGGTATTTCCGATGGCGCTTTATCAGCCAAAGACAGACGTGACTCGTGGAAAGCTTGTCGGGCAAATCGTCGAACTGCCTGCAGGGACTGCAAAGTCAATCGTGCGTCATGGTCAAACGGTGGAAGTCATCCATGGGGGGCTGTGGGTGTCGTTTGATGGCGTTGATGTGTTCGCGCAGGTGGGAGAGCGGCTGGTGCTGCCCGCAGGTATAGACGCAGCCGTCATGAGCAGCAGCACCGGTGACCGCGTCGTTGTGTGCATTTGCTAGTGTCTCCACAGTGACAGTCTTTAAGACTGTCATCTCAATCGTCACTTGGAACGGCTTGAAGGATGAAGCAGGGTGTTACCCTCTCACCCATACCCTCGCTGTATCACCCAAGCCCGCCAGCGATCCCGTCTCTCTGGTGCATTCGGGCAGTGCTTCGATAAAGAGCCTTCCGTAATTCTTACTCGTGATGCGTCCATCCAGTACCACGAATACGCCTTTATCGCTGGCACGGCGGATAAGCCGCCCGAAGCCCTGTCTGAATTTCAGGATCGCTTCCGGCACGCTGTAATCGTTAAACGAGTCAGTGTATCGCTCGCTGCGCGCGGCGAATACCGGATCTGTCGGGACGGCGAAGGGCAGCCGGACAATCACGACCGCCTTGAGTGTATCGACAGGCAGGTCAACCCCTTCCCAAAGGCTGCGTGTCCCCATCAGCACTGCGCGCGGCGCAATGCTGAATCCATCAATCGCGGCTGCGCGTCCGCTCGCGTCGAGCTGGTCGTAGACGGTAATGTCGCCCAGGGCAAGGCGTGCCGTGATCGCCTGCGAGGTTTGGCGCAGTTGTGCGTAACTTGTAAAGAGCGCCAGCACACGACCATCCAGCGCCGTCGCCAGTTCGACAATCGCCTTTTCGACGGCGCTTTGGTAACGCCCTTTGTCGTTTGGCTCCGGCAAATCGTTGATGACGTAATGCAAAACGGCATTCTTGTAGTCGAATGGCGAGCCAATCGTCAGAGTCTCGATGGTATTTGCGCCCAGTCGATCGCGCAAAAAGTCGAATGATCCGCTGGTACGCAGCGTCGCGCCGGTCAGAATAATGCTGCGTTTCTGCGCGAAAAGGTGCTGCTCCAGCATCGCCCCAACGTGCATCGGCGCAGCGTTTATGATGATGCCGCGTTCTTCATGCCCGCTCGACAACCAGTAGATCGTGTTAGGATCTGGCTGGCTCAGAAATGCGCCCAGTTGCTCACCCGTCTCTACAAAGAAGCGTGCGGCGCTATCTGCCGCACGCGCCAGATCGACGCGCGCTGGAATGGGGTAACTTTCCAGCTTGTGCAGCCCGCGCGCCAGCCGCGCCATGGCTGCGCTCACCGCTTCGTTATATTCACTCAGCGTTTGCCATGCCGCCTGTGCCTGCTCGAACGGTGCTTTGTGGCGTACATCCGCCGTCACGCTCAGTTGGTTGGCATCAGGGCGGCGTGCTTTCTCATCGCTCATCAACGTATCGAGCGCGCCGAAGAGCGCATTGACATGCGCTGCCATGCCTTTTGTTGCCGCCTTGATCAAGCCAGCATACTCTTCGACGCGCGCCACGTCGCGTTCGGGTGCAGCACCGCGCACTGCGCGCAAGATTGCACCGAGCAGTCCCTTGTTGTCGCTGCTGATCTCGCGCAGTCGACGGTGCAGTGCAGGGGCATCCAGTGTGTAGCTGAGGGCGTGAGTCGTTGCCTCTTCGAGATGCTGCGCCTCGTCAATAATCAGCATGTCGTAGTCTGGTAGTGTGCGCTGCGGCGAAAGCGCGTCCGCCAGCAGGAGCGCATGATTGACGACCAACACCTGTGCCGATTGCGCTGCCTTGCGTGCCAGGTAGAACGGACACATGCCGCCAATCGTCTCGCACATGTCGTCGGTGCAGTGTTCGTCCTCAGCGCTCAGGTGTGCCCAAAGTTGATGCTCCATGCCGCGCAATGTGATGTCCTGCTTGTCGCCGCTCGGTGTTTCAGTCTCCCAGATCAGCAGCTTAGCCAGAAGCGCCAGTTCTTCTAGGGATGCCGGACCGCGTGTGCGCAGCGCGGCGAAGCGTCGCGGACACAGATAGTTGCCACGCCCCTTCATCACCGCTGCTGCACCCTCGATCCCAAGTGCAGCGCTGATCGTCGGAATATCTTTGTCAATCAACTGATCTTGCAGCGTAAGGGTGCTGGTCGAAATGATGACACGCGCGGCATGAGTTTGTGCGTGCAGCAGGGCGGGGGCGAGATAGGCATACGACTTGCCAATGCCCGTCGCCGCTTCGATCATCAGGTGTTTGCCGTTGCGCAGCGCTGCTTCAGCCGCTGACGCCATTTCGATTTGCCCGGCGCGCCCTTCATAGTTCGGGATATGTGCGGCGAGGATACCGTCAGGGGCGAAGAAGGTATCAGTTGAAATTGATGAGTGATGAGTTGTCAGTTCTGAGGATGTTAGGGGCTGAATTTGGAACCGGGAACTGGAAACTGAGATCTGTGAAGACTGTACTTTGTCCGCTGTACTTTGTTCTGAAACGTCAGAACCTCGGTTATCGAACCCAGAACTCTTTTCTCTCAGCGCGGCCTCGAACAGCGCCTTGCTATCCCAGGGAAAGGGCTGCGCTGCGGCAACGACTTCTTGCAGCGTTGCCAGCGGCAACTGGAGCGCTCGCTGCCAGAGCTGTTCATAAACGAGCGCGGTCGCCTGTGCATCGTCGAGCGCGCGGTGGGCGTGTTCAAGCGCGATGCCAAGCGACGACGCCAGCGCGCTGAGTCCGTAACGCGGAGCGCGTGGCATTAACGCTGCTGCCAGTTCATAGGTGTCGAGCTTCAGATTGTTTTGCAATGCGCCCTGCCGCTTGAGGAATGACGCATCGAAGCTGATGTTATGCGCGACGATAGGTGCGTCGCCAACAAACGCCTGCAAATGCGGAATTGCCTGGGTTACGCGCGGCTTGCCCTGCACATCGTCGTCGGTGATGCCCGTAAGCAGCGCGACAGTTTGCGGAACAGGGCGCTGCGGGTCGATTAATGTACTGTAGGTTTCGATGATTTGCCCATCGCGGAAACGCACGGCGGCGATTTCGAGAATGGCGTCAAGTGACGGGTCGAGTCCGGTGGTTTCGAGGTCTATGGCGACCAGTTCGCCGCGCATAAAGGTTAGCCGTTCTAGCGCAAGTGCGCGATGGGAAAGTGTTGCCTAATTGAACCGCAAAGGGTGATCATGCGCAAATGAACGGGGCGCAGTTCTAGCTGCGCCCCATAGCTAAAAACACAGCAACCGTTATGAACCAGGCGTCGCGGTCGCCTCTACGGTAGGCGTTGCCGCTGCGCCAGGCGTCGCCGTCGGGACAATGGGGGCGGCGACCGCAGCGTCGAACTGCTCCTGCAACATTTCCCGGATGTCCAGCAGATCATCTGCCGTCAACCCGATCAACCCTGCGGTCTGCAGCGATGGGAAGCGCTCGTCTGTGAATAGATACCAGACGAACGACTGCACCTCCGAACGGCGCAGCGCGTTCTGGCTCACCAGCAACTGCACATTCACGGCAATCGCATAGCTACCATCGCTGATGGTTTCAGACGACGGCGTGACGCAGCCGCTGCCGCTGTCTACCGCTACCAATTGGATGTTCGCCTGCTCGCTCGCTTCCACGCGCAGCCATTCGCGCCAGGGCATGAACGTTAGCGCGCCATCAACGACCGCAACCGATGCTGCTCGGTAGAGTGGATCGCCGGAGATGATTGTATCTGTGCGCATCGGAACGCTCGTGCCGTTCGCGCCAAGCATGAGCAGGTCGTTGGAGTCGTTTGCCATCGTTGGTGCGAGCAGGGTGATTGGCGCGGCAGGGAACGCCGGATCGACCTGATTCCAGGTCATAATCGTACCTGCTGAAGCCGCGTTGAAGGTGGTGGCAAGCTGTGCGCGGGTCAGGCATTGCAGGTAGGGATTCTGAGTACCGCTGACCAGCACTGCCGCCTGATGCCCTAACGATACTGGTACGGGGACGACATTGTTTGCCGCGCAATTCTGCTGCTGTTCTGGCGTCAACGGACCCGTTACAGCGATGATGTCGAGTTCACCATTGCAGAAGCGACGCACGCCTGCGACACGCCCTTGGAGAGTGGATGTTGGGACGACACCCTGATAGGTCTGCTGGAACGTCGAAGTTGTTTCGGTCAGGAAATCGTTCGCTGCCGAGTCGCCGCCAATGTTGATTTGTCCACTGATGGTCGGCGGTATCGAGAATTCCACACGCACAATACTGTGCTGGCGACCTGTTAACGGCGTTGTGATGACGGTGCGATTGAGGTTCAGCGCTTCCTGTTCGGGCGCGACGTAGCCGAAGCGCGTCACAATCGGGTTGACCGCCAGGTTGCCGAAGAATGAGAGCGCCGGCGTCAGGTTCGCCTTGCCTAGCGATGCACGGTTGACATAGGCATACGTGCGCTGCGCTGCGGGATAGACCGCGTCGTTGATGGTCGCGACTGTTGACGCAACGCAAGTGCCGCCGAAGGGTGCAAGCTGGAGCGTCTTGACCCGCGTACCTGCGGACAGCGCTTCATTGAAGGTTACGATGCTGACCGCGCCAGGTGTGGTTTCGACTGTAGCGATGCGTGCAGCGCTGTCTGACTGCGTCGTCACGTCTGTGCGCAGACCATCGCCTTCGACGAGTGCGTCGAGCAGCGCGATCTCTGGCGTTGTGGCGTCGGGCAGCAGCAGGTTAATCGCCAGGTCAATGCTGTCTGCTACCACCGCGCGCCAATTGGTGATTTGCCCCTGCGCGCTCGGTGCAAGCAGCGTGTTCAGTTGATCGCTGGTGAGGCAGGTGAACGGGTCGTTGGGATGTGCGATAACTGCGATGGCATAATCGCCAAGGTAGAGCTCGACAAACTCAATAGCGTTGGTTGTGCATGCGGCGGTTTCTTCATCGCTTATGGCGCGTGTCGCCAGCACAACGTCCGCAGTACCCTGGCACAGCCTTTCCAAGCCTGCGCGAGTGCCTGTGACTTCCAGCGCAAGTTCGGGGTTGAAACCGCTTGCGGTAACAACCGCTTCAAACAGCGGTACAGGGATGGCAGAGCCGACAACGCTTACGGGTCCTGCTGGGACAGCAACGGTAGCCGTAGGCGCGGCGGTTGGCTCGACGATGGTAGGTTCTGGGGTGGGGGTCGCGTCCTGCGCAAATGCGAGCGTGGGAAGCATGATCAGCGCGATCAGGATCAGGATCCCGACGCGACGCTGCAACAAATTCATTCGTATAGCTCCTTCAAGGACAAAAAGCACTGCATCTTGTGTAAAGCTGCACAATTGTAGCGATGTGCCGTGCAAACTTCTAGTGACGAACATAATGCGTGTTTCTTCACAAACATTGCTCCCGACCTGTCGTTTTGTTCTCATTTGCCGCTCATGCTATGCTGCGTTATGCTTTTGCGCGTTCGCCGAGTACTTTTCAAATTACTTGAGGTGCATGATGAAAAGAATTGTGATCGCCGTATGTTTGTTGCTGATGCTCGTAGTGGGTGTCGCTCAGGCGCAGGACACGGTTACGCTGACGATTGAAAGCTGGCGTAACGACGATCTGACCATCTGGGAAGACACAATCCTGCCTGTATTCGAGGCACAGTATCCCAATATCGATGTGGTCTTCGCACCGACCGCGCCGACCGAATACAACGCGGCGTTGAACACCAAGCTGGAAGGCGGTACCGCCGGTGACTTGATTACCTGTCGTCCGTTCGATGCGTCGCTGGCACTGTTCCAACAGGACTACCTGGCATCGCTTAACGATCTGCCGGGCATGGATCAGTTCGGGGATGTCGCCAAGAGTGCGTGGATTACGGACGATGGTTCGGATGTATTCTGCGTGCCAATGGCATCGGTTATTCATGGCTTCATCTATAACGCTGACATCTTCGCTGAACTCGGTCTGGAAGAACCGACCACAATCAGCGAATTTTATGCAGTGCTGGATGCCATTGCTGCCGATGGGAACTATACGCCGCTGGTAATGGGAACGGCAGACCAGTGGGAATCCGCGACGATGGGCTACCAGAACATCGGGCCGAACTTCTGGATGGGCGAAACGGGACGACTCGGTTTGATCGATGGCAGTGCGCAGTACAACACCGGTGGGTTCCTCGCCGCGTTTGAAGAACTGGCGAACTGGTCCCCGTACCTGGGTGAAGGCTATCAGGCACAATCGTACCCCGATTCACAGAATGTGTTCTCGCTCGGTCTTGGCGCCATATATCCGTCAGGTTCATGGGATATCTCGGTCTTCCGTGGAACCGCAGAATTTGAGATGGGCGCGTTCAAGCCGCCCGTACCCGATGGACAAGCAGAATGCTTCATCAGTGATCACACTGATATCGCGATGGGCATGAACGCCGCGACCGAACATCCTGAAGAAGCACGCATCTTCCTGGAATGGATGACGACGGCAGAGTTCGCCAGCCTGTATTCCAACGCGCTTCCCGGCTTCTTCTCGCTTTCGAATCACACGTTTGAACTGGATGATCCGGTGGCGGCGGAATTTGTCGGTTGGCGTCAGGAATGTGCCAGCACGATTCGTTCCGGGTACCAAATCCTCAGCCGCGGCGAACCGAACAACGAAACGCAGCTCTGGGAAGCCAGCGCAGCCGTTCTGAACGGCACGATGTCCCCGCAGGAAGCGGCTGACATGGTGCAAGAGGGTCTTGAGGCGTGGTACGAACCGCAGCAGGGTAGTTAGTTCGCAGAGACACCGGAGGGACGTGCCGCTGCATGTCCTTATCGGTTAGTACAGCGTGCAAAGTAGAGACGAGCCTATACCTGGTATAAGTATAGGTCTCGTCTGAAATTAAATCCTGGTGGAGAGAGCGAATAAATCACAATGCGTTCTTCGCGAAAAGCCTTTCCCTGGCACATTATTGTTTTTCTTGCGCCCGCCGTCATCATTTACACCCTGTTTATGATCTACCCCCTGATTGACTCGCTCCGCTTGAGTTTGTACACGACTGAGACTCAGGGTGGTCCAGAGATCTTTGTTGGCTTGCAAAACTATCAACGCCTGTTTACGGATCAAAACTGGCAGCCACGTGTGACGGGTGCACTGATCAATACGTTTGAATTCTTCGCTATCCACATGCTGGTGCAAAACCCCTTGGCACTGCTGCTGGCGACGCTCCTGTCATCGCGCTTCATCGCGCTGCGCTCGGTCTACCGCACGCTGATCTTTTTGCCAAGCGTGCTGTCAGTCGTGCTGATCGGTTTCATCTGGCAGCTCATCTTTTCGCCCGTTTTCGGGCGTGCACTCTGGGCGCAGATTGGCATTCGTTTACCGCCACTGCTGGGAGAACCGGAGACTGCGCTGCCCGTGCTGGGTCTTGTTTCCGTCTGGCAGTGGGTGGGTGTACCGATGATGCTGTTTCTGGCAGCACTCATCAGCATCCCAGACGAGCTGATCGAAGCGGCACGGGTAGACGGGGCGACGGCGTGGAGTGTCTTCTGGCGCGTCAAACTGCCGCTGATCATGCCCACCGTCGGTATCGTTACTGTGTTGACTTTCGTCGGCAACTTCAATGCGTTCGATCTGATTTACACGACGCAGGGTGCGCTCGCTGCGCCCGATTACAGTACAGACCTGCTTGGCACACTCTTTTATCGGACGTTCTTTGGCTTCCAGTTGCAACTCGGTAATCCGACGATGGGTGCGGCGGTGGCGGGCGTGATGTTTCTCATCATTCTGGCAGGGGTGCTGCTCTATCTGTTCACATGGCAGCGGCGGTTGCTGCGCAATACGGTGGAGATGTAGGGCGATGAAGACTCGTAGTGTTCCGTTGAATCGCACGCTCCAACTTGGCCTCGCGCATATTGCCCTCATCCTCTACACGTTGATCGCGTTGTTTCCGGTGTTTCTGGTGGTGATGAACTCCTTCAAGGAGCGCAACGCTATTTTCCGCACACCGTATGATCTCCCTGTGTTTGCTGCACCCGGTGTTGCCGAAGATGATGTGACGTTCTCAGTGGTCGGTTATGAGACGGTGTTTGAGCGCGGCAACTTCCCGAACTACTTCCTCAACAGCGTGATAGTCACGGTAGGCGCGCTTGGTGTGGTTTTCTTCGCGGGAACGATGGCAGCGTTCGCACTGTCAGAATATCGGTTTCCGGGCAATGCGCTGCTTGGTCTGTATCTGGCGATTGGCATCATGGTGCCAATCCGCCTCGGTACAGTGAGTATTCTGCGGTTGGTAGTTAATTTCAACCTCAATGATACGTTATGGGCGCTGATCCTGGTCTATGCCGCGAGTGGGCTGCCGCTGGCAGTGTTCGTGCTATCGCAGTTCATGCGTCAGGTTCCGCGCGATCTGAAGGATGCTGCGCGAGTGGACGGCGCGAGCGAGTACCGCATCTACTGGATGACGATTCCGCTGGTGCGTCCGGCGATTGGCTCAGTGATGGTCTTCAACATGATCCCGATCTGGAACGATCTGTGGTTCCCGCTGATCCTCGCGCCTGGTGAGGCGAGCAAGACGGTGACGTTGGGCGCACAGCAGTTTCTGGGGCAGTTTGCCAACGATTACAATGCGGTGCTGTCGGCGCTGTCGCTGTCGGCGCTGCCCGTGATTGTGCTGTACATTCTATTCTCGCGGCAGTTGATTCGCGGCTTGACGAGCGGGGCGGTGAAATAGATGTTGAAGGTCGGCATTATTGGCACAGGAAATATGGGCAAGGCGCACGCGAGGGGCTGGGCGCACACACCCGCGCAACTCGTTGGCTTCTGCTCGCAGGATGTGCGCGGGGGAGACGTTGCAGCACAATATGGCGTGCCGCTGTTGGAAATGGATGCGCTGCTTGATATCTGCGATGCGATCGACGTTTGTGCGCCGACGCACTTGCATTCCCAGATGGTGCTGCGTGCGGCTGCGGAGGGTAAGCACATCGTCTGCGAGAAGCCGCTGGCGCGCACGCATGCGCAAGGCGTTGAGGTCGTTGAAGCGTGTCGCAAAGCGGGTGTGTGGCTTTTGGTCGCCCACGTGGTGCGCTTTTTCCCTGAGTATTGGCGAGCGAAGCAGATTGTGGAAGCGGGCGAGATTGGCAATGTCGCCGTTGTGCGACTGACGCGCGCCAGCTTCCAGCCACGTCCTGCTGCCGACAACTGGTTTCTTGATCCGGAGAAGTCAGGCGGCATGATCCTAGACCTGATGATCCACGACTTCGATTATGCCCGGTGGATCGCGGGCGAAGTCACGAGCGTGTTCGCGCGCAGTGTGCGAGGGACAGACCCGGCTGCGCCTGAAGACTACTGTCTGGCACTATTGCAACATGCGTCTGGCGCCATTAGCAATATCGAAGGGGGATGGGCGTACCCGCCGCCGCTCTTCCGCACAGCGCTTGAAATCGCGGGAGATGCGGGCTTGATCGAACATCCCGCTGGCGGTTCGACGCCGATCGGGGTACACCTCAAGCACAAGGGGGGCGACGTGGGTGCTGATGTGGGCGTGCCGGGCAGCCCGTTGACGGAAGACCCGTACACGACCGAGATCAAGCACTTTTACGATGTACTGACGGGTAAGCTGCCTACGCCGCGCGTGACAGCGGAGGATGCGTTGGCAGCACTGCGGATCGCGCTGGCGGCGGCACAGAGCGCGCAGACCGGACGCGCTGTGCAGATTGCGGAGGTGGTGTGATGCGGATCGGATTGATGAGCTTTGCCCACCTTCACGCGGAAAGTTATCTGAATGCGCTGCTGCATATGCCGGATGTTCATATCATGGGCATTGCGGATGACAATATGCGGCGTGGCGGGCATTTCGCGACGGCGTTCGGTGTTCCGCTGTACGATGATTATGCCGAACTGCTGCACGATAAGCCGGATGCGGTAATTGTCTGCTCGGAGAACGCCCATCATCTACCGTTGGTGCAGATGGCGGCTGCGGCGGGCGCAGCCGTGTTGTGCGAGAAACCCCTGGCAACAACGGTCGAAGATGCCTATGCCATCCAGGATGCCTGCGCGAAAATGAGCGTTCCGCTGATGACGGCGTTCCCGATGCGCTTCAGTCCGCCTGCTGTCGAAGTCAAGAAGCTGGTGGACAGCGGCGCATTGGGGCGCATTTACGGCTGCAACGCCACCAATCAAGGTTCCCTGCCAGAGTTTCATCAGGCGGAAAATCTGACATTCCTGGGGCGCAGCTGGTTTACGGACAAGGCGCTGGCAGGCGGTGGCGCATTGACAGACCATATCGTGCATCTGGCGGACTTGCTGCGATGGTATCTGAGCGATGAGGTGAGCGAGGTCTATGCCGTCAGCAATCGTGTGATCGGCGTAGGCAAAGTTGAGGTCGAAACGGCAGGACTGGTCATGCTGCAATTCTCGCGCGGCACGTTTGCCAGCATTGATTGCAGCTGGAGCAAGCCCGCATACTATCCCACCTGGGGCGGCTTGACACTGGAATTGGTGGCGGAAGGCGGATTGACGACACTGGATGCTTTCCGGCAGAATATCACTGTGTACAGTGATCGTGTCGGACGTCCAGAGTATGCCGCCTGGGGTTCAGATGCGAATGCCGGAATGCTGCGCGAATTCATCGCGGCGGTGCGCGAGCAGCGTACCCCTGCCGTCAGTGGCGAAGATGGGGTGCGCGCGGTTGAAATCGTCGCGGCTGCGTATGCCAGTGTTGCCAGTGGGCAGCCCGTGAAGTTGGGATGAGACATACATGTCTGAAGAAACGACAACGGTTTATGAATATGTCGGCGGCGCTGAGACGTTTCGCCGTCTTGTGGACGAGTTTTACGCCCGTGTAGAAGCAGATGACGTGTTGCGCAGCATGTTCCCGGACGATCTTGAACCAGGCAAGCATTACCAGTTCCTGTTTCTGTCACAATACTTTGGCGGACCAACCGACTACATGAGTGAGCGCGGGCATCCACGTTTGCGGATGCGCCATATGCCATTTGCGATCAATGAGGACGCGCAGCAGCGCTGGTTGGAGCACATGCTGGTGGCAATTGATGTGGTCGGTATTGCCGAGCCTGCGCGCACAGAGATGCGTGAATACTTCCAGCGCGGTTCTGCGTTTATGATCAATACATTCGCGCCGGACGAGCAGTAGACGCGGGGTGGATATGGGACGCAAACAACGAAAGCTGCGTGATGGAGCGGTGGTGCGCGGCGCTTCGCAGGTCGTGATTGAGCGCCAGGACGAGAAATCTACCACTGAACCGCAGGTCAGGTTTCCTTCGCGCAGCCAGTCGCAGCGGCGGGTGCGACTGAAGAAGGCTCCGGCGGAAACTGTTGTTCCAGACCGCAACCCGACCCTGGTGGAACAGGCGCTTGCGCTCAGTCGTGGCTGGCGTATGTTCATGGTAGTGGTATTTGCACTCTCCTTTGTGCTGCTGATTACGCCTGTCGTGGACAATCTGTACGTCACGTACATGTTCAATTTGGAGACACGAATTCTGCCTTCGATAGTCTCAGTCGTCTTTGGGATTGCGATCTATGCGCTTGGCTGGCGGCTGCTCATAGGGTATATCGACGAGACGCCGAAACCCTACGCCATCACCCTCTGGTATATTCTGGGAGGATTGGCATGTGTTGGGCTGGCGCTGATTCTGATGCTTATTGGCTTATATTCAAACGTGCGCATGATAACCATATAGCGGTTAAGGGAAGACACACGATGATGGTTCGCAATGCGACTTTGCTCCTGGTGCTGACACTGCTTCTGGCTGCCTGTGGAGGACAAGCGGCACCTACCACCACACCTGTGCCGCCCACACTTCCGGTTCCAACTGTCGAACTACCGCCTGAGCCTGTCGTGCCACAGCCCACCGTCTTCTTACCGACGCTGCCGCCAACATGGACGCCCATCGTCACGCCGACGGTGTTCGCGCCAGAGATTGACCTGACAAATGCTGCACTGCTCGTGCAGCCCACTAACGCCGTATGCACGGGCTTCCTGTCAGACCGGGCTCAGTCCGCGCGTTTCTTCGGATTGGGGCAACCGGTCGTTGTCGTGTGGACGCCAGTGCCAACGGCAGCGAGTTATCGTGTTACACTGTTTGACCGGGGCGCGCGAGCGCTTTGGTTCGATTTGACCACGGATATACGTATCACCATACCCGGCGAATTCCTGGTTGGTGACAGTCTGTTTGGTTGGGAAGTGCGCCCGTATGATGCGGCGGGTGTGCAGTTGTGTCTGCCTGTAGGCGATGAGATTGCGCTGCAGTAGTGCGTGATGAGTCAAGCGGAATGAGTAATAGCGTACAGTGCGTTATTCTCTACTCATGACTCAATACGTACTGCTCAAATGCTTCTGCCGTCCAGGGCAAGGCAGGTTTGAAGAACTCACGATAGATGGCTTCCGC
The DNA here is from genome assembly GCA_033763755.1 of Chloroflexota bacterium. Lineage (GTDB taxonomy): Bacteria > Chloroflexota > Anaerolineae > Aggregatilineales > Phototrophicaceae > Flexifilum. The sequence goes on from JANRJX010000167.1 coordinate 87,314, forward strand.
ATAAACGCGAATCTCGTACTGCGCATCGCTCGCCATGCGCAGCCGGATAAAGTTCATCAGGTTGAGCGCGTCCACTTTGATGACCCAGGTGTAGTAGACGCTGAAACCGGGTAGGAAGAGCCGCGCCATCTCTTTGGCGACTCCTTTTGCCAGTGCTTCCTCGTACAGACGGTAGCCTTCTGCATAATGCGCAACCAGCTTTTGTGTCAGGTCATCGCTGACGGTTGCGTCGAGATTGCCCGCGCTCGCCTGCTTGTTGCTGGTGTGCTGCTGTCGCCATGCCTTCGGCACGTAAAAGTCATTTTCGTTGAATTCGGTGTAGCGACCCGATTGCGCGTTAGCGCTCTGGTAGGCGAATGTGCGATGGCGCACCCACTGCCAGTACGTGACCAGTGGCGCATGCAAGCGCATTTTGAACTCGACCATCTCAAACGGCGAATTGTGTTCATGGCGCAGCAAATAGAAGAGCAGTTTCTTGTCTTTCTCGTCTCCCTTGCTTTCGCCCATGAACGAGACGCGCGCTGCGGAGACAATCGCCATGTCGCCGCTCACGCCTGTTGCTGGATGTGGCATCAGGTCGAGAAGTTCGATCCAGCCCTTGTCAAGAACAGCCACACGTTTGCCGATCAAGTCCTGCATTGCCATTTCCTTATTGTGCAAAATACGCCAGTGCTGCCCGCATCCGCTCCTCGAAGTCATGTGCAACGTCGGTGTTGATCGCCTTGATGGCTGCGCTTGCTTCGCTCTGGCTGTAGCCAAACGTGATCAGCGCTTCAAGGACATCGGCATCCACGTCGTTCGCCGTATCTGCGATTGCCGCCACGCCAGCCGCGCCGCGCAGCTTGTCACGGAGTTCAAAGACGATTTTTTCTGCCAGCTTCTTGCCAATGCCCGGTACGCGCGTCAGTAACTCCGGCTGCTTGTTCAGCACTGCCTGCCGCAGCCGTTCCATGCTCATGTGGCTGAGGATCGCCAATCCCAAGCGCGGGCCGATGCCACTGACCGTCGTAATCAGGTCGAACAATTCACGCTCAGACAACGTTGGGAAGCCATACAACGTCAGGGCGTCTTCGCGAACGATTAGTGCCGTGTGTAGCAGCACATCGCTCCCTTGCTGACTGATGGCAGCGGGCGTGGTGAAGACTTTCAGCCCCAAGCCGCCGACTACAATGATGACATAATCTGCGCCGACGGCTGAGATGTGTCCCTGAATGCTGGCAATCATGGCTCTGTATCTTCCTGCAAGGATGTGTATTGACCAATCTGTAAAGCAGTGATTGCAATTGCCAGTGCGTCCGCCGCGTCGTCGGGTTTAGGGATCGTCTCCAACCCCAGCAGCAGGCGTACCATTTCCTGCATTTGTGGTTTTTTGGCGTTGCCATAACCAGAGACGGTCTGCTTGATAATGCTCGGTTCGTATTCAGCGACCGACAAGCCGGCACGGGTCAGCGCGACGAGTATTGCCCCGCGCCCCTGTGCGACATGAATCGCCGTCGTCACGTTCTTGCCGAAGAACAGCTTTTCCACCGCTGCAATTTCAGGCTGGTGTTGGGCGACCAGAGCCGTAACGGCGTCGTAAATCGTCAACAAACGGTGGGGCATGGTATCCGTCGGTGGTGTGGTAATCGCACCATAGGCGACCGCTTCCATGCTGCCGTCATTACGCGAACGGACAAGTCCATAACCGACTGTTGCCGTGCCGGGGTCAATACCGAGCGCGAACATCTAGGCGGTTTCAAACGCGGCTATCGCGTCGTCAGTGACGAGCAGGTTGCTGGACACCGATTGCACATCGTCGAGTTCTTCCAGGTCGTTGATAAGCTTCAAGTTTTGCAAGGCGGCATTCACGGGAACCTCTGTCTGGTTCTTTGCATCCCATTTCAACATGGATTCTTCAACCTGATAGCCCGCCTGCGTTAGTGCCTCTTCTACAGCTGACAGCTTCTCGCGCGGAGTGTAGACGATCACATCACCGTCCTCATTCACGACATCATCTGCGCCTGCTTCGGCAGCCACCATGAACACCTCATCAAAGTCGAGGTTGTCGCCAACAAGCTGAATAAAACCCTTACGGTCAAACTGCCACAGAACTGACCCGGCAGAACCGAGACTTGCACCTGCTTTGTTGAACATGTTTTTGAGCTGTTGAAGCGTGCGGTTCTTGTTGTCCGTCAGTACATCAATGACGATAGCAACGCCGTCAATGCCAATGCCCTCATAGCTAAGTTCTTCGTAGTCCGCACCTTCCAGCTTGCCCAGACCGCGCATGATGGCGCGTTCCACATTGTCTTTAGGCATGTTGGCGGCACGCGCCTTCAACAGGTGGATACGCAGGCGAGGGTTTGAGCTTTCATCGCCACCGCCTTCCCTTGCCGCCTGTGCGATGTCGCGAGCAATGCGCGTGAAGATTTTGCCGCGTTTGGCGTCTTCTGCGCCTTTCTTGCGCTTGATCGTAGACCACTTGCTATGTCCTGACATAAGAATATTTCTCCTCTCAACTTGACGATAAATCGACCGAAAGCACGTCTGATTATACATGAGGCGACATACAGGAGCGAATGGCGGGATTGTCAGCAAAGTCAATTGCAGTGGGACGAAAGTACCGCGAAAATTCACGAAAAATTCGGATTCTTGTGGCAATGTCTCGTGCAATTCGTTGTATAGTGTAGGTGTTGTTTCATTTTAAGGAGCTTATCATGCTGTACATGCCCCGTGAAGAAGGTCAAGGTCTGGTCGAATACGCGCTTATCCTCGTGCTGGTGGCGGTCGTCGTTATCGTCATTCTGGCGCTCATCGGCCCGGCAATCGGCAACATCTTCTCGAACATCGTTCGCAACATCTAGTTCCGACACAACGTTGTGAAAAGAGCGTGCCCAGGCACGCTCTTTTCATTTCCCAAAACCGCCTGTGCTATAATGCTGCCAGATGACACCCAGGGACAGGCACGATGGCAACCGCAACGACGACAATCCAACATCCGCGTGCAAGCCACAACCAACGGCTTGCCTGGGGCGTGGTATGGCTCGCTTTTGCGCTCTTTTGTCTATTGTTTGCCGGGTCCGTAATTGGCGTTTACTTCTTCCTGTTTGACTCTACAGTGCCAATGCAAGCCACGCTCAATGTCAGTCGTGGAACCGCAGGCGTGACCGGCAGCGACCTGTTGGAACTTGTAGTGCGCGATCAGGAGTGGTTCGTGATTCCGGGCAACCTCATTACGATCCCAGCGGATGCTCAAGGATTGCTCTTTCTACAAGATGTCCGTACGGAACAGGCATTTATTGCTGCTGTGACCCTGCGTTCAGATACGCGCGCCGTGATCTCGGATGCGGTGCGACCGCGTTTCGACTGGAGCGATCAGGGATACGTCGCTCATCTGGATCAGATTTCGGGCGATTTCGACATCCTCATTCCATCGGGGAGCACGCGCTCCATACTGCTGGTCATGACCACTGAATCGGGAGATGCAGTATATCTTACCCAGTCGGGGCGCTACGCCGTCAGCGCGCGCCGCGATACTCTGGAAGTAGTTAACCTCGCGGGCGAAGCGCTACTGGTCGACAACGACCGTGTGAATACGCGCGCCATCCCCGCAGGGCAGCGCGGCATACTATTCATGCAGTCAAACGCGATTGAGTCGCGTCCTGGTTTTATTGACCTGCTAGCCAATAATCCTTCGTCGTCGAATCGTGAGAATAGCAATCCAGGCACGTTGACTTCACCTGAAGACTGGATTTGCTTTACGACCGAACAATCCCAGTCCCCAAGCGGCACATACAGTTTTGAAACAGTGGAAGGTCGCGACACAATTCATTTGCTGCGTGGTGATAACGCGACGACACACTGGGAGACACGCTGCTCGCAACGATTGGGACCGACGACGCTCGGTATCGACATTGGCAGCTACAATTATCTGGGGATACGCGCGACATTCAGAATTAACACGTCGTCGCTGGCGGTATGCGGCACGGCTGCTACTGAATGCCCGTTGATGTTCAACATGCAGTACCTCACTGCGTCCTCGTCAGAGGTGGTGGCAGGGACACGCGATCCCAGTGCCTTCGGGTCGCTCATCAATCCTGACGGCGAAAGCGCATTGCACAATTGGTACAAAGGATTCTTTGTCGTGCCAGCCGGGCAATTTGCGTCGCCGCTGCGCTGCCCCAGCTGTGTGCAGGAACACTCCTTTATCCGTGCAGGGCAGTGGTATACCTATGACAGCGGCAACCTGTTGGCGGTACAGACGCCCGATCAACTCCCACGTTACCTGCTCAACTTCAGTTTCTATGCGTCGGGGCACCAGTACGATGTTTATGTCAGTGACATTATGCTGCTGGTCGGCAACATTGATGTACCACAGGGATAGCGCACGTTAGAATACCAAGCCACTTTCGCGTAACGATACCCATTTCCCACGCCCCATAATCAGATGATCGACCAAGGCAATGTCGAGTAGCCGACCGGCTGCGATGAGTGTGCGCGTCAGTTCGACATCTTCTGGCGACGGGCTGGGATCGCCGGAGGGATGGTTGTGTGCCAGTATCAGTGCGGGGCAGTTGCGCACCATTGCTTCGCGAAAGACTTCGGCAACACGCAGCACCGACATGTTGAGTGTACCTATGTAGACGGTCTGCATTGCCACGAGTCGTCGCGATTGATCGAGCAGCAGGACGCGCACATGCTCCTGTCCCAGGTATGCCATATCGCCTAACAATCGTGCGGCATCTTCTGCGTGATGGATGGGTGTCCGTTCGGAAGGGGTGTGCGCTTGCAATCGGCGCGCAATTTCGCCGATAGCGAGCAATTGTGCCAGTTTGGTTTCCCCCAGTCCCTTCAACTGCAACAAGTTTGCCGGGTTAATGTTGAGCAATCCCTCTAGTCCCCCGATTTGTGCCAGTACACGCTCGGCAAGGTGCAGCACGCTTTCTCCATTGCTGCCTGTGCGCAAAATCACGGCAAGGAGTTCGATGATTGTCAGAGATGCCGCACCACTGTGAAGCAGGCGTTCACGCGGGCGCATCTCAGCAGGCAGGTCATGAATAGTCGGAGCTTTGTTCATAGCGCTTCTCGTCGGTATCGTTTGCGCGCATTATCCGCTATACTGGCGCATATCATCAATGCAATCCACACGCCGCTGGAGGCGTTGTTAGATGCCAAATTTTAGTGCTGAAGATGCCAACAATCTTGTTGTCGGTGTGACCGTTTACCTCGGAATGGTTGTAGCTGCGTTCTGGCTGGCGATGATCATCTGGGCATACCGCGATATGCGCGCCCGTTCGCGCGATACGCTGGCACAAATCCTTGTCGCTTTGTTGGTTGCCGTGCTTAATCTGCCAGGGCTGCTGATTTACCTGTTCCTTCGGCCACGCGAAACGTTGTCCGAAGCTTATGAACGTTCGCTCGAAGAAGAAGCGCTGCTACAGGAAATCGAAGAAAAGCCGGTTTGCCCTGGTTGTCGGCAGCGGGTGCAGACAGAATGGCAAGCCTGCCCCAACTGTCATACACGCCTCAAGAAGCCGTGCATTCGCTGTGGGCGCATGTTGGAGCTGCCCTGGGATTTATGCCCGTATTGCGCGACGGGGCAGCCGCCTACAGACATGACGCGCTCTGCTTACGCCGCCAGCCCACTTAACCCAGGCGATCTCAGTCTTCCGCCTGTGCCCAGCCGTCGGGAACGCCGGACGCGCTCCACTGCATCCGGCAATGCAGGGAGCGAGACAGTCGGCTTTATAGACGGCGAATAGGCACTATTCCAGTTCGCCGCTTTCGCCGACTGTGTGTATCTTAAGAAAGTTCGTCTGGCCGGTGACACCGAACGGGACGCCCGCAATAATCACGATGCGGTCGCCGACCTTGACGAGTCTGGCTTCGGCGCAGGCACGCACCACGACGCGCAGCATTTCGTCAATCGTTGTGAACTCCCCGACATAAAGCGGAATCACACCCCAAACGAGCGCCATGCGCTGGCGCGTGATTTCGTTCGGTGTCGCGCAGATGATTGGCGTCTTCGGGCGCTCGCGGGCAACACGACGGGCGGTGTAGCCTCCCAGTGTCAATGTGACAATCGCTGCGCAGCCAAGCGCGTCAGCAATCTGTACTGTCGATTGACAGACCGCGTCCGCCGTCATTTCCGGTGAGTCTGGGTCAACGGGGGAGTCGTCATCGAGCAATAGTTCCGGCTTGACGATGTGCCGTTCGGCGATATTGGCAATGTTTGCCATCGTTTCGACGGCACGTGTCGGAAACTGTCCGCTGGCAGTTTCGTTGCTTAGCATCACAGCGTCCGTACCATCAATGATGGCGTTGTAGACATCACTCGCTTCTGCGCGCGTAGGGCGAGGATTGTCCACCATTGAACTTAACATCTGCGTCGCGGTAATGACGGGCTTGCCCGCTTTGTTGCACAGGGCGATGATGCGCTTTTGGTGGAACGGCACTTCTTCCGCTGGCGTTTCGACGCCAAGATCGCCGCGTGCCACCATGATACCGTCCGAGGCTTTGATAATCGCCTCGATATTTTCCAAAGCTTCGTGTTTTTCGACCTTGGCAATAATCGAAGCATTGCCACCGACGTGGCGAATGAGCCAGCGCATTTCCCGAATATCGTTATCGCTGCGTACGAAGGACATCGCCACATATTCAACGTTTTTGCTCAGCGCAAACGCGACATCAGCACGATCTTTATCGGTGATGGCGGTCATGGTGTGACGTGCTTTCGGGGCGCTCACACCTTTGCGCGACGTCAGATCACCGCCAATTATGACGTCACAGACAAGGGCGCGACCCGTTGTCGCCCGCACTTCAAACTCGAGCTTGCCGTCATCAATCAGCAACGCCAGCCCTGGCTTGATGTCTTTCATGAACTCGGGATGGGGTAAAGTGACTGTATTGTTGCTGCCATCGGCAGCATCGAGCGTGAGGGTGATGGTATCGCCGGTTGCCAGGCTAAGCGGTTCACTCGCGATTTTGCCGATGCGAATCTTGGGTCCCTGGATGTCTGCCAGGATCGCAACAATACTGCCTTCTTCGGCAGCGATACGACGCACGTCGTCAATCGATTTGCTATGCGTTTCGTGGTCACCATGTGAGAAGTTAATGCGCGCCACATCCACACCCGTGCGGATGATTTGACGCAAGGTCGCTTCGTCGCGCGACGTGGGACCGATAGTCGCCACAATTTTGGTGCGTTTCTGGTCAATGCGGATGTGGGTCACAAGCTTACCTCTCGGATGTGTGCTGCTACGTTAAATGTCGAGTTTCAAATTGGTAAAGGCATGCAAGCCCGCGTAGACCGCAGCGTCTCCCAGCTCTTCTTCAATGCGCAGGAGCTGGTTGTACTTTGCAATACGGTCTGTACGTGCGGGCGCGCCCGTCTTGATTTGACCCGCGTTCATGGCGACGGCGAGGTCAGCGATAGTGGTATCTTCGGTTTCGCCGCTGCGGTGGCTGCTGACGACCGTCATATTGTGGCGCTGTGCCAGCTGAGCAGCCGCCATCGCTTCTGTCAGCGAACCGATCTGGTTGACCTTGAACAGCAGTGAGTTTGCAGCTTTTTCACGGATGGCGCGCTTGACGAATTCCACGTTGGTGACAAGCAAGTCATCGCCGACGATCTGCACGCGATCTCCAACGCGCTCCATCAGCATTGACCAGTGCTTCCAGTCATCCTGTGCCAGCCCGTCTTCAAGTGAAATGATCGGGTACTTGTTCATCCAGTTGACCCAGAATTCGACCATGTCCTCGCTGGAAAGCACTTTGCCTTCGATTTCGAGGTGGTATTGACCGTCCTTGTAGATTTCACTGGTTGCCGGGTCGAGCGCGATACGGATTTGCTCGCCAGGCTTGTAACCTGCTTTGACGATGGCTTCCATAATCACTTCGAGCGCGCCCTCGTTGCTGCCCAGGCTGGGAGCGAAACCGCCCTCATCGCCAACGGTTGTGCTGTAGCCCTTGTCATGGAGAATCTTCTTGAGTGCCTGGTAGATTTCGACACCCCATTGCAGCCCTTCGCGGAACGACGATGCCCCGACCGGCATCACCATGAATTCCTGAAAGTCGGTCGCGCCGACAGCGTGCTTGCCGCCATTCATGATGTTCATCATCGGCACAGGCAGCAGATGGGCATGGACGCCGCCGAGGTAGGCATAAAGCGGCATATCGACGCTGGCGGCCGCTGCACGGGCAACCGCCATTGAGACACCAAGGATGGCGTTTGCTCCCAGTTCTTTCTTGGTCGGCGTGCCGTCCATTTCGAGCATCAATTCATCGACCTCTTTCTGGTCGAGCGCGCTCATGCCGCGCAGCGCGTCAGCAATCCGCAGGTTGACAGACTGCACTGCCTTCAGGACACCTTTTCCACCGTAACGCTTTTTGTCGCCGTCGCGCAATTCCAACGCTTCGTATTCGCCAGTAGACGCGCCACTGGGGACGATGGCGCGTCCAAATGCGCCATCCGACAGAATGACTTCTACTTCAACGGTGGGGTTGCCGCGTGAGTCCAGCACTTCGCGCGCGTGGACGTGTTCGATAATCGACATCTCATTCTCCCTGTGTAGTTTGGGCGATTTGCTATTGTCGTGTCATTGCAATATGTGTTATGCGCGTCTAACGCATAGGTTAGATGAGTATAACGCACAGGACATCATTGTGCAGCAAGTTGAAAGAAGCTTTGGCGATGCACCGGAACACGGTTCAAACCATATTCTGACGGATTTGTTGCAACGCGCATGTTAGGATAATTTTATGCAGATTTCATAAAAATCAAAAATGTATCGCAATGGTAAAAAAGAAAGAATGCGCATGGACGATCTCAAGACTCGCTTTATCGTTGGGCTGTGTGTGACGATGCTGTGTTTGGTGGCAGCGGGCGTAAGCTTCGCTGCAAACGAGTATGTCGTCACCAGCATCCCAGCCGGACAATGTAGTGGCGACCGTATCGATACTGTCCAGACCATCAATGTAACCAGCCAGCTATATGGTTCGTACACCATCTCCTCTGCTGGATTTAGCAGTACAAACACCTATACCGGTGCGCCTTTTACGGGCATTGGTATCTTGGTGGATTACATTGCGACCACGCCGTTCACTTTCCCTGCCAATACCCTCATCACAATCACAGATACCTGGTTCAGTGATGTTGGTAGGACGAGTCTGGTCGGTCAGATGACGGTGACATTTGATTGTACAACGGGTGCCATCGTAAGCGGTGGCGGGGCGGCTGCTCCCCTGTTGTTCGCGGACGGTCGTGTCAATCAACAGCAGTGGGCATCTGCGTCTGCCTATTGCCGTACCGACGGCATTGAAGTGTGGTCAATTGGCGCGGATGGGCGTGGACAACTGGCCTTCACGGTGACGCGAGAGGACGTTGAAGCCATGGAAACTATGCCTGAAGTCAACACATTGCTGGCGGAGGCAGAAGGTCCGCGTGGGACGATCAGCCTATGGCGTTTGACGAGCGGTGAGTTCCAGCTGATGTCTCCCGGTGAAGGCAGTGATTCGACCAAGTTGTATATTTTCATCTGGAGTGGCTGCCCACAATGGCGTTAATGTCGTTGTGTAGGTGCATCTAAATCAGCAGCGGTAGACAGGGGGCAGCAGCCCCTTGTTTGTTGCAATATGTGGACATCGCGCGCATTTGGTATAGAATTACTTAGTGTCGCTAAATAAGTATTGGATGAGAGGATGAAAAGCGATGGCTGTCATTTCCGCCCCGATGACTGGCGCTGCCCCCGCCACTTCTACGCAATCACTCTGGTTGCGCAACCGCAACTGGGATCTGTTGTTTATCACACTCAGCGTCATTCTTGTGCCGCTGCCTTATGTATTTTACGTCCTGGGCAAGCAATTCGGACTGGATAGTGATACCAGTCGCAATATCGTCAACGGCTTCGTCGCAATTGCGGTTGGTGGTCCACACATGATGTCCACCATGCTGCGCACCGGGCTGGACGGAGACTTCCGCAAGCGCTACCCAATGCTGATCCGTTCGTCGATCATCATTCCGATCATCGTCATCTCTCTGGCGATGCTCAACCTGACGCTGTTGCTGACAGTATTTTTCTTCTGGGCCGCGACGCATGTGCTGCATCAGGTAACGTACATCGTTGAACTCTACAACCACAAAGAGCATAAGTTCGTTCGCCCTGGCAGCGCAGTCAGTTTGCCGTCGCGGTTGATTGACTATGCTATCATCCTGACCTGCCTGTTCCCACTTGCGTCCTACAAGATCAGTATGGACAACTTCTGGATCGGCGCGAATGACCTCGGCATGGTCATCCCAGAATTCTTCAAACATCCCTGGTTCTTCTGGGCAGTGACGAGTGTGTTCGCAGTGGCGCTTCTGGCATTCATCATCAAGAGTATTCGCGAGTATCGCGGTGGATACCTGAATATTCCGAAGACCGTCTTCATCGTCCTCACGGTCGTCGTGTCGTTTAGTATTCCCGCGCTGCCAAACATGGACACGGCGTTCCAGGGTATGAACACCTGGCACTCGTTCCAGTACCTTGCCATCACGTTCTACATCATCAAGATTCGTCAGACCTATGGCGATCTCAAGGATGCACCACTGGTGAACCGTTTTGCCAAGTCCACGAAGGACTCGAAAGGTTTGTTCCTGCTCAGCACCATGATGTTGGTGGGATCAGTGGTTGTGTTCATTCTGGTGCGAATCCTGGTGGGGATTGTGCGCCCGGATTTGCCTCCGGAGCAAGCGCATCAGTATTTTGATATTCCGTATTACACGGCGATTTTGTCCTTCCTGTGGATACACTACTACCATGATCACTTCCTGTTCACGAACTTCGAGGCGCTGGACAAGGCTTATAGCGGTTCTGAACCTGTGCGTGGCTGAGAACGATTGTAAGGATGTGCAGTAATGGGGCGGTGCGCAGGCATCGCCCCATTGTCATACATGGGATAGGAAGTGCCAGCCCTATATAGGATTTGTTGATCCAATGACTGCGCAGATCAGTAGAAAAATTTCGGTAAGTCTTGCGCTTGTGGTCTTTGGCATTCTGTTTGCTCTCCTGCTGCTGGAAATTGGTGTTCGTGTCTGGTTTAGTGCACGCGGTAGCGAACAAGACCGAGTGCGCTACCTGTACAGTCGCGAGGAGATTGATTCACAGACTGCGCAGCTTGTCGGCGCGCCATATTTGAACTACACACTAAATCCAGCGGCGGAAGATGTGAACGTGCGCGGGGTGCGTGGAGAGATGGTCGCTATTCCGAAGCCGGATAACGTCTTCCGCATTATCACGCTCGGCGGTTCGACCACTTACGGGCATGGGCTGACCGTCGATGAAGCGTATCCGACACAATTGCAGCGCATCTTGCGCGAGGAGTACGGCTATACCAGTGTTGAAGTTGTCAATCTGGGTGTGCCAGGGTATGCCAGCCTCGACTCACTGGTGCAGCTTGCCACACGCGGTCTGGCGCACGAGCCAGACCTGATACTTGTCTACGATGGGTTGAACGATGCTGTCGTGCGCATGTTTCAAGACCCAGCCTGTTACAACGGCGATAGCCCACTGACGGGCATGGGACTGGATCGGGGCATATGGCAGTATGCCAGTGAAGACCTGCCCGCCAGCACACTTTATCGCTTTGTGGCAATCAACGCAGGCTGGATGGCTGACCCGGCAATCTTCACGTATCGATTGGACAAAACGGGTTATTGCCCGCCGGAACCGGGCAATATCAGCCCACTGGACTTGCTGACGGCAAACCCGCCTGTCTATCTTGAGCGCAATCTGCGCAGCATGGCGGCGATGGGGATTGCAGCGGGGGCGCGCGTAGTCTTTTCGACGTTTGCGTGGGATAGTGCAGCGGCAGAAGCGCAGCTTGCAGCAGATAGCAGTTTGACACAGGCGCGGGCGATGCTGACCGCGATTGAGGAGCAGAATGCTTTGATGCGCACACTCGCGGGTGAACTCGGGGTGCCGCTTGTCGATCTTGCGGTGACTATGGGCGAAGGCGCATGGTATCAGGGCGACCAGGTGCATATGAATGCGGATGGTACGCGCCGGCAGGCTGCCATCTATGCCGCCGCGCTTGATACGTTGGGGTGGGTTGAGCGATAAAGTTTCGTTGTAATCACAAAGGATTTCATCATGCAAAGCTTATGGAACGAGACAGACGCTGCTGCACTGGGTAGTGACGCACTGGCGCTGCGCGTTTACACGACGCGCCTGCTCGGTGGCGATAGCAATCTGGTGCTGCACGGCGGCGGCAATACGTCGGTCAAGACCCATGTGCGCAACTTCTTTGGTGAAGACGAGTCGATTCTGTATGTCAAAGGCAGTGGCGCAGATATGGCGGTAATCGAGCCGAAAGGATTCGCGCCTGTCAGGATGGACGTGCTACTGAAGCTCGCGACGTTCGAGACGTTGAGCGACATCGATATGGTGCAGCAGCAGCGCGCCGCGATGATCGATCCCGACGCGCCTGCACCATCGGTGGAAGCGATTCTTCATGCGATTATCCCGTTCAAGTACGTCGATCATACCCATGCTGATGCGGTGGTGGCGCTAACCAATACACCCGACGGCGAAGCCCATGTGCGGGCGGTTTATGGTGAACGTGTCATTGTCATACCGTATGTCATGCCAGGATTTGATCTGGCGCGGGCGGTGTATCTGCAAACGCAAGGGTTGGATTGGTCGCGCTATGAGGGCATGATCCTGCTCAATCACGGCATCTTCACGTTTGCGGACGATGCCCACAAGGCTTACGAACGCATGATTCGGCTGGTGACAGAAGCCGAGCAGTACCTTGCGGCGCGCGGCGCATACACCAAGATTGCCAGCCACCATGCTGAACCCGTTGATCTGGTGATGCTCAGTCGGTTGCGCAAGGCGGTATCCACTGCAGCAGGCAAGGCGATGATCGCTCAGCTCGATAGAAGTCCAGCTGCGGCTGGTTTTGCTGCGCTGCCGAATGTGAGCGATATTGCCACGCGCGGACCGCTGACCCCGGATCATGTTATTCGTACCAAGCGCATTCCTGTGATTTTGGATAATGAAGCCGAAGCAGCGGTTACCGCCTATGGCGGGGATTATCGTGCCTACTTCGAGCGTAATGCCCGTTCGGGGCTGACCATGCTCGATCCTGCGCCGCGCTGGGCGGTCTGGCGCGGAAAAGGAGTGGTGACATTTGGCGAGAACGCCGACCGCGCGCAAATCGCGACCGACATCATGCACCATACGATACAGACCATTCAGGTGGCTGAGGGGTATGCGCGCTGGCAGGCGCTGCCGGAGAAACCGATCTTCGATGTTGAGTACTGGAGTCTGGAACAGGCGAAACTGAAGAGTGGCAAGGCTGCGCCGGAGTTCGAGGGTAAGATTGTGCTGGTGACGGGCGCAGCAAGCGGCATCGGCAAGGCGATTGCAGAAGCATTTCTGAAGCGTGGCGCGGCGGTGGTTGCGCTGGACATCAACCCAGCTATCACCACGCTCTTCAACAAGCGCAACGCGAAAGGCATCGTTTGCGATGTGACGGATGAAGCGGCAATGCGCGTAGCGGTGGAGGCAGGTGTCGGGGCATTCGGCGGACTAGACATCCTGGTCAGCAATGCGGGCATCTTTCCGCCGAGTGCACGCATTGAGGCAATGGACAGCACCACCTGGCAGCACAGCATTGACATTAACCTCACCAGCCACCAACGTATGTTCCAATGGTGCATTCCCTACCTTAAACACGGCATCGACCCATCAATCCTCGTCGTTGCATCGAAGAACTACCCCGCACCCGGTCCCGGTGCTGCCGCCTATTCGGTGGCGAAGGCGGGCATCACGCAGTTGGCGCGTGTGGCGGCGCTGGAACTGGCGGAGTTCGGCATTCGCGTCAACATGGTGCATCCCGACGCAGTGTTTGATACAGGCATCTGGACGCCGGAAGTGCTGGCGAAGCGCGCCGAGAATTACAAGATGAGCGTAGACGAGTACAAAACGAAGAATATGCTCCACGTCGCCATCACATCACATGATGTGGCGGAGTTGATCTGCGTGATGGCAGGCAAGGCGTTCCGCTGTACGACAGGCGCGCAAGTGCCGATTGACGGCGGCAATGACCGTGTGATCTAACCGAATCCACCGCTATCCTGACGATTGCCCGACGCTCCCGTAAACGGGTGTTCAATAGTGTTAAAAGATTGTAACACCAGGTGGGGGTAAAGATGGGTAAGCAGTTACAGTATCTTCTCTAGGCGGCACTGCTGGTCTTGCTGTTGCTGCCCCCTGCGGCAATACAGGCACAATGCACGCCCCAGCGAAGTTGGGCAGTCTATTACGTGCGCGCGGGCGAGACACTCACCGGATTGGCGACGCGCTTCAGTACCACCGTTAACACACTCATCAACGCAAACTGCCTGACCGCAACCAACCTTTTCGTTGGGCAGGCAGTTCGCGTTCCGCCGGGCAGAATCGTCGATGCTGACCTGTATGTTGGGGCGTCGTACCAGCCGTTTGATGGCGGCTTCATGGTGTGGAGCGCTGATAGCAGCGCAATCTCTGTTTATACCTATGTCGACTCGCGGCTGCGCAGCTTTAGCGCCCGGACTTATTCGCGCTGGAGCTTGCCTGCTGCGACGGTTGTGCCGCCGCCCGGTCGTGTTCTGCCAATGAGTAGCTTTGGGCGTGTCTGGAACGGGCAGCCGGCAATCAGCGCGTCGCTGGGGTGGGCGCTTACGCCCGAGCAGGGATACACCATGCTGGTACGTTACAACGCCAATGCGCGCGTCGAATTCTTCAGCATCCCCGATGGTCGCCTGCTGACGCGCATCAACGATACAAATACCTGGCTGCTGGGAGGCATACAATCGCCATCTCTACCCACGCCGCTTCCACCTGTGCCAACTACACCTCCTATTGGTTTGCCGAACCCGCGCCTTATCAACGCCACGTTCCAGCCATTTGAAGGCGGTTTCATGGTCTGGCGGTCGGATGACAGTTCAGTCTGGGCATACGTCTATGGCACGAGCCAGATGAGTGTATACGCCGCGAGCACCTATGCACGTTGGGGAATTGACACGGTCAGCGTGCCGCCGTCCGGTCGCCTGCGTCCTGATCAAGGCTTTGGTCGTGTGTGGACGAATGTACCGCTGCTGCGTTCGCAACTGGGGTGGGCACTAACGGGAGAGCAGGGATTCCAAAGCCTCGTCACATTCTCGCCCTTCAACGAAACGGTCAGCTTTACGCTGCCTGATGGCAGATTGCTCAGTCGCTTCAGCGGCAGTACGTGGACAGTGAGCGGCACTGGTGTGCCGCCCGTGATCGGCATTACCTCGCCCGGCGAAAGTACACCCGGTGGATAGACTCAGGCGTGCAGCGTGCCTGTCACCTTCATCCACCACCTGATGAACTTGTGACCGCCGTCCACCGGTTGCACAAACATCATCGGGCAGCCGACGGGGATCACGCTGATGCCATGGTCGTGGCAGTACTGCACGGCATCGTCTGACGTGCTGCGGACGCCGTGCATGAATGAACAGTGCATCCACACACGGTCAATGTGTGCTTCTGCGCAATCATGCACAACTTTGTCCGTAACCTCGCGTGTGGTCACGATCATAGCCGCGTCAGGGTGTTCAGGTGTGGACTTTACGTCCGGGTAGCATGGATCACCTTCAACGGTAGTGGCATTGGGATTAATGGCGTAGACGGTGTAGCCAGCGGATTTGAATTTGTTGTAGATCAGGTTGGCGACTGAATCTCCAGAACGCGAGACCCCGACAACAGCGATGCGCTTTTGCGCCAGAAAATCCTCAACCAGTTCAGAAATGTTCGACATGGCGAACCTCCTTACACACTGATTCTTATACGTGCAAGGAGGCTGCCGGGTTGCCGCGATGCGTTAGCGCAGCAGTTCAGGGAACTCTTCGGGGTTGTCTGCGATACGGACGCCTGCTGCGCGCAGCGCCTCGATCTTTTCTTCCGCCGTGCCTTCGCCACCTTCGACGATTGCGCCTGCGTGACCCATGCGCGTGCCGGGCGGGGCAGTGCGCCCGGCGATGAACGCGGCGACGGGCTTGGTCATATGTGCCTTGATGTAGTTGGCGGCGTCGATTTCCGCGCGCCCGCCGATTTCACCCATCAGGCAAATCTTCTCGGTCTGTGGGTCGTTCTCGAACATCTCCAGCACATCAACAAAGTTCGTGCCGATGACCGGATCACCGCCGATGCCGACACAGGTGCTTTGTCCCATACCCGCTTCGCTGAGGGCGTAAACGACTTCGTATGTGAGCGTGCCGCTCTTGCTGACGACGCCGATGTTGCCGGGTTTGGCGATGTAGCCGGGCATGATGCCGACCTTTGCCTGACCTGGCGTGAGCAAACCGGGGCAGTTAGGACCAATCAGGCGGCTCTTGCTGTGTTTGAGGTAGTCATACACGCGCAGCATATCGTAAACCGGGATGCCTTCGGTGATGCAGACGATCAGCTCTATCCCCGCGTCAATCGCCTCGAACATGGCGTCGGCAGCGAAATTTGCGGCAACGTAGATGATACTGGCGTTGGCATCGGTCGCTTCTTTAGCGGATTTGACAGTATCGAAGACCGGTTTACCATGAACCCATTCGCCACCCTTGCCGGGCGTGACACCGCCGACCACGTTCGTGCCAAATTCGATCATCTTTTCGGTATGGAAGCTACCTTCGCGCCCGGTAATGCCCTGTACGAGCAGGCGCGTGTTCTTGTCTGCGAGAATCGCCATAATTAGAGTTCTCCTTTGGCGGCTGCGACCGCGAGTTGAGCGGCTTCTGTGAGGGTGTTGGCGTAACGCACATTGGGGAGATTTGCCTCTTCGATGATCTTGCGCCCTTCAGCCGCGTTTGTTCCGTTGAGACGGACAATCATCGGCAGCTTGGTCGGCACTTCGCTGAGTGCCTGCAGAATGCCGCGCGCCACCTCATCTCCGCGCGTGATGCCGCCGAAGATATTGAACAGAACTGACTTGACCTGAGGATCATTCAGGATAATCCGCAGCGCCATCGCGACCTTGTCCGCTTGCGCGCCCCCGCCAATGTCCAGGAAATTGGCAGGACCGTAGCCATCGCCGCCATACAGCTTAGTCATGTCCATCGTCGTCATAGCCAAGCCAGCACCATTGACCATGCAGCCGATATTGCCGTCGAGCTTGACATAGCTCAAGCCAGCCGCGCGGGCATGGACGACTTCTGGCGCATCATCGGACGTGTCGCGCATCGATTCCAGTTCTTCCTGCCGGAAAAGTGCGTTGTCGTCAATGATCATCTTGCCATCAAGTGCCAGCAGTTCGTTCTTGTCGGTGATGACGAGCGGGTTAATTTCTGCCAGCAGCGCGTCGTTGGCGACCGCGCAGGCATAGAGGTTCTGAGCGATCTTGCTGAAGGTGCGCCAATGTTCACGCGGTAGATTCATGGCAGCCGCCACGTCGCGCGCCTGATAATCACGCAGTCCCAGGAAGGGATCGATATGCTGACGGATGATGGCAGCCGGGTTTTCGTGGGCGGTGACTTCGATTTCGACGCCGCCCTCCGCCGAAGCCATCAATAGGGGACGACCTTTGGCGCGGTCATTGGTAACGCTCAAATAAATCTCTTTGGCGATGTTGGCGGCTGGGACGACCAGGACACGATGAACCGTATGCCCCTTGATGCTCATGCCCAGAATTGCCTGCGCTTTTTCGCGCGCTTCATCAGGCGTGTTGGCGAGTTTGATGCCGCCTGCCTTGCCGCGCCCACCCACCAGCACCTGCGCTTTGACGACGACCGGAACGCCAAAGTCACGTGCAATGGTGTACGCGGCTTCTGAAGTGGTCGCAATCTTACCGAGTTGGACAGGAATTGAAGATTTGGCGAACCGTTCCTTCGCCTGATATTCGTGCAGGTTCACAGATATTGCCTCCGGTCTTGGTTGATAGTGCAACACGAATAGGCAAAGTATAGCCCAAGCGCCGGAGAATTGGAAAAAGGGGCGGAGGATTGTCTGGGCGACCCGATGGTCGCCCCAGCTATGAATGAGATGTATGTTGTTGTTCGATCAGTTGCGCACGAGGACGGCAGTGCCTGTATTGTTGACGCCGCCGCAGGTATAGCCGTCTTCCATCGTCGTCGCGATTTCGACAGGCTGACGGGGCGATTGTGCGGCATTCATGAAGATGAACGTACCAGTCCCCATCAGGCAGATGCGTGCGCCACCATCAAACGTCGTGCTGCCATAAGGCGCGAAGATCTCGACCGCCTGAATGACACCGCGATCCAGCACCGATTGCACGCCAATCTGTGGTCCAGCACCGGGCAGCAGTACGCCGTTTTCTGCCAGTACACGGCAGAAGACACCGCCCGCCGTGTTGCTCGGCAAGCCCGCGCGCACAATCGCATTTGTGCCACCGTTAAAGTCGGTGCAAAGCGGCGTCTGCGCCTGCGGACGAACCGAGTTCGTCACGGCAATATGGCGCACCGCAACGGGGATACTGCCGATGAACGTGGCTGCGCCGTTGGCGAGATTGAGGTTGTAGAAGCTGGAACCGACGCTGACGAAGCCTGCATCACTGCCCAGACGATCCGACATGATGTCGAAGCTGGTCTGGCTGGTGGCGTCAATACCGAGGCGACCGACCGTATTGAGAGTGCCGTTGTTGGGCGGAATCTGCGTGACCAGAATGTCGAGGCTGGCATCAATGTTGTACAAAACGGTGGTCGTTGCGCCGCTAAAGTTGTTGGTGTAGGCGGAGGCGACGATTGCAGGTGTTGCGCCAGCGTTTGCGTCTGTGCCGTTGAAGGCAAGCGTCGTATCTGTCCCCGCCAGACCGCCGTTATTCGGGTTCAGGCGGATGTTTTGTCCAGCATCGCTGGTGATACGAATGCGGTCTACTGTCGGGTTGAAGTCCATGCCGAAGTTGCTGCCGTTTAGCCCTGGCGAGAACGCGCCGCCAGCCGCGCCGACGCTGCCCGTCACGGGGTCAAGGATGTAGAGACGGCTGGCACTGGACAGGGCGAACAGTTGTCCAGTGGCAGGACGAATGTCAATGCCGACGATGGTTTCGCCATCGCCTAAGCCGGTGATGGCTGCATCAGACAGCAGCGTGCCAGGTGCAGCCGCGTCGAAGCTAACGACACGATTGCCTGTCGTGACCGCGTAAACAGTAGCGGCTTGCTGGGCGTGCGCGCCCATGCTGAAGGCGACGGTTAACAAAACCGCAGCCACAAGAACAATCCAATTGCGCTTGAACATCAGATTCCTCATTTTCTGACTTATCCAACTTTGTTTGGTGCGCACCATAATTACAGTCGTTATCAACGCCGCTATCCGATGTGTGTAGCAAAAAATCTCATCTGCGATTAATCTTGCAATCTTTAGTTTGCGCGCTTTCAGTCAGGACATTTGCTGTGAAAACAATCTTCATGAACATCCCCGCTACCGGACACATTAACCCAGCGCTGCCCGTCATTCGTGAATTGGTGGCTCACGGAGAGCAGGTGATTTGTGTGAACACCGAGGATGTGCGCGCCCTCTACGCAGATACGGGCGCAGACTTCATTGCCTACCCATCATTCGAAAACATGGATAACCTGCTGTCGCAAGCAAGTGGTTTTCGGATCGGGCGAAATGCGCTGGCGTTGACAGGCATCAGCGAAGTCCTGCTACCCTGGGTGATGGAGTTGATTACGCGCGAACAGCCGGACTATCTGATCGTGGACTCGTTGTGTGCCTGGGGGCGACAGGCAGCGGAGAAAATGGGTATTCAGTACGCCGTCAGTATCAGCACGTTCGTGATTAACCCCAGGATACTGCCGCCGATGACACCTGTTCAGCTAATTGACGCGGCTGGACAATTTCTGCCCTATGTGCTGCCGTATCAGCGGTTGGCGCGGCGGATGCGCAAGAAGCTTGGCGTGCGTCCGCTGGGACTAACGGGAACGCTGACAGGAACAGGGATGTTCAATGTCATCTACACGTCGCGTTTGTTTCAGCCGCAGGGCGACATGTTCGACCAGAGCTATGCATTCGTCGGACCATCGATTGCTGAACGCACACATGCTGCGGATTTCCCGTTTGATTCACTCAATCGCCCATTGATTTACATCTCGCTCGGCACTATCAACAACCAGAACCTCGATTTCTACCGCAATTGTTTCGCCGCATTCGCTGACTATTCGGCACAGTTCCTGCTATCGGCGGGCAAGAAAACCGATCTGAGCGCTTTGGAGCCAGTTCCCTCAAACTTTATTGTGCGCAACTTCGTGCCACAACTGGAAGTCTTGCAATGGTGTGACCTGTTCATCACACACGGCGGCATGAACAGCGTCCATGAGGGGCTGTGGTATGGTGTGCCACTGGTGGTCATTCCTCAGCAATTGGAGCAGGGGTTGGTGGCGTTACAAGTGGAGAAACATGGGGCAGGGGTGATTCTGGGAAAGCAGCCACCCATCGGGAACGCAACCGTCCAGGAGCTGCGCGCAGCCGTCGAGCAGGTCATGGGAAATCTGGAGCAGTTTCGTGCGGCGGCGCAGCGCATCCGAACATCCTTCATTGAAGGCGGCGGCTATGTGCGCGCTGCACAAGCGCTCATGTCATTTGCACGTGCGGAGTGATGGGTCTTCACAGGATTTCGATCTGCTGGTCAGCGATGTCACCATCACGCCAGTTTTCTTCGATCCAGTCGATGATATTGTCCATGATGCTGTTGGCGTGGGCATTGGAGTTGCTTACAGCCGCTACTGCAATCACGGCGCGCTCCAGATCATCCTGGTCAGCGATCTCTGCTGCTGCCACATTGAACTCATTACGCAACCGCGCCAGCAGTGATTTGATGATGCTGCGCTTCAGTTTGAGAGAGTCGACTCCGCCCAGATCCAGTTCGAGAGTACAGAGACCAACCGTTGCTTTGCTCATAACGTGTGAATGCGGGGTGTCGCTCGCCAGCGTTTTCCGAAGATGAGCTCGAATTATAGCACAGGATGCGTCTTATGGCGGAATGTGCTAGACTCTCATTACCATGAGATTGGTTGCAAATGCAAACACGTTTGTAACTTGATCTCAAACTGTGGGGGCAATGCCGTATGGCACGCATTTTGTGCATTGACGATGAACTCGAAATGCTGCAGTTGCAGAAGATGATTCTGCTGCAATCCGGTCACGAGGTCGAGACGGCGGCGGATGCGCGCAGCGCTTATGATCTGGTCTTTTCGTGGCAGCCCGATGTGATCCTGCTCGATTTAATGCTCCCGGATGTTGACGGGTGGAGCTTCTATCAATACCTCCGTCGTGATGACTCTACTCCGCATATTCCCGTGATTGTCGTCACGGCGCGCTCACAGGCAACCGAACGAACGATAGCACTGCAAGTACAGCAGGTAGATGATTACATCACCAAGCCATTCGCGCCCCAACAGCTATCAGACGCAGTAGCGCGGGTCTTGGACAAAAAGACGCGCAGCTAATCATATTTTGTGTTACATTCTTTCAGTATTGCTGTGCTTGCATCTTGCCACACACAAGGGAGAGCCCCCCATGCAGAGAAGGCTTGCTCAATGCTTACGAGTTGCACCTGTACTGATTGTGCTGTTTGTGCTGGGAATTTCAAATGTACAGGCACAAACGACGCCCACACTTGTCAATGGAGGGTTTGAGGCACCGTTTACTTCCGTTGGTGGTGATGCATTGCGACAGGTTGCTAACGGCTGGACGCCCTGGAATGTCCCTCAGGGTTCCGGTGACTCCGAGTCGGAAAATGTGCGTCCGGAATACTACCCGGCAACCAATACCGCAGCCGCGCCGGGCTTGCCGCGTATTCGCAGTGCTGCGGAAGCGCAGCAGTTCCTCGTGTTTTTTGCAACTTTTGAGGGTGGCGTGTTCCAGCGTGTCACGGGTGTGACGCCTGGCAGCGATGTCACGTTTAGTTCTCATATCTATGTCTGGTCGTCGTCTTTTGACGACCCTAATCTGAGCGAAGAAAATGGGGGTGTCACCGTCTGGGTGGGGATCGATCCAACAGGCGGCGAAAATGGCGAAAGCCCCAACATTGTCTGGTCGTCACCGCTGGCTTCTGCTTACGATCAGTACAACCAGCTCAGTGTCACAACACGTGCAACGGGTGCTGCGGTGTCTGTCTGGATCCGTGCAAGTGTCAGCGTGCCTGTCAAGAACACGGTGGTGTATGTCGATGACGCTGCACTGACGGTAGCGGGCGCGGCGGCTCCGAGCGCCACGCCTGTTCTGCCGACGAACACGCCTGCGGTGGTGGTTGTGCCGACCAGCACACCGATTGTTGCGCCGACATTTACACCTGTGCCGGTGCAGCCAACCAGCACACCGATTGTCGCGCCGACATTCACGCCTATTCCCGTGCAGCCGACGAGTACGCCGATTGTCGCGCCGACATTGACACCCGTGCCTGCCCAGCCAAGCAGCACGCCTGTGCCGCCGACTTTCGCACCGCCGACCGTGATTCCAGCATCGCCAACGCCAGCGGTCGTTGTACCTGCAACAGCAACCCCCGTTCCTCGCCCGACCAATACACCTGCACCCATCGGACCGGAGTTCCCAGGGCGGATCATCCACACAGTTCGTCGGGGCGATACGGTGGCTGAGCTGGCAGTCCTTTACGGGAGTACTGTGCAGGCGATTATTGCTGCCAATGGGCTGAACGAGAATGCGCTAATCTTCGTGGGTCAAGGGCTGACTATCCCGGTACGTCTTGCCGCGCCCGCAACGGCTGCGCCGACTGCTACGTCACAGGTAATTGTGATTACAGCGACGCCTGTTCCCGGTCAACCGACTACACCGCCGCCCACAGCAGGAACGACGACGTATGTGGTGCAACCGGGCGACACGCTGCGGCGCATCGCCCTTCGGTTCAATACGACGGTAGCAACGCTGGCGCAGTTGAACGGCATCACAAATATCAACTACATTCAGGTAGGGCAGCGGCTGCAGATCCCGACTCCGGGTGCGCCGCCGCCACCTCCGACTGCATTGCCCGCTACAAACGCGCCGTCCACCTCGGTGCCGGTAACCGCAACGCCGTCCACGCCTGTCGTACGGACGCATCAGGTACGTTTTGGGGAGAACCTGTTCCGCATCTCGCTGCGCTATAATGTTTCGCTGCGCGCGCTCATGCAGGCAAACGGCATTACCAACCCAAATGTGATCTTTGTCGGGCAGGTGTTGATTATCCCGTAGTGACAGTGGTTGAATGTGCATCTCTCGCGACCTCGCGGGAGATGCTCGGTGTTAAGGTGAAAAGCAGGACGATGGCTGACTACCGAGTATTGCGCGACGCCCAATCTAAGGCTGTGATCTTGCGACGGGTGCGTTGGTGCGCCAGTTTTCTCTGTCATCTGCGCGGCTTGATGTTCGCCGCCGACTTGCCAGAGGACGAAGGATTGCTGTTCGTGACGAACTACGAGGGACGCACGCACACGACCATCCACATGTTTTTTATGCGCTTTAGCATCGCCGTCATATGGTTGGACAACGCGGGTAAGGTTGTGGATGCACAGTTGGCGAAGCCCTGGCGACCGGCATATGCGCCGAAACAAGCCGCACAATATTACCTGGAGGCGAATGTTAGCCTTCTGGATCGTGTAACAATTGGTGATGTGCTGCGTTTTGATGAGAGAGCAGAGTAATCGACTGATCTTAATGATGATGAAGCTGCATCGGGCGTTGAGCAACATCGGCGGACAGCAAATGGGCAGCACAGTCGTGCTGCTCATGGCGTGTCTGTCGCTACTGCTCGTTCCCTTGTTTCAGGTTGTTCACGCCCAGGAGACGACCGCTACCGTAGGGTTGACGATCCACGTCGTCCAGCGTGGTGAAACGTTGTACGGAATTGCGCAGCTTTACGGAACGACGATAGATGAATTGGTGCGGCTGAATGGTCTGCTTGACCCTTCCAGTCTGGAGGTGGGGCAGCGGTTGCTTGTACCAACCACTTTGGCTGGGGTAGCAGCTGCGCCTGCTGCAACAGCAACGCCGCCCGCACAGAACGTATTTCATGTTGTGCTGCCGGGTGAAACGCTGTTTCGTATCGCCACGCAGTACGGCGTGTCTGTGAACGATGTTGCTCAGGCAAATGGTATTACAGATCCGAGCGTGATTTATCCCGGACAGCAATTGCTGATTCCGGGTGTTCAGCCGCCACAACTAGTTACGAACCTGCCCGCAAGCGTCACCAGTGTGACGATGCAACCGCAAATCCTGATGAACGGGCGCACCGGAATGATACGGCTAATGACAGCTGTCCCGGCGACGGTTAGCGCGACAATGATGGATTTTTCCGTACCGGATGGGACGGATCAGGCACGTTTGGTACATACGCTGCTGTTCGGCGTTCCAATTCAGCAGCCGCCGGGAATGTATCCAATCGTGATTACGATCGATGATGGTACTGGCGCCGTATCAACCGTGACACTCAATGCCCAGCTTGTTGCAGGAACCTACGTGGTTGAAGCGATTAACATTCCTAATGACCGGCTCTCGCTGCTCAGCGCAGATGTGGATGCTGCCGAAGCGGAGCGGGTACGCGCTTTGATGAGTGTCTTCAATCCAGTGCGCTACTTCAACGGGCCGATGGGATTGCCCGCAGCCGCTGCCGTAACTTCGCCGTTTGGTTCGACACGTTCTTACAACA
Organism: Chloroflexota bacterium; assembly: GCA_033763755.1. Taxonomy (GTDB): domain Bacteria; phylum Chloroflexota; class Anaerolineae; order Aggregatilineales; family Phototrophicaceae; genus Flexifilum. The sequence goes on from JANRJX010000167.1 coordinate 111,926, forward strand.
GTGGAGCGCTGCAACGGTTACACATCGGGACGGATTTTGGCGGCGCACCCGGCGCACCTGTCTTTGCTCCCGTCAACGGCATTATCGTGTTTTCTGGCGGGTTGGATGTGCGCGGCACCACGATCATCATCGATCACGGATGGGGTGTGTTTACGGGCTACTGGCATTTGACCGATCGGCTTGTGAATGTCGGTGATGCTGTGACGACGCAGCAGGTGATCGGCACGGTTGGCAGCACCGGACGTTCTACAGGACCTCATTTGCACTGGGAATTGTGGGTTAATGGTGTACCTGTTGACCCAATGCAATGGGTTCAGATGTCGTTTTCGCCATGATTGAACGGCTCTTTCGTCGCCGAGGCTCCATCGAAAAAGGGGCGGACACGTCGCATGTGCGTGATGTTGCGCATGATGTCGTTATTGCCTGCGAGCGCGAGATGCGGGAGTATGAACGCCGTTATCCTGCGCCTGCCCCCACAGCCGACTGGATGACGCCGGGCGCTGTTGTTTCCATAGAACCTCATCCGCGTGGTGTTGTGCTGCAGTGTGCCAATACGCGCCTGACGCTGGAATGGGTGACGACAGACTGCCTGCGAGTGCTGCATAAGCCGTCGTTGCTGATAGCACCCCTTACGCTGCCGCAGGATAAACCCGCGTTTGAGGTAGCCGATGGCGAAGATGTGCTGGTACTGCAAACCGCCAACGCTGTCTGTCGGGTCAACAAGCGTGACGGGCGGCTGCGCCTCGATCTTGCCGATGGCACGCCTGCCTTTGCGGATGCTGGCGGCATTGCCTGGGGCGGCGGTCGTACTCGCTTAAGCGCTGCACTGCGCGCCGATAGTTGGTGTGCGGGGATGGGTACTCGCATGGGTGCTATCAACCTGCGTGGGCAGCGGGTAACATTGTGGAACGATGTGCCACAGGGAATAGTTGCGTCAGCACCGTTCTATCTGGACGCGTCGCCGCGCGCCACGTGCGGTGTTTTCTGGCGTGACCCGGCGCGGATGGTGATTGATTGTGGGGCGACGACCGCGCATGAGATGAGTCTGATGTGCGAAAGCGACACGATTGATTACCTGCTTTTTGCTGCTGCAACCCCGGAAGCTGTAGTTACCCGTTACACCGCATTACATGGTGCGTTTGATTTGCCCGCCTGGTGGTCACTGGGGTATCAGCAAGGCGGGGACGTCGCAACGGATGCCGACAGCATAGCCGCTTTTGCTGGGCAGTTTCGCAAGCGCGAGATGCCGTGCGATGTTCTGCATCTTGGCGCAGCGACGATGGACGGTGGGCGTGCTTTGACCGTTGACGCCAACCGAATACCATCGCTGCGCACGCTGGTTGATGATCTGCACGATCAGGGATTTCAAGTCGCGTTGGATGTGCATCCAGCAGTGCAGGCGGACGATGCATTCCCCGTTTATGCCAGCGGATTTGGACGCAGTGCCTTTGTGACCTATCCTGATGGGCAGGCGGTGCGAGTTGCCTCAATTCCGGGGGCGTCCGTACTGCCAGATTTCGCGCGTGCGGAGGTATGCGATTGGTGGGGCGAACAACTGCGCGCCTGTGTCCGCAGCGGTATTGACGGTATTGTGACTACCGCCAGTACACCGGAGATAAAGCGCAGCACTGGACCTCAGACGCTTCCTGATATGGCACATCATCTGACTGCTAGTGGTTATGTCCGTCACGTGCACATGCACAACTGTTACGGGCAGAGTATGGCGCAGGCGTGCTGCGTACCGCTGGAACAGCATCGAGCCGGACTTCGACCTTTGATCATGATGACGTCTGCATGGGCAGACGCGGCACGCACAGGGATGACGTGGCTGCCGGCACAGGCGACGGGATGGGAGGGCATACGCGCGATGCTGCGCGGCGTGTTGAACGCCGCAAGCAGCGGGATGCCGTTAATCGGCGTTGACGTGGCAGGGGCGGATGGTGAGTTGCAAAGCCGTTGGCTACAGGCAGCGTTTCTGCTGCCGGGCCTGCGCGGCTGCGTCGAACCCTGGGCACATGGACAGCTCTACGAGGTGGTTAATCGCCTGACTCTCGGGCTGCGCTCGCGGCTGCTGCCATATCTGTATGCCTGTATCGCCGTTGCACGCGAGTACGGCACGCCTGTCATTCGTCCTCTGTGGCTGCTCGATCCTGCTGATGCGGCGCTGCGCATCGATGATGCGTACATGGTCGGGAGCGCGCTGCTGGTCGCGCCTGTGGTGGCTGCCGGGGACATCGAGCGGCGGATACAACTGCCTGAGGGCTTGTGGTATGACTTCTGGACGAACGAGCCTGTCAGCGGCGGGCGTGAGATTGTCGTGCCAGCCCCGCTCGAGCGTGTGCCAGTGTTTGTGCGCGCAGGCGCCGTCGTGCCGCTTGGGGAGCCGCTTGAGTATGTCAATCAACGAGTGAGCGAATCGCTCTTGCTGCGGGTGTATCCTGGCAATGCCGAAACGACGCTCTATGAAGATCACGGGGAAGGGCGGGCATACATGCATGGCGAGTACCGCTGGATGTATTACACCTGCCTGTGGGAAGATGATGCGACATTCACTATTTCACGGCGCAAGGCGGGCGTGTATGCGCCTACCTACAAGCGCGTGAAGGTCGAAGTCGTGGGTTTGACGGAGGAGCCGGAAGACATCCGCATGGATCGGCAGCACGCACCGTTGTGGTTTTACGACAGCGGACAGCTTGAGATCAGTGCTGATGACGACTTCGGGCGCATTGAAGTATGGATGCACAGCACGCCGACGACGCCAACGCGCAAGCGACGCGGGATGAATTAACGCCCGAAGAGCGAGCAAAGATTGACAGCCTGGGGGGTATCGCAGGTGCTTAGGGCGGAGAAGGCGAAGAAGCCGACGATGCCACAGATGCCAAGTGCAGCGATCGCGACCAGGCAGCCACACCAGACGACCGGACCGCCGGAGATCAGGTCGGTGAATAGCTGGAACGTTCCTCCGATGACGCCGAAGAACGTGCCCACAAATTGCATAATGAACCCCAGTACCGCGATGATGATCACCCCGGCCACGCAAATGATGACCAGGGAGGGGATGTTGCCGAGGTTCAGAATCTGTGAGAAGTCCACAACTCAACTCTTTCGTTCGGGGTCGTCACCCGTTTCGTCAATGGTACGACAATCTTACGCGAATATGCTCAATCTAAGCAGGAAAGATTGCCCACCCCTGCGCGCGAGCGTAAGCGCGCAATTGATCGTCGGGGTAGGTAGCGACAGGCGTGCCAACCGCTGCCAGCATCGGCACATCGGAAAAGCTATCTGCATAACCATAAGCGCTGCTCAAATCGCGCGACTGGAGGAAGGCGCGCAGGAATTCCGGTTTTTGCTCACCGGCGCAGCCGCGCCCGTCGATCTTGCCTGTGCAGAGTCCGTCGCGAAAACCAAGTTTTGTGCCTAAGCCCGCTTCTGCGCCCAACTGTTGTGCAAAGCGCTGCGCAAAGCCATCGAACATGCCTGAAGCCAGTACTACGCGCTCTCCTTGAGCCAGATGCTCGCGCACACGCGCCGATACGTCGCTACGGAACGGGCTGCCCATCGCCGTAACCACACGGTCAAAGAGTGCATTCACCTGCGCCTGCGACCAGCCGCGCATTAGCCGCGCCATTTGCTGCACCCATGCCTCCCGAAAGCGCGCTTCATCAAGGATGCCAAGTTTGCGTCCGATGAAGGTGGGCAGAAAGCGCATGTATACAGCACGTTTGTGTGGTGCGATCTCCGGCTGCATTAGGAAGTAGTCCCAGACACTTTCGGTGATGAGTGTGCCATCAATGTCGAAGAAGGCGATGCGCGGCATTAGGATGTGTCCTTCATATAGATCAGCGAGCAGGGCAGGCGTTCGGTTCTGAAGTGGCCAGCGACCATGACTCGTTTGCGCTGCTACGGCTGTAACACTCACAAAACGTCGCCGGTTCGCCTGTGCCTTGCCATAGCAAGTAGCGCTGCTCGGTCTGCACGCACACATTCGTGTCGTCACGGCTGGCGACGCTGCCAGTGCGGACGCCGATGCCGCGCTCTCGCGCCTCGCTGATCAGGTAGATGTAGATTTGCTGGTCGGGTGCGTCGCCTGTGGTGATCGTGATTTCGTTGTTGAAGAGCAGAATCAGGAACACGCTCGGCAGCAGTAGCAAGGCAAACCAGAAGACCAGCGCGATGCCGCAGCCAAGCCTGCGCGCCCAGTTGATTTTCTTTGGCGGGGCGGGGACATAACGGACTTGGACGTTGTTCGGGGGAGTTGACATATCAGCCTGAGTTAAATGTTAGTTGCATTTCGCCAGCATCATTGTAGCTCAAATGCACAAACAGTGGCGCGTCACAATCGCTCATCGCCAACATTCGCGGCAGCATGATCGGCAAATCTTCGACCAGATCGCGACTGGTGATGTCGGCGATTGGCACCCATTCGAGCGTGCCTTCATCACACTCTATCAAGTCGCGGCTGTCGCTGTATGCTGTGAATGCAAAGACGCTAATGCCGGTAGCCGCATTTGCATCTACCAGATAGATCGCGCGCAGCCGTAGATCGCGGACATCAAGCCCTGTTTCTTCGACAATTTCGCGTTGCGCGCTCGTAAACACATCCTCGCCGCGCTCGATATGTCCACCGACGCCATTATAGCGATTGGGGAAGATACGTTTGGTGGGAGCGCGCTTGAGCAGCAGTACGTCTTCGCCATTGCGGACGAATGTAAGGGTGCGGTTGATGGTGAGCCAGCGCCCGTCGGGGTGGGCAGCGCCTTGTTCGGAAGCGGGCATGGATGGTGAGCTTTCAGGTATTTGGGTATTGGCGATTGCGTGTACGGACATTGTGATTTCGGGATTGTAGCTGAGTTGGTATAAAATGGCGATGTGTGAGCGGGGCGTGGCGGTGGTGGGGTGGCTATGGGCTATGTGTTTGTCAGCTATTCGCGCTGGGATCGTAAGTCTAATCCGCTGATTGAGCGCATCCTTTCGGATTTGCGCGCGGCTGGCGTCGAACTATGGCTGTCACCGGATAGTGTGCCAGCCGGGACGGACTTCAGCACGGCAATTGACGCGGCACTGGAATCGGCGAGCGCATTATTGCTGCTGTCCGGTCCCAGGGCGTTGAAAGCAAAAGGGTTAATGCGCGAGCTTGATTTGGCAACCCAGCGCGGTTTACCGATATTCTTGGCGACGATTAACGAGGGTGGTGCGTTCCTCGAAGATCAGGCGGTTTTCCTATTTGCCGTGGATTATGAGCGCGCGCTGCAAACGCTCATACAAGCACTGCCTGCTGAAGTCAAGCCATCGCCCCTGCGTCGTCGCGCGGAGTCTGTAACCACAACGCCAAAGTCAAAGGGTTATGTCTTCATCAGCTATGCCGACGAAGACAGTGAGTTTGTGATGAAGATGCGACTGTTCATGAAGGATCGCGGCTTCGGATATTGGGACTATCAAGATTCTGATCGCAACTACCACACGCAGCTATTTCTCGAACTGGAAGAAGTGATACGCGGGGCAGCGGCAATGATCAGCGTGCTGTCGCCCGATTGGAAGCAGTCGCGCTGGGCGGCGAAGGAATACATCTTTTCTGAAGACGTGGGCGTCCCTGTTTTTCTGGCGATGGCGCGCGAGATGGGTCCGACACTGGTGATTGCGGGTATCCCGTACATCGACTTTACGCGTGACATGGACGCGGGGTTTGCGAAACTGGATAAGGAACTGCGCAAGAAGGGGCTTGTGTGATGACGCCACTGGACAACTTGCTAAAGCAGACAAAGCTGGTAGTGGACGAACGTGCCTACCAGATGATTAAACTACCGCACGGCGGAATCACGGCTGCGGCGGGGATCATCGCAGCCATGCGCGATCCGTTCTGCGCATTGCTCGTCGATCCCGATGAAGTGACGCTGGTTCTGCCTGTCGAAGCGTGGGATGAGTTTGCACGACGCTTGCCTGCGGCGCAGGTTGCCGATACGCGCTTTCGTTTGATCACGTTTGCGATGGTGTTTGACTTTACTGTGGTCGGCTTTATGGCGCGCGTCAGTGCGGCACTGGCTGAGGCGCAAGTACCCATCTTTCCCTTTGCAGCTTACAGTACCGATCATATTCTTGTGCCAGAGGCGAAGTTGGATGCAGCGCTGACGGCACTGCGCGCAATCATGCAGTAAGCCTCAACGAATGTAAACGTAGACTAAAGGTATACTCAAAAACATGGAAATCCCGATTCTCCCTCACGGCTTTGCGCCCAAACCGCGCGAGGAACTGCATATCGAAGCGCTGGATGTGGCGATCTATCCCGACCGCCAGCGTATTCTGCTGCATATCGCCGTGACACCGTTTATGGAACGTCCGAACCTGCTCGTGAGCGTGCGCAATGCTGCGGATCGGCTGGTGGGCGAGCTAAGCATCATCGAGACGATGCACAACGATATGGAGTTCACGGTTCATCTGCGCGGTATCGAAGGCGACCCGGCGGGGCTGTATACCGTCGAAGCGGACTTGTTTTTCGAGTCGCGTAATCCGCCGCAGGACAGCCGTGTCGAGGCGTTTGAAATCCCCGATCATATCCCTAACGAGGACGAAGCGTGATCGCGATTATGCCAGAGGCACACGCGGCAATGCTGGCACATGCGCGTGCTGATGCGCCGCGTGAGGCCTGTGGCGTGCTGTTGGGTCGCGATGGGATGGTGAAGGAAGCCGTGCCTGTTGCCAATCGTGCGGCAGACCCCTTGCATACGTTTCGGCTCGATGAGCGTCAATACGTCGCAGCGCTCTACGACGGGGAACAGCGTGGGCTAGGTCTAATCGGTTTTTATCACAGCCATCCGCAAGGGCTTGCCATACCGTCACAAACCGACATTGCGCAGTCTCATTATCCTGATGCGCTTCATGTCATCGTCGGTCTTGTCGGAGACTCGTTGCTGACCGTCTGGCGCCTGCGGCATGGAGCAGCCGAGCAAGTCGACTGGGTGATGGGCAGCGCGCCACCGGAATTGCGGGAATCCAGAATGCAAACAACCGCCATCGTTATCAGTGCGGTTGTGGCGTTTATTATTTTGATCGTGTTGTCAGTTGCGCTGCTGCCGCCTGCGCCGCGCCTGCCAATGCCGTAAGCACCGGAGTCTTTGTTCTCATGATCGTGGATGTCTTGCTGGCAGTTCTGATTGGGCTACTGGTGGGTGGCGTGCTGAACGTCCTTGGCGATGACTTGCCACATTATCGCGCACCGCGAATGCCGCGTTACCCGGATGATACGCCGCGCCCGCCGCTGGCATGGTTGGGGATTACAGCATTCCTGTTCGGCAAGCGTTCGTCATCAGGCAGCACACGCAAGTTGTCGTGGCGCTATCCGCTGACGGAGATTGGCACGGCTGCGCTGATGGTGCTGGCGGTACTTGTGGCGACCACCCATGACCGCATGTCGGATTTGCGGCTCCTGTTCTGGCTCGTCTACATGGCATTTTTTGTTCTCGTCACCGTAATTGACGTTGAACATCGCTTGATCCTGTTCTCGTGCGTGATACCGTTCGGCATCGTCGCGATTCTGGATGCACTTGTTGAACCTGCTGGCGGTCCTGACCTGACAACCTCTTTGCTGGGTGGTTTGATGGGCTTTGGAGTCTTTTTTCTGCTTTATCTGGGCGGGTTTCTGTTCGTCTACATGTCGAATCAACTGCGGCAGCGTCAGCTAAACACAGTGGCATTTGGCTACGGTGATGTCATGCTCATCACTGTGTCGGGCTTGATGCTCGGTTGGCAGCAGTTGATTCTGACGATGTTCATCACGGTATTTCTGGGGGCGGCTGGCGGATTGGTGTGGCTGTTCGGGCGGTCGTTAATTGCGCGTGCCTACAGCTGGTATACGCCACTGCCATATGGTCCGTATATTGTGATTGCCACGCTCGTCATGCTTCTGTTCGGGACGCAGGTAGCGGGTGCTTTCCTATAAGAATCACTACGGACGAGGTATGCCTCGTCCGTAGGTTTGGTACTGCGACTGATTAGTCGAGCAGTTCAATATCGTAACGGCTCTCTTCGCCGATGAAGTACAGTTCGTATTCACCAGTGCTGCCGCCGAAGCTGCTCACTTCTATCACATATTCATCAGAGACTTCGATTTCGAATTCAAAGATCAGGGAATTGAAGTTGCTGCCAAGATCAATGTCATCGGGGTCGTGGTCGTCGTTCTCTGCAAGCGCATCATCGGGGTAGTCGCGTTCCTCGAACAGGCGTACAACCGGGTCAAGTTCGTCGTCCAGCGCGACAACCGCGATGCTGATAATATCGCCTTCTTCGAGTTCAACCAGGTAAGCCTGGATTTCTTCGCGGTTCGTCAGTTCGCCTTCGATGACCTCATCAGCGTCATCGGCAAGAGCATCGAGATCACCGCTGCCACGATCATCATCTTCTTCGTCATCATCGTTCCCGGAGCCTGCTTCGTAAGTCAGCGTGCCGAAAATCTCAAACACTTCGTCGGGGATTTCATCGTAATCATCCCCATACTGGACAGTCGCGACCACCGTGCCTTCATCAAACGAGACGGCGAAGAGACCCACAAAACCACCGGGGAGGTCACCGTTTTCCGCAAAAGCGAAGGCAACGCTTTCATCATCGCTCAGGCTGACCTCACCATCGGCATCCAGCGCTTCCAGCAGCGCTTCAACGGTACGCTCTGGAGATTCGTCAATATCGAGGTCGAAGTTTTCGAGAAATTCAGGCGGGTAGAAGCCGAGCGCAATGTCTTCATCATCGAAATCACCTTCGCCTTCTTGCAGGACTTCGAGCGCATTGTCGCTGCTGGCGATATAGATGCCACCATCCGAGATTGTGTCAGCAACCCACTCTTCGTAGTAGCTGACGGTTAGTCCGCTGTCAGAAATTTCTTCGGAGAGGTCGCCCTGGGCACTTGCGCCAGTGGTGATGCCAAGCAGGACGATGAGCAGTGCGAGAATCGGGACCAAACGCTTCTTCATGCTTTAGCTCCTGAGGTATATATGCAATCAACGATGCGCTATCGTTGTTTACCAGTGTCGCACAGGTTTTGTTTTTTTGGCAAGCATTTTGCCTGCTTTTCCCCTACGGATAGGGGGACTTCGCAATTGACGCTCCTGTTTGCCTCCCCTATAATCGTCACTTGAGTTTGTTTTGAATTGAGATGCAATCGACAGCATCCAATTTTCCCCGTCTCACGGCACATGATTCACGAGTCATCTGGCGCGTGGGGTGGTGGCAAGTGAGAATTGGAGTCTCCATGTACGCAATTATTCGTTCGGGTAACAAGCAGTACCGTGTCGAACAAGGGCTGTTTGTGGATGTGGAACGTCTGCCTTATGAAGAAGGACATTCGTTTGACATCAGCGATGTTCTGTTGGTAGGCGATGGCGATAAGACCATCATCGGGCAGCCAGTTGTAGACGGCGCGAAGGTGCAAGCCACCGTCGTTTCCCAGTTCCGCGCTAAGAAGATCATTGTTTTCAAGTACCGCCAGCGCACCAACTACCGTCGCAAGCGCGGTCATCGCCAGTATTACACCCGTCTTCGTATTGATGCAATTCAGGCTTAGGCTGCGAGGAGAAGTTAGGCAATGGCACACAAGAAGGGCGGCGGTTCAAGCCGCAACGGTCGTGATAGCAATTCGCAGCGTCTGGGCGTGAAGCGCTTCGGTGGGCAGTATGTGCTGTCCGGCAATATTCTCATTCGTCAGCGCGGGACGAAGTTCCACGCTGGTGAGAATGTCATGATGGGTAAAGACCATACGCTGTTCGCCGTCGCCGAGGGCTATGTGGTCTTCGAGAAGCCGTATCGTGGCAAGCGCATGATCAGCGTTTACCCTGAAATTACACCCGTGGCGACCGAGCAGACGCCTGCTCCCAAGAAGCTGGAACCCATGTCGGTCGGTGAATTGAGCAAGGTGGCGACGCCCAAGGCGAAGGCAGCCGATGCGCCAGTTGCAGCGAAAGTTGCTGGTGAAGCACCCGCTGCGCCCGCAAAGCAGAAGGCTGCTGGCGACGACTTGACTATCATCGAAGGTATTGGTCCGAAGATGGCGGCGGCGTTGGTGGCGGCGGGTATTGACACATTTGCTCAGCTTGCCGAGAGCAGCGAAGGCACCATTAAAGCTGCGATTGAGCAGGCTGGACTGCGTTTTGCCCCCAGCGTTCCAACGTGGGCGAAGCAGGCGAAGTTCGCTGCGGATGGCGATATGGATGGCTTGAAGGCGTACCAGGATACGCTGACGGGTGGGCGCGCAGAGGGGTAAGAAATACTCCCTGTTTGCGTCTGAACATTGACTGATTATACAGGCGCGCTGTGACCTTATGTAGCGCAGCGCCAGAAGAGGACAAGATGAAAGAAAAACTTCACCCTCAGTGGTTTCCTGAGGCGCGTGTGATGTGTGCATGTGGCAATACATGGACGGTCGGCGCAACGCAGGCGGAAATCCGCACCGACATTTGCTACAAGTGTCACCCCTTCTACACGGGCGAGCAGCGTATCGTTGACACCGAAGGTCAGGTTGATCGCTTCATCAAGCGGTTGCAGGTGCGCGATAACAAGCGCGCGGAAGCTGAACAGCGCGCAGCATCGAAGACGCCGCTTACCTTCCCGCTTGCTGATCTGGAACTGAACTCGCGTTATGTCAAGACGCTTGCCGATAACAACATCAAGACGGCAGGCGATTTCATCAGCCGTATTGAGAAAGACGGCGAAGCATCGCTAATTGAAATTCCAGGCATCAATCCGAAGCTCATCAACGACGTAAAGCGCCAGCTGCGTGATCGTGGCTACAAGATCGCGGTTGCCGACACAGAGGCAGCCAGCGAATGATCCACCACGCAGGGCGTGTGGAAGTCATATGTGGCAGCATGTTCTGTGGCAAAACTGAAGAACTGATCCGAAGGGTACGGCGCGCAATTATTGCGCGCCAAACCGTTCAGGTCTTCAAGCACAGCCTGGACAAGCGGTATGGCGAAGCACATGTCATCAGTCACAGCGGGCAGAACATTGACGCAACACCGATTCAGACCGCTGCCGAACTGAGCGCGCTGGTTACGCCGCGTACCACTGTCGTGGCAATTGACGAAGTGCAGTTTTTTGAAGCGGCTATAGTGCCTGCGATTGAATTACTGGCAGAACGTGGCATACGTGTTATTGCCGCCGGGTTGGATATGGACTTTCGCGGAGAGCCGTTTGGTCACATCCCCGAACTGATGAGCAAGGCGGAGGAAGTGACTAAGCTCCAGGCGATCTGCATGGAATGCGGTAACCCTGCCAGCCGAACGCAGCGTCTTGTCAACGGCAAGCCTGCTCACTTTAATGATCCAATCATCATGGTAGGCGCGACGGAAAGCTATGAGCCGCGCTGTCGCCAGCATCATAACGTACCGCGCGATTGAAGAGGGGACGCCAGATGGCGTCCCTTTTGAATTCCGTATTACATACCCATGTCGAGATCAAGCTGTTCGTTCAAGCCGATCAGAATGAACTCGGTGCTGTCGGCATCAACGCCGGGACGACGACCGCTGCTGAACGGGAAGTTGTTATCGTTCACGACGAGCAGGGTGTCGGCATCCACCGGGTAGACCGACTCAATGGTGACGAATGGGAAGGTGAAGACTTCACCAAAACCAATCGCGCCATCTTCGGTCGCCGTCAGGCCATTGATGTCACCAATGTTCATCAGGTCCACAATTTGGCGCTTGGGCAGCGAACCGTCGGGCCCTGCTTGCGTCAGGTCAACCAGGAAGATGCGCTTGAACGACGCGGCATTGCCTTCGAAGTTATCACGTTCAATGACGAGGAACTGATTATCATTGATAGCAGTCATTTCACCGATAGCATTGCCGAAGCTGTTCATGGCGTAGAAGAAGTAGCGACCGGTGTATTCACCTGCCTCCACGTCAAACTCCTGGATGAGAAGACGGTTAGCGAACGGATCGTCAACCAACGAGCCTTCCAGCATGGTGTACAGCATCGTGCCGCTGGTGTTGAGTGCCATGCCTTCGAAACCGCGACTCGTGCGGTGGTTGGCGGTGGCGTTGCGGGTTGCGTCATCTGCTAGGTCAACGAATGCGGGGTTTTGCGGCGCCTGCACAAATTCCAGACCGCGTGCATAAGCGGCAAGCACTTCAGGATAAGGAGTTGGGATAGGGGCGCGCAGAACGCGACCGGTTGCATCGGTCTGAAGCAGGAATGGGCCGAATTCCTCTCCGAACCAGAAGGTACCATCGGCCGCACGGCGGAAGGATTCGAGGTCGAAGTCCGCGCCCGTAAGCGTGCGATCTTCGGTATCCTGGTTGACGATAGCGAACGGAACCAAGCTGTTAGGATCGCTGAGTTCAAAGAAGCTGACGACGGAAACGGTCTGTGCTTCCCAGTCAACGTTCACTTCGTAAACGCGCAGGTTGTAGTCGGCGCTGTTGCCTTTTGCGCCAAAGCCATTGTCGGACATCACCAGCCAGTTGCCTTCGGTTTCAGCAGGCAGAATGGCGCTGACACCCTGGACGGGCTGGCTTTCGAACGGGATTTCGCGACCATTCAGGTTAGACGTGGGGTCGATAAACGCGCCGGAAACCGGACCTTCAGCAAAGGAATCGGCGGGCAAAACAGCAAAACCTTCAAGTGTGGCGCTTGGTTGGTTCTGCGCACCGACCACAGCAGCCCCCAACACGACGATGACGAGTATTGAAGCAATGAACATGCGGGGCATCGCCTGCCCCTTCAGCAAACTCTTGAACATCTTCTACTCCTGACGCAATTAATGCAGTGCCGTCCATCAAGTGGCCGACGTGGGAAAAAGTAGCGCCCCACCATTAACCGCCATACGTGCTCACGTTAAGTTGAGTAGTTGTGATGCTTGGTCAGAACTTAAACTGACTTCATCTGCTGCAAGGTGGACGCAGACAACTGTGGGTAGCGACTTTGAGTAGTCGCCAGTCTATTGTGGCAGCCTTACTGGTACAATGAACTGTAACTACTTTCGTTTGCGAGGCGTTCATGAATACACGTCGTTCCATCTATCTCGATTATGCTGCCACCGCGCCGACCGACGCGCGGGTTGTTGAGGCGATGCTGCCGTATTTCAGCGAAATTTACGGTAATTCGCATTCGGCGCACAGCATCGGGCGTAGAGCCGAACACGCGATTGAGGATGCGCGTGAGACGATAGCGCGGGTGTTGAACTGCAAGCCCGGTGAGGTCATCTTCACCAGCGGTGGTAGTGAAAGTGACAACCTGGCAGTGCGCGGCGCTGCATGGTGGGCGCGCGAGCAGGGCAGACGAACTCACCTGATCACGACACCGGTAGAACACAGTGCCGTGATTCGCACGGTCAACCAGTTAGCAGACCTGATGGGGTTCGAGCAGACGATTCTACCTGTGGATAGCACAGCGATGATCGACAGCGAGGAATTCGCGGGCGCGCTGCGAGACGATACGGCGCTGGCAAGTGTCATGTACGCCAACAATGAGGTTGGAACCATCCAGCCATTGCCCACACTGGCTAAGATGGCACACGAGCGGGGCGCATTACTGCATAGCGATGCAGTCCAGGCTGCTGGACAACTGACGCTGGATGTACAGGTACTCGATGTGGATATGTTGAGCTTGTCTGCGCACAAGTTCTACGGTCCAAAAGGCGTCGGTGCTTTGTATGTGCGTGAGGGTATTAATCTTGTGCCAAGTCAGAGTGGGGGTAGCCACGAAGAGGGGCGGCGCGCAGGGACACTGAACACCCCTGGTATTGTGGGTATGGCGACCGCCCTCAAGCTGGCATACGACGAGCATGACGCGCGCGTTGCCCATTATCGACTGATGCGGGATATGGTGATAGACGGCATTCTCGCCCGTGTACCTGGTGCATCTCTCACCGGGCATCCCTCGCAGCGTCTGCCTGCTCACGCCAGCTTTGTCTTTGACGGCGTGGATGCGAATATGCTGTTGATGCACCTTGATCTCAAGGGCATCGCCGCCAGTAGTGCCAGCGCCTGCAAGACGGGCAATCCTGAGCCAAGCGGCGTGCTGCTGGCGATGGGCTACGAGCGCAGGCTGGCGTCGAGCAGTCTGCGGCTTTCCGTTGGGTTGCACACGTCGGAGGAAGACATCGCGTATGCGGTTGCGATGGTGACGGAGTGCGTGGGTAAGGTGAGGATGTTTGCTTCATGAACAAGCGGGTGGTTGTCGCGATGAGCGGCGGCGTTGATAGCTCCGTGGCGGCGGCGCTGCTGGTCGAACAGGGCTACGAGGTCATCGGCATGATGATGCGGCTGTGGTCGGAAGAGACCGTTTCCGGTCGTCAGTTTAACCGCTGCTGCACACCCGACCAGATGGCAGATGCACGCCGTATTGCCGACAAACTCGGTATCCCGTTTTACGTGCTGGACACACGCGATGTCTTCCGCGACAAGATCGTTGAGTTTTTCATCGAGGGGCATCGCGAAGGTGTGACGCCAATGCCCTGTATGGAGTGTAATCGACATATTCGCTTCGACTGGTTGCTGAATAACGCGCTGGCGCTGGAGGCTGATTATCTGGCGACGGGCCATTACGCGCGGGTGGAATCCCGCGATGGTTATCATGCGCTGTTAAAGGGCGTGGATGATGCGAAAGATCAGAGTTACGTTCTGAGTGTGATGGGGCAGTCGCAGTTGAGCAAGGTGCTGTTCCCGGTGGGCGGATATCCCAAGCCGCAGGTGCGCGAGATCGCCGCACGCTTCGGGCTGCCGACTGCCAGCAAGGGAGATAGTCAGGACTTGTGCTTCCTGGGGGATGGCGACTATCGCCGTTTCCTGCGCGAACACGCACCAGAGATCATGCAACCGGGACCGATTGTTCGCAAAGATGGCAATGTGATAGGCGAGCATCAGGGCTTGTCGAATTACACCATCGGGCAGCGCAAGGGGTTGGGTGTGACGGCTGCGGAGCCGCTGTTCGTGATCGGCATGAACCCGTATCGTAATGCGCTCATCGTGGGCACGGCGGACGAACTTGGACAGCGCGAGCTGACGGCTGCGCGCGTGAACTGGGTACGCGGTGCTGCACCGTGCAAGCCATTCTACGCGCAGGTCAAGATTCGCTACAAGGCGACGCCTACGCCCGCGCTGATAACGCCGCTCGGTAATGACTGCTTCCACGCTGAATTTGAGACGCCGCTCCGCGACATCACACCGGGACAGGGGGCAGTGATCTACGATGGCGACGAGGTGTTGGCAGGTGGGGTGATTGAGCGCAGCAAGGTCCTCGCTACCGAGCAACCGTAGGCTTTACATTTCGTTGATTTGACACCAATGCCGAACCCCTCTATAGTGACAACATCGATTATTCACCAGAGGGGTAGACATGGACAATCTTCTCAGTCAACTGGATCAATTGCTGCGCCCTGTTAATGAAGCGGTACGGCGGATTGATCCATCCAAACTAGTTCAATACATTGCGATTTACACGTTGATTGCGGGCATCTTCAGTATTTGCGGCGGTATTGCGTTGTTCAGCGCGGGGGCATTGGCAGGCATCGGGGGCATAGTCGGCGGGGTAGCGTTGGATGCGTCTGGTGCGGTTGATGCTGCAACCCAGCGTGAGCTACAGGAGGCAAGCCGCGCATTGGGCGAGCTTGGCGCGGTCAGTGGCTTTGCAATCTTCTGGGGTTTCCTCAGTTTGATTGCAGCACCGTTTCTGATTGTCGCCGCCATTGGATTGTTCCAGCGCAAAAACTGGGGGTGTATGGCGGCTGTACTGGCATTCGCTGTCAATGCAATTGTATCGCTGCTCGGTATTATCTCCGGCGGTTCGGGCGTTCTCAGCATCATCTGGGTATTGCTGAGCGCGTATCTTGCCTACTTCCTATATCGGGACGAAGGAGTTCAGCAGCAGTTTAGTTAACGAATGAACATGGCATCGCCAAAGCTGAAGAAGCGGTAGCCTTCAGCTTTCGCGACCTCGTAGGCATGGAACAAGCGCTCTTTGCCCACCAGACTGCTGATCATCATCATCAAGCTTGATTTGGGCAGATGGAAGTTGGTGATCATTGCGTCTACTGCCCGCCAGCGGTAACCAGGGTAGATGAACAGGTTGGTCTCTGCCTCGAACGCAATCACTGGGCGCCAGCCACAGGCGTCTGGCGCGTGAATGGCATCGGCGGGGTCGCCGCCTGCACTGAGGACAGCCGCCGTTTCCAATGTGCGCGCGGCAGTTGTGCCAACTGCAATGACACGCCCCCCTTGTAACTTCGTCTGGTTAATCAAGTGCGCATCCCCTGATAGCAGGCGCGCCCATTCGTGGTGCATCCTGTGTTCCGTGATGTTTTCCACGCGCATTGGCAAGAATGTCCCCAAGCCGACATGCAATGTGACATACGCGAAACGCACCCCTTTGTCCCGCAGCGCGAGCAAGAGTTCTGGTGTGAAGTGTAATCCGGCAGTCGGAGCAGCGGCGCTGCCCGCGTCCCTGCTGTAGACAGTCTGATAGCGCTCTCGGTCTTGCAGCGGCGCGTGAATGTAAGGTGGCAGCGGCATTTCGCCCAGTTTGTCTACCAGCGCATCAACCGGTTCAGTGAAGCGCAGCACGCGCTCGCCTTCGTCCAACACCTCGATCACTTCGGCTATGACATCCGAATCATCCAGCTTGAGGTTCATCCCGAGATCGACATTGCGTCCACCAATGAGCGCACGCCAATCAGTGTCGTTGAGACGGCGCAGGAGTAGTAGCTCAACCGCGCCGCCTGTTACTACTTTGCGTGCTTGCAGTCGGGCAGGGATGACGCGCGTATCATTGAGGACGAGCAGATCGCTCGGTGTCAGCAGGTCAAGGATGTCGCGGAAGATGCGATGTTCGATTGCGCCCGTATGCTTGTCCAGCACCAGTAGGCGTGAAGCGTCGCGCGGCTCAATAGGCGTCTGGGCGATGAAGTGTTCGGGAAGGTCGTAGTCAAAGTCGTTGATGTGCATGGCCGTTAAGGTCGGTTGAGCAGGCGAATGATGATATTGATGACGATAGTCGCGATGATGCTGATGAGGATAGAACTGACAATTGGGACGAGGCAGGTAAAGTTCTCATTCTGAATGCGAAGATCGCCTGGAAGATTGCCCAGCTGACTCAGAAACGGCAAACGCGGCGCAATCATGATGACTGCGCCGACGATGGCAATTCCTATACCGATGACGAGCAAGATGCGTCCGAGCGACTGCATGTCCATAGCGTGTGAAACTACGCCTTGATGACGGTTGTCCCTGCGATCAAATCATGCCAGCCTTTGCCGCGGCTGTCAAACAATGCCCAAATCCAGCCGATCATGAAGACGACACTGTTGATAGTGTAGCCGATGTAGCGCACGACGGCTGAGGTATCGTCCAAGTGTGAGCCGTCGTCTTTAACGACACGAATCTTCATCACCATCTTGCCGGGAGTCTGTCCGTTCTGGCGCGTCCAGAAGTACCAGGAGTAGATAAGACCAACAACGAAGCTGATGAGACCACCGACCTCGCGCCCCGCCCCGAAGAGAATGCCGGTGATGATGCCGAGGATGAAACCATCAATCACCAGTGCAATGAATCGTGTCAGAATGTCTGCCCGCTGCATCATGTTTATCCTTAGTGGTGCTGCAACCGAGTCTACAACAGTATACGCCAGACAAAGGCGTTGCGTTGCGCGCATCAAATCAATCTAGGCTGCTCAAGCACTTGCGGCGGCGTCAGGCCGAGATGCTCGTAGGCCGATGGCATGGCGACGCGCCCGCGCGGGGTGCGTTTGATGAATGCCAGTTGCAGCAGATATGGCTCATAAACATCTTCGACGGTGGCGCTGTCTTCGTTGATGGCGGCGGCGATCGTTTCCAAGCCGACAGGTCCACCGCCGAACTTCTCGATAATGCAGCGAAGGATGCGGATGTCGGTCTCATCCAAGCCGAGATGGTCGATCTCCATCATGTTAAGCGCTTCGCCAGCGACACGTCCTGTAATGATGCCATCGGCGCGCACCTGGGCGTAATCGCGGACGCGCCGCAGCAGCCGAAGCGCGATGCGCGGCGTGCCACGCGCTCGGCGGGCGACTTCAGTCGTGCCTTCAGGCTTAATCTCGACATTCAGCATGGTCGCAGCGCGCGCGACGATTTTTTCCAGCGACTCCTGGTCATACGGATCCATGCGGAACTGGATGCCGAAGCGGTCGCGCAGCGGATTGCTCAGCAACGAGAGGCGCGTAGTTGCGCCGACCACTGTGAAGCGCGGCAGCCGCAGCCGCATCGATTTCGCGCCCGGTCCTTTGCCGATCACGATGTCGAGCGCGAAGTCTTCCATCGCTGGATAGAGGACTTCTTCAACCGCGCGCCCCAGCCGATGGATTTCGTCGATAAAGAGGATGTCGTTGGGCTTGATGGCGGTCAGGATGGCGGCGAGATCGCCAGAGCGTTCGATGCTGGGACCAGACGTGACTTTGATGTTGACCTTCATCTCGTTGGCGATGATATGCGCGAACGATGTCTTGCCAAGTCCCGGCGGTCCGTAGAACAAGACATGCTCAATCGGCTCTTTGCGACCCTTTGCTGCTTCGATGCTGATCTCAAGCTTTTGGCGCACGGCGTCCTGCCCCAGAATGTCACGCAGCGAGCGCGGGCGCAGCGCGACGTTTTCACGATCATCCACGAGTTGCTTGGGGGAGACGGCACGGGCAGGTTGGTCGGTCATCGTGGGTTGGTATCCAGATCGTACATTTGGTCTAGAGGTTAGTATATTAGAGCTTTGTCAGAAAGCAACACCGCCTGCAACCTTGCATCACAACCTACGTATATGTCCATATCAACATAGGCAGGGAGATGAGACGATGCGCAGGATGAATCACTATCACATGGCACATGGTTGGAAACGTGGCTGGCACGGTAACTGGTGGATGCCGTGGTTGATGGTCGGGGCTGCGGTACTTTTGCTGAAAACGTTCGGCTTTGGGCTGATTTTGCTCGTAGGTTTGGGCGCATTCGCATTCATGGCATTTGGGCGGCGCGGCGAGTGGCGCAACTGGCAGCGTTGGGCGGAAACCCAGGACTGGTCGCGTGGCTGGGGGTGTGGCAATTCGGTGGATGACAGCGAAAAAGAGAAGCGCAAGAACGACACCATTGACATGGGCGAGAAGCCGAAGCGTGATGTCGAGTACGTGTAGGCAGCAACAGACTCTAGAAAAGGCGCGGTGAACCTGCGCCTTTTTGATTCTCAACCTGGGACTGAGCAGTAAATGAGCAGTCCGTGAGCTCCATGTAGATCAGCACTGTGTGCCATAAATCGAAAACTGACTTATGCAATGTCATACGAAAGGATGACAGAGCGCCCGCCGCCAACGGTGGATGCCTCTCTCTGCCGGGTGGCGTAGGCTAGTGATGGTCTAGGCGAACAGTAGTTTCCACAAGGGGGATCAAAATGCGTTCGCATAATCGTTTGATGAAGTGGGTTTTGACCGTATTGCTCGTTGTTACCGCGTTGGCGCTCGCACTGCCTGTGCTGGCACAGGATGGTCCGCCACCGCTGCCTGGTGAAGTTGTGGTAGGTGAACTGAACGCGCCGCGTGGTATCGCCTTCGACGATGATGGCAATCTGATTGTTGCGGTTGCTGGCAGCGGCGGCGATGTCGAAATGGTTCTGTCCAATCCTGAAGGCGAATCTACCATGCGCCTTGGTATGTCCGGCGAGATTATCTCCGTTGCACCCGATGGCGCAGTTTCGGATGTGATTGCTGGTTTCCCCAGCTATGCTTCACCGATGGAAACCACTGGACTGTATCGCGCCATTCCGCACGACAACTCGCTGTGGGTGCTGTTCAGCGGTTCGGGTCCGGTCACTACAGGTGCATTCTGGATGGACACCATCGCCGAAATCGACATGACGACGCTGGCGACGGTACGCGTGATCAACCTGAATAATTACGAAACGGTCAACGACCCCGATGGGCGCGGCTATGACAGCAACGTTGCTGATGTCGCTTGGGGTGCGGATGGCACGCTGTACATTGTGGACGCGGGCATGAACGCGCTGCTGTCGTGGACGGAAGCAGACGGGCTGGCGACGGTGCAATCGTGGGGCAACGACGTACCAACTTCGATTGAAGTTGCCGACGATGCCAGCTTCTATATCGGCTTCCTCGGCGAAGGCATTGCGCCCGGTGTTGGCAAGGTCGAACACTGGGCGGATGGTGAATTGGTGCATACCTATGCCGGACTCACGGGTGTGACCGACATTCTGCTTGCTGGCGACACGCTCTATGCCGTGCAGTTGTTCCTGTTCGGCGAACAGGGTCCCGGACCGGGTAACGTGGTCATGCTGACCGAAGAGGCGGCGACACCCGTTGCCGAGGGCATCCCCGCACCGTTCGCGCTGGCGATGGACGCGGACGGTGCGCTCTACGTCAGCTTCGGTACGATTGCCTTCGCGCCGGGCATGACCGGTGGCGTCCTCAAGCTGGATGTGGGGATGTAGGCAGTAGGGATCAGCGCTCAGGTATCAGGTTTTGGATCTTGGCCGTTGGGTCTCATGGTTGTATCAGGTCGTCAGCTTGCAATGGCTGACACCTGATACCTGACAGTGAACGAGAAGAGGGGGGTGTGATGCGCATGTGGATTGTGGCACTGATGTTGGTACTGACAGGTTGCGGGAGTGTGGCGGAAACGCCGATGGGCAGCCACTTGCCCGCCGAAGACCAGACGGTGGTTGCCGTGACAACGGTGGGCGAAGCCGGGCGTGGCGAAGACATCTTCCGGCACGGGGCGGGCGGCGCTCCGGGCTGCATCAACTGCCACGCGCTGACGCCGGGCGCGTTCGCGATGGGTCCCGACCTGCACGGCATTTATGCCCGCGCCGCCACGCGCGAGGCGGGCGTGAGTGCAGACGATTACATCCGCCAGAGCATCTTGCAACCTGACGAGTTCCTGACACCTGGCTACCGCGACATGATGTATCGTCAGTACGCCGAAGCGCTGACCGAGCAGGATATTGCGGACTTGATCGCGTTCCTGGCAGCGCTTTAGGGGATTTGCGGAAACATATCCGCCACTGCTGCCTGAAAACCTGGCAGTACAGCACCGCCATCAATGGTCTGGTCTCTGGTCAATAACTTGCGCTCTGTCCGCGTTAAGACTTCTATGAGCTGACGGTCAGCATACACCAGCCAGACCATTTGCCCGCCATGCTTGAGGTAATAGTGCGCCTTTTCGACCATTTCCAGGTCGGACTGGCTGGGCGACTGAATCTCAATCGCAAGCGCTGGCATGAAGGGGATGTTTTTGTACAGGTCGAATTTTGGCTGCGTATCGCTGACAAAGGCGATATCTGGGATTGGGGCATAATCTTCGCCTGGTACTTCAAACTGGACTTCGGCGAAGATTTGCCCAATTGGGTTCTTAGCGAGAAAAGTATGGAGCAGAATATAGATCAGGTGAAACACCAGTCCATGCATAGGTTTGGGCATTGACTTCTCCACGATTTCGCCGTCGATCAGTTCGAGACGATGGTCTGCGTTTTCTGGACGGTCAGTCAACGCGTGGAACTCATCAAGTGAGACGCGCACCTTTTCCCTGAGGCTCATGAGCCCAACTCCTCACACTGCATTTCACCTTGATTGTACAAGCTGCTTAACGCACCGCCAGCGCTTCTTTCAGCACCATTCCCAGCCGCTTGACGCCTTCTTCGATCATCGGCTCGCGCGCATTGGAGTAGTTGAGGCGGAAGGTGTTATAGCCTGTGCCGTCGGTGTAGAAGCCATCGCCTGGCACGAACGCCACATCGCGCTTTACCGCTTCGCGCAGCACATCATTCGCATCCATGCCTGCGGGCAGTGTGACCATCAGGAACAAGCCGCCGTCGGGATGCGTCCAGGTGATGCCAGGCGGGAAGTGTTCATCGAGCATCTTCAGCATCAGGTTGCGGCGGTCGCGGTAGACTTCGCGCAGGCGGGCGACGTGTTGATCGAGGAAGACACCATCGCGTACCAGTTCGTAACAGATCATCTGGTTGAGCGTGCTGGTGTGCAGGTCGGTCGCCTGCTTCGCCTGCACGAGTTTGTCGATGACGGGTTCTGCTGCCGCCACCCAGCCGACACGCAGACCAGGCGTGAGCGTCTTGGAGAACGTCCCCGCGTACATGACACTGCCGTCAAGCGTCGTGCTGCCGCGCGCTTCCGCCTCGCATTGCAGCAGGGTGGGCAGCGGGTCGCCGCTGTAGCGCAGCGCGCCATACGGGTCATCCTCATAGAACGGCAGGTGATGACGTGCCAGCACACCCGCCAGTGCCTGGCGGCGTTCGAGGCTGAGGGTCGTCCCTTGCGGGTTCTGGAAGCTGGGGATCGAATACATGAGCTTGAACGACTCGCGCTGGAGCAGCGGTTCGAGGTGTTCGACCTGCATCCCGTCAGCGTCGGTGGGGATGGCGGTGTAGTCCAGACCGTAGGGCTTCCACGATTGCAACATGCCAACGTAGGTCGGGTTTTCGACCAGCACGCGGTCGCCGTCGTCGAGCAGGACGCGCGCCACGAGGTCGATTGCCTGCTGACTGCCGCTGACGATCAGGATGTTGTCCGACGTGACGGTCAGGCTGCCTGCCGACATGCGCGCGGCGATCCATTCGCGCAGTTCGCGCATGCCTTCGGTGGTGCTGTATTGCAGCGCCTCGCGCCCGCGTTCCGCCAGCACGGTTTCGGTCGCTTCGGCGATGCGTTCCACGGGGAAGAGTTCCGGCGCAGGCAGCCCGCCCGCGAAGGAGATGACTTCTGGTCGTGCCGTCAGCTTAAGGATTTCGCGCACGGTGGAACGCTTCATCTGTGCGGTGCGCGCCGCAAACACCTGATCCCAGTTCATTGCCACAGCCTCGATTGCGATGGTAGGAAGCTGCTCCTGAACCCTCATCCTCCAGCCCCTTCTCCCTCAGGGCGAAGGGGAGCGGCGCGATGCAGAGGTCTGCAAAGTCCCTCGCCATGAGGGAGAGGGATTTAGGGTGAGGGCTTAAGGCGCAAGCAACATAACGAATTCTGGACAATAGCGTGCAACGGAACTGCGGAAAATGCTAGTACCAGTGAGAAACGGTCAGGTCGCGCCGGAGGCTAAAGCCATCCGGCTACAAGAAGGAAGCCCACTGAAGGGGCTAATAGCGTCAACAACGGCTCCGAAAGTGCCTTCAGTGCACTTATGAGGTGTAGCCGGGCGCTTCAGCGCTTGGCTGACGTTGTTGCTGATTAACCAATGCTTGTTATACTGATTGCATTAGCATCGTTCGTACTCAAACGCGGATACACCCGTTTATGCGCCTGTTTATCAGTTACTCGCGCGCCAATAAAGCTGAAGTCGGCAAAGTGGTCGAATTGCTGCGTGCCAGCGGACACGAGGTCTGGTGGGACGGCGATATTCCCATTATGGCGGACTGGTGGGCGACCATCCTCAAGAACATTGAGTGGTGTGAAGTCTTCATCTTCGTGACTTCTGAGAAGTCCGTGCAATCTGCGTACTGTCGCGCTGAACTGAAATACGCCAATGATCGACAGCGCCCGATTTTGCCCTTCATGCTGGATGATTATCGGCAGTACAGCCTGCCGCCGGAACTGCCGCCGCGCAATCAATACTTGATTTACGATGGCGATCCTGAGCGCATGCTGGAGCAGATTAACCGCGCCTATGCCAGTATTGAGTGGAATCTCCACAAAGACATCAACGCGCAGCGCCCGCCTGAACCCATGAAAGGCGGCACCAGCCTTGCGAAGCAGTTTCAGGAAGCGCGGCGACTGGCGGAAGCTCAGAAATTTGAAGAGGCGAAACAGCTTCTACGCAACATCAAATCGCTTGATTACGGGGAATGGGGGACTGAATGCGATGACTGGCTGGCACGCTTGACCAGCTATGAGCCGCTCGCAGAGCTGATAACAGATGATACGACCCTCGAAAAAGCCTGGCGGGAGTGGCAGACTCACAACCGCCAATTTGGAGGTGAGTTTGACCCTGCGCAGATCCGACTCAAACTCAAAGGTGGGCACCCTGTACTTCCCTCCACAGCCCGTAGACGCACTTCAGTTTTAATTGTGCTAGCGTTCGTGGGCTTTATTGTGCTTGTGTACATATTCGTACTGGTTGTCAATAATTCACTGCCCCTACCCACAACTCCAACGCTTGACCCCGTCCAGGAAGCACAAAGATTGCTCACTGCGACAGAACAAGCGCGCTTTGCCCAAACAGCCAGTCCAACGCCGGATTTGACTGCCACCATACAAGCAATTCTCAGTGGCTTTGCTCAGGAAACAAGCACAGCGAGTGCGCCACTAGCCGAGACTGAAACGCAGCTTGCCTTTGTGCCAAGCGATACACCGACACCCACCTCAACCGCCACAGCGACAGCAAGTCCGACCAATACGGCAACCTCAACTCCTACGCCTGAACCGACAGTGACTACCACGCCAACGGCAAACGCGATGTTGACGCAGGAAGCGCTTCAGACACAAGTGTTTGCAACGGTGTTTGCGGATGAAACGAATGCAGCGCTGGCGCTGGCGTCGATTCCCACGAATACGCCCGAACCAACAGCAACTGCTACGTCAACCAGCACGAAAACGCCCACCGCCACGGTAACGCCTTTGCCAACGCCCACCGCCACGATTACGCCGACCATCACACCCATGCCGACAGCTACTGCGTCGTTGACTGCGACTGCTCTGGCACTCCCGACACAGCGCCCAACTGTCGATTTGACGGCAATTGCTGGCGCGCGTGCTACGGCGCTGGCAAATGCACAGGCAACAGTGGATGCGCAGGCGGCTGTGGGTGTGCAGGGTGCAGCCACGCCTACCGATACGGTTACACCGACTGTGACGGCGACAGGTTCGTCTGTACAAGGGGTTCCAAATCCGACACCTACACCTGCAATTTCTTCTACGCAGGGTTCGGGTGCCGCACTCCAATATGGGATAGTGACAGGCATACAATCGGCGAATGTGCGGCAGTCACCAACTACCGACAGTGCGATTTTGACAGCGATTGTGCCGGGAACACGGTTTGAAATCCTCGGTGCGAATACGGGCGGTGATTGGACAAACATACGATTGGAAGATGGGAGAACAGGTTGGATTGCGAATTTTCTTATGGCAACCGCAACACCATTACCCAATCCAGCAGCTCAAACTGCGGTGGCTAGTGCATTTACCCCTGTTACGAGTAATGGTGACTGGACGCCCGTCACCCAAGATTTTGATGGTATTACGATGGTGCTGGTACCGGTGGGTTGCTTCATAATGGGTAGCAGCGACGGGCAAGTTGATGAGATGCCTGAAAACCGGCAGTGCTTTGAGTCACCATTTTGGATTGACCAGACAGAAGTCACTCAGACCGATTTCGAGCGACTGGGTGGGCAAAAGGCAAATGCAAATGCTTTTAGCGGCGATCAGCGTCCTATCGAGCGGATTACGTGGTTTGAGGCGCGCGATTTCTGTGCGCAGCGTGGCGCGCGGCTGCCGACCGAACGGGAGTGGGAGTATGCTACGCGCGGACCGGATAATCTAACCTACCCTTGGGGCAATACGTGGGATGAGAACAACGTTGTTTGGGGTGGGAACTCGAACGGCGAGACGGTGAACGTTGGTAGTCGCCCATCCGGCACGTCATGGGTAGGCGCGCTTGACATGAGCGGGAATGTAGGAGAATGGGCGAGCACGATTTATGGTATAGATGATGGTGACTTAGACTTTAATGAAATCGACGAAGGGCGATACTACTACCCATATGTTGAGGCTGACGGACGTGAATTCATGAACGATGATAACAATTTTGTTCGCGTAATGCGGGGTGGCTCATGGAGCGACGAATTAGACTCGCTGCTACGCAACTCCAATCGTTCGGGGTTTTTTCCTGCTAGTAGAAGTAATTTTCTTGGAGTTCGTTGCGCGCTTGACGGGTGAAGATAAAGATGGGAACTACAGAGGCGTGCGTGCAGATTAGTTACAACGAGTCGGAGGCGGCTGGCGTTGTGGTCCTGACGCCTCGTGAGGCATCCCTGCAGATGCGAGGCGGGTTTGCGACATTGTAGGGACATCTCATGAGATGTCCGAGGTGAAGAGTGGACTAGGGGCGCCTCGTTCCTACGGAAACAACCCCCTCACATCCGCGCTGAAGCCGGGCAGCAGCGTGCCGCCGTCGAGCGTCTGGTCGGTGGTTAGCAGGCGGCGGTCGGTCGGCGTCAGCACTTCGACCAGCTTGCGGTCGGGGTAGAGCAGCCACACCATCTGCGCGCCGTGCTTCAGGTAGTAGCCGGCTTTGTCGGTCATTTCGCGGTCACTCTGGGCGGGCGACTGGATTTCGATGGCGAGCGCGGGCATGAAGGGAATCGGCGCGTCCCATGCGAATGTGCCTTGCGTGTGCAGCACCACTGAGATATCTGGGATCGGCGCATAATCTTCGCCTGGTACTTCGTACTGGACTCTCATCAGTACGTGTCCAACGGGGTGTGACTCGAAATAGATTCCCAGCAAATATATGATGCTGCCGATTACAAAGCCACGGAGAGGTGTGGGCGTGAACTTCTCCATCTTACACCAAAATCACCCCTCAAATCCCCACCACCGTATCATCGCCGATGCGCCCGTGACAACTGGGGCAGGTGTGCAGCGGCAGTTCGACATCGCGCGGGGGCAACTTGCCGAACAGCGTGCGGTACGTGTCGGTGAACAGCTCTCGATAGCTGCCGAACTTGCGCCCGTAACGCCACGATGGTTTGCCATCCTCCAGCCCCTGGCACTCGAAGCTGTCGCAGTTCTTGATGCGTTCGCGTGTGCGCTCAATCGTGAAATCCAGCGGATCGACCACTATTTGCAGCGAGTCGCCATAGGACAGCATCATGCTCAACGGCGTGTCGCGCTCGTCCAATGTCGTGCCGCGCCGCGCCACGTAGTAGCGCAGGTTGGGGCGCAGGTGCAGCGGCTCGCGCAGCCCGCCGATGATCGCCTCGAACGTGTAGTAGCCCTGCGTCTCGAATGTGAACTCGATGTCTTCAAACATCGCCCGCAGCACAATCTTGTGATCCCACGTTTTGTATTCCGGCGGTGGGGGAATCTCGGGGAAATCGATGTGGATGAAGTCGGGTCGCTGCGGCGGCGTCACCGAGTCGATCATCATCTCCGGCAGCAGCGGGCGATCATCCCAGATGATGAATGTCGCGCCTGCCACACGAATCTCATGCTTGAGCTTGAGTTCGACCAGCTGATTCGGCAGCAGGCGCTTGCCTTGCAGGAATGTGCCGTTGCTGCTGCCGAGGTCCTGCACATAGTATTTGCCATCCTGCCCTTCGATGACGCGGAAATGCTCTTTCGACGCCTGCGGGCTGTCGAGGATGACATCGCAGCGGTTGCGGTCACGCCCGAAGCGCAAGCCCAGCGTCGGGTGCAGCATGTGCTTGTCCGTCACCTGATGGTTGCGCAGGCGCATCACCCGCAGCGGCGGCTGGATGTCGTCCTGCGTCTGCTGCTGCGGGCTGTGCGCCCGTATCCAATCGCGCATCTCGATCCAAAACGGTATCTGACTGTCCGCCGCGACAGTCATCATCAACGTCGGGTCTTGCTGACGCTCGCGTGAAGACTGCGTGGGCAGTACTGTGTCCAGGTACTTTTCGAGCGCGTTCGGCGTCTCGCCCACCAGATGATCGAGCGCTTCGTAGCTGACGACGCTGATGTCCGGTTGATCGAAGATGATCGGCAGCATGGCGCTTTGGGCGTCGTTCAGCACCAGCCAGGGCGTCAGACTGCCGATTGCCAGCCCAAGCGCCACCTGACAGTTGGCGTCGGACAGTTTGCCGAGATGCGCGACTGCGAATTGCGACGAGCGTATCTTGCGCCGCACGGCACACAGTGACAGCGTACCGACATCGGTGAGATAGATTGGAAAGACATGATGCTTCTGGATGGCGGGCGCAATCGTCCGCGAGACTTCGCCCCACAACATGCGCGAATTGCTGAGGACGAGGAAGGTGTTCATATCCGGGTTGACGTACAGACTTTCGCAGACACGGTTGCACAGCGGGCAGTAGCGCGTGTTGGCGGCGTGTGCCACTTCCAGCAGTTCGCTGCTGGCGTGCTGTGCCAGCAGCGCCTCTAGCTGCGCCTCGCTCTGGTACAGGAGGACATGCTCAGCGCCAATGATGGCGGGCGTGTGATCTGGTGTTTGTGAAACGAAGATACACGGCTTGTTCATCGCCAGCGCGATGCCTGCTTCGATGAACAGCGTGGGCGCTGGCTCCGTCAGGTCAAAGATGCACAGTTGCGAAAGATAGATGCGCTTCCAGGTATCGCGCAGCGTTTCTTCGGTCGTGCCGCCGATAAACGGTTTCAGGGGGGAACTGGCAAAGACGCGCTGGACGATAGGCAGCAGGTAAACAGCGGTTGGCTCGTGCGTTCCTGTGCCGCTCGCTGCGCGTCGTGATACCGCATCCAGCGCCTGGAAGAAACTTTCATCCGGCAGGTAATCGCCGTTCAAGGTCACATAGTTGAGCGTCAACAGCCACATCAGCACGTATCCGTCCAGCGTAATCGGCAGGATCGGTTTGTTGAGCTTTTTGGCGATCAGTAGCTCGTTCGGCACCCAATCAGATTTCTCTGCCGCCTCGCTCATCAGGACGACAACCGCATCGGCTTCCTGAATGCCGCGCGCGATCTTACGCATGAATTCGTCACCCACCTGCACGCTCGTGCGGTCGAGCCAGACGAGATAACCGCGTCGCAGCAGTTCCTTCGTCAGATGTGTCGCATACTCTGTATCTGTACGGCTGTAGCTGATGAAGATTTTGGGTGAAGTAACGGGAATAGTCATAGGAGATAATCTCATGTATTGAGAGGATAGATTGATCGCCTTGATGATGATTAATAGTATAGCTTGTTTCTCCGTTTGTGTCAGCCATACAGATTGCGTTTGGATCAGGGCAGGAGTGCCTCCCTGCGGTACAATCTATCTATAATGACCGCATACCGCAGGGGGACTGATGGACAACGTATTTATCTCGAATCATCCGCTCATCAAGCACAAGCTCACAGTACTGCGCGCCACCGATACCGACTATCGTGCGTTTCGGGAATTGATGAAAGAACTGGCGATGCTGCTTTGCTACGAAGCGACTCAGGACCTGGCGCTGTCACCTGTGACTGTCAACACGCCGATGGGGGAGGCGCAAGGCAGCAAGGCACAGGAAAACATCGGCGTGGTTCCGATTCTGCGCGCCGGGCTGGGGATGGTCGAAGGCGTGCTCGAACTGCTGCCCAACGTGCAGGTATGGCACATCGGTTTGTATCGCAACGAGGAGACACTCGAACCCGTTCTTTATTACAATCGGTTGCCCACCGCGCCGCAGGTACAACTGTGCCTCGTTTTGGACCCGATGCTTGCAACCGGCGGCTCGCTGGTGGCGACAGTAGGCATGCTCAAAAAGGCAGGGGTCGCACGTGTCAAATATGTCGGGTTGATCGCTGCGCCGGAGGGTGTGCAGCGGATGCAGAACGCACACCCCGATGTGCCGATTCATCTGGCGGCACTGGACGAGCGATTGAACGAGATTGGTTACATCGTGCCGGGTCTGGGCGATGCAGGCGACAGGCAGTTTGGAACGTAATTCACCCATGCAGCACTTGCCCGCGTTTCTCGTCGTCTTTCTGCTCGCGCTGGTCGTCACGCTGCTGCTGATGCCTGCCTGCACGTGGTTGGGTGTGCGATGGCGTGTTGTGGCGAAGGCGGGCGGGCGGCGCACAACAGAAGCCGACTTGCGCGGCGTCAGCAAGCTTGGTGGTGTAGGGCTGGCTATCGGCTTTGTCGTCGCGGCGCTGGCGGCGCAACTGCTGCCCGTGCCCCGCTTCGATCCGAATGAGGTTGTGCGTCTGACGGGATTGATCGCAGGAACGGTCTTCCTGACGCTGTTCGGCATCATCGACGACAAGTTTGACCTGAAGCCGCTGCCGCAGTTCATCGGGCAGTCGACAGCGGCGGTGATCGCGATTGCGTTCCAGATCTTCATTGAGTACTTCAACAATCCGCTCAGTGGGCAGCAAACTGACCCTTTCCCGTTCCTCGTGACTGCCAGCCTGACCTTCTTCTGGATGCTGACGATGATGAACACTGTCAACTTCCTTGACGGGTTGGACGGGTTGGCGGGTGGTGTTGCGTTCATCGCGGGAGTAGTCCTGTTCATTAACAGCGCCTTCATGCTCGGTCAGACCAGCGTCAGCCTGCTCCATCTGGCGCTGATGGGGGCGTCGCTCGGTTTCGTGCTCTACAACTTTTACCCCGCGCGCATCTTTATGGGCAGTGGGGCGGTCACGCTCGGCTTCATGCTGGGTGCGCTGGCGATCATCGGCGGCGCAAAGATGGCGGCGATCCTGTTTGTGATTGCGCTGCCGCTGATGGACACGGCGTGGCAGGCGTTCAATCGGCTGCGGCGTGGACGTAGCCCATTTCACGGCGATCGCGGACACCTGCACTTTCGGCTGCTCGACCTTGGCTTCACGCAGCGACAGATCGTGGGTGCGTACTACCTGTTCTGCACCTGTTTCGGCATCCTGACGCTGGTGGTCGAAAGTCAGTTGTTCAAGCTGGTGTCGCTGGTTGCGATGATGGGGCTGCTGGCGCTGGGGTTTGTGCTGGTAGCGCGGATGCAGGGGCGCACTGAAGCCAAGACGATGACGCCGGGGTCAGGTGTCTGATACAGATTGACGCAGGTCACCCATGTCGTCGTCATCCTCATCGCTATCGTCAGTCTCGTCCTCCGCATCCAACGCTAGTGGAGGCTTGGCTACGGATGGCATTGGGGTGGATGCAGCAGGCTGCCCCGGCGTCAGAATGCGTGGCGCAGTCGGTGCTATGCCACCCGGCAGCGACGGTTGCACAGGCGCAGCCGGAGCAGGCGCGGCGCTGCCTGCACCAAGCACACGCTCCTCATCGCGGCGCACCGTTACCTGTTCAGCGACATCGCGACCGGGCGCAGGTGGCGTAGGCAGCGGTAAGCGGTAGATGCTTGGTGGTCCGGTCGCAATTGCCGTCTTTGCCCGCGCCGTCTGGCGGACTTTGGCGGCTTGCTCCTGTGCTTTGCGTTCGGCTTCCAGGCGTTCGGCGCGCGTCACTGCCACCAGTTTGCCGTTTTGGAACGTCGCGCTGTCACCCGTTACACGCTCAAATGCAGCCTCAATCGTACCCAGCACCGCCGTAACCGCCAGATTGACGCCAATAACGACCGCGAAGACCGTCGAAAGCAGGTTGAGGACTCGATTGAACGGATCGAGCAGCCCGTTGGCAATCGCATCGTCCAGCACGCCGAAGATCACCAGCCCGCCTGCTAGTACGCCCGCAATGATCAGCAGGATACGCGCGCCTTTCAGGTCAGACCAACGCGGCATCATGGTATTGCCGATGGCAAAGAGCAGATAGATCCAGAGGAAGATGTCCGGAGCGCTGAAAATGCGCCCGATGGCATCGCCCAGTCCACGTATCCCTTGCGCCTGCAAGATGGCGGCTGCCTCGTCCACATTCAAGACATTATTCGCGACCGCATAAATCGTCAACCCGCTGACGAAGAACGGAGCGATTGCGATCAACGCCAGTCGCAGCCCACCCGTGTTCTTCGCCAGCTTAACGAAACTCAGCCGGAGTTCGGCAATCGCTGTGCCTTCAGGCCACTGGAGCGCGCGTTCGGCACGCACATTCAGGATGCCCGCCGCTAGCCAGTAAACCACTTCATACAGGATGACGCCTGGCAAGAAGAGTGTATAAAAGAGGATCGTCGTCGTTTGCAGATTCTTCGTCAGTAGCCAACCGACCTTAAAGACGTGTTGTTGCAGCCAGCGCCGCATCCCCGCCAGTGGGTAAAGCAAGATCAGGAAGACGAGAAGCGGCGCAATCAGGCTCATATCGAACTCGTGGCTAGACGCCCTTTGCTTCAGCGGCAAGCGCGATGAGACGGCTGAAATCTTCGACCTTTAACGATGCACCACCCACCAGTGCGCCGTCAATGTCCGCCTGACCCATATACTCCAGCATGTTATCGGGCTTGACACTGCCGCCGTACTGAATACGCAGCCCATCGGCAACGCTATCGCCGTAAAGTTCCCGCACGACAAGACGGATGTCCCCGCAGACTTCAGCTGCGTCAGCGCTGGTTGCATTCATGCCCGTGCCAATTGCCCAGATCGGCTCGTAGGCAATGACGACCTGCGCCATCTGCTCGGCGGTGATGTCTGTCAGTGCGGCGCGTACTTGCCCTTCGACAAATGATAGTGCTTC
>JANRJX010000168.1:0-62445 GCA_033763755.1 Chloroflexota bacterium
GTATCATAGCTATGCTCAATCGCGTAATTGGCAGCCGCGCGGCGGTCGTAGGGGAATGTAAAAGTACCCGGCGGCGTACTTGTATTCGCCTGACAGACTGCGGTTGATTGAATACCAAGCTCGTTATCGTTCAGCCCCAGCGATTGTCCGCTGGGGGTGCATGGCGTGAGTGTCGGCGTCGGCGTTGCTGGCGGTGCCCAGTGGATATAGCGGACGCGGGAGGTGCCATGCATGTCTACCGCCCAGTTAGACCAATTCATTGATCCCGGCTCGAATTGCGGACGGGGTTGACCAGAAACCAATGTCACAGTCCAACTTAACTGTGATGACAGAATCGCACCAGCGCGTATTGCCCAAATGTCCCTGTGCACATCATATTAAGCTGACAAACTACAATTTTTTCTTCACCATATCCCTGTCTACTCTAGAAGTCAATAATCCTCAGCCAAGCGTAAAGGAACGTAGGGCAATCGTGAGGTTTGTCATGGGTGGGGCAGGACACGCTTCACATATGTCTGGACTGCCGCACATTCAGCAGCTCCTCGCCGCCTGCGTCGAAGCCGAACGACAGCTTGAGCGCGTCGTCCGGGCAGGTGTTGATGCACTCCTGGCACAGGATGCACTCGGTTGAAAGCACGCGCTTGCCCTGCGTCACGTAATCCGGGATGCGCACATTCATCGGGCAGACGGTGACACAGGTGCGTTTGGCGCAGGCGGCACAGGCGGACGGATCGCCTTTGACTTTCAGCAGCGCATAGCGGGAAGTGGCTTTAAGCGGTACCGCGACCGGACACAGGTACTTGCAGAAGGCGCGGTTATCGCGCAGCGCAATCGCCATGACGATGCCGACCGCGTGATACAGGAACAGCCCGATCAGGAACCAGTGCTGCCCGGTTGTGCCGAGCGCGCCGCCGCGGTAGCCGACGCCGTACCACAACGCCAGCACCAGCCCCAGCGATCCGAAGAAGTGGACATAGCGCAGCCGCGCCCAACGCTGCGAAAGGGTGCGGTCGCCGCTTTTGTACGGCAGCAGGTCAAACACCATGCTGTACCAGCACGCCCAGCCACACCAGATGCGCCCGAAAATAAACGGACCGAAGACCTTGCCAATGGCATAATGCAGCACAACGGGCAGCCCGATGCCTGTCAACAGCCCGAAGAACAAGCCTTCGATCTGCATGTTGCCGCGCCCCGACGCATAGGCGATGCCGATCAGGAACGAGCCGACGATCAGCAGCAGGATTTTGCGCGCTATCCCGCGCGCGTGGCGGGGCAGCACGATGTAGAACGCCACGCCGCCGCTGATGGCGATGAGCGGGTAAACGACGAGCAGCCAGCCGGGCATGACGCCCGTCAGCGCCCAGTTGACGACGTTGATTGTCCAGAACAGCACGACGACGAAGCCGAAGGCGATCATCGCTCGCTGGATGCTGGCATGGTGACGTTGGAGAGTCTGTTTCTGCATGGGGACACAACCGCCTTACACTGCGCAGGACAACACGCGCTGCTTATACAGTAGCGCGGTCGGCGCATGGCGTCCCTGGTCGGAAATCATGTTGTGAGGGTGAGCAATGTCGTGACCATTTTCACCCACTAATCTCCCACTTCGACATCAATACACGCAGCGACAGCGTGGCCGAGGACGCGCTGCTCCCCGTTAACGCGCGTGTTGATCGGTCCCTCGAACGGGTCGCGTGTCGTTACTTCCACCTGCGCCCCCAACGCAAAGCCACGATCCAGCATGTGTTGCAGCATGTCGGGGTTGGTCGCCCGCAGCCGGGAGATCGTCGCGGGCGTGGCGTCCGCCAGTTCCGAGAGCGGCACCAGTTCGCGCTCTGCCATCGTGCCATCCGCGGCGGGGATGATGTCGCCGTGCGGGTCTAGCTGCGGGTTGCCTAGCCGCTGCGCCAGCGCTTCGATAAAGCGGTCCGATACCGCGTGCTCCAACCGTTCCGCTTCGTCGTGGACTTCCGGTAGTTCGTAGCCGAGTTCGCGCACCAGGTAGAGTTCGATCAGGCGATGACGGCGGATCATCTTGAGGGCGATCTCCTGCCCTGTCTCTGTCAGCATCACGCCCTTGTACTTCTGGTAGTCGATCAACCCCGCGGTCATCAGGCGCTGTGCCATGTCGGTGACGGTCGGCTGCGTGCGCTGCAACACCTCCGCCAGTTCATTGGTTGTCACGCGCTCGTCATGGCTGTGGAGCGTGAACACTGCCTTGAGGAAGTCCTCAACCGCCTTGGTAATTTCAACATCGGTGTGGGGTTTTTCGTGCTGCACAAAACGCCTCATCGTCTTAACGCAGAGACGCAGTGATTGAGAGACGCAGAGAGAACATCCTCTATGCTATCTGCGTCTCCGCGCCTCCACGTTGAATATTGCCCTGATTGTAGCATTGTTTGCGCCGTGCTGTGAACGATGTCACGCATTTCTATACCCTTTGGTCCCCACACACCAGCTGACCCATACACAAATGCATCAGATGGTCAACATCGTTGCCGCCGTCACCACGTACTTTAGAAAGAGGTCATCACATTTGCGTGATGGCTGAAACAAGGAGCAATCAGATGCAACAGATTTCACGCAGGAACATTTTGAAGGGCAGTATCGTTGCCGCCGGTGCCACAATGGTGGGCTTCCCCCAGTTGTTTGGCTTCAGCCGCGTTTTTGCACAGGGCGAAGGCGATGATCCACAAACCATGCTCAATCTTGCGGCGACTGCCGAAACGTTCGCCTGTGTCCACTACTTCACGGCAATCAATTCTGCGGAAGCATTGGAACTCACCGAACAGGAAGTGAACTGGCTCAAGTCATTCCTCGATGCGGAACTGAAGCACAAGCAGTTCCTTGAAGCGAACGGTGCACAGTCACTAGCAACCGAATTCTTCGTGCCGGAAAACCTGTTCACCGACCGCGCGTTGTTTGTCGAAACGACGAACACCGCCGAGAATTGGTTTATCGCAGCCTACCTGGCGGCGACGCGCCGTTTCGCAGAACTCGGTGAACCGCTGCTGGCAGCCACCACCGCCCAGGTGTCCGGCGTGGAAGCAGAGCATCAGGCGCTCATTCGACTGATGGGCGACTTGCAGCCGTCCTTCCAGACGCTTAAGGAACCGCTGTTCTTCAACACGTCGGAAGTTGTGCCGTTGTTCCAGCCGTTCCTCGAAGGCGGCGACGGCTTCACCGGTCCGGCGGCGTTCCCCGGCGAAGACGAAATTCAGGCGCTGGTCAACGGTCAAACCGTAGAGGACGTAACGCCGTTCATTCAGCTTTCCGGCGCTGGCACGCTCAATATGCAGAATGGCAATGGCGGTGCCGCCGCAGCAACCGCGACCACAGGGGGCAGTGCCGCCGCGACGACGACAGGAACAACGACGGGCGCTTGCACCATCAGCGGCAACAACACCAATGTGCGCAGCGCTCCGACTACAGACTCGGATATCGTGGGCAATCTGACGCAGGGAACCCCCCGCGACGTGATCGGTCAGACGATGGGTACGGATAACTTCACCTGGTATCAGATCGATCTGGGGTGGGTCCGTGCTGATGCTGTGACGGTTTCCGGCGATTGCAGCGCTGTACCGATGGCAACCCCCGGCGCATAGCCACCTAATCCTCGTAAAGCCACTCAGACCTCACCTTCGACCCCTCTCCAAAGGAGAGGGGATCGGGGTGAGGTTCTCACGGCAGCACGTTCCCCGCTGCGCGGTAGATTTCGTACCACTCCGGGCGGCTCAGCGTGATGTCTGACGCCTTGCAGATGTCCTTCACGCGCTGTGCGTTGGTCGTGCCGACAATCGGCTGCATCCGCGCGGGGTGCCGCAGCAGCCAGGCAATCGCAATCGCCGTGTTGGTCACACCCTTCTCCGCGGCGATGCGGTCGATGCACTGGTTCAGTTCCGGGAACTTGTCGTTGTCCAGAAACACGCCCTCAAAAAAACCGTACTGGAACGGCGACCAGGGCTGAATCGTGATCTGCTTCAGGCGGCAGTAATCGAGGATGCTGCCGTCGCGGTCAATCGACGGGTCGATCTCCATGTTGACGTTCAGCCCGGCGTCGATCATGCCCGTATTGGTAATGCTCAGTTGAAGCTGGTTGAAGATGATCGGCTGCTTGACGAACTTTGTCAGCAGTTCGATTTGCATCGGGTTCTGATTGCTGACGCCGAAATAACGCACCTTACCGCTGTCGTGCAGGATCGTGAACGCCTCCGCGACTTCCTCCGGCTCAACGAGCGCGTCCGGGCGGTGCAGCAGCAGCACATCCAGATAGTCGGTTTGCAGGCGCTGCAAGCTGCCATCGACTGACGCCAGGATGTGCTCCTTCGAGAAGTCAAAGAAGCCTTTGCGAATGCCGCACTTGCTCTGAAGGATCATCTTTTCGCGCAGGCTGGCGTTCATGCCGAGCGCTTCGGCAAAGCGCGACTCTGCCCTGCCGCCGCCGTAGATGTCAGCATGATCGAAGAAGTTGATGCCTTCATCGAGCGATGTGTGGATGAGATGCGCAATATCGGCGTCCGACATGTCGGCAATGCGCATACAGCCAAGCGAAATCTCCGACGCCTGAAGGTCACAGTTTGCAAGTGGAACGAATTTCATGGGGCAACCTCAACTTTTGTAAGCAGTGTTTTTCAACTGCCTATTCTACCCTCGCCCCTTGCGCTTCGCCCGCCAGCGCTGCCATGTCCCCAGAATGCCGAACGGGAAGACGATCACCACCAGAATGAAGATCACGCCCAGCAGCAGCGCCCAGATATTGGCGATGTCGATGACTGTACCGCCAATCGTGACTTCGGCATCGCGCAGGAACACATCCAAAAAATGCAGCCCGCTCGCACCGACGACCGGTCCCGTGAACGTGCCAATGCCGCCGATGATCGTCATCAGCAGCGGGTCAACTGTGTAGCTGACGCCGAGCAGTTCGGGACCGACCTTCTTGTTGAGGATGACTTGCAGAATGCCCGCCGCGCCCGCCAGCATCCCGGCAATCGTGATTGACAGCAGCTTAAAGTTGAGCGTGTTAAATCCCATCGACTGCGCCCGGTCTTCGTTCTCGCGGATCGCCTTGAAGACCGCGCCCGTGGGGGAATTGACCAACCGCCGGATGAAGAAGAACGTCAGCACTGTGATCGCCAGCGTGATGTAGTAGAAGCTGATTCGGCTCTGCGACGGGTCGAGCCAGACGGGAAGATCGGTAATCGCAAAACCATCTTCAGCGCGCGTCAACTGCCAGCGCCCGAAGAAGATGAAGAACATCTCCGCCACCGCCAGCGTGAAGATAGCGAAGTACACCCCCTTCAACCGCAGCGACACCAGCCCGATGATAAGTCCGAGCACGCCGCAGATCGCGATTGCGAGCAGGATGCCGATCACCAGGGCAAGACCTGTGTCCAACCCGGTGTATTCGAGCAGCAAGCCCAGTACATAGCCCGCCGTGCCGAAGAAGAGCGCATGACCGAACGAGATCACGCCGGTGAAGCCGAAAAGCAGGTTGTAGCTCATGGCGAGGATCGCCAGAATGTAGACCTCGATCAGTACCGATTGCCAGCGCACCGATTCGCCGCGCATGACCATGCGGTCCCCGCGCGGTGTGCCGAACGGGCTCGAATCGGTCAGCGCCCCGACGATGAACGGGAACAGGATCAAAAAGATCAGCAGCAGCGCCAGCAGCCAGTGGGTGCGCAGCCAGTTTGCGCGCGGGGAGGGTGACAACGATTGCATCAAAAAATTCCTTATGATTTCCCAAACAACCCGCTGGGGCGCAGCAGCAGCACCAGCACCAGCAGCAGCATCGGCGTGATGCTGGGCAGCGCGGAGAAGTCCGTGCCGATGGCGGCATCCTGGGCGACGGCGATTGCCAGCCCGACCAGCACACTGCCGACCGCCGTGCCGCCGTAGCTGCCCATGCCGCCCAGTACCACGACCGCAATCGCTTGCAGCAGGAAGATATTGCCGAGTGTGGTAGACGCGCCCAAAAACGGCGCGGCGACCGCACCGCCCAGTGCCGCAATCGCGCAGCCAAGCGTGAAGACCAGCGTGAACACCGAACGCACATTGATGCCGAGCGCCTGTACCATTTCGCGGTCTTCCACACCCGCGCGGATGATGATGCCGATGCGCGAGCGTTGCAGCAGCAGCGCAATCGTCACGATCAGCACGCCGCCCATACCGACGACGAACAGGCGGTAGCTGCTGAAGCGCTGCCCGAACAGCTCGAAGAAGCTTTCGCGCACGCCGAACAGTTCCGTCCAGCTATACGGCGTCGTCGTCCAAATGAACTTGACCAGTTCCAGCGCCACCAGTGACACACCGAACGTCAGCACCAGTTGGAAGATCGGGCGGCTGTAGAGCGGGCGCAGCAGCCCGCGTTCGAGCAGGTAGCCGAGCAGCGCGCCGACCGCAATCGCCGCAAGCACGGCGACGACAAAACGCAGATTGGGGTCGGGGATAGCAGCCGTCAAATCGACCAGCCCGCCCGCATGCTGCGCGTCGTAAGCGACATACGCGCCGACCATGAAGTAGCTGCCCTGTGCCAGGTTCAGCACGTCCATCAAACCGAAGACGATCGATAAGCCCGACGCCACCAGAAACAACAGCATCCCCTGAAACAAGCCTGACAGCAGCGTGATGCCGAAATCGCCGGTGCTGGTGGAATTGACCAGCGCCACGCCAATCAGCAGCGCTAGAATGACGAAG
Organism: Chloroflexota bacterium; assembly: GCA_033763755.1. Classification (GTDB taxonomy): domain Bacteria; phylum Chloroflexota; class Anaerolineae; order Aggregatilineales; family Phototrophicaceae; genus Flexifilum. The sequence goes on from JANRJX010000168.1 coordinate 6,697, forward strand.
ATCGCGATCTGTGATGCGCGTTGTTGCATGATGTTATGCCACCCCCAGATAGCGCTGGATCAACGCCTGATCATGAACGAGGTCGCCCATCGTTCCGGTCACGACGCTGTGACCTTCTTCAATAATCACGTACGACTGTGCCAGTTTGCTGGCTACGCGAAAGTTTTGCTCCACAAGCAGCACCGAAAGCTGCGCCGACAGTCGTTGGATCGCAGCGATCAACTGCTCAATGATGACGGGCGCAAGCCCCTCGCTGGGCTCGTCAATCAGGAGCAGTCGGTTATCCGGCACGAGCGCGCGTGCAACCGCCAGCATTTGCTGCTGCCCGCCGCTCAGATTGCCGCCCGGCAGTTCGATCAGGCGTTTCAGGTCGGGGAAGAGTTCAAAGATGAAGTCCGCTTTACGGGCGAAATCGCCCCGTTTGCGTTCGGCAAGCTGGAGGTTTTCGCGCACTGACAGGCTCTTGAAGATCGCGCGGTGTTCCGGCACGTAGCCGATACCCATCTGCGCGATGGTGTGCGTGTGTTTGCCATGAATCGGCGCGCCGTTGAACAGGATCGCGCCGCGTGCGGGCGGCGTCAGCCCGATGATGCTGCGCAGCGTGGTCGTTTTGCCCGCACCGTTGCGTCCCAGCAGCACCGTGATGCTGCCTGTTTGCACCTGCACCGACACGCCTTCGAGGATGTGGAACTGCCCGATGAACGTATGAATGTCGCGCACTTCGAGGATGGCGGTCATGCGCTTGCTCCTGTCGGCAGGTCATAGAGTTCGCCCAGATAGACCGCCTGCACCGTCTTATCATTCGCGATCTGGCGCGGGTCGCCTTCCGCCAACACGCGCCCCTGGTGCATGACGGTGATGCGATGCGAGATGTTCATGACCACGTTCATGTTGTGTTCGACCATGATGATCGTCTTGTTGCCCTCCGCGCGAATACGCTCGATGATGGCGAGGAGTTCGGGAACCTGCTCGCTTGCCATGCCCGCTGTCGGTTCGTCGAGCAGCAGGAGTTCGGGGTCAGACGCCAGGATCATCGCCAGTTCCAGCTTGCGCTTGCCGCCGTGCGGCAGCACATTCGCGGGCGCAGCAAGCACATCGCGCAGTCCGGTCAGTTCCAGCACCTCATGCGCGCGGCGGGTATAGCCATCGAACGACTCGGCGCGGCGAAAAATGCGAAAGTTATCTTTGCCGAGCGCCTGCGCTGCCAGCCGCGCGTTTTCCAGCACCGTCAGGTTGGGGAAGATATTGGTGATCTGGAACGATCGCCCGATGCCGAGGTGCGCCCGCGCGTGGACGGGCAGCGTCGTGATATCGCGCCCTTTGTAGACGACCGCGCCGCGCGTCGGGCGGTAGCGCCCCGTCAGCAGGTTGAAGAACGTCGTCTTGCCCGCGCCATTCGGTCCGATGATCGAATGTGTGCTGCCGCTGATGACTTCTAGCGAGACATCATCCACCGCGACCAAGCCGCCAAACGCCTTGCGTAAATTGCGTGTGCTCAAAAGAACAGTGGACATTCAAAGAAGCCCTTATCCTAAAATCCCTTACCCCCACCCTCTCCGTTTACAGAGAGGGACTCAGAAGCGTTGTAAGTGGTGGGCATGGACGCCAAGAATGGCGTCCGTACAACACACCGATAAGATGTAGGGACGGCATTCTTGCCGTCCTTAGAGTGATACAACAGGGCGACCCGGTGGGTCGCCCCTACAACACACTATTCCGAACCCATCTCCGCGATCATCGCGTTGAATTCCTCGTCCAGGGGCAGCCGCTCCGCCGCGACATCTTCCGCCAGCAGCACGGGCGGGATGATCTCGTTGGCGGGGACGGTCGCCAGCAGGTCGTAGAAGTTCTGCGCTTCGTCATCCAGGTTCGTCAACCGGGCGATGTACATCGGCACCAGCGCCTGATGATCTGACGGGCGAATGGCATACGTACCCTTCGGACCTTCAAAGACCATGCCTTCCAGCACCGGGATCATCGACTCTGGCAGCGTGTCGCCTGCGGTTTCCGTCACTGCCTGCGCCAATGCCTGCGCGGTCGCAAAGCTGCATTCGCTGAACAGATCGGGGAAGTCGCTGTAAACCGCCTGATAGCCTTCGACCAGGAAGTCGTTGATTTCGTTCTCCGGGAACGAATAGTGATAGACGATCCACGAGATGTTGCCGATGGTGCTGGGATCGCTGACCGCCACGATGTCGTTCGAGTTGAACGCCGCCACGACCGCCATCTGCTCCTGCACGCCGAGTTCCGCGATCTGTTGGAAGAGCGTGACCGAGCCGTCGCCAGCCCAGATCGGCAGTACAGCGTCCGCGCCGCTGTCAAGCACCTGTTGCAGGTACGGCGTAAAGTCGGTCGTTTCCAGCGGCGCGAAGATTGGCTCGCTGACGAAGGTGATACCCGCGCTGGCAAGCACACCCGCCGCGCCCGCTGACGCACGCCCGAAGTCGTTATCGACCGCCAGAATGACGAAGTTCGTCCCCAGTTCCACCGTCGCGTAAGGCGCAAACGCCAGGAAGTCCTGGAACGTGTTGCGGCAGACGCGGAAGGTGTTGACGTTGAAGTTCGCGCCCGTAATGGCGGGCGACGCCGCCGGAGCCGCGAACAGGATCACGTCTGAGTCGAGCGCCACCTGCTGCACGCCCGTCATGACGCCGCTGCTCGGCGCGCCGACCAGGATTTCCGCGCCTTCCTGTTCGATCAATTCGCGCGCCTGGCTCGCCGCAGTATCGGCGTTGCTGGCGTTATCGCGCACGATGACTTCGATGGGCCGTCCGCCGATTTCGACCGCCGCCAGCGCCGCGTCCATATCGTTGTCATGGTCCGCAGGGTTTACGCCCGCTGCGTAGAGCAAGCCGAGCTTGAAGCCGTATTCCAGTTCATAACCGTAGATCGTCAGCGGACCTGATTGATCGACCAACAGACCGATGACGAGGGGTTCGCCCTCCTGCGCGTTGACGGCGACGATACCGATCACCAGCGAGGCAAGTACGAGCAGCAAAACCAGTTTCCGTAGCATTGTCCATTCCTCCAAAATAAAACCAAACTGCATTCAAGCAAAACGGTCACGTCGCCGCCGGAGCGATGACGACCGCCTCACCCTCTAACACCAGGACGCCGTCTTGATTGGTGACGGTCGTGCGGAAGGTTGCGATGCGCCTGTCTTCACGATAGGCGGTCAGTTCGACCGTCGCCGTGATGGTGTCATCAATGAAGACGGGCGCTTTGAACTTCAAGTCCTGCCCCAGATAGATCGTGCCGGGGCCGGGCAGGTCATTGCCCAGCACCGCCGAAATCACGCTGGCGGTCAGCATCCCGTGAGCGATGCGCCGTCCAAAGCGACTGCGCGCCGCCGCTGTTTCGTCGAGATGCACAGAATTCATATCGCCGGATGCCTGCGCAAACGCGCGAATGTCGGCATCGGTGATGGTCTTGGTACGGCTGGCACTCATGCCAATCTGCATCGTCATGCTTGCTGCTCCGCTGCTTCCGGCGTTTCGCCCACCAACGCCCGCTTGAGGATTTTGCCTGCCGCAGAGACAGGCAGTTGAGCGCGAAATTCGATATGGCGCGGGACTTTATAGCCCGCCAGATGGAACTGGATGTGCTGGCGCAGCGTCTCCACAGTCAGCGTTTCACCAGCGCGCACGACCACGAACGCCTTGCCAACTTCGCCCCACGTCGGATCTGGCACGCCGACGACGGCGCACATTTCGACAGCGGGATGGCGATAGATGACCTGCTCGATCTCGGTGGGGTAGATGTTTTCGCCGCCGCTGATGTACATGTCCTTCTTGCGATCAACGATGAAGAAGTAGTGTCCTTCGTCCATCTGCGCCAGATCGCCCGTGTGGAAGTAGCCCTCTTCATCAAGGGCGTCGGCGCTGGCGACCGGATCGTTGAAGTAGCCGGACGAGCGCGATGGACCGCGCAGCACCAGTTCGCCAACTTGCCCCGGCGGCAAGGGCTGGTTGTGTTCATCGACAATGCGCGCATCGACGAAGAAGTTGGGGCGCCCAATGCTGCCCGCCTTGGCGACGGCATCTTCCGGCGCAAGCGCGAACACGCCCGGACCGAACTCCGACATGCCGAATCCCTCCTTGAAGACGACGCCCTTTTCGCGTCGGAACTGCTCGATCAGCGCGACGGGCAGCGGTGCGCCGCCGCTCGTGCAAAAGCGCAGGTTGCTCAGGTCAGCATCCGCCCAGTTCGCTGCTTTCGTCATCATCTGGTAGGTCGTCGGCACGCCTGCGTAAACCGTCGCCGCGTACTCTTCCAGCAGCATCAGCACCTGCTCGGCGTCAAACTTGCGCGTCAGCACAACCGTGCCGCCCAGGATCAGCAGCGGTGTCGTATAGACCAGCAAGCCACCCGTGTGGAAGAGCGGGAAGGTGTTGACGGTGATGTCGCCGTGCTGCAAGTCATGGATGATTGTGTTAAGCGTGTTCCATCCGATCATGCGGTGGCTGATCTGCGCGGCTTTCGGCAGCCCGGTCGTGCCGCCCGTGAAGATCAGGCAGGCGATGTCCTCTTCGCTCAGGTCTTCCGTCGTCACCGGACGCAGCACCGAGTCCATCATCACCTTCTCAAAGGAACGGCTGTTGGCGATACCGCTGCCTTCGATATGCAGCCACTGGTCAATCACCTGGGTGCTGCCTGCGATCTGCTCTATGGTCGCTTTGAACTCGTCGGAATAGATCAGCACCTTTGGCGTCGTTTTGTCGAGCAGTTCTGCCAGTTCACGCCAGTGCAGTCGCCAGTTCAGCCCGGCAAGCGTTGCCCCCAACTTGCCACAGGCGAAGAACGTATCGAGATACTCGACGCCGTTATGCGCCAGCATCGCCACGCGGTCGCCGCGCTGCACGCCCGCACCATCACGCAGCCAGTTGGCGAGGCGGTTGGCGCGCTGGTTCAGTTCGCGATAGGTAAAAGAACGGTGCGGCACTTTGCCTGCATCCACGACCGCCAGTTGATCGGGGGTGTATAATGCGCGCCGTCCCAGATAATCCCCAATGTACATGCCGCACCCTTTACTTCAACACCAGTGTCGTCGTGGACTTGATTTCGCTCAGGACAACGCTGGTCTCAATCTTCTCAATTCCCGTCAGCGTCATCAGGTGGTCGCTGATGAAACGCTCCAGTGCGCGGTGATCCGCACAGGCAACCTTGAGCAGCAGGTCGTGCGTGCCCGCCGTGTGGTAACACTCCAGCACCGGCGGCAGCGATTCGACCACGCTGCGTATGCGATCTAACTGCTCGCGGCTGTGCTGCTGCAAGCTCAGGCGGATGAAGCACAGCACATCCAGCCCCGCCATTTCGCGGTCAATGAGTGCCACATACTGGCGGATGATGCCCGCGCGTTCCAGCCGCTTGATGCGCTGGTAGACGGCGGGCGGCGACAGGAACACCTTGCGCGCCAGATCCGCAACGCTGATGCGCCCGTTCACCTGTAATTCCTCCAGAATGGCGCGGTCGAGTTGGTCAAACGCACCATCAAATATCGACTTACTCATAGACCGCCAAAACATTCTTCAAATGACAGCTATCTTTTTTGGTGCAGCGTGCAAAGTGCAGAGTGCATTTTTAACGCAGAGGCGCAGAGACACAAAGGGCGCAGAGCAATAAGCCTCTGCGATCTCTCCGTCTCTGCGTTAAAAGCCTTCATCTGGACTAAACCCTCATTACTTGTTACTTTGACTCGATGTGTGCGTGAAACGCGGCGTTGAATTCGGCAGGGCGTTCGATGTAGGGCGTGTGTCCGGTTTCCGGCAGCACAAGCTCCTGATAGCTGCCGCCGTGCGCCTGGTACGCCTCCAACACCGCGCGCGACTGGCTGACCATCGGCTGCGACGGATAGACATCGGCGCCGGGCCAGCCGGGAATGACGCCATACGCGCCGAGCGTGCCCATGTCGAACAGCGACGTATCGCTGACAATCTGGTCGTCTGCGCCGCGTACCCACAGCACAGGCGGCTTGGGCGAGATGTGGTTCAACCGCGAGACATCGCCCGCGTACAGCGGCGAAAGCGCGTTGGCGGGACCGAACTTGCCCGGCGCGACGAAGGGCCAGTTGGCGGACGGCACAGAGTCGCCAGGATATTCCTGCTCACCGACATGCTCGGACATGAGGGACGACAGCAGTTCTTCTTCGCGAGCGGGCTTGAATGGCGGTTTCCAGTAGAAGCTGTTCATGACGACGCGCGGTGATGCCTGCGGGTTGTCCGTGCTGCGGTCGCCCGCCGCCATCAGTTCGGTGAAGGTCTTGTTGACGATGCCGCCGCCGCTGCCCGCGCCATCGGGATTGCACATCTGCCCGTCTGTGCCTTTGCTGCCGCCGAAGCCGTAAGGCGATCCCGGCGCGGCGAGCGTGACCGTGCGCAGGCGTGCGGCATTGTCCATCATCATGCGGAAGATGACAGAGCCGCCCATCGAATGCCCGACGACATGCGCGCTCTCAATGCCGAGCGCGTCCAGCAGCGCGAACGCATCGTCGGCAAGGTCGCCCATGCCGCGCGTCGCGTCAATCTTGGCACTGCGGTCGGCATCGCCGTAACCGCGCTGATCCGGCGCGATGCCGCGATAGCCCTCAGGCAGCGCGACCATCGTCTCTTCCCAGTAGGTGGCGGACGAGGCGTTGCCGTGTATGAACAGCACGGGAATGCCATCATCTGCGCCGCTGAACAGCACGCGCGTCGTCAGCCGTGCGCTGCTGATCATTTTTGCGGTAATGCCAGGTATCGTCGGAATGGACATAAAGACTCCCTCATTTGATAAATTGTTCTCGCAGCTCGCGCTTCAGCACCTTGCCGGCGGCGTTGCGCGGCAGCACATCGATAAACGCGACGTGGCGCGGGACTTTGAACTTCGCCAGGTTCGCCTGGCAATGCGCGATGACGGCGGCTGCCTCTATCGCGCAGCCCGGCTTGAGGACAAGGATCGCCATGCCGCACTCGCCCCATTTCGCGTCCGGGACGCCGATGACAGCCGCCTCTGCCACGCCGTCGATCTGGTACAAGACCTGCTCGACTTCGGCAGGATAGACGTTTTCGCCGCCGCTGATGTACATGTCTTTATAGCGATCAACGATGTAGATGCAGCCGTCATCGTCCACCGTCCCCGCATCGCCGGAATGCAGCCAGCGCTGCCCATGCTCATCGGTCGTGAAGCTTTCGGCATTGGCGTCCGGGCGCTGCCAGTAGCCGGGTGTGACGTTCGGTCCGCTGATGACGACTTCGCCGACTTCGCCAGGCGTGACATCGCTGAAATCGTCGCGGACGACACGCACCCGCGTGTGTTGCAGCGGTTTGCCAACCGACGTTGGTTTCGCCAGCGCGCGGTGCTGATCGATCAGGAAGACGGTCGGGCTGGTCTCGGTCATGCCGAAGCCGAGTTGGATGATGATGCCGCGCTGCGCGTACTGCTCCAGCACTGACACCGGCATCGGCGCGCCGCCACAGCCCCACGAATGGACTGACGACAGATCGGTCGAGTCGAAGTCGGGATGCTGGCTGAGGAACAGATAGATCGACGGCACGCCGAACATATGCGTGACGGGCAGTGACGGATCGGACAGCGTTTGCAGCGTTAGCCCGGCGTCGAACTGGCGGGCGATGATGTTGGTGCCGCCCAGGTGCAGCAGCGGGTTGGCGTACAGATTTAATCCGCCGATGTGGAAGGTGGGCAGCACGCAGTAAAACAGGCTGTCATGGCTGAGTCCGGTCGGCGTGGTGATGTTGACCGCGTTCCACAACATCATGCCGTGTGTGATCAGCACGCCTTTCGGGCGACCAGTCGTACCCGCCGTGTACATGATCATCATCGGGTCGTCGTGCGTCGTGTGCGGCGACATTTCGACACGCACGCTGGTGGAGTCGATAGCGTCTGTGTAGGACGTGTTGGGGATCGGTGTCTCCTGTTTGTATTCACCCTCAACCCCCAGCCCCTTCTCCCTCAGGGATAAGGGGGGCAACTTCCCCCCCAGCCCCTTCTCTTTGAGAGGCAAGGGGGGCAAAGGAGTCTTCTTAAGCCCCTCTCCATGAGGGAGAGGGGTTGGGGTGAGGGTTTCAATCTGCAACCCATGCACCAGCGGCGCATTCATCAGCGGCGGTACGCGCTCGGCAAACTCGGCGTCATAGACCAGCCCGACTGCGCCGGAGTCGCGCAGGATAAACTGAAGTTCCTGCTCCGCCAGCCGCCAGTTGAGCGGCAGCATGAGCGCGCCCAGCTTGATGCAGGCGTACTGAAACTCGAAATACTCGGTCGAATTCTTCGCTAGAATCGCCAGGCGGTCGCCGCGCTGCACGCCCCATGCATCGCGGAAAAAAGCAGCGAGACGGGCGGCGCGGTCGTCCATCTCGGCATAGGTAAAGCGACGCGCGCTCGCCTGGTCGATCATCGCCAGCTTGTCCGGCGTGCGGTCGGCGTGGAAGGCGATCCAATCGGACGCGAGGATGGTCATACCTCACCCCCGCTCACGTTCAAGCGGACAAGGCATGCCTTGTCCCTACACGCATCATCGGCATTTGTAGGGACAGGGCATGCCCTGTCCGTTGATCGTCTTATTGGGTTCATGGCTTTACGCCTCCCCCCAGCGCACCGCGATCGCACTCCATGTGTAGCCTGTGCCTGCGCCCGCCAGCACGATCAAATCACCGTCGTGGATCTTGCCCTGCGCCAGCCCCAGTTCCAGCGCCAACACCTGATCCACGCTCTGTACATGCCCGTAATGATCGAGATAGACCGACTGCTCCGGCGTTAAGCCAATCGCCTGGAGGATTTCAAGATAGAACGACTTTTTCATATGCGTGATGCCGAGGAAGCGTACATCCGCCAGCGACGCGCCGCTCTGTTCGACCGCCTCGCGGATGACGCGGATGAAATTGGGCAGCGAGACCTCGCCGAGTCGCTGCGCCATGTAGCGTGTGTCGGTCACATCCAGCCGACCGGAGACTTCACCGACAACGGCGGGCGCACCATCGCCCACAGCCGCCTGCGTCAGCACGACCGTCTCTGACAAGCTGCCATCGGTGATGGCGCTCGCGCCGAGGATGACGTTGCGCGTTGCGCCGCGTTCCAGCAGCAGCGCGCCGCCGCCCGCGCCAAAGTTGAACATAAAGCGCGAGCGCTCATTTTCAAAGTTGATCAGGTCGTTTTCGCGGCTGCCCGCCGCCAGCAGCACGTAACGCAGCCGTTCGTCCGTCGCCATGAGCGCGCGGGCGGTGTGCATGGCGATAGGCGCGCCCGCGCACAGCGCGTACATCTCGAAAGCGTAGGCGTTGCCCGCGCCGACGTTGTGCATGATCTTGGAAGCAGCGTTCCAGACGAGATGGTCTTTATGTTCGCTGCCGTGCGAGATGACTAGCCCGATGTCGTCCGCTGCAATGCCCGCGCGTTCGATTGCCATGCGCGCGGCTTGCGATGCCATCATCGTGACCGTTTCGTCATCCCCGGCAATATGGCGCTGGACGATGCCCATCTTGTCGCGCAGCACATCTTCGGGGATGCCCGTCAGCGACACCAGTTCAGCAGCCGTCTGGATGTGGCGGGGGAAGAAGGTAGCGAACCCCGCGATGCCCACTGAAATCATCTTTAAGCTTTCACGCAAGAATGTAAGACACAACTGGAACGCACAGTATTCGTCAATATAGTTGGCACGTTCGCACAGGGAGTATGCAGCATGAGCAGGGGGCAGGCGAATAGTACAAACGATTGTGTTGCGCGTGCGGGGCGAAGAAAAATAATCGACAGCCAGCCGTAATCCGCATCGTTATTTATAAGCCTATATAACGTGCTTTCCGATAGCTTGTGAGAGGTCATGATAGCTACCATAAAGGCTCATGATAGGTTTTGACAGGAAATATTACATATCATTTCAAGTGTAAGTGCGAAAATGCACAATCAAAGTTGCAGTCGCCAACAATCATGAGTAGTGGTAGTAAGGAAGAATATCATGCAGATTTCACGTCACTGGCGCGTCAAGTCCCTCCGTTATCGGCTTGAAGGTGTCCGCTATGAAAACGGCGAAATCAGCCTGCAAAATCGCCCTGCACCCGCAGCTGCAGAAGTGCGCAAGCAGGATGTCAAAGCGACCGAAACTGGCGAACACATGGTCGTCGCTGTCGCCACCCGCTAAGGAGTCTCGCTTATGGCGGAAACACGGCACGATGTCCAAATCCCCGGTGAGCGCTTCGCCTTTGCTGGTACGGGCGAAGTCTACAGCTACACCGTCATCCAGGAAGCGCCGGAAGGCTTCGAGGGTCAAGCGCCATATGTGTTGGCGCTTGTCAAGCTTGACGAGGGTCCCGTCATCACCACGCAGATCACCGATCTGGACGACCAACCGCTGCAAATCGGGGATCGGGTCGAGATGGTCACCCGCAAGCTGACGACTGAAGGCGATCGCGGCATGATCGTCTACGGATACAAGTTCCGCAAAATTCTGGCGCGCAGCCAGTAAGGCGCTATCGAAGTTCATCTGACACCAAACAAGGGGCTTAAGCCCCTTGCTCTTGCCCTTATGCCGTGCTGTAGGGGCGGCGCAGCGGGTCGCCCTTCCTCATGTCTGCGGCACACGCACTCTCAGTGTGCATCTGCCCGTTGTCCCAAGCCCCATGCCAGCATTGCCTCCAACACCGGTTGCAACGAACGCCCCTTGTCCGTCAGCGAGTATTCCACGCGCGGCGGCACTTCTGCGTACACCTCACGATGCACAATGCCTTCCGCTTCCAGTTCGCGTAACTGCTGCGTCAGCATTTGCTGCGTCACGCCAGGGATGCGCCGCTTGAGCGCGCCGAAGCGCTGTGTGCCATCGAGCAGGTAGAACAGGATCAGCGGCTTCCACTTGCCACCGATTACTTCCAACGTCGTCTCTACCGGACACTTCTCCATAATTCCCCTCTTCATTACTCTGATTTTCATACTATATCAGAAAAAGCTGCGTACTTGAAGAAAGGGTTGTAAAGCTGCACAATGCAAATCGTAGTATCCGTATCGTAAGCAGAGTAGTGAGTGTGTATCGCGATGCAGATTGATGTCTACCACGACATCGCTTGCCCCTGGTGCAGGATCGGCAAGCGCAACCTGGCAGCCGCCCTTGCTGAATGGAACGGCGAACCTGTCCAGGTCCGTTACCGGACGTTCTTCCTGAACCCCGACATCCCCGCTGAAGGCTACGACTTTCGGGCTTACATGCGTGCCAAAGGCGGCGGTAATCCCGATCTCGAAATGTGGTTCGATGCGCCGCGACAGGCGGGCAAGCGCGTCGGTCTGACGTTCAACTTCGACACGATCACCCACGCGCCCAACACGCTGCTGGCGCACCGCCTGATCGCGCTGACGCCAGATGCGCAGCGTACCGCCATGATCGACGCGCTGTACGATGCCTATTTCGAGCATGGGCAGAACGTGGGCGATATCGAAGTGCTGCTGCGCATCGCGGCTGGACAGGGTCTTGATGCAGAGTCGTTGCGCCAGCAGCTTGCCAGCGGCGCGGCGGAAGAAGCAGTACTGGCAGAAGCGGATTTTGGTGTGCGACTGGGCGTGAGCGGCGTGCCGCTGTTCGTTTTCAACGAGCAGTACGCACTTAGCGGAGCACAGCCCGCACATGTGTTAAAGAAGGTGATGGATCAGGTAGCAGCGGGAGTAGTGGCGACACGATGAACATTACAGTCTTCGGTGCATCAGGACGTACCGGTCGGTTGGTAGTAGATGAAGCGCTGGCAGCGGGGCACAGCGTGACGGCGTTCGTACGTGACCCGGCGAAACTCAGTATCAAGCATGATCGCTTGAAGTTCGTGCAGGGCGACAGCGCCAATCTTGTGCAGGTGCGCGAGGCGGTCAAAGGCGCGGATGTGGTGATTAGCGCGCTCGGTCCCGTCAAAGGCTCACCGAAAGACCTGCTTGCCACAGCACAGCGCAATATCATTGAAGGGATGAAGCAGGAAGGCGTGCGCCGCTATGTGGCATTGACGGGCGCGGGCGTACGCGATGCGCAGGATCAACCCAAGCTGGTCGATCATATCTTCGGCTTCCTGCTCAAGATGACAGCGGGCGATGTGTTGAAGGACTCGCAGGACGGCGTGGATATCGTGCGCAACAGTGACCGCGACTGGATCGTCGTTCGCGCGCCGCGCCTGATGGATGGTCCGAAGACAGGCAAGATACGTGTTGGCTACGTCGGTGCGGACTCCGGCACGCAGATTTCGCGAGCAGACCTGGCGGCGTTCATGGTGCAGCAGGCAGCGGGCGGCAGCTTGTGGGTCAACAAGATGCCGATGGTGAGCAGCAGCTAACACGCTGACGTTACCATTTGTTTACAGTCTCAATGCGAATTGTTCATATCTCGGTACTATCTTCAAGTGATGCATGAGCTATGTCCTGGGAGACATTCGCAATGACGACTGAATTACATGATGACGATAAACCTGTAGGGCGCGTGTTGAGCCGCCGCGAAATCCTGGCACTGTTGGGCGGTTCGGGCGTGGCGCTGGTCGCCGGGTTGAGCCTGCCGCGCCTGGTTGCGGCACAAACGACCGCAACCCCCGTCGCGACGGCAACGGCACTGCCTGCCTGCGTAGTGCGCCCGGAACTGACTGAAGGTCCCTACTTTGTTGATGATCAGCTCAATCGCTCGGATATTCGTATTGATCCGGCAACGGGTATGATCAAAGAAGGGATTCCGCTGCGCCTGAGATACCGCGTCTCTGAAGTAACAGGCGGCGCGTGCAGCCCTCTGGAAGGCGCGCAGGTGGATGTGTGGCACTGTGATGCCGAGGGCGTCTATTCGGGTGTGCAGGATCGCAGCTTTGATACGACCGATGAACAATGGCTGCGCGGGTTCCAGGTGACGGACGAGAACGGTATTGCGGAGTTCATCACCATTGTGCCGGGCTGGTATCGTGGGCGGGCGGTGCATATTCACTTCAAGATTCGTGCGGATGTGGACAGCACCAGCGCTTACGAATTCACATCGCAATTCTTCTTCGATCCGGACCAGATCGAGGAAATCTACGCGCTGCAACCTTATGCAGGCAATGGACTGCCTGATACGCCCAACGACGAGGACAACATCTACCGGCAGAGCGACGGACTGCTCACACTCGACTTAGTACCGATGGAAGCGGACGAACTGGAAACGCTCGAAGTCAGCACAGGGTATGTCGCGACGTTCGATATTGGGCTGGACCTGGCGGATGACAGTGTCGGCGCAAGCGATGGCTTCGGCGGTGGCGGCCGTCCGTAACTGCCCAATCACCTCTAAATCCTCCTCGGCGCCCTTTGCGGCTTTGCGGCTTAAATTCCGTTTGAACCGCAAAGGCGCGAAGGACGTCGAGAAAATAGCTCACTGCGGCTCTCTTTCCCCGCGCCCCTGCGTTACACTGAAAGCGTGCATCTTCTCATTCAGGGCGTCCCATGCTCAAATATGCCTTGCTCGGCTTCCTCAGCTACCAGCCCATGACCGGCTATGAATTGGAAAATCACTTTCGCAGCTCTGCTGCCCATTTCTGGCACACGCGCCTCAGCCAGATTTATATGACATTGCGCGATCTGGAAACGGATGGATGGGTGGTGTCAACCGTTGAGGCACAGGAGAAACGCCCGGATCGCCGTGTCTATGAATTAACGACGGCCGGCAAAGAAGCGCTGCACGTATGGCTCGCCGAACCGCTGACAGAGCGCAGTCTCGTCAAAGATACGCTGCTGCTCAAACTGTTCTTTTCAGCAGCGGCGGGCAAGCGAGCGATCCTTAAACAACTCCACATTCAGCGCGATCTGCACCGTGCGCAACTGAAGCTGTATCAGGAAGATGCACATGCTCTGGCACAGCAACAGGTGGCGATACAGCCCGCATTGGCACGGGATGCACTGCTATGGGAGTCGGTGCGCGATTTCGGCACGAAGTTTGAACACCTGTATGTCGAGTGGCTCGAAGAAACCATTCAAAAAATCGAGTCTGAGTTTCCTGAAACTTCCTGACGCAGCCTGCGTATATATATCAAGATTGATATATCTAAATTGATGTATATGCTGAAGGAGGCAGATCATGAATAGCAACACCATAATCCTCATTATCGGCGCTACAGGTTTCGCAGGGCAGCCGGTCGCCAGGCAGTTGCAAAGGGATGGCTACACCGTTCGTATTCTGACACGCGACCGTACAGCGGCTGTTGGACAGTTGGGCGATAAGTTCACTTACATCCAGGGCGATATAGCGGATGAACACACCCTCCAGCAAGCGCTTGAAGGCGTGACGGGCGTTCACCTCAGCCTACCCAGCGGGCATCACCCGGCGACACTGGAGCAAGTGCAGCATCAGGTAGCGGCACGGGTCGCGCGGTTGGCGGCAGCATCAGGCGTGCGCCATGTAACGTATGTGTCTGGATATCTCGTAAGTGAGCGCTTCGTGTACATTCCCGCCGAGCGCGCGAAATTGAATGCTGAAATAGCTATTCGCACTAGTGGCGTCCCCTACACTATTTTTCGACCAACGTACTTCACGGATATGCTGCCACGTTTTGTGCAGGGTAAACGCGCATCGATTTTCGGTGTACAGCCTCACGCCATTCGCTTCCTCACGCTAGGTGATTTTGCGCAAATGGTCTCCAAGGCGCATCAGATGCCTGGCACGAATCGATCGTTCTTTGTCTGCGGTCCCGAAGCACTGACGTTTGAGCAAGCGCTGCAGACTTATGTCGCAAAGGTGGATCCGGGTGTCCAGGTAAGCCACGCGCCGTTCTGGATGATGCGGATAATGAACCGACTGTTCCTGCGCGGGCAGTTGACGGAAATTTTGCAATTGATGGCTGCAACACAACAGACAGGCGAATTTGGCACACCTGAAGAAGCGGTCAAGCTGTTTGGCGCCGCACAAACGACGGTTGCTGCCTGGAGTGCAGCACAGGTCAGCACCAATCGCACAGCTAACTGAACTCAGACACAGAGAGGTCTTCTTCTCGGCGCCCTTTGCGGCTTTGCGGTTTAAATTCCGTTTGAACCGTAAAGGCGCGAAGGACGTCGAGAAAACAGCTCACTGCGGCTCTCTTTCCCCGCGCCCCTGCGTTAGAATAGTGCTTTCGTCTACTGGCTACCTGCCGAAAGCGTGGCTATGGCTATCGACTGGGGGCGTGTGCTGCCCGTCATCGTCTCGATCCTCATCATTCTGCTGGTTGCCGTCCTGCGCGACCAATCGCGCGTGCTGGCGGTCATCCTCGCCACCATGCCCATCAATATCCCGCTGGCATTGTGGGTCATCTCGTCCGGCAGCACCTTTCAGCAAACCGACTTTGTGCCGATCACGCGCGGCTTAATCTTCGGTCTCATCCCCGCCTTAGCCTTCACTGCTATTCTGTATTTCGCTGCTCGCGCGGGCTGGTCACTTGTGCCGATGCTGGCGGCGGGCTATGCGGGCTGGGCGATTATGCTGCTCATCGGCTACGCGCTCGGCTTCTTTCGTTTCTAAAAGTACAGAGTATAAAGTGCAAAACGCAGAAGAAAGTGTTGCATCTGATGACAACACCCAAAATCCAAAACTCTGTACTTTGTACTCCGAAAAAGCTGATAACTGAAAGCTGATACCTCTATGTTTCGTGGCTTGATGTCGCTCCCGCAGTGGCAGCGACGCATCATCTTTATCGCTATCTTCGGCGGCGCGATTGTCCTGCTGGTCGCGCTGACGCTCTACCTGGTCACGCAGACGCTGTTCGTCCAGCGCTCACTCGGCACAGCGCTGATGCCGGACGTGAACGTGCGCGAGTTCGTCGCGCTGCCCGATGACAACGCTTACCCCGCCGCTGTCGCCGTCGCGCCCGATGGCACGGTCTATACCGGCAGCTACGCAACGGGCGTGGTCTGGCGGGTTGCGCCAGACGGGACGTTAAGCGAAGTCGCCAATACCCGCGATCAGATCGGCTCGGTCTCCGGTATCGAAGTGGCGGCGGATGGCAGCCTGCTGGTGCTGGACGAAGGCGACGCTGACCCACGCACACGCGGCGGGGCGCTATGGCGCGTGACGCCAGATGGCACGATCGCGGCCTTCGCGACGATTAACGACAGCGAGGGCTTCATCGCACCGGACGACATCACGATTGACGCGCAGGGCAATGTCTACATCACCGAACGTGGGCGCGGCGAAGTCTGGCGTTTTGCGGCGGATGGGAACGGCGGCGCGTTGTGGTGGGTGCCGCCGCTGGAAGCGGATGTCGAAGCGCGGGCGCTGACAGGCATCGCCTACGACGCCACGACCGACACCATTCTCATCGCCGACGCGGAGGCGAACGAACTATTCCGGGTCAACGTGGTGACAGGCGCGACGGAAGTCCTCTATCGGCATGGTACGCGCGAATTCCCGCCCGGCTTTGACGGCATCACCGTCGCGCCGGATGGGGCGATCTATGTCGCGGCGCTGGGGCAGAATGGCGTGGCGCGGTTGGTGGATGGCGATCTCGATTATGTCGCCGGGCTGTTTCGCGGCGCGAGCGATGTGGCGTACTACAGCGGTCGTATCTATGTGACCAACTTCGACCAGTCGTCGCTGGTGCTGCCGATCCGTCCGTCGCTGCCATTTGCGCTTGATGTGATCGAACTCAGCACCCCATGACGCGCCCGCTCGTCCGCCACGCGCTGATCTTCGGCGGCTACCTGCTGCTGGCGATCCTCGTCACCTTCCCGCTGATGATGCACTTCAGCACCGACTTCGCAGGCTTTCCGTATGGCGATGCCTACGAAAACGCGCGCATGATCTGGTGGTGGGGGCACGCGCTGCGGACAGGCGAGCCGCTGTTCTTTCAACCGCTGCTCGGCTACCCGAACGGGCTGGACGGCTTCACGCTTCAGGCGCATCTGCTGCAATTCTTCCCGGCGTGGCTGTTCGCGCTGGTGCTGCCGCTGCCTGCCGCACATAACCTGCAACTGCTCCTGTCACTGGCGCTCAATGGCTATCTCATGTTCGCCTTCGCCCGCACGCTCGTGCGTCGTGACGATGCCGCACTGGTCGCCGGGGTGGTCTTTCTGGCGTACCCCGCCATCGTCGCGCATCTGGGTGCGGCGCACACCGGACTGCTGCACCAGTGGACGGTGGTCTTGTATGCGTGGGCGGTGTTAACCCTCACCCTAAATCCCTCACCCTCAGGGAGAGGGACTTTCGGAACATTCTGGTTCCCTTTTACTCCTGAAAAGAGCGCAGGGCTGACAGGTGTTCCCCCCTTCGCCCTGAGGGAGAAGGGGCTGGGGGATGAGGGTGACGGCAGGATGAATCCTGCCCCTACAGGGCGACAGATTATTCTTGTGACTGTTGCCTTCCTGCTGGTCGGGTTCACGCATACCATCCAGATCATCTACGCTGTTGTGCCGATCACACTTTTCTTCGTCGTCGGTCTGTTGTGGCGGCGGGCATGGGGAGCGTTGGCGCGTCTGGCGGCGGCGTGGGCAGTAGCGGCGCTGGTGCTGGCGATCTATCTGCTGCCCGTGTTCGGTGCGGCGAGCAGCTACAGCGATGACGGCGGCGATGTGCGTTACAGCGCCGACTTGCTCGCGCCTGTCACGCCATCGTTTCTGCATCCGGTCTACGGCAATCTTGATTACACACATCGCGTCTTGGGCGTCAATCTGGAAGAGGGCGCGGGCTACATCGGCGTCATTGGCGGCGCGCTGGCATTGATCGGCGTGTGGACGACGCGGGCGGCGCGCGGCTGGCTGGCGCTGGCGGCAGTGCTGTACCTGCTGTCGCTCGGTCCGCTGCTCAAGCTGTTCGATCAACCGGTCGCGCTTAACGTCGATGGGTACCGCAGTTTTGTCGCGCTGCCCTGGGCGTTTGTGCAGGGGCTGCCGATTTTTGAGCTGGCGCGCACGCCCGGACGCTTCAATATGACAGCGGGGCTGGCAATTGCAGTCATGGCTGCGTTTGGCGCGGCGTGGCTGCTGGCGCGCGTGCGGCTGCCTCTGCTGCGTCGGAGCGTGGCGATTGCCTGCGCCGCACTGCTGCTGTTTGACTACCAGACGTTCAACGGCTTGCCG
Source organism: Chloroflexota bacterium (assembly GCA_033763755.1). Classification (GTDB taxonomy): domain Bacteria; phylum Chloroflexota; class Anaerolineae; order Aggregatilineales; family Phototrophicaceae; genus Flexifilum. The sequence goes on from JANRJX010000168.1 coordinate 24,703, forward strand.
ACCACGCCCGCCTATGCAGACCCGGGTGTGAGCGCACTGCGCGAGCGCGAGGACGTGCGGGCGATCTTCATGATCCCCTGGGATGATCTGGTGGCGGCGAAAGAGGCGTTGTATCTGCAAACACTGCACCAGCAGCCGCTGATCGCCGGGCATGTCACGCGGCGCACGCCTGTCGATCCGGCGCTGCTGACGCTGCTGCAAGATACGCTCGATCCGGCGTTGCTGCGGGCAGCGGGGGCAGACATCGTGATCGTGCAGACGGGCTATCTGCAAGACGCCGCGCAACTGGACGCCATCCGCGCGCGCTTGGGTGAGCCGATCTATGTCGATGAGCGCGTAGCGATCTTTGAAACGCTACAGGCAGATGCGCCGCAGTTCACGACCTCGCTGACGGACAACGCGCCCGCTGCGCTCGAACGCCAGCACCAGACATATCTGTATACGCCAGCGCCCGGCTGGGCGCTGTATACGGTCACGCCGCGCGGAAATGGCGAAGCACTGTCGCTCACGCTCGACGGGCGCGTCGTCTGGCGCGGCGCAGCGGACGGCGCACCGATCCGTGTGCCGCTGCCGCTGACGGATAGCGGCTTCTACACGGCAGCCCTGCATTTGGAGCCGCCGTGTCCGCTGCGTTTGCTGCCGGGAACCGTCTGCCGATCGGTGACGCTGGACGAACTTCAGATCGGGACAATAGTGGACGGTACGTTTGGCGATGTGTCCGGGTTCGAGCGCGGCGTGTGGCTCGGCGGTGCGCAGATCGCCCCACGCGCGGACGATGAACGCAGTGTGTCTGCCTGGCTGTGGTGGCAGTTTGACGCAGCGATCACGCCCGACGCAGTGCGCTTTGTCCATGTGCTGGATGCCGACGGGCAGCTCGTCGTGCAGGACGATACGCCGTTGGGCGCAGTCGCAGCGGGCGAAACGCGCGCCGAAGCCGTCACGCTCACGCTGCCTGACGACGCCCCGCCGGGCGAATACACGGTCGTGACAGGCTGGTACTCGTTCCCCGATCTCGCGCCGCTGCGCCTGCTGGCAGACCCGACGCAGACGAGGGTGACGGTAGGGCTGTTTCGATTACGTTGACACGAGTACTTCGCTGATCAGAAACAGCGGTGTGTCGATACTCTTGATGTCCTGGCGCAGCTTTGTCTGTGCTTCTTCGGATAGAAACCCCGCCTCAAAGCTGGCGCGATCCGGAAAATCGACGACTGTCATGAAGCGATAGGGCGCGCCCGGCTGCACGCCTGCCAGAGTCCACTGCTCATCAATGCGGCTGAAATCGGTACGCAGCACGCCCGGCACGCTGGCGTTTTCCTGCTGATGTTCGCCCAGCCGCCAGCGCAGAAATTCCGCCTCATCAGTGTCCGGCGGCAGGTTGTAGAGAATGGTCAAACGGATCATCTATCTTATTATCCTTTGTTTTGCGCGCGATGAATTGCCCACAGCAGCAGCCGATTGGCGATGAACGCCTGCAAGAGTGCGAACGCCACCAGCGCCAGACTCAACAGCACGCCATACGGCACGAGCGCCCATAATTCGCCGTAGCTGCCGAGATGCAGGAAGTACAAGCCCCAATCGACCAGCGCGCCGAAGCCGAACATGAGCATGAACGATACCCCTTCGCCGAGCGCCAACTGCCCGATGATGAACTGCCACGCCGCGTAACCGAGCGCTGCCATCACCGCCAGCCGCAGCAGAACCAGTAAGAACTGGATCAGCGCGGTGTACGTGCGCTGGCGCACGAAGGTCGAGAGCAGCAAGCCGAACGCTGCATCCAGCGCCAGCGTCGTCAGCGGCAGCAGGATTCCCGCCGTCAGCATCATTGACAGCAGCAGCACGCTGATTGGCAGCCCCAGATCGATGTCCCCGATCATCAGCGACAGGTTGGGCGTGATGCCCGCTGTCAGCAAGTCGAGATACTCGCCTTGAAACGCCGTCAAGTCCCACAGCAGCAGGATGATCAGCGCCAATCGCGCCAGCAGCACCAGCAGCAGCAGCGGGCGCAGGCGGTAAAAGATCGACGCCCAGCGCGTGCGCAGCGCAATGCCCGCGCCGCCTTCGGTCACGCGCACGCTGTCCCACTGCTGCTTGCGGATCGCTTCGCCAATCGCGCCTGTCGTCAGCGAAAGCGCGCTGATGATGAGGACAATTTGCAGGATCATGACCGGCGCGTAGAGGATGCGGCTCAGGCTTTCGCTGATGTTGGGCGAAAGCGGCTGCTGCGTGAGCTGGGTGGCGACGATGACTCCGACCGCCAGCAGCACGATTACCAGCAGCGCGTATGCCAGCACCACGCGCCAGCGGCGGCGCTTCGTGCCTTTGGCGCGCAGTTCATAGTTGAGCAGCGGGTGATTGCGTTTGGACCAGGGTGGCAGCGGTCCGAGAATGCGTTCGAGCATAACGAATGTTTCCTTCTTCATGTACCTCACCCCACATCAATCTCACTGGAGTCGATCTGTGCGCCTCTCTCCGTTTACGAGAGCGGGGACGTGGGTGAAGTTGATTGTGCATTATCCCTTTGCGCTGGCAATCTTCGCAAACCATGCACCGCTGTCTTTGAGGATGCGGCGCTGCGTGGTGTAATCGACATAATACAAGCCAAAGCGCTTGCTGTAGCCTTCCGCCCACTCGAAGTTATCCATCAGCGACCAGACGAAATAGCCTTTCAGCGGCACACCATCGCTCAGCGCATGAGACGCCGCCGCGAAGTGCGCCTCCAGATAGGCGGTGCGCTGTGCATCGTGGATTGCGCCTTCGGCTGTGAGCGTGTCTTCGTAGGCAGCGCCATTTTCGGTGATGTACAGTGCGCGCGGGGCATATTCGCGGTGCAGCCACTTCAGCCCCTCGTACAGCCCTTGCGGATAAACCTCCCAGTCCATCGCCGTCGGTTCGCCCGGCTGCGGGATGCTGACGGTGGCGACGCCGGGGCGCTCCGGGTCGTCAGCGATGACCATGCGCGTATAATAATTCATGCCCAGGAAATCGAGCGGCGCGGCGATCTGCTTCATGTCGCCTGCTTCAATATCGGGCATGTGATCCGCCCATTCTTCCGCCTTGTCCTGGGGGTAATGCCCACGAAAGACCGGATCGAGATACCAGCGATTGAAATAGCCATCGAAGCGCGCCGCAGCCGCCAGGTCTGCCGCCTTGCCAGTCGCAGGCGTGCTGTGCGTATAGATGTTCGTAATGCCGACCTGCGCATCCGGCACGGCGGCGCGCAGCGCACCGACCGCCGCGCCGTGCGCCAGCAGCGCGTGATGCGACGCCAGCAGCGGCTGGGCGGGCGTGTCGTCGGTCAGCCCCGGGGCGTGGATGCCGCGCCCGTAGCCGAGCCAGCAGAAGACCCAGGGTTCGTTGAGCGTGATCCAGTGCTTCACGCGGTCGCCGAGCGCGCGGGCAATTGTATCCGCATAGATGGCGAAATCGTCGCTGATGCTGCGCCGCAGCCAGCCACCTTTGTCCTGCAATGCCTGTGGCAAATCCCAGTGGTAGAGCGTGACGAACGGCGTGATGCCCGCTGCCAGCAGCTCGTCGATCAACTGGCTGTAGAAGTCGATGCCGCGCTGGTTGACCTGCCCGCGCCCTTCGGGGAAGATGCGCGACCAGGCAATCGACAGGCGGTAGCCGCGCACGTTAATCGCCTTCATCAGGGCGATGTCGTCACGCCAGCGGCGATAGTGGTCACAGGCGACATCGCCCGTCACGTCGTCCCTGATCTTGCCGGGTGTGTGCGCAAACGTATCCCAGATGCTTGCGCCGCGCCCGTCATCATCAACCGCGCCTTCGATCTGGTAAGCAGCTGTCGCCGTCCCCCACAGGAAGTCAGGCGGGAAAGAAAGATTTTCGCTCATCCATCATCTCCGCAAAGAAACATATAGATGCACGCGATTGTGGCACAGATTGGGGCGGGGTGCTAATCGGAGGATCAATGTAGGGACGCCTCATGAGGCGTCCGCGTGCGGGGTAGAATGCTTTTTGTATATTAGAGGGTCGGTAAGTTTGTAGCGACATCTATAGAGAAGGAGCAAGTGGGGGAGTGTTACAATAGACAATAAACTCAATTGAGGACATCACATGCAAGCATGGCAGATCACCGAATCGAAGATTGCGCTGGAGAACCCCTGGATCACCGTGCGTCAGGATCGCTGTCGGCTGCCCGACGGACGCACGGTCGATGAGTACAACGTCGTCGTCGAAAATCATGTCGCCTGCGTCGTCGCGCTCACAACCGACCAGCGCGTGCTGCTCGTGGAGCAGTACAAGCACGGCATCGGCGAAGTCACGCTCGAAATTCCTGGCGGGCTATTTGACGCCCCCGACGCTGACCCGATTGCCGAAGCGCGGCGCGAACTGCGCGAAGAGACCGGCTACGACGCGCCGATCTTTCACCTGCTCGGCGCGCTGTCGATCAGCCCGGCGCGACTGTCGCACCGCATGTATCTGGTCGTGGCGGCGAACGCGACGCGCGTGGCAGAGCAAGACCTGGACGACAACGAAGAGATCCGCGTTCACGCCTTCACGCTTGCCGAGCTGGAAGACATGATGCGCGACGGACGCATTCACGCCGCGACGACGGTCTCAGGGCTGTATCTGGGACTGGATTGGCTGAAGCGAGAAAAATACATACAGATTTAACTATCGCTTCAGCTTCAGCACTACGATTGCCAGCGGCGGCAGCACCAGGTTGATGCTGTTCGGGAAGTTATGCGCCTCGATTTCCTCGCTCTGCACGCCGCCTGCGTTGCCCATGTTGCTGCCGCCATAGACATTTGCGTCGCTGTTGAGCAGCTCGGCGTAGAAGCCCGCCTCTGGCACACCAACGCGGTACTCCTGGCGCGGCACAGGCGTGAAGTTACACACCGTTAGCACGAAATCCGACGGATCATCGGCGTAGCGCAGGAATGCCAGCGTGCTGCCATCGGCATCGTTTACGCTCACCCAGCGGAAGCCCGCAGCGTCAAAGTCATGCTCATACAGTGCGGGTTGTTCGCTGTAGACGTGGTTGAGATCGCGCACCCAGTGCTGGATACCCTGATGCATCGGGTATTCAAGCAGATGCCAGTCGAGGCTCTGCGCAAAGCGCCATTCCTGCCACTGCCCAAATTCCGCACCCATGAAGTTCAGCTTCTTGCCGGGGTGCATGTACTGATAGCCGAGCAGCGTGCGCAGGTTCGCGAAGCGCTGCCACATGTCGCCGGGCATCTTGTCGAGCAGCGCCCCCTTGCCATGCACCACCTCATCATGCGAAAGCGCCAGCACGAAGTTCTCGTTGAAGGCGTAGATCATCGAAAACGTGATCATGCCGTGATGATAGCGGCGGTAAATCGGGTCTTTGTGGAAATATTCGAGCGTGTCATGCATCCAGCCCATGTTCCACTTGAACGTAAATCCCAAGCCGCCGACATAGGTCGGGCGCGAAACCATTGCCCAGGCGGTCGATTCTTCCGCGACGGTGATCGCGCCCGGTGCTTCGCGGTGGACGACTTCGTTAAACTCGCGCAGGAAGCTGATCGCCGCCAGGTTTTCGTTGCTGCCGTACTCGTTAGGGATCCATTCGCCCTGCTTGCGCGAGAAATCGAGATAGAGCATGGACGATACGGCGTCCACGCGCAGCCCGTCAATGTGATACTCATTGAGCCAGAAGAGCGCGTTCGAGAGCAGGAAGTTGCGCACCTCGTTGCGCCCGAAGTTGAAGATCAGTGTCCCCCAGTCGGGATGTTCGCCCTGGCGCGGGTCGGCGTGTTCGTACAGGTGCGTACCGTCAAAGTATGCCAGCGCATGACCGTCTTTCGGGAAGTGGGCGGGGACCCAATCGACAATGATGCCAATGCCGTTCTGATGCAGATGATCGACAAAATACTTGAAGTCGAGCGGGTCGCCGTAGCGGCTGGTCGGCGCGAAGTAGCCGGTGACCTGGTAGCCCCACGAGCCGTCAAACGGATGCTCGGCGACAGGCATCAACTCGATATGCGTGTAGCCCATGTCCTTGCAGTAGGTGGCGAGTTCGTGCGCGGCATCGCGGTAACCCAACCACTGCCCATCTGCGCTGCGACGCCATGAGCCAAGATGGACTTCATAGACGCTCATCGGCTGCGCCAGCACTTTGCTTTCCGCGCGCTTCGCCATCCACGCGCTGTCGTTCCACTGGTAGCGCTCGATGTCGAAGACGACGGAAGCATTTGCCGGGCGGACTTCGTTGAAGAAGGCATACGGGTCGCTCTTCTCGCCGCGCCAACCGAGATTGCGCGAGCGAACTTCGTAGCGGTACACTGCGCCTTCTTCCACACCAGGGATGAAGAGTTCCCAGAAGCCCTGCCCGCGCATCGTCATCGGATGCACGCGCGCGTCCCAGCGATTAAAGTTGCCAATGACGCTGACGTGATAGGCGTTGGGTGCCCACACCGCGAAATGTACGCCCTTCATGCCTTCGACTTCGCGGATGTGCGCGCCCAGCTTGCGGTAGCTGAGCAGGTCTTTGCCTTCTGCCAGCAGGTGTAGATCAAGCTCGCCCAACTGCGGCGGGATGGCGTAGGGGTCGTGATAGACATCGACTGTGCTGCCGTTCGAGCGCGCCTCAAAATGATATTTCAGTGTTTCTTTTCTGCCGGCAATCGTCACTTCAAACAGCCCTGCATCGTGGATGCGCTGCATGTTATGCTGTGCGCCGTTTTCCTCTACCAGCGTGACGCTGTATGCCCAGGGGCGCAGCGTGCGCACACTCACTTCTTTCGCACCCACCTGCTGCGGTCCGAGGATATCGTAAGGTGCGCCATGATCCCCACTCACCAATGTCTTGATAGCATCCGGGTGGATGTTCGCCGCCATGAGATAATCCTTTTCTTTCACGAATAGAAACTTCTACAGGATCATAATTATGCTGGGGAATGGGGGATGTCGCCATAAGTAACGAATGCGGGGTGCAGATGAGAGTGCAGAGGCAGGATGGATGTATCCTGCCCCCATCTGTCTTAGCGCAGCTCAACCTTGAACGGCACGGACTGGTTCGGGCGCAGTGACACGCGCGGGCGCGGCACCAGTTCGCCTTCGAGCGGCTGCACACGCACGCGGAAGCGCGGCACCAGGGTCGCCGCCACCAGCATGATCTCCATCACCGCCAGGTGCTGCCCCATGCACAGGTGCGGTCCGGTTCCGAACGGCAGGTAGTGCGGACCGGGCGAGCCATTGGCGAAGCGTTCCGGGTCGAACTTGTCGGGATTGTCCCAGTACTTTGGATGACGCATGGTGTGATAGTAGCTGAAGAACAGAAGCGCGCCTTTGGGAATGGCGTAATCGCCCAGCTTATCCGCTTCGACCGCCGTGCGCGTTACCATCCACACAATCGGGTACATGCGCAGTGCTTCATCAACGACCATGCGCGTGTAGGGCAGGTTGGCGAAATCCGCCATCGTTGGTGCGCGCCCGCCTAGCACACGGTTCAACTCCTCGATCATGCGCGCTTCGACCTCGGGGTGATCGTTGAGCAGCGTGAACAGCCACATCAGCACGGTCGAAGACGACTCATGCCCCGCCAGGAAGATACCGATCACTTCGTCGCGCAGCTGCACGTCCGTCATCTTCTCGCCAGTATCTTCATCCGTCGCATCCAGCAGCAGCGCCAGTAAGTCCTGGGCATCGGAGCCATTGGCGCGGCGCTCGCCGATAATGCGGTAGATGATGCGATCCATCAGCGCCATCGTGCCTTCAAAATCCGCTTTGCCGGGGAATGGGAAACTCTTGGGCACGAAGAACAGGTACGAACGCGGTTCGAGATATTTGACCGCGCCGACGAAGCGATGTCCAAATTCGACTGCCTCTTCTGACGACATGCCCTGGCTGAACATGGTGCGCACGGTCACGCGCAGCATCATCTCGTGCATTTCCTGCAGCAGTTCCATCGTCTCGCCACTGGCGGCGGCTGCCTGCCAGCGCTGCGCTGTCAGTTCGATGTCATATAACGCCAAATCTGCGATGCTGGCATAGTGCTTGCGATGGAAGGCGGGTTGCAACAGCCGCCGCTGGCGTAGCCAGTACTCTCCCTCACTCACCGTTACGCCGTTGCCCAACATCTGGCGCAGCGTGTCCCAAACACCGCCGCCTTTGATATAGTTGCGCCATTTGTCCTGCAACGCCATCCTGAAATACTGCGGGTCGTTGACGATATAACCTGTGACCGGACCCAGGCGAATGCGCACCATCGGATGACCGGTGTTGAGCGCCTTGCGGAAAAACTGTTCGGAATTGCGCAGCACATCGGGAATGGAGCCGAGCAGCGGGACGCCGGGCAGCAGCGGAACTTCGTGGGGCGGAGTCTGAATCTGATTACTGAGCATTAAAGCGTCTCCCGTAACCTGTTGGTGTCTAAGGGGAATATCGACACTTTACGATTTTAGGATTTATTACGAATTGTGACTAGCCCATAAAAAGCGAGAATCGCCTTTTGATAGCTTTATGATAGGCTTTCTGAGCGCAGAAGAGGCTTCAGGCGGCATCTTAACCCCCTGTGCTACAATGCGCCGATGCACAGGGAGAGGCGGCGATGGCGACCTGGATCACCCATAGAAATTGGCGCAGGGGACACCCGGCTAAAGCCGGGTGGGGAATGCGCCTTGCCTCCCCGACTCAAGTGCGTTAAAGTTCGCGTTGCCAGTCGCGGGACGGCAATCCCCACTGGCTCTACGACTAACTGGAGTCGCAGCATGTCCTATGATACCGCACTGATCCGCACCTACAAATATCGCCTGTACCCGCGCAAGGGCGAGATACGCGCGCTGGAGACACTGCTTGAGCAGGGGCGCGAGGTCTACAACGGCGCGCTGGCGGAGTGCAAGCTGCGCTATCAGGCGACGGGCAAAGGCATCAAGGCCCTAGCGCAGTGGGACTACTTCCGCGAGTGGCGCAAGCAAGAAGGTATTCTGCTCAACGCCAGCAGCCTGCAACACCTGCTGCGGCGCGTAGACAAGGCATACGACCGCTTCTTTGGTCGGCTGAAGGCAGGCGAAGCGCCGGGACATCCGCGCTTCAAGTCTGCGCAGTGCTTCGACAGTCTCGATTACACCTACGGCGATGGCTGCAAGCTGAACGCTGCGGCGCAGACGACGTTGTACGTCCAAAACGTCGGTGACATTAAAGTCAAGCTGCATCGTCCACTGCCGCAACGAGGCGTCATCAAGCAGGCGAACATCAAGCGCAGCGGACGCAAGTGGTTCGTCTGCCTGAGCGTCCAGTGTGAAGACGTGCGTTACGGCTGTCAGCCGCAGCCGGAAGTCGGCATCGACATCGGCTTGCACAGTTTGTTGGCACTCAGCGACGGACAGACGCTGGACAACCCGCGTTGGCTGCGCACCTCGCAGGCGGAGTTGCGCGTGGCGCAGCGCAGATTGTCGCGACGCAAACGGGGCAGCAACCGTCGTCGCAAAGCGGCGCAGCAGGTGGCGCGTCTGCATGAGCGCATCGCTTGGCGGCGGCGCGACTTCTGGCAGAAGGTCACAAACCACCTTGTCGATACCTATGATGTGATCGCAATCGAGGACATGAAGCTCGCGTTCATGACCCGCAACGAACACCTTGCCTTGAGCGCACATGACGCGGGGTTGGGGATCTTCCGCAAGCTGCTGACGTACAAGGCTGAGAGTGCTGGTACGCAGCTGCTTGCCGTGAAGCCCCACTACACCTCGCAGATGTGCAGCGGCTGTGGTGCGGTTGTGGAGAAGGACTTGAGCGTCAGAACCCACGATTGCCCTCACTGCGGTTTACAACTCGACCGCGATGTGAACGCGGCACTGAACATCTTGTCTTTAGCACGCAAGTCGGCTTGGACTGAGCCGTCAGGCGCGAACGTAGACCGTGAGGTCATGCGTAGCCTGAGAAGCTTCCCGCTTTAGCGGGGAGAGTGGTCACAGTGGATGATTTGGTCAGTTTCTATTCCGACTTTCGTCGGGAACTGATGGTCGATCTTATCGTTCAATTCATCGCTGATGCGAGCGATGATGTTCGGCGCCTGGATGGTCCGGGCGATGTGATGGATGAAGTAAATCAGCACTGCCAGACTCGCCACCGCCAGGACCAAGCCGACCAGCACCGAAATATGCGGCACAAACACATCGGTTTCGCCACCGCGTATCGTTCTTAAGATGAGCAGGCAGTAGAGGAAGGTTGCCGTGAAGACGCCAAGGACTATCTGATTGCCTCGGTCGCGCATAAAGTGCGTCAACACAAGCGGTCCGTACTGCTGCGAACTCAGCGATAACACCACCATTGTCAGCGCGAAGACGACACCCGCCACAGTGATCATGGAGCTGGCGACTGTGGAAAGCACCGCGCGCGCGCCCTCTGCGCTATCGACGTAGACCAACCCTGTGACCCAGCGCAGCTCACGCCCAACGCCTTCATCCAGCCGAATGGTAACGACTGACGTCAGCAGTGCGAACACAGCCATCAGCGCTGGAATAAACCAGTAACTTGCGCGCAGGTCATCCCAAAACACATGCAGGCGACTTCTCATGGATTGACTCCGGTTGTGTTTGTCCGCTGCACCTGTTTCTTGCTGCGCTTGCGCACCCGCCGCTCCAGCAAAGCATCTGCAATGCGGCGGGGTTTCGGCGGAGGGTTATGACCTGCGGGCCAGCCTTCGCGCTGGCGCGCGCGGTCGCCATCGGTTTCTTCGGTTTGGTCGTGAAAGAGCATGTGCTGTGTCGGGAATGGGATGTCGATGCCATTTTCAAGCAAGCGTTTCTTGATGGCGGTGATGACCTGATCCTGAATATCGAGAATGTCGGCGCGGCGCGACGCCGACCACCAGCGCGCACGCAAATTGACAGAACTGGGTGCGAGTTCCACGACGATGACATCAGGTGCTGGCTCGGGCAGTACGCCAGGGACGCCGCGCATTGCTTCGAGCATAATTGACCTGGCACTTTCGGTGTCGTCGCCGTAACCGATGCCAACGTCGTATTCGGTTCGGCGACGCTCAAAGGCTGTATTGACCGTCACTGAGTCGGTGAACAGAGTGGCATTGGGTATAACGACGCGCCGTCCGTCGTAGGTTGTGATATAGGTCGCCCGTGCCTGAATATCTTCAACCGTTCCCTCGTAGTTCCCAACGATAATCTGATCGCCGATTTTGAACGGCTCGGTCAGCAGCAATAGGATTCCAGCGAGGAAGTTTTGCAGAATGTCTCGGAAGGCGAAGCCAATGGCAACGCCGCTGATGCCCAGCAGTTCGATCAGCTGGGCGGGATTAAACGATGGCAAAATAATCGTCAGCGCGATCAGCACCCCGCCGAAGACTATTCCCCAGCGCGTCAAACGCCCAAAGACCAATGCTGCGCTGCGGGACCGTCCACTTCGCTGCATGACAAACGTCACAGCAGCGCGTATCCGTTTGCTCAAAAGGTAGATGAGCCAGAAGACCAGAAGACCGAGCAGGAGGTTGGGGAGCAGGTTGATAAGGTCTTCCGCTATAGCCTCCAGGCGTGTGGACAAGGCGGTGAGTCCATCCATGACCTAATCCTCATCGCCCGATAGATGATGCTGTACACCCTTGAGCGCGGTCATTGCATTGTCGGTCGTTGAAATGACGGTGAACGTGCCGTCCGTTTCCAGTACCACCGCCGCAACCTGATTCACTGCGCCTATGCTCTGCGACCGTATTGCCGCACGTACTTCATCCTCTGTCACCCGTTCGCGGGTCATCACGGCCTGCAGAAATTCTCCCTGGTAGAGCAGCAATGCTGGTTCTGATTTTACCAGGCGGCGGATGGTACTGGAACGGACCGATAGCCAGGCGATGATGAACTGCATTGCAATCAGCACCACAAATGCAGTGATCCCTTCCAGCAGGGCGACATCCTTTGAAAGCAGGACGGTTGCCAGCGTCGAACCCAGTGCAACGGTGACGACCAGATCAAAGGCATTCATTTTGGAGAGTGTTCGTTTACCGGAGATACGCAGCAGCACGATTAAGGCGACATATGCGCATAACCCCGACGACGATAACCCGCCAGATGTCATACTCGCTGTCAAAGAACATCTGCATAGGGAATTCCTCTGTTATTCGTTCACTGTAATGGACATCGCATGAGCGGACATGCTCCACAGTTCCCTATTGAGGATAGTTCCTGGTACACACGCTTCATTCAGGACCTGCTGCCGTGTGCCGCTGTGCTACAATGCGCCCATGCACAGGGGGAGGCAGCGATGGCGACCTGGATCACCCATTTGCGATTGGCGGAGTATCTGATGGCGTGTGGGCTGTCAGTGGATGTCGATTCGTTCCTGGCAGGCAGCGTGTCGCCGGACGCAGGGGCGCCGAAGCAGGACGGGCGCGGCTATGAGCCGCCGAAGAAGATTACGCACTGGCATACCGCCCGTCGTCATCACGATGTGGACGCCTACTACCAGCGCTATCTGAAACGCTCAAATATTGTGCTGCCGGAAAAAGCCTTTCACATCGGCTATTACCTGCACCTGCTGGCAGATCAGGAGTGGGATGAGCGCGTGTGGCAGCCGAAGAAGCGCACGCCGTTGTACCAGGCAGCGACGCAGCCGGACAGCCCAACCGCACGCGAAATCAAGATGGACTGGTACGGGCTGGACTTCCTGTACCTGCGCGATCATCCTGGCTGCGTTTACTGGTCACGCTTTCGCTACATCGAGCGCGTGCCGGACTATCTTGATTACCTGCCACCCGGACTGCTGACGACGAACATTGAGAAGATACTCGCCTACTATCGCTCGCCCACGTTCAGTCTGGAGCGCCCGTATCACTATCTATCGCAGGCGGAGATTGATGCGTATGTGGCAGCGGCGGGCGAGGTGCTGCTAACGGCGTGTCGCGAGCGGGGGTGGATAACATGATTTTGATTGCCAGACTGGTGCTGACAGCTATAACGATGATCGTGCCGCTGCTCGCAGTCACGCCAGAGGTACGCTCGCCGCTTGCCGTCTGCACGGATGCCGAAATCGCGGCTGCCAATGCTGCTTTGCCCGCCTACACCCCTGTCGGCACTGGCGATTTTGTGCGTACACAGGGACGCGTGTTTGTCGTCAACGGGCAGCCGCTGGCGATACGCGGCATCAACTACTATCCACAACATTACCCCTGGCGACGCTTCCTGACCGAGACCAATTTGGCTGAAGTGGCTGTAGAGTTAGATCTATTGCAAAGGCACGGCATCAATGCGCTGCGGCTGTTCCTCTGGCACGACGCATTGTTCCAATGTCCCGGCAGCGGCGCTGTGCCGCAACCAGAAGCGTTCGCGCGCCTCGATGGTGTGATGGCGCTGGCGACTGCGCGCGGGATGTATGTCAATTTGACGCTGCATGACCTGCCGGATTTAAGTGACTACCCGCTGTACGATGATCCGGTGCATACGCGCGCCCAACGCGCCTTTCTCGTTGAGCGCTATCGTGATGAACCCGCGATCTTTGCGTGGGATGTCCGCAACGAGGGCGATATTGATTACGGCTCCAATAATGCTGCGAATATCCGCTTTCCGCGCGAGCAGGTTCTGGCATGGGCAGAGGCAGCAACAGCACACGTTCGCAGCCTGGACGCGAATCATCTGGTGACGGCAGGCTGGTTTACCGATCAGGAAGCGACGATCTCGTTTGTCGATTTCGTCAGCTTTCATCACTGGGGCGACGCTGCTTCGCTGATCGGACGGATAGAAGCGACGTATGCCGCAACCGATAAGCCGATGTTGTTACAGGAATTTGGCTACAGTACGCAGCGCATGAGCGAGGACGATCAGGCGCGCACCATCGGTGAAATTATCCACTTCGCGGGTCAGTACGAGCTGGCAGGCTGGATGATCTGGACGGCATTTGACTTCTCTATCGACCGCACTTGTTATCCGAGTCCGTGTGTCAGCCCGGACAATGCCGAGCATTACTTCGGGTTGTGGCGATTGGGATATGAGACAAAGCCAGCGGTGTCAATCATTGAATTGCCATGAGATAACTTTCTGCCTGCTCGTACAGCGCCCGTACCGCCAGCGTAAACCCTGGCAGCACATCATCGATTCCGACTTCAATCTCATCGCGATCTGCCATGTAGACTCTTACAATCTGCGTGTCCGGAAACACCAACTAAACGATCGTTGTGCGGTGTGCAAGATAGAGTTCCGCTTTTTGGTGCATCTCGCGCTTGCTATCCGTCGGCGATTTCACTTCGACTGCAAGGTCGGGCGCAAGGATTGCCTCGCGCGGCGGAATACCCGGCATCCGTTCTTTAGAAATGTAGCCGACACCAGGGATCAGTTCATGCGTGTTTGCCAGTATGTAGCTTCCGTCGGACGCAGTGACACGTCCGATAGGATGTGACTTTAACCAGAGTTTGAACTGAAAGATGATCTCAGCGGCGATGGTGGAGGGTTCAAAGATTGCCATCTTCTCGACAATCTCCCCATTGATGACTTCAAACAGGCGGTCGCGGTTTTCTCGCAGCTCACAGAAAGCGTGGAACTCGTCCAGTGTCAGCTTACGCGCTTGAACGTTCAAAATCGCCGTATCCCTCTCCACCCTTGCCTCAGGACTCTTCTTCCGGTCGGTAGTACTCGATGTTGTCGACCGTGTTGATGACGCGCGCCGGGTTTCCCACCACCACCGCGCCTGGCGGCACATCCTTCGTCACCACCGCGCCTGCGCCTACCAGCGCCTTTGCGCCGATGCGCACGCCCGGCAGCAGCGTGCTGTTCGCGCCGATCATCGCGCCTGCTTCGATATACGCGCCTTCCAGCCGATCCTTCGCCCCACGACTGATAGGGTAGCGCGCGTTCGTCACCATCACGCCCGGTCCCAGCCAGCAGCCGTCTTCAAGCGTGCTGTACTCCGGCACGAACACGCGGCTGTGCAGCCGGACATGGTTGCCAATCGTCACATGATGCTCAACGATGCTGTGAGTGCCGATACTGACATGATCGCCAATCGTGTTCGACTCGCGGATGACGACGTGATGCCCCGTCTGGAGATGTTCACCAATCTTGTTGCCCGCGTAAATGACGGTATGCGAGCGAATGACGCAGCCACTTCCCATAATGAGTGGCAGTTCGCCAGCAGCGGTATTGCGCGGC
This sequence comes from Chloroflexota bacterium, assembly GCA_033763755.1. Classification (GTDB taxonomy): domain Bacteria; phylum Chloroflexota; class Anaerolineae; order Aggregatilineales; family Phototrophicaceae; genus Flexifilum. The sequence continues at coordinate 39,774 of JANRJX010000168.1, forward strand.
GGCTTTCCCAGCACGACAAAATCTTCAATTTCGGCATCGTCTGGCATAAAGACCAGCGGATAGATGCGATAAAACCCTTCGGAAACCAGCATAACGTTCACTTTCAATCACACAATGCTCGCTCAAGCATAGCACAACCCTGCCACACAAACCGTAAGCCAACGCAAGTTTCACGAATCATTGATGTGCTACCCGCTTGACGGAATGTTCGTTTGTTTTGACAATGAATAAGGAACAGGAGTAATTCATTGTGAACCGCATTCAGGAACTGCTGCAAATCTACATGGGGATGCGCGCCCAGGGCATGGAAGCCAAACGAGCGCTTAAGGTCTTGCGTCCTCAGATCGATCTCATGCCTCAGGCAGATCAGGTTGAACTGGTGCGTCAGGTGCGCCATCTGGAAGCACAGGACGACGAAATCCAGAATACAGGCACGCAGCCAAAACCAATTGGCAAGCTGGATGTACAATCCAAGCCGATTAAGCCCCTCAGCCAGACGCTGCCCAAGCTCAATCGTGAGGACCTGCTGGCAACACAAAAAGTACGCGACGCAAACTTTGCACCTACAGCATCCGTGCCGCCCGCGCCAATTCAGTGCCCCCATTGCGGACGGCAAAATCGTGCAGGTGAAATCTGGTGTGTGGCGTGCGGGCGCACGCTGCACGAAAGCGACACTGGCGCGAGCACACGTGCGCTTGCCGCCACTGGGTCGGATGATCATGGGTTTTTTGGCAAGGACTCTGTGCTGGTCTTAACCGTGCGCGACAACCAAACACGATTCAAGATTCGTCCACAGAAGCAAAAGCACGATATCATCATTGGACGCAGTGATAAATCGGTACAGCCGGATGTTGATCTGGGCGAGGTCGGCGGTGCGGGGGTGGGGGTATCGCGTATGCACGCGAGCTTGCATTACGATGCTCATCATTCGACGCTGAACATTACCGATATGAACACGGTGAACGGCACGTACCTGAACGGTACGAAACTGCTGCCTAACGAGGTGCGAGTGCTGCGTGACGGCGACGAAGTGCGCTTCGGACAAATGGTTGTATTGGTTCAATTCTACATTGTAGAAAGATAGATTTGTGAACTGGCTTAATCCTCCTCCCCAGTGGCAGCAAGACGGCGACCGCATCACCATGACCAGCGGCGCGAAGACCGATTTCTGGCGCAAAACGTACGACAACGGCATCCGTGATCACGGGCATTTCTTCTGGCAGGACGTGGCGGGCAACTTCGTGTTGGAGGTCAAGGTCAGCGGCGCGTATGCCGCTCTTTACGATCAGGCGGGCGCGATGGTGCGTGTGGACGAACAGCACTGGATGAAGTGCGGCATTGAACTGCTGCACGGTGTTCAGCAGGCGAGCGTCGTCGTCACGCGCGACTATTCCGACTGGTCGGTGATCGCGCTACCCACCCCGCCGCCCGCGCTCTGGTTGCGCGTCAAACGGCATGACGTAACGCTGGAAGTTGAGTATTCGACTGACGGCAGCACCTACACACTGATGCGGCAGACGCATTTGCCGATGGGTGCAACGGTGCAGGCGGGCATTATGGCATGTGCGCCACAGGGCGATGGTTTCGTCGCTACGTTTGAGGGGCTGCGCATCACTTCTCTTTAACTTCTCACGTTTCGCCAAGTAAATCTACACGCAAGTGCGGCATCGAATTAAGGGTATGTATTTGTCAGCCCGAAGTGGAGACCTGTAATGAGCCGCACTGTTCGTATTCTGCTCGCTTTGTTTGTCGTCGCGCTGGTTGTCGGTGGCGCCGTTGTCGCCTGGTTATGGTTTGGGGGCGGCGAGGCAAGCGGACCCATCACCGCGCCCGCAGTGACCGCTGCAGCCGGAGCCACCACCTTTAGCATCGTTCAGGACGAAAGCGAGGCGCGCTTCCTGCTCGATGAAGACCTGCGCGGTGAGCGCATCACCGTTGTTGGCGCAACCGATCAGGTCGCCGGGCAGATCGCGGTCGATTTCGCCAATCCCGCCGCCTCAACCGTGGGCACGATCCGCATCAACGCACGCGGGCTGGCGACCGACCAGGAATTCCGCAACCGCGCCATTCGCACGGCGATTCTGCAAACAGGCGATTATGAGTTCATCGAGTTTGTGCCGACGGCGGTCAACGGGCTGCCCGCCAGCGTGACGATTGGCACGCCGTTCAGCTTCCAGATCGTCGGCGATCTGACCATCCGCAACATCACGCAGTCGGTGACGTTCGAGACGACAGTCACACCCGTGTCCGAGACGCGCATCGAAGGCTTGGCGACGACCCTGGTGACGCTGGAGCAGTACCAACTGACGATCCCGGAAGTGCCGAGCGTGGCGAATGTAGAAGACGAGATCGAACTCGAATTGCAGTTCGTGGCAACCGCAGGCACGGCAGCGGCGGACGCCGAACCGACGGCGGCGGGGTAGCTTAGTATTTATCCGTAATCTCACCTCGGTCCCTCTCTGCGCACAGAGAGGGATCGGCGTGGGTGTACGGACAGGTTGTTAATCGACAAATGCACCCGCAGAAACGGTGACGACCTGCCCGGTCATGCCGCTGGCGTAATCAGACAGCAGGAACACAACGGCAGCCGCTGTCTCACCTACTGTAATGGGGCGTCCCAGCGGGGGTAGATTCATCGGAATGGCATAGCCCAGCGCCATATATCCGGCAACAGTCTCCTGAATAGTGGAAGTCTCCGGCATTCCATTCCCACGCACACAATTGACTCGTACACCGGCGGCTCCAAACTCACCTGCCAGCGAGCGCGTGACACCTTCAATGGCGGCGCTCGCAGCCGTGATTCCCGTCATGAACGGGGCAGTCATGCTGCTTAATGTAGCCGTCAAGGTCACAATCGATCCGTACTGTTGTTGTGTCATGACGCGCCCCACAACGCGCGAGGTCAGAAATGTCGAGCGTACGATGACATCCATCGGGCGCATAAAGTCAGCGAGCGGGGTGGTGGCTGCGGGGGCGGGGTAGCCCAGTGCCTGCGGGCGTCCACCAATAGCGTTGAATGTGCCGTCGATCTTGCCAGCGCTTTGAGCTACCTGTTCCACATAGGCGTTCACAGCGTCTTCGTCAGTCGCGTCAACGACTGACGAATGTACCTCTGCGCCTGCTGCCTGAAGCTCGTCCGCCACCACTTGCAACTTCGCCTGATCGCGTGCGGATATCCATACACGCGCGCCTTCCCGCGCAACGGCGTGCGCCGTCTTGCTGCCAATCGCGCCCGTCGCCGCGAAAACAACAATGTCCTTATCTTTCAGATACATGTGCTTACTCCTGGTTATGTCTCTAAGCGATGAGGACATCCTACAGGAGTCGAAAGGGCGGGTATTGTATATTTTCGACCACTCAGGCGGAGATGGTTGTCGCTACGAACTGATGGTGTGCTGCCAGAAATTGTGCCGGAGTGCTGCCGGAAAATGCTTTGAATTCCCGGCTAAAATGCGCCTGATCGAAATAACCTGCATCGGCGGCAAGCACACTGAGCGACTGGCTGTCCGCGTGCTTGAGCCCGGCAGACATGACTCGTTGAAAGCGGGCAATGCGCAAGAACAGATTTGGGCGCATCCCAATGTAACGCTGAAACAGGCGTTCCATATGTTTCTGACTCATGTTGATTTGGGCTGCGACTGACGCTAATTTCTGGTCTTCAAGGTTACTACGTATCAAATCCACTGCATAAATAATGCGGTTGTGATGTTCTGGTGGGTGAAGCTTTTTCAGCAGCGCAGCTTCGAGAAGATAGACCTGACGTAACGGAGACTGCTCACCTGCCATCTGTTCTACCAGATCGCGGACATCTCCTTGGGTCCAGATGCAATCGAGATCGGTATGAATATCGAGCATTTCTGACAACGGCACGGCTGTAAAAGCAAACAACCCGCCTGGCTTGAAACGAATGGCGATCGTACGTGGCTCCGCCAACAGGGTAAAGCGATAGCCGCGTGCACGCGCACCTAGCACATAACTGTTGCTGGTCACAACACAGTCTTCGCTGCCGTCTGGCAGAGTGCGCCGAATCGAGCCTGTGAAGCTGAACATGATTTCATGCCGATGATCGGCTGGCATTGCCTGTTCAGCCAGAACAGCGTTCTTTCCGTTTAACGTCCAATAGCATTCAACGTATGGCGAGAGCGCTGGTGATGGCAGAAAGCAGGCATAGATGGGAGCAGTCATGAAACTTCGCCTCGCATGTTGGAACCCGATCAATACTCTATGCCCATTTGCTTAACGCCAGTGAAATTGCGCGTAGGTGTTTGCTCATCATGTCACCTCTTAAGATCCGATGAGACTTCGCTCCGACTCATGCCCCATCCCCTTACAATAGAGTCATCGTTCAATCGTTTCTGAATATTGTGAACACATGGCGAACACACAGGCTCGTATTATCGTCATCGGCGCGGGCATCGGCGGGTTAACAACGGCGGCGCTGCTGGCACAGGCAGGGCATGACGTGACCGTGCTGGAAGCGCAGACCTACCCCGGTGGCTGCGCAGGTACGTTCTTCCACAAAGGCTATCGCTTTGAAGCGGGCGCGACCGTCGCGGGCGGCTTCCAGCCCGGCGGACCGCACGCTATTGTCGCGGAACAACTGGGCATCACCTTCCCCGTTCGCCTGCATGACCCGGCGTGGGTCGTCCACCTGCCCGATTGCAGCGTCAGCCTGACGCGCGATAATGCGGATGTGATTAAAGCCTTTCCTCACACCGCTCGCTTCTGGGACGAGCAATCGGCGCTGGCGGATATTTGCTGGCGCATGAGCGGGCAAGGCTTGCCCTTCCCGCCGACAGACGCGCGTGAACTCGGCTGGCTGGCGAGTACAGCGCTGCGCAACTTCCCGCAGGATGTGCGCATTGCCCCGTTCGCGCTGATGACCGCGCACGATTGGCTGCGCTGGCGCGGCGTGGCGGATGACCCGGCGTTCGTGCGCTTCATTGATGGGCAGCTTCTGATCGCCGCGCAAACGACTTCGCGCCACGCCAACGCCATCTACAGCGCCACTGCGCTCGATCTGGCGCGGCAGGGGGTCTACCATGTCGAAGGCGGCATCGGCGGGCTGGCGGAAACGCTGGTCAAAGCGGTCGAAGGCTACGGCGGGCGTGTGCTCTATCGCCGTCGGGCAAAGCGGATCATTATGGAAAATGGGCGCGCCGTCGCGGTTGAGGCGGAGCATCGACGCCAGACCGAGCGCCATGACGCCGATTTTGTCGTCGGCAACCTGACGCCCTGGTCGCTCGATGACCTGCTCGGCGAAGACAGTCCGCGCGGACTAAAGCGCGAAACGCAAGCACTGCGCAAAGGCTACGGCGCGTTCGTGCTGCATCTCGGCGTGCGCGCGGACGCTTTTCCGCCGGGCTTCCCTGATCATCATCAGGTATTAGAGCGCGTGGATGGTGCGTTGGGCGAAGGGCGCAGCATCTTCATGTCGATCTCGCCGGAATGGGACAGCAGCCGCGCGCCTGCCGGATACCGCGCCATGAGCATTACCACGCACACCGAAGTCACGCAGTGGTGGGACTTGCTCCAGCGCGACGAGAGTGCTTACCACGCACGCAAGGCGGACTACAGCGACAAAATGCTGGCGCTGGTCGAGACCGTGCTGCCCGGCTTCCGGCAGCATATCGCGCTGCATCTGCCCGGCACGCCCGTCACCTATCGGTTCTACACCGACCGTCATCTCGGCATGGTTGGCGGTTTCCCGCAGGAGTCGCTGTTCAAGGCGCGTTCGCAGCGGACGGGCGTGGCAAACGTGCGGTTGGTGGGCGATTCGATCTTTCCAGGGCAATCGACGGCGGGCGTATCGCTGGGTGCGCTGCGCGTGGCAGCGGATGTGTTGGCGCGGGTGGGGAACCCTCACCCCCCTCCCCTCTCCCTCATGGAGAGGGGTGTTGAGACGCCATCGCCCTTAGATGGGCCCGCAGAAGCGCGTCGGTACACATCTGATTCCACTGTACGGACGCCATTTATAGCGTCCACTGTGCCATCTACAGATGAGTCAACGTCCGAACTAGAGGTGTCACCTTGACCGTCCTCCACTGGTTCCGGCGGGATTTGCGACTGGGCGATAACACGGCGCTGAACGCGGCGCTGGAGAGCGGGCAGCCCGTCGTGGCGCTGTTCATCTTTGACGCGCAGATCTACAGGGGCGAGCGCCGCAGCCCCAACCGGATGCAGTTCCTGCTCAACGGACTGCACGCCATTGACGCGGAACTGCGCGCGCGCGGCTCCCGGTTGCTCGTCCGGCACGGCGACCCGCTGGAGGTGCTGCCACATGTGATCGCGGAGACAGGCGCGACGGCGCTGTTTTTCAATCGTGATTACGCGCCCTACGCCCGCAAGCGGGATAAGGCGATTTATGAGCGCTATCAGGAAAATCCTCATCCCATCCAGGTCCATACTTTTCACGACCTGCTGCTCCACCCACCGACGACAATCATGAAGCATGACGGCACGCCGTATACCGTCTTCACACCGTTCAAGCGCGTGTGGATGGAGCAGCCGAAGGCGCCTGTCTACACGGCAAGCGGGCGGTTCGCGGCGCTGGACGGTATCGACACGCCGCCGATCCCGACACTGACGGAACTGGGAATGGGAAGCAGCATTGTCGTGCCGGAGGCGGGCGAGACGGCGGCACTACGCAGGCTGACGCGCTTTGTCGATACGGCGATCTTTGAGTACCGCGAGCGCCGCAACATGCTGTTCGCGCATCCCTGGACGGATGAACCGCAAGGCACATCGGCGCTGTCGCCGTATCTGCGGCTGGGGATGCTGTCGCCACGGCAGGCGTATCATGCGACACAGGCGGCGAGACCTCACCCCCCGCCCCCCTCTCCGCACGCGGAGAGGGGAAGTCGAGCGAAGCGAGGCGGAGGTGAGGTCAGTACGGACGCCATTCATGGCGTCCAGACTAATGATGCGCAAACGGACGCCGTAAAGGGTGTCCGTGCCACCGATTCGATTGACATTTGGATCAGTGAGTTGTGCTGGCGTGAATTCTATGTCCACATCCTCTATCATTTCCCGCATGTGCTGAATCGCAGCTTCAAGGCGGAATTTGACGCGGTAGAGTTCCGCCACGCGCCAGACGAATTGCAGCGCTGGCAGGCGGGGCAGACGGGCTATCCGATTGTCGATGCGGCGATGCGCCAGATGCAAGAGACGGGCTGGATGCACAACCGCGCACGGATGATCGTCGCCAGCTTCCTCACCAAAGATTTGCTGATCCACTGGCGCGAAGGCGATCTCACGTTTATGCAGCACCTGCTTGATGGCGACCCGGCGGCAAACAACGGCGGCTGGCAGTGGGCGGCTGGCACAGGCACGGACGCACAGCCATACTTTCGCATCTTCAATCCTGTCAGCCAGTCGCAGCAGTTCGACCCGACGGGCGACTATATTCGCGCGCTCGTGCCGGAACTGCGTGATGTACCGACCGAGCAAATCCACACGCCCTGGGAGATGGCGATCCCGCCCACCGGCTACCCTGCGCCCATCGTCGATCATAAGTTTGCCCGCCAGCGCACGCTGGATGCGTTCAAGCGTGCGAAAGGATAGTTAAAGGTTAAATGAAGTTTCCTGGCGTAATGAGCGTCTTGGCGTTTTAATCAGATGATTGAAGTGCCAAGAAGTACGCTTTTAACTCTTAATTTCAAAGAGGATTGTGTCATGAAACTGCGTATCTGGCTGCTCCGTATCCTGCTGCTGTTGTTCATCATTATCTTTGTCGTGCCGCTGCTGATCCCGCTGCCCACCGTCGGTGCGGACGCGCGCACGCTGGCGGACGAAGACGGGCGCTTTGTCGAAGTCAACGGGCTCGACATCTACTACATTGCGCGCGGTCCCGCGGACGGGCAGCCGCTGGTGCTGCTGCACGGGCTTGGCGGCGCGACGTTTAGCTGGCGCGACAACATGACACCACTGGCAGACGCCGGCTTCCGCGTCGTGGCGTTCGACCGCCCGCCGTTCGGCTTGACGGAAAAGAACGACACGGTGGATGTGTCCGCGCCTGCGCAGGCGGATATCGCAGCAGGCTTGATGGATCGGCTTGGCATCGACAGCGCGATTATGGTCGGTCACAGCGCAGGCGGCGGCGTGATTGCCCATTTCGCGCTGCAATACCCCGACCGTGTGGACGGGCTGATCTTTGTGGCGGGTGCGGTCGGTGCGGGGGGCGGCGGCGCTCCGGCGGCATTGGGCGGCGCGCTCGGCTTCCCGTCGTTCAATCGCTGGCTGCGGATTGGCGCGCGGGCGCTGGTCACGCCGGAGTGGTACGGCAATACGCTGGCGACGGCGTTTCACGATCCGGCACAGGCGACTGAAGCGGTGCGCGCTGGCTATACCCGCGTCTTGCAGGTGCGCGATTGGGACGTTGGCTTTGCGGCGCTGCTCCGCGATTCGTCGCGCAACGCCTTCCCGGAAGAGCGCCTGCCGGAACTCGATATGCCATCGCTGCTGATCTGGGGGCGCGAAGATACGTGGGTGCCGTTGTCGCGCGGCGAGGCGCTGCTGGCGGCGCTGCCAAACGCGACACTGACGATTTACGAGAATGTCGGGCATTTGCCCGCCGAAGAAGCACCGGAGCGATTTAACGCCGACGTGATTGCGTGGGCGAGTGAAGAAGAGGAGTAATGTCATGACTGCGAAACATACCGGACAACAGAACCCCATGTGGCTGATCATTCTGAACATCGTCGCCGCCGTCGGCACGGTCGTCTACAACAGCCTGTCGCAAATCATCCCCATTGGCGTGGCGACCAACGCCGAACTCGCCAACCGCCTGCCGATCTACTTCTTTCCGGCGAACTTCACCTTCTCGATCTGGGGCGTGATCTTCATCAGCTGGATCGTCTACGCCGTCTATCAAGCACTGCCTGCCCAGCGCAGCAACCCGTTCGTGCGCGCGGTCGGCGTCTGGTTCGCGCTCAGCAGCCTCGGCAATATTGGCTGGCTGCTTGCGTTCCAGTACGAGCAGTTCGCGCTCAGTATGCTGCCCATCGTCTGGCTGCTCGTTACGCTTGGCGTTGCTTATGTGCGTATTCGCCAGGTAGATGCGCCGATGACGACCGCCGACTACTGGTGCATCAGCGTGCCGTTCAGCATCTATTTCGCCTGGTCTGCCGTCGCCACCGTCGCCAACACATCCTACACGATCTATTCCAGCGCTGGGCTGACGCCGGACTCGCCCTGGCTCGGCATCACGCAGCAGGCGTGGGGCGCGATCATGCTGGTGGTCGCCGGAGTCATCACCTCCGCCGTTGCGTTTATCAACCGCGATATTGCCTATATTGCCGTGATCGTCTGGGCGTTTGTGGGTATCATTGCCCGCTATCCCGAAGTGCAGGCGGTCGCGTTGACGGCGGGCGCGGTGGCGGGCATCGGCGCGCTGCTGGTACTGGTCTACACGCTCATGATGCGTGGGCGCACGGCGCTCAGTTTAAGGTGAATTTATGCTTCGTCGCCAGTCGCAGATGATGTCTGCACCCGTAACACAGCCGTCATCTGTTGCTGCGCGTCCTGACTTACATAGCGATGACATCAACCGCCTACGCGATCAATTGTGGGTCGGGTTTTTCGTCACCACCATCGTGGTGCTGGTCATTACGTCGGTTGCGCGCCGCCTCATGGGTGACGTGCAACCGCTTCTCTCCTATGTGCTGCTCATCACACTCGTCTCAATCGCCGTCGCAGGTCTCTACTTGCTCAGAACACGTTATGCCCCTGTCGTGCAGGGCATCTATGTCGTGTGCATTCACCTTGCCGTCCCACCCGTTCTCGTCCTCTATGGCGGTACACGCGGCTTCGGTGATGTCGCGCTGTTGACCGCTGTCTTTGTGTCGCTGCTTTATGGCTGGCGGCGCTGGATGATTGTCACATTCGGGGTCATGGCGGTTACGCTCGCGTGGGTGCTGTATCATGACATCATCGGTGATCCGGTTGCGCCCCTGCTCAACTATTCGGCGCAGTTTACGTCGCTGAAATTCTTTATCCTTATGCTGTTCACGATCTTCCTGGTGCGCTATTCCAACGCCTTCTATAACAGCCTGCTTGAGAGATATCGGCGCTTTGCCAAAGAGCAGGTGCTGTTGAACCAGGAACTCCAGGTTTCGCGTCAGAAAATCGTGACCACGCGCGAAGAAGAACGCCGCCGGCTGCGACGCGACCTGCATGATGGTCTGGGTCCAACGCTCGCCGCCCAGATGTTTCGCATCGGGGCTGCACAAAGCCTGCTCCAAAAAAATCCTGAAAAAACTGCCGCAATCCTTGATGAACTACAAACCGGGATTGAGAACACGCTGACCAGTATTCGCCAGCTTGTATACGAATTGCGACCACCTATGCTCGATCAACTGGGGCTGAGTGGCGCAATCAGTGATTTCGTCACTCAAGTGGATCGGGATGGCAAGATCAAGCTCACGCTGCCAGAACAACTGCCGCCGCTGAATGCCGCCCTCGAAGTCGCTGCTTTTCGCATTATGCAAACCGGGCTTGATAACGTGATCAAACATGCACAGGCGACTTCCTGTGACGCCCGAATGACCGTAACGAAGGATCATCTGCACATCGAAATCGTTGATAATGGGATCGGCATCGCTGAGAAGTATCGCGCAGGGGTAGGTTTGACATCCATGCGCGAACGAACCGACGAACTCGGCGGTTCGTTTGCAATCGTGCCGGTTCAGCCCCATGGAACGCGCCTGTCCGTCTCTTTTCCACTGTTGCTCACTGCTGAAGCCAATAAGGATACCCAAGATGATTAAGGTCTTCGTTGTTGATGATCATGAGATTTTTCGGAACGGGCTGCGCCTGCTGATCGAATCGGCTGACGATATGATCTGGATTGGGGAAGCCGAGTCCGGTGAGGGGATACTGTCCTCACTGGCAGACACCATGCCTGACCTCGTCCTGATGGACATCAATATGCCCGGTGAAAATGGAATTGATATCACACGCCGCATCAAGCAGCGGTATCCGACGCTGAAGGTGCTGATGCTGACCATGTTTGAAGATGACAAGTCGGTGTTCGCGGCGATGCGTGCCGGCGCCTCTGGCTACATCTTAAAAGGGGTCAAGCCTAATGAGATGATGCAAACGCTGCGGATCGCTGCGGGTGGTGGTGCGGTCTTCAGCCCGCACATCGCCGGGTATATTATGCAGTGGTTTGCGAATATGGGGTCGATTGCGCCGGAGGAGTCCAATGAGGAACTCCCCCAGTTGAGCCGACGCGAACTCGACATTCTGACGTTAATTGCTGCCGGTGACGATAACCCGACTATTGCGGAAAAATTGTTCCTATCCGCGAAAACAGTCCGTAACTATGTGTCACAAGTGCTGACGAAGCTGGAAGCGAGCGACCGCATGGAGGCTGCCGCAAAAGCACGGCGAGCAGGGCTTGAATAATAGCCTAATGGCTTATCAACCGCTTCGGCATCTTGATGCACAGCCTGTTCTTATTCAGGCTGATAGCCGCACTGGCATTTTGTACTGAAGCAGGCAGTTGGAATTCCCGGCAGTAACGGGTGACGTGGGATTGATCGGTCCCGTTCTGGCGGGTGATTTCGATGGTCAGTTCGCCTCGGTGCTTGTATACCTGAGTATCAACGCAGTTCAAGTCTGCAAGCTGCACTTCAAAGCTGATGGCACTCTTGGTTTCGTTAATCTTCACCGGGAAACCGGTTGCTGCCTCAGGCTGGGACTCTGGGTGGGTGCTATTTGCAGCCAACGGCGTGAGCGTAATCGACCAGTCGCTTATTAGCTCAGGGATGCGGATCTTGGTGATGGTATTCATGTTCATGAGTCCTCTTTAGGTTGAAAAACATTCTGGGCAGTTAAAGCGAGTGAGCGAGTGTGAAGAAAAGCGTGCTGGCAATACCCAGCGTGACAAATCCGCTTACTCCATCGAGCGTGCGCCACGCAAGCGATGATTGAAACACATGGGTGAGTTTGCTCGCGCCATATGTGAGGATGAAAAACCAGATCGTGGATGCCAATACCGCACCCAGCGCGAAGGCGATCCGGTCGTAGGCGTAAAAATTCAGGCTGTTCGAGCCGATCACCATCAGCGTATCAACATAAGTAGCAGGATTGAGGAAGGCGAAACACAACGCAGCGATGATGGTTGCCTGTATGCCAGAGGTGGTTGCTTGCTGTGTGGCGAGGGTTGGCGTAACGGTTCCTTTGCGACAGGCGCGGAGCAAAGCACTGCCGCCAACATAGACAAGGAAGAGCGTGCCCACAATCGTGATGCCGGTCTCGAAGTGGTTGTTCGTCGAAATGATGGCGCTCAAACCGCCGACCGCCAGCGAAATCAGAATGATCTCTGCCAACGTACTGAAGAAGACGGTCGCAAACAGATGCTGCCGGCGCAGTCCCTGGCGGATGAGAAAGAGGTTCTGCGGACCTAAGGCGATGATGGTGCTGATACACAATGAGAACCCTTGAATAACAGCGATGATAGCGGGTGATACTGTGACAGCGAGCATGATGTTCATCCCTAAAACTTGAAGTTGTCTTCAGACTATCATGCAAATGGGTACTGCTCGTGTCCCGATTCTGTCCCGCCTGAGTCCCTATTTCGTTGGTTACTTAACCGTGATTGTCTGGGCATTTGTGGGTATCATTGCGCGTTATCCCGAAATTTAAGCAGTCGCGTTGTCCATAGATTCAAGGATTATGATCATGAGTTATTCACTTCCCAAGATTGCAGAACCCGCAGCGATTGGCAAGCACGAGGCGATCCTGATCGCCAGCGGTGACCTGCGCCAGACGGCGAACCAGGTTTGCTGGCAGGCGCAGAGCGAGATGGAGGCGAAGATCATCGCCGCCTTCGCTGCGGAAGGTGTCACGGTCAAACGCGGCAACCCCTATGACGAAACGCTCAAGCACGGCTTTATCTGGAATCAGCGCATGGGCATGGATGTGTTCAAGACGATTGACCCGAAAGCGCCGCTGATCGTCGCTGAAGCCGTCTGGCAGTACAGCCATCATGTCCTCGCCGGGCTGCGCAGCCACAAGGGTCCGATCCTGACGCTCGCCAACTGGAGCGGGCAGTGGCCCGGTCTGGTCGGTATGTTGAATTTGAACGGCTCACTGACGAAGGCGGGCGTCAGATACAGCACGCTGTGGAGCGAGAACTTTGACGACGACTTCTTCAAAAACGGCATCCGCGAATGGATCAAGACGGGCAAGATCGATCACGAGACGGCAAAGATTGCGCACGTCAAGCCGGGCGATCTGCCGAAAGCAGAGGCGAAGCTGGGCAAGGCGCTGGCGAAGCAGTTGAAGGCGGAGAAGGCAATCCTGGGTGTGTTCGACGAAGGCTGCATGGGCATGTACAACGCCATCATTGATGATGAGCTGCTCAACCCAATGGGAGTCTATAAGGAACGTCTGAGTCAATCAGCGTTGGTCGCAGCGATGAAGACGGTCAAGAAAGCAGAAGCGCAGAAGGTGCGCAAGTGGCTCGATGATCGCGGCATGACGTTTGTGACCGGGCTGGATGAGGCGACAGAACTGACGGACAATCAGATCCTCGAACAGTGCAAGATGTATATCGCCGCCGTGCGCATCGCCCACGAGTTCGGCTGCGACGCCATCGGCATCCAGTATCAGCAGGGCTTGAAGGATATGACGCCTGCCTCTGATCTGGTCGAAGGCTTGCTCAACAATGTCGAGCGCCCGCCCGTGTATCATGCCGACACAGGCGAAGAACTGTACGCCGGGCGCGCGGTGACGCATTTCAACGAGGTCGATGAATGCGCCGGGCTGGACGGTCTGGTGACGAACCGCGTCTGGACGGCGATGGGGCTGGACCCCGCCAACACGCTGCACGACCTGCGCTGGGGCGAGCATTACAAAGGCGACGGCGTAGATGACTATGTGTGGGTGTTCCTGATCAGCGGGGCGGCTCCGGCGTCACACTTCATCAACGGCTATGCAGGCGCGTCGAGCGAACGGCAGCCCGCGATGTACTTCAAGCTCGGCGGCGGTACGCTCAAGGGTATCAGCAAGCCCGGCGAGATCGTCTGGAGTCGCGTGTACGTCATGAACGATGAACTGCATGTCGATATGGGGCGAGCAACGGTGGTCACGCTGCCGCAGGCGGAGACCGAACGGCGCTGGAAGCTGAGTACCCCGCAGTGGCCGATCATGCACGCGGTGCTGCACGGCATCACGCGCGACCAGATGATGGCGCGGCACAAGGCGAACCACATCCAGGTGGCGTATGGCGCGGATGCGGCGAGCGCGGACAAGGCGCTGGCGGCGAAGGCAGCGATGTTCAGCACGATGGGCGTGAAGGTGCATCTGTGCGGGGACGTGAAGGTCTGATTCGCCTGAAGGGTCAGTCAGGGTTCGCACGCTTTGCGAACCCTGACTGCGGCATTTCAACCCGGATTATCACTCAAGATTCGCGTGAAATTCCCACAGTTTTTCCAGCTCCAGATGCCGCTTTTGAATCATCATCATTGCGGTAATGTCGCCGAACAACAGCAGCGATTGTTCAAACAGGGATGTCATGGGCTGCATGGATTCAATTTCATCCGGTAGATGCGCCCTGCTGGCGACCGGTATACGTATGAACAGATCTTCGATGTCCGTCAACTGGCTGTTCGGATTGCTGCCGATATGAATAATTGTCGCTCCGAGGCTTTTTGCCTTCCGCGCAATTCCAACCGGAAACAGCGTCTCGCCGCTGGATGACCCGACAATCAGCACATCGCGCGCGCGGATGGCGGGTTCCGTAATCTGACCAACGACCACCGCACGAATGCCCAGATGCGCATATCTTTTGGCAACTGCCTGAAGTGAAAGCATGACTCTGCCGACGCCAACAAAAAAGACCTGCTCTGCTGTTTCAATGGCGTTCAAATACGTAAGAACCGCTTCTCTATTGACTGCCTGAAGCGCCAGTTCGCACTCTTTCAGGACACGACTCTGCGCGTTATCAAAGTCAGATGGTTGATAGATAGAAGTCACAAGTAGTTCCTCAAAAAATCCTGGACCTGTTGTCCATCCGGTATTGAGTTAATCGTACCTTTGATGGTAACACACAGTGCTGCCGCCGCATTTGCATACAGGGTTGCCTCTGCAATTCCTTTACCCTGACACAGTTGTGTTACCAACGCAGCGCTAAAGGTGTCCCCAGCCGCCGTTGAGTCAACCGCATTGACTTTGAAGGCAGGAATCATGCTCGCAGTTGATCCATCAAAAATGAGTGCGCCGCGCGCGCCCACTTTGAGAACCACATAGCGCGGTGTAGACATTGCGTAAAGGTGCTTTGCTGCACGGATGAGATTCGCTTCCGTATCCGTCGGAATACCTGTGAGCGCCTCGGTTTCTGCCTCATTCGGGGAGATAATGGCAATTCCCTTCAGTCGTTCCAACGAAATACGCATCGCTGGACCCGCGTCCAGAAAGACCGGGATATTTTTCTGCGCCGCCAGTTCATAAGTCCGAAAGACTGTCTCGATCGGCATTTCCAACTGCATCAGCACGAAGTCGAAAGCCCGCGCATCAAGCGCTTGACGGACGTCCGCTTCGCCAAGATGATCCGTCGCGCCACGAACTCCATAGGATACATACTGCCCGTGCCGGTTGACCATGATGGGAGCCAGTCCTGTTTGCGCTTCGTCATCAACGACGACGTAATCAGTGTTTACCCCTGTTTGCTGGAGTGCGTTCACCAGTACATGTCCATTGTCGTCAGCACCGACACGACCGACAAGTGTTGCTGCCGCACCCAGTCGAGCAGCAGCAACTGCCTGGTTGGATGCTTTGCCGCCCGGTAAGAAGGCGTAGGACGAACCTTTCACCGACACTCCGTATTTCGGAAGTCTTGAAATGCCATACATCATGAGATCCATGTTCATGCTGCCTACAACCAGAATGCTCGGTGCTGACATTGTAGTTCCTCCAACCCCTGTCACATCGCAACTGTGTTACACTGGTGTGCGTATTATGAGGCATAACTATCACGCAAGCGCAAGAGGAGACGCAAGCCGATGGCATCGCTAATCGAGAAGGTCCAAACGCTGATCAGCGCCAATATGCACAGTATCGTGGATCGCGCGCTGGAGCAGAACTCCGTCGCCGTCATGGACGAATATATTCGTCAGGCAGAGAAGAACCTGGAAGCGCTTGAAGACTCGGCAGCCACGGTCGGCGGCACAGTCAAGACGCTCAAGCGCAAGTATGAAGAATTCGCGTCGGCAGCAGAAAAGCTTGACCGCGACATCGACACGCTCGTTATCAAGGGCAAGAATGACCTGGCGGGCGCGGCACAGGCGGAACTGAATACTAAGCAGCAACTGGCGCAGGAATATTACGAGCAGTGGCAGGAGCAGGAACGCCAGTACCAGGCGATGCTCGATATGCGCCTGAAGCTCGAAGGACGCCTGACGTCGATCCGCCAGGAACGCGAACACCTGCGCTCACTGATCGAACTGACCGAGGCGAAGAAGGTCACGACGCGGACGATCAAGAGCCTCGACAGCCTGGCGACCGTCAGCGACAAAGAGATCAGCAACCTCGCCGATTCGATTCGCGGGCGGCTGGATACCGAAGACGCTCGGCTGGAAATGGCGACGCGCAACATCTCCGAACAGATCGACGATGTGGTCAAGAGCGGTGAAATCGAACGCCAGTTGGAAGAACGCCGCCGCCGCCTGCTCGGTCAGGAAGGCGCAGCGCCCGCCAGCGAAACGAGCAGCAGCAACAGCAGCGCGACGTAAAACACGAAAAAGCTTATTCAAGAGGGTAGAGGAGAAGAGGATAGAGAAAACAAAACCCTCTAATCTCTTCCTCTCCAGCCTCTTGAATAAGCACTTTTCTTTGTTTCAGGAGGCATCTTGTCTTTAACTATCGTCGGACTGGGTCCCGGTCATCCAGATGACATCACGCGGCGGGCATGGCGGGCGCTGGAAACAGCGTCCGTCGTCTTCCTGCGCACGCGCGAGCATCCGTGTGTGCCGCACCTGCCCGTTGCCGCCTACACCAGCTTCGATGAGGTCTACGACTCGACAGCGGATTTCGAGCAGATCTATGACACCATCAGTGCGCGCGTGCTGGAGGCGGCGCTGACGGCTGCCTGTGTCTATGCTGTGCCGGGCGATCCGATGGTGGTAGAAGCGACGGTCAAACGGCTGCTGGCGCGCGCACCAGAGCAGGGCATCACGGTCGAGATTATCAACGGCGTCAGCTTTATTGAGCCTGTGCTTGCCGCGCTCAAGCTGGATGCAAACGATGGGCTGCAACTCT
Organism: Chloroflexota bacterium; assembly: GCA_033763755.1. Lineage (GTDB taxonomy): Bacteria > Chloroflexota > Anaerolineae > Aggregatilineales > Phototrophicaceae > Flexifilum. Next base: position 57,036 of record JANRJX010000168.1, read on the forward strand.
TCGACGCCATCAGCATCGCTGCCATGCATCACCCGCCGCTCAACCCCGACCAGCCCGCGCTGCTGGCACAGGTCTACAGCCGCGCACTCGCCAGCGACCTCAAGCTGACGCTGATGAATCAGTACGCCGATGAGTACGAGGTCACGCTCGTGCATGGCGCAGGGACGGATGCTTTCATGGTAGAGCGCGTGCCGCTGTACGCGATTGACCACAGCGAACACATCCGCTACCTGACAGCGCTTTACGTTCCGCCCGTCGGCAGCTACAGCAGTTTCGAGGCATTCCAGGAGATCATCGCTCACCTGCGCGCGCCGGAAGGCTGCCCCTGGGATCGCGAGCAGACGCATCAATCGCTGCGACGCTACCTGCTTGAAGAGACCTATGAGGTACTGGAAGCGCTCGACGCCGAAGACGCGCCCGCGCTGGCGGAAGAGCTGGGCGACCTGCTGCTGCAGATCGTGCTGCACGCGCAGATCGCGACCGAGGACGGCGAGTTCCGCATGACGGACATCCTCAGCACCGTCGGGCGCAAGATGATCCGGCGGCATCCGCATGTGTGGGGCGAGACGGTGGTCGATGGCGCGGGTGCGGTCGTGCGCAACTGGGAAGCGATCAAGCAGATCGAAAAGGGCAGCAAACAGGTGGAGTCATTGCTGGATGGCGTGCCACTGGAACTGCCTGCGCTGTTCCGCGCGCTGCGGCTGACGGAGAAGGCGGCAAAGCCGGGGTTCGACTGGGCAACCGCTGATGATGTGCTGGCGAAGGTGCGCGAGGAACTGGACGAGGTGCTGACGGCGAACGATGACGCGCATCGCATGGAAGAGATGGGCGACCTGCTGTTTGTGACTGCGAATTGGGCGCGCAAGCTGAATATCGACCCGGAGAGTGCGCTGCGAGCGGCGAATGCCAAGTTCGCGCGGCGCTTTCAGTATGTCGAGCGCGCCGCCGCCGCGCAGGGCAAGCCGCTGAGCGCGTTCGATCTGGCGCAGATGGATGCGTGGTGGAACGAGGCGAAGGCGCGGGGATTATAGAGCTGAGTTGATGGACCACCTCAAGCACGTCTTGTAAGCTCATCATGGCACACCTCGCATATTCACAGCATTCTTATAGCGTAAGCGCAATGTGTGTTACACTGCACCCATGTCCGAACCCACCACTCTCGAAGGTTATATCGCCGTCAGCGCGGCGTTGAGTGCAGGCAGCCGCCCCGTCCACGCCGTCTACCTGCGCGATGACAAGCGCGATGCTGACGCGCTCAAAATCGCGCGGCTGGCAGCGGCGGCGGGCGTCGCTGTCGAACGCATCAGTGCCGAACAGATCGCCGAGCGCGCGGGCGGCGACACGCACGGCGGCATCCTGGCGCTGGCGGGCGAACGCCAGTTTGTACCGCTGGATGACCTGATCAGCACGCGGGAAACGCCGTTCATCGTCATGCTCGATGGCGTCGAAGACCCGTTCAACTTCGGGCAGGCGGTAAGGGCGTTTTACGCGGCGGGCGCACACGGGTTGGTCGTGCGCCCGCGCAACTGGATGAGCGCTGCCAGCGTGGTCGCGCGCGCGTCGGCAGGCGCAAGCGAACGCATCCCGACCGCCATTGTTGAGACCGCCGAGGACGCCGCCGCGCATTTCCGCGCTGCCGGGCTGCGCATCGCCGTCGCTGATTCGCAGCGCGCGACGCCGATCTACGACGCTGACCTGACGCAGCCGCTGTTCATGCTCGTCGGCGGCGAAAAGCGCGGGGTCACGCGTTCGTTTGCGGACAAGGCGGATATGCGGCTGAAAATTCCCTACGGGCGCATCTTTGAGTATGATCTTGGCACGACGGCGGCAGCGGCGGCGCTGGCATTCGAGGTGTTGCGCCAGCGCCGGAAATGAAAAACGGCTGTTCGTGTGAACAGCCGTCAGTGTGTCGGAGCGGCGGGATTCGAACCCACGACCTCAGCGGCCCGATCGCTGCGCGCTACCAAGCTGCGCTACGCTCCGTTCGACAATGAGCAGTGTAATCGATAGACTTGACTCTCGCAAGTCCGAGTCTTGGCTGGTGCGGTCCTATCATGACTACCTCTCCACCTATCCGCTGGCGGCGCATCGTTGTCATCCTGCTGGTGACGACGCTCGTGCTGATCGTCGCGCTGCCGTTCGCGATTGGCTATGCGCTGATGGCAGGACTGACGATCAGCGGCTGTGACGCCGATAACGACCCGTCCGCCTATGGCATGGCGCGCGAGGACATCACTTTTCGTTCGTCTGAATTCAACGGCGGGTACGCGGGCTACTACATCTCTGGCACGCGCCCGGCGACGATGATCGTCGTGCCGACGCTGCGCGGGGGGCGCGGCGACCGGATGGATGAAATCCGCATCTACCACGCCGCAGGCTATAACGTGCTGACGTATCGGGCGCGCACCTGCTTCGGCGCAGCGCATTCGCTCGGCTACCTGGAAGTGACGGCGGTCGGCGACGCGCTGGCGTACCTGCGCAGGCGTGGGGATATCGATATGGCGCGCGTGGGCGTGCATGGCTTTTCAGCGGGCGGCGCGACGGCGCTCATGGCGTTGGCGCGTTATGACGACCTGCGGACGGCAGTGGCGCACGGCGGCTACCACGACTTCCACGATCTGCTTGGCAGCGCGGCGCTGGAACTGGGCGCGCTCAGCAGCATCTTCGACGGCGGGATGCGGCTGGCGTATCGCGTTGCGACGGGCGAAGACATCACCGTCCTCAATCCCATCGGCGGCGTGCGGGCAAGTGCGCCGCGCCCGGTGCTGCTGGTCTACGGCAGCACGGAGGTCTCGCTGGGCGGCGCGCAGCAAATGCAGGCGGTCGATCCTGAGCGGGTCCGGTTGTGGGTGGTGCCGGGCGCGGGGCATGGCGACTACGTGGCGACAGTCGGGGCAGAGGCATACACTGCCGAAGTAGTAGGCTTTCTGGAGGGTATGTTCGAGTGAGGGGGAGTCAAAGCCAGCGTCTGCCAGCAGCAGCCGCGCCTGTTCTTCGCTGACGCGCTGCTCAATTTCCGCCTGCTTCAGGCGCAGATCTTTGCGCGCCAGAATGCGGTTCAGGCGCGGAAGCTGTTCTGCTGTATAGTAGCGATAGCCAGAAAATGTGTCCACCTGTGACGGTCGCAGCAAGATCTGCGCGAACTGGATAAAAAAAGAGCGCCCACTACACGGACGCTCTTTCACTGCCACCCTGACGCGCGACGGCGCTAACCGCCCCAGTCGCGGTCGAGATACTCGGCAGAATTGACGCGCTTCAGGCTTAAGCCCAGCCGCCGATCCTTCACGTCGATCTTGACGACGCGCAGTGTCAGCTTGTCGTTTTCCTGCACGACTTCGCGCGGGGTGTTCACGCGCCGATCGCTCAGTTCTGAAATGTGGATCAAGCCTTCGATCTCCGGCACATCCACCAGCTGCACAAACGCGCCGAACTTCGTCAGCTTCGTCACCACGCCCTGCACCAACTGCCCGACTTCATACGTCACGGCAATCGCGTCCCAGGGGTCGGGGTTCTGACGCTTCATACTCAAGCCGATACGCTTGTGTTCCTTATCGACGCTAATGACTTCGACGGTCACTTCCTGACCTTCCTTCAGCACGTCGCGCGGGTGCGTCACATGCTGCCAGGAGATCTCGGTGAGGTGGACAAGCCCTTCTGCGCCGCCAATGTCGATGAACGCGCCAAAGTCTTCCAGGCTGACCACGCGCCCGGTACGCACTTCGCCAACCGTCAACTGGCTGACCAGCGCTTCCTTGCGCTTCTCACGCGACTCGCGCGATGCCATGCGTTCAGACAGGATCAGGCGGTTGCGCTGGCGGTCTACCTCCATCACCTTGATGGTGATCGGCTCGTTGACCATCTTGCTCCAGCGTTCTTCCTGGTTCTCGCTGTCGCCGCGCCGCCGTTCGTTGCTCAGCTGGCTCTGCGGCACGAAGCCGCGCAGCCGCCCAAAGCGCACGATCAAGCCGCCTTTGTTGTAGCCCGCCACGCGGGACTCATAGGCTTCCTGCGATTTGGCATATTCTTCCGCGCGCTGCCAGTCAAGTTCTTCGATGGCACGCACAATCGACACAATCGCCTTGCCATCGCGCTTCTCGTAAGGGTTGATGACGTAAACGGTTACCTTCTCGCCGACAACCAGCCCTTCAAGCTGCTGGCGGCTCATCTTTTCGATCTCGGCGCTGGTGATGATGCCCTGCTGCCCTTCGCCCACATCGAGCAAAATCTGCACGGGCGATGTCGCCAGGATCGGCGCTTCGATCAATTGACCGCGCTTCAAGTGCGATTGTGGTGTTGGCGCAGTGGGTGCCTCCGTCGGCACAGCGCCATCCGCAGGCGCTTCCGCGACGGGCGCGTCTGATGCAGCGGCAGTCTCCGCCTCCGCGACAGACGCGGGTGCGTCTTCGGCAGGGGCGACTTCATCGCTGACGGGTGCTGCGTCTGCCGCGCTTTCGGCAGCGGGAGCATCGGCGATGACGCCGTTGCTCACAGCCTCGCTATGCGCAGACAGCTCAGGTTCGATGGGCGCTTGTGTGATCGTTTCGACTGCTGTTTCAGCAGCAGATGTAGTGATGCTTGGCTCTGCTGGCGCTGCCGACGCAGTGGCGCCCTGCTGCTCGGCATCCGTCAGCCCTACGTTATTCAAATCCATGACCGATGATCTCCCGAAAAGGGTGGCAACGTGGCATAGTATAGCGAAGGCTGTTAACCGACGCAAACAGATCGTAGAGGATCATGAAATGTCCACACCGCCATTCTACGCCTGCGACTATTCCGCACAAATAGGCGAGCAGCTTTTCGCCACCGCGCCGCGTGCAGAACACTGGCTGCTGCTCGAATATCCACGCCCCTGGTCAGGCAAAGCTTACGAAGATAGCAGCATCCCGCCAAACGTGAAGTCGCAGATCGACGGCGTGCTGGCGCAGATGCCGCACAGCCGCTTGCAGATGATCGCGCAAGGCAGCCGCGAGTCGCTGACCGACCTGACGCTGTATGTCATCCGCGCCGCGTGGGAAAGGCAGCACATCCGCCGCATTACGCTGCCGACGTATGAGGCGCTGCTCGACCTGCCACTGGCGGACATCGCTGCCGGGCGTGCCGAGATGGGCGTGCCTGTGGCTGAACCGCTGTACATCGTCTGCACCAACGGCAAGCGCGATGTGTGCTGCGCACGGCACGGGCTGCCGATTTACAACGCTTTACGCGCGGCAGGGGCGCAGGCGTGGCAGTGCAATCACATCGGAGGGCATCGGCTGGCGGGGACGCTGGTCGCTTTTCCGCACGGCGTCTACTACGGGCGCGTGACGGCGGACGATGTGCCTGCGCTGCTGGCAGCGGTCGGCAACGGTGAGATGCTGCTGGAGCGCGTGCGCGGGCGGGCGTGTCTGGAGGCGGTCGGGCAGGCGGCGGA
>JANRJX010000169.1:0-69995 GCA_033763755.1 Chloroflexota bacterium
TTTTCGCATCTTTCCCGCAAACTCGATCGGTCCCGGCGCGATGCGCGCCTCATCCTCCACAATCGGGCGCTCTGGCACCGATGACTTGTAGAGGTCGTAGATGAACGAGATCGGCTGTCCGGCGACGAGCGAGACGCGCACGTTTTCCAGGTCTTCCTCAAGCCGATTGTCGAACAGCCCCCAGCCTTGCAGCAGCGCCTTCCCGGTCGCGCGCCCATCGTCGCTTTCTGCCACCAGTCGATAGCTGACGCGCCAGGTGGGGGCGGGTGCGACATAGAAGACTGCCAGTTGATGCTCGCCTTCGCTCAGGCGGATGTGGACGCTGCGGCGGTTGTCATCACCGACGCTGGTATCGAGGAAGTAGCTCAGGTCGTCGCTCGATTGTGTGTCGAGGATGCGCAGCGCCCGCACCGCATCCAGCCGCAGCACGCGCACCTGCCCGCCATCTTCTAGCAGCGTCAGTAGTGCTGGTTGCGGGATTTCGCCGCTCTGATTGACGATCTCATCTATGCCGATGACGCGCCCGCTGACAGTCTCCAGCGACCCGCGTGTGACTTCGACCGTCAGTTCTACCTGTCGTCCGCGCAAATCGCGTAGCAAATCGTGGAGGCTGGTACTATCGGACAGTCGGATCGAGGTGTTGGCGAGCCGCGCTTCGATGTCCATCGGTGTGGCGTAATGGATGCCGAGGACTTGCCCACCTGCCCGGTCGAACACCGCCAGACTTTTCAGCACATCGTTGATTTCGTCCTGCCGGAAGATCAGTGTGATCGAGTCGCCGCTGACCGCGCCCTCACGACTGAAGAAGCCGACGCCGTGCTTGTACAGCACCATCTCGCGAACGGGTAATGTCGTCATGTTATCCCCCACAGGCACCCAGTAACTCGTTCCAGTCGAAGCCGATGATCTGGTCGGCGACCGCCACACGCAGCACACCGTCCGCGCCGAGCGCCTGCCACTGTTGCGCACGGTCGTCTCCATAAATGCGCGCCGTGCCGCATAATGCGCCGTCGCCCGCGCGTACAGTGGTGATAAAGCCGTGCGTGCTGGTCAGCAGCAGGATGTCGCCATACTGCGCCATGCCGAATGCACCGCTCAACCCTGGCACTGCATACTGCCAGACGATTTGCTGTGCTGCATCAAACGCCGTGAAGATGCCGTTGTCGAACAGGTAGACGCGCCCATCTGCCGCGTGCAGCAGCGCGTTCGCCGACGCAGCGCTCGCGCCAGAGATGTACGGCGCATCAATCGCGAACATGCCGCCACCCGCCGTGCCATACAGCCGCCCGTCCACGCCGACTGCCAGCGATGCCGCAGCGTTCAACGGCTGACGGCTGATAACCTCACCAACGGCGGACAGCACCAGCAGTTCATCCTCAACTGTGACCAGCGCCAACACACGCCCGCTGCTCGCCCAGCGCTCAATCGGCGGCACGTCCGCCAGCCGCCAGAGGACGGTACGCAGGTCGGCGCTTAAGCCTGCCAGCGCGCCATCGCGGGTGTGGAAGACGACCGTATCGTCGTTGCGCAGTGGGGCGCTGTCCGGCGCGATGCCCGTCTCCCAGCTTTCGCCCGGCGCGCCGTTGATGTCGATGCGCTGCATCCGCCCGCTGGCGTAGACGATGATCGCGGCGTCGCCATCCGGTAGCAGCGTCACACCGTTCGCCTCCAGGTTGTAGCGCCACATGACCCGACCGTCGCTCGTCAGCCGCGCCACACGCCCCGTATCGATATAGATCAGGCTGTTGTCGCTCAGCACAACGGGCGGTGACAGCGGTCCGCGTTCGTCGATCAGGTCGGCGTACCATAGATGCGCGGGGCTGAGATGCGCCTGCCAGTTGTAGAGCATCTTGCTGGGGCGGCGGTAGCCTTCCGCGAACGGGTCTGCTTCTGTGTAGCCCGGACCGGGCAGGTCAAAATTGGTGATACGGATTTCAAAGTGCAGGTGGGGGGCAGGGCGCGACTCGGCGATGACGCCCAGAATTTCGCCAGCGCTGACGCAGGTATACGGGCGCGGGAAAGTGACAGTATCGCTTTCCGCCAGATGCCCGTACTGGCTGTAATAAATGGTGCCGTCTTCAAACGTATGTTCGAGAATGATCACGCCGCCATCGCGCCCCCAGGCAATCGGCGACGATAGCGTAACGCGCCCGTTGGCGATGGCGCGCACGGGCTGCCCCAGACTTTGCCCGCGTCCGCCCCACCAGTCTTCACCCGTGTGAAACCAGCCGCGATGACGGTAGTTCGGCACCGCGAAATCCTGCATCAGGCGGAAGACCGACGTATCGACCGGAAAGGCGACCGACTCGACGACACCGCACTGCGGCTGGGCGGCTGCGGGCGCGTTGATGACAAATGCAACGATGATGACCAGACAAAATAGGAAAAAAGTCGGTGAACGCATCAAATTCCCTGCGACGATTTTGTGATATGGTGATGATAGCATGAGCTATTGCTGCACACACTTTCTATATCAAGGGGGCTGTTCATCATGATGGAGCGATTCGCACGGAGTTGGGAACTGGTCAAAGCCAGCTGGCGTGTTCTGCAATCGGACAAGGAATTGATCGTTTTCCCAATCATCTCGTTTATCGGGGCGATCATCGTCACGCTCCTGTTCGCGCTGCCGTTCTTCGGTGTCGGCATCGCGCAGGCGACCAATCGACTCGGTGACGACGGCGGTGTGACCGTCATCGGTTACATCATCTTGTTTCTGTTTTACATTGTGTTGTACGCCGTCATTTTCTTCTGCAACACGGCGCTGGTCGGTGCGGCGATGATCCGCATGAATGGTGGCGACCCGACCGTCAGCGACGGCTTCGCGATTGCCAGCAAGAAGCTCAACCACATCATCGCTTATGCCATCATCTCCGCGACCGTCGGCACTATCCTGCGCGCCATCTCCGAGCGCGGCGGCATCATCGGGCAGATCGCATCGGGCATCTTCGGGATGGCGTGGAATGTCGTCACGTTCCTGGTCGTGCCTGTTCTGGTGATCGAAGATGTCGGTCCGGTGGACGCGATTAAGCGCAGCGGGTCACTGCTCAAGAAAACATGGGGCGAGCAGTTGATCGGCGGGTTGGGGCTGGGCGCGGTCTTCGGCTTGCTGTGGGTCGTCTTGATCTTTGTCTTCATGGCGCTGTTCATCGCCGCTGCGATGGCGGAGTCATTCGCGTTGATGGTGCTGGTGGGCATCGTCGCGGTGCTGACGTTCATCACGCTTGGCATGGTGAGTTCGGCGCTGGAGGGTATCTACCAGGCAGCCGTGTATCGCTATGCGATGGGCGATGACGTGAGCGGGTTCTACGATCCTGAACTGGTGTCGGGCGCGTTCAAGCCGAAGCGGGGGTAGTAGCAATATCTGAACCGCCAAGACGCCAAGCACGCCGGGTTATGTTTCATTCCCAGCGCGCTTGGCGTCTTGGCGGTTCATTTTGATTTGTGGTTTACGGCGAAATATTCTTCATGAGGTGCGCTCGCCCCGCCTCAACATCCTGCTGTATCTGCGCGATCAGCGCTGCAATGCCGTCAAACTTCTGTTCGCCGCGCAGCCGCTCTTCAAACGTCACGGTCATTTGCTGTCCGTAAATGTCGCGGTCGAAATCAAGCAGATATGCCTCAACGGTGATGTCCTGCCCGGCGAACGTGGGGCGGCTGCCGACATTTGTCACTGCCATAAAGCGCTCGCTGCCAAGCCGCGCCCAGCCTGCGTAAACGCCGTTGGCAGGTAAGACTTGCTCACTCCATACAGCAACGTTGGCGGTGGGGAAGCCGATGGTGCGCCCACGCTGCTGCCCATGCACGACTTCGCCTGTCACGCTGAACGCACGCCCCAACCAGCCGTTGGCGTGATCAAGATCGCCCATTTGCAGCGCCTCGCGGATGCCTGTACTGCTAATGGCACTGTGGTCGCCATTTGCCAGCAGCAGATCGATTGCCTCTACTGTAAAGCCTGATGTCTGCCCGGCGCGTCGCAGAAAATCGACATTGCCTTCGCGTTGGTAGCCCAACGCAAAGTCCGACCCGACCCACAGCGATGACAGGCGCAGATGCTTCGTCAGCAAATCGACATACGCCTGCGCGCGCGTCTGGCGGAAGGTGTCGTCAAATGTCTCGGTAATGACGTGATCGACGCCCAGTTCACCGAGCAGTCGGGCGCGCTCGTCGGGTGTGGTCAGGTAGTAGCGCCCGCTCAGCTTACGCAGCACGACGTCGGGATGAGGGAAGAACGTGAGCGCGACCGCCAGCTTGCCCTGTGCGCGTGCTTCTTCCACCAGCTTCCGAATGAGATACTGATGCCCGCGATGCACGCCATCGAAGACACCAATCGTAACGACGGAAGATTGTTCAAGCTGCGCCTGCTGTAAGCCGTAATAATGCTGCATCGCTCTGCCCTGCGGATTGCCGATAGTGGTGCGAAAGTGCCATGCGCAGATGATAACACGTGACAGGGGCAGCGCGGTACGACCGATTGGACAGATTCAGACTTTCAAAATGGGTGTACAGTGATGTGTGTGCTACTTTTCGACAAAGGTAATTGACCATGCCCTATCTTCGCAGTCGGCTCTTTCAACTGATACTTTTGGTCGCCTTGTTTTTGCTTTCTGCGTCCGTAATCGCAGCGCAGGGTGATACGGCTGTACCGCTTCGCCTGGGCGAAAACTTGCCCGCCGAACTGACAGCGGCTGCCCCTGTCGCAACATTTGCCTTTGAAGTGACAGCACCGCAGCGTGTGACGGTGCAGGTGTTGGCGCTGGCACAGGGTATGCAACCGGCGTTTACAATCTTCGATCCGTCCGGGATCGTGGTGCAAAGTGTCTCTACACAGACCTCGACCATCATCGCGAGTGACGTAACCTTCGCCAATGTCGGCACTTATCTCATTGAAGTGACCTCCAGCAGTGGGATTCTGGGCGGGTTTGTCATCAGTTTGCAAGCGGCAGAAGGGCTTGCACCCGCACAACCCATCGTCTTGGGGCAGGTGATAAATGATGCGGTAGATGCCACATCGCCTGAACGCGCCTATCGCTTCCAGACGCTGCCGGCGGAGGATGTATTTCTGACAGTTGACGCACCGCCCGGAAGCTTTTCTGGTCCGGTGATTACCTTGCAGGATGGAGTGACCAATGAGATGCTGGCGCTCGCCAGCCCTCGACTTGCGGGTGTGCGTTACCGTCTGCCCTTTGGCAATGCTGAGTATGTAGTGGTCATTTCCCACAGCGGCGCCCCTGTCGTAGAAGCGTTCCAATTATGCGTCGGTCCGGCATCCGGTCCTTCATCCTGCGCGCCGGGCGGCGCTGGCGGTGGGGAAGTGGCGCAGGTTCCTACCGCTGCGCCTGGTATTACACCGACGGTGTTCGTACCTATCGCCATCCCGCCGACCGGCCCCTGTGCGGTGACTCCCGCCAGTAACGGTGTCATCAACGTGCGCAGTGCACCTACGACCAGTTCCGCAGTCATCGGACGTTTGCAGCCTAACGCCACTGCCAGCGTGCTTGGCAGACTGCCAGACAGTTCATGGTATCTGGTCAATGTCAGCGGATTGCTGGGATGGGTATCCGGCTCGGTGGTTGTGGTTGGCGGGCAGTGCGGCGGCGTGGGTATCGTCACGCCAACGGCGGGCCCGACCGCGACAGCGCCTGCAACGGCGACGCCTACAGCGACAAGCGCGGCGACGGCGACGGCAACATCAACCGCCACCGCTACCCCCGCACCTGTTGCGACTCTGAATTTCTCGCTGCCGCCGATCTTTGGCTCTACGTCGCTCACCTCCGGGTTTGTGCCAGATCCGTTCACGGTCGGCATTACCGCTGGCGGTCCCGCGAATGTGTCCTATCTGGGCGGTGGCTGCACGGGCTTCACAAGCACTGCACCCAGCTTCTCAGTCACGTACACCAGCGGCGCGTTCCCGACTCTGCGCTTCTTCTTTGTTGGCAGTGCCGATACGACGATGATCATCAATGCGCCCAATGGCTCGTACTTCTGTTCGGACGATTCGTTTGGCACCTTGCACCCGACTATCGACTTCAACAGCCCATCCAGCGGACGCTATGACGTGTGGATTGGGACCTTCTCCTCTGGTGGGTCAGTGGGCGGAACATTGTCCGTGACAGAGAGTACGGGGAATCGCCCCTAAGACACGATTGTAAGGCAGGAAGGGGGAAGGCATTTTGTGCCTTTCCTCTTGCATGACAATCGCCCTCATGAACCAGAATTGACGCCCCTTACGCCTGACCGTACAATTGTGCCAATCGTTATCAGCAAAATAGGTGTCGCAGGCACTTAAGGGTTCGTGATGCAGTACCATATCTGGACACTCGGTTGTCAAATGAATTCCGCCGATTCGCAGCATCTGGCGTCTGAACTGGAGAAGCTGGGGCATCGCGCTGCCGACAACCCGGACGATGCCGATATTTACGTCGTCAATACCTGTGTTGTGCGCCAGCAGGCAGAAGACAAGGCGATTGGGCGGTTGGAACTGCTGGGCTATATGAAGCAGCAGCAGCCCCAGAAGGTGATCGGCGTGATGGGCTGCCTGGTCGGTGTGCGCGATCCGCTGTATCTGCGCCAGCGCATGCCCTATGTCGATGTCTTTATGTCGCCAAGCGAACCGAAGCCGATGGTCGATTTCCTGATCGGGCGCATGAGCGAAGATGAAGTGCGCGCACTGGAATTACAGCGGCGTGACCAGCGCGATCAGTTTCAGGATGGCGAACTGCTGCTTTCGGCGCAGGAGCAGGGCAGCCTGATCAGCGCGCATGTGCCGGTCGTCTATGGCTGCTCGCACGCCTGCTCGTTCTGCATCATCCCGTTCCGGCGTGGCGTCGAACGCAGCCGCAGCGTGGGCGAAATCGTCGCCCATGTGCGCAGTCTGGCACGGCAGGGCGTGAAAGAGATCACGCTGCTGGGGCAGATCGTTGATCGCTACGGTAAGGATGTCCCCGACGGTCCCGACCTGGCAGACTTGCTGCGCGTGGTGCATGGTGTGGCGGAAGAGACAGGCGTTGAGCGTGTGCGCTTCCTGACCAGCCACCCCAACTGGATGACGGACAAAATCCTCGACACGGTCGCTGAATTGCCGCGCCTGATGCCGCAGATCGAAGTGGCGGTGCAGGCGGGCAATGACGTGGTGCTGGAGAACATGAAGCGCGGCTACACCAACGCGCAGTACCGCGCGCTGGTCGAACGCATCCGCCAGCGCATCCCGGATGTCGCCATTCACACCGACATCATCGTCGGCTTTTGCGGCGAAACCGAAGAACAGTTTATGGATACCTACCACATGCTCGAAGACCTGCGGCTGGACAAGGTGCATCTGGCGCGGTACAGCCCGCGCCCGCACACCGTCAGTGCGCGGCGCATGGAGGACGACGTTCCGGAAGACGAGAAGATGCGCCGTCTGCAACTGCTGGACGATTTGCAGGAGCGCGTGCTGGCGGAGAAGAACCAACGCTGGCTGGGCGAAACGGTCGAGGTGCTGGTGGAAGATAAGCATAAGGGCAGGTGGCGCGGGCGCACGCCGCAAAACAAGCTGGTCTTCTTTGACGACGGCGGCGACTGGCACGGCAAGCTGGCGAACGTGCAGATCACCTGGACGGGACCCTGGTCTATGCAGGGGCGGTTGGCGACGACGGTGCAGCGCGCCGACGAGCCGCTGCTGGTGTTTGCGGGTTAGAACAACCGCAACTGCTGCTCCGGTCGTCGTCCGTCGAGCAAAATGTACGGCGCGGCCTGCTCCGGCGCACGCATGAACGCTCGTAACTGACCGATGTCTGCAATGCGGCGCTGTGAGCGCGCCTTGATCAGCGCATCGGCGGCGACCGATCCGATGCCCGGCACACGCATCAACTGTGCGCGATCCGCCGTCATCAGGTCAATCGGTGCGTGGATGAGATGCGTCTCCGCCCACGCCCGCTTGGGGTCGGTATCCAGCCGCAGATTGCCTTCGCCCACAAACGGCAGGTCTTCCACTTCCCACGCATAATCGCGCAGCAGAAAGCTCGCCTGATACAGCCGATGCTCGCGCAGCGGGTCGGTGGCTGGAACGTTCTCCAGCGGCGTTTGCACAACCGGTCCGAAACCGGAATAGTAGACGCGCTTCAGATCCGCCTGCCTGTACAACTGCCCGCTCAACGACAACAGCTCGACATCCGTATCACCGACCGCGCCGACGACGAACTGCGTCACGCTGCTCGCCAGCTTCATGCGTGGGTGGTCGCGGCGGATTTGCGCGGCGAGCGTGAGCATGTTGAGCAGTTCGCGCGTGAACTCTTTCTTCGGCGCGAGCGCTTCCAATCGTGCCTGCGTCGGTGCCTCCAGATTGACGGAAATACGGTCGGCAAGCTGCATCGCTCTAAAGATCTGGTCGTATTCCGCACCCGGCATGATCTTCAGATGCAGGTAGCCGCGATAGCCGTACGTGCGGCGCACGATCTCCGCCGTGTCGATGATCTTGTCCTGCGTCGTCACGCTGCCTTTGATGATGCCGGATGACAGGAACATGCCCTGCGCGCTGCCCGCCCGCTGCAACTGGTCGAACACCCGCGCCAGATCATCCGGCGTGAACGTGACACGCTTGGTTTTGGCGCGTCCGGCGCGGAACGGGCAGTAGTAGCAGTTGCGCTCGCAGGCGGTTGTGACCATCGTTTTGAGGATCGGCTTCTTGCCCCTGGGCGTGCTGACGTTGGTGATGCACTCCGCCAGACTGTTCGATTGATAGCGCCCGCGTCGCTCGTGCTGCGGTTGGTCGCCGGCTGGCTCAAACTCGGTTGCATCGCTGATCTGTGCCAGCTTTTCCAGCGTGGAGGGGATTGTGCGGATGTGCATCCTGCCCGCCTTTACAATAAAACACCTGTTCGATTATTCTAAATCAGAACAGGTGTTTTAGCAAGCATTATGCGAAACGAGGGTTAGCCAGCAGGTGTGCTTTCAGGCGTTGCCTCTCCACCGGTCGGATCATCGGCTGGCGTGCCTTCCATCGTCGCTTCGCCGCTCATCATCCCGTCCATACCTGTGACCAGATCGCCGCCCGTAATACTGACGGGAACCGTCAGGACGCGCCCATTGACCACAATCGGCAGGTCTGCGAACGGGATCATCAGGTAGTCATAGACACCGGGGTTGGCGTCGTCAATATGCAGCATCGGCCAGACGATGGGCGTGACTTCAAACGGCGGTACGGGCTGCATGTTCGGGTTCAATGTGACAACGACAGCGCTGTTTTCACCCTGCGCGACGGGCGTCATACCGAGTGACTTGCTGGGATGACCACCGCCATCAGCGTGAACGTCGATCCAGCCCGCGAATGGGCTTGAAACCGAGTCAATCGTGAGTTCGGCGATAGGGCTGCCTTCGGTCAGTTCTGCACCTGCCGCTCCCATCAATGCTTGCTCACCGACCGTCATGCTCGGCACGGTCGTACCATCACCGATGGGTGTGCCGGAGGCGGTCAGAACGGTGGGGGTGCTGCTCAAAATCACGGGCAGCAGCGCCATGATGCCATTCATGTTGATGGGGGCATCTGCGCCTTCCACCTGTCCTGACTCGAACGTTCCAACCTGTCCATCATCGGTATGCAGCACGGCGAAAAGCGAGCCTGCACCTTCCGGCAGCGTGACAGGAATCATGACGGCGGGTGTCGTGCCGGCGCTCACCGCAATTTGTCCGAGCGACTCAGCACCCGGCTGACCCCCTTCATCGCCGTAGACCGCCACCCAACCCGCCGTTTCCATGATGACGGATGCAACGGTGAGCACATTGTCCTGAATTTGCTGCTGGTAGACCGTCAGCGCGTTGATGCGGAACGGTGCTGCCGTTGCCATGGGGTCGCCACCGACGGGCAGATCAGCCGCCGGGTTCATCGTGTGTTCAAAAACACCAATCGTGGTGTCATCTGCATGGAGGACTGCCATCAGGTTCGGCTTTGCGCCAGTGGTATCGATCAGCATCAGGACGTTTTCGTTGGTGCCAGCCTGCACCGGGGCGATACCGACAAGCGGACCGGGCGTGCCTTCCAGATCGACATGGATGGCGACGAAGCCGGGACCTTCGCTCACAACGCGAGCGAGGCTGAGAATACCGTTGAAGACGAATTGATCGCTGACTTCAATCGATGGAGCTGCGGTTTCTGCGCCTGTCCCGGTACTGGGATCAGGGGTTGACGTGACATCTTGCGCGGCGGCTGGGACTGCCAGCAGCAGCACACACAGCAGAAACAATACGATACGCATAGGGATTCCTCCACTTGGGGATCAATACGCCTGTCCGTGGATGAACAGGCGTATTGATGGTACAAGCAGAGTTACGATGCGTGATGGGTGGTGTGGTCCTGCGCTGATGAGGCAGATGGTGGATCTTATGTGACCGGGGGAGTCGCTGTGACCAGGAACACCGCCATCAGGGCGATCATCACGACCACACCGACTGCACCGCGCAGCAGCACAGCGCGCGCCGCCGCCACCTGTACGCCCTCATTGCCGCCCATGCGCTGGAGTGCGCCGCCAACTTGCGCGCCATAAGCCGCCAGCAGCAGCGAGAGCGGGATGCCGAAGATAACTGTTTGCAGGAGAAAGCCGGGCGTGATTTGCGGCACGACGTACCACTGCCCGATGATGATAAGCGTGATCGCCATGCCAACCGTCACCGCTGCGCCGATTGCCAGCCGCAGCGTCAAGGGGGTGTCTGCCTGCTTCATGCGCACGAACATGACCAGATCCAGCAGCACCAGCGGAATCAAGCCGATGAGCTGTGGGCGAATGGTCATGCCCACGTCTGTGCCACCGACGATTTCTATCATGATCCAGCGGGTGAGGATAGTGAGAATGCCCATAAAGGTCGCCAGCCCGACGCGCTGAAAGAGCCGCTGCGTCAGCAAGCCAAAAAACGCCGTGACACCCACAATGAGCGCGGGGAACAACCACTGCGGACGGGCGTAAAAGATGTCGGGCATTTGCATCATTTCTGTGTGCGTGCCATCCCATTCGACCACGAGCAGGATCAGCAAAATGAGCACACTCTGGGAAAGCATATATGCCGCGATGCCTTCGCGCAGCCCGAAACCGACTTTCCAGCCTGTTTTCGGGATGACCGATGCCTGAATCGCCGCACCGAGGATGAAGATCAGCCCTGCCGCACCGAACATAACAAGATGCGGCAGACTCCACGCGGTCAGATCTACGCCATAGATTTGATGCCAGAGCGGGTCTACAGGCAGTGAGAGCAGCATGAAACCAGACATCAGTACGAGCAAGCCGAGCAGCGGTTCGGCGCGGAATTTGTGGCGCAGCGTGCCGGGATTGCGATTGATGACGGCAAGCCCGCCAAACGCAAACAGCGTGACCAGCCCAAAACTGATGTACATCAGGATATGTGGTCGCCAGAAGAAATCTTCTCCGATGGGGACGCCATAAATGCGATGCCACGCCTCATCCCATGTCAAGCCAATCATGAGCAAGGCAGCGCTGCCAGTCACCAGCAGCGCCAGTAGCTGCCGAGTCGCGGGCGTTAGGCGAGCAGGGCTCACTTTGAGCGCGGGCAGAGGACTGAGAAGCAGCCACCAGGCTATGATGCCGAAGGCGATGATCAGCCCGCCGGAAATCGCAAAGCCGAGCAGCAGCTGCGGACTCATTTCGACAACGCCGCCCCAGATAGACAGCGACAACAGCGCAACCACAATCCCAATCAGTGGGAGAAGTTGTTGTCGACTTGTTCGCAATTCCATTACAGCTCACCTTTATAAGCTACCTGACATCATCCTTCTATTGTACTGGGAAGGTGGGGTGTCTCCAATAAAGATGTTTGACCGCCCACTACGCCGAAGTAACTGGTTTTTAACGACCTTAACTGTGCGATGCTTTCCTGTTTGCGCATAACGCTGCTCGCCAGTTGATACAACGATTTGAAGAAGCTGAATACTACCGGGCAGTCGCACTTTTCACGGAGATAGGTGCCGCCGTAATCATCAAAGCTGTGCTGCTGCGCTTCTTGCACAATCCATCCACGACGGCTGTAGCCGTCTTTGGCGAAGCCGTCGCCACAGGTAACGAGCTGCTGCACATCGAGCGCAGCAAAATGCTGCTTGATCCAGACGGTTTGATCATCTTTCAGAGTATGTCGCTCACTGAAGCTGCTCAGTGAGTCTGGCAGGCTGTCTGGCGGCGGCGCACCGGCGTGCAGGGCATCGAATACCTGGTTGTAACAACTCTTCCGCTGCCCCTGAGTCCACTCCTCGAGTGTGATGTGAAGCGAAATCGTCGGAACCGACTCCATCTCCAATGTGATCAGGCAGGGGTTCGTGAAGGCGTGTAGTTCCAGAGTATGGTACGCCGTTCCTGTAACGGGATCGCTCATCAAGCCCATCAGCCGAAAGATGTACTCGTGCGCGTCGAGGTAGGTCTTTTCCCAGAGGTCGGCGTTCATTGAACAAACAACCGTCAGCGCCCGGAAAAGTCGCGCAGATACAGGAAATCATGACCGATGCTGCGCCGGCTGAGCTTGGCGATGTTCGGCATGGTGCGCTTGTAATGATTCGACTTGACGCGCCGCCACACGCCTTCGACAAACGAGCGTGCAAAGCCTTCTTCGACCGCCTCATCCACTGTGTAGCGTTCGTCCACCAGCAGATACAGCAGTTGATCGACTTCGGCGTAGGTGTAGCCAAGTTCGCCTTCGTCGGTCTGCCCGACCCATAGATCGGCAGATGGCGGTTTGTTCAGAATCGATGATGGGATGTTCATCGCCGCTGAAAGTGCGCGAATCTGGGTCTTGTACAGGTCGCCAATGGGTTGCAGCGCCACGCCGCTGTCGCCATAGACGGTCGAATAGCCGAGCAAGAATTCGGTCTTGTTGCTCGTTCCCATCACCAACCCGCCCCAGGCGACGGACTGATCGTAGAGAACAGTCATGCGCAGCCGCGCCATGATGTTACCCTTGCGCGTGTTGCTCATTTCGGGGAAGCGGTTGATCAGCGGGTCTGCCATCTCGGTAATCGGGATGGTCAGGGACGCCAGACCGAGCGCTTCAATGACTAGGTCGGCATCGCTCAGGCTGTCCTCCGAGGACGACTTATAAGGCATCCGCACGGCGAGCACATTTTCAGCGCCGAGTGCCTCCGCCGACAGATACGCCGAGAGCGCCGAGTCGATGCCGCCAGACAGGCCAATGACCGCGCGTGTCATCCCGACTTTGGCGATCTGATCGTGTATGAAGCCCGTGATCATTTTGCGGGCGATGTCGGTGTTAATGCGCAGTCTCGGCGTGATGTCGGTGTGAGGGAGGGTGCTGGTCATGCGAGGGGATCCTCTTTAAATGATGAGTGACGGGTATGGATGCCCCAAGGGGCGTCCGCTGTCTTCTAATCCGCTATTTGCTATCGCGCTCAAGGATGCGCGTCATTTCGCGCAGCAGCAGCTGCGGGTTTTCGTCGCGCAGTAAGGGCAGTCGGCTGCGCGTGCGATGCAGCTGATTCAGGTCGATCTGCTGCGTCAGTAATGTTTCATCGAAATATGTGCCGTGCAGCAGGAACTCGCCATCGGGTTCAACGACCGACGAGCCGCCCCAGAAGTTCTTGCCGTCTTCATAGCCGACGCGGTTGCAGTGGACGACATAGCTGGTGAAGAAACTGCCATATGCCTGATTGACCAGCTCGACCCAGCGCGAACCGGACAGGCGGTCGCTGGCGTCGAGCCCGCGGCTGGGGCTGGCACTGTGGAAGAGCAGCACATCTGCGCCGTCCATCCACAGCAGGTAGGGGGTGGAGATGTGCCAAAAGTCTTCGCAAATCGCCATGCCGAAACGCCCAAAGCGCGTATCGAACGCTCGCACATGCTCCCCCGCGTCGAAATAGCGCCCTTCGTCAAACATGGCATAGGTCGGCAGATAAACCTTGTGGTGAATATGCAGGCATTCACCGCCGGATAGGTATGCCGCTGCAATATAGAAGCGCTGGCGACGATCTTCATGGACAAAGCCGAACATGATGTCCAGTCGTTTACTTTGTTCGAGCAGCGCACCAAAGACTGGGTCTTGTGGCGTCGCTTTGATCGCAACTTCTGGCACCATATCCTGTACCTGATATCCAGTGAGCGACAGTTCGGGAAAGACGAGCAGATCAACACCCGCATTGGCGGCACGTTCGATGTAATCGAGATGCTTGTCGAGATTGGCGCGCACGTCTGCCAGTTTAGGATAGATTTGCGCGAGACCGAGATTGAGGCGCATGATGGTTGCTTTCGGCTGGAAGGTATCGATTGTGAGGTATCAGGTTTCAGCGGTCAGGTATGAGTGAACAAGATGAGGTAGATTGTACATTAAGCCCGGTTGGGTTGCATAGCGACAGGCAGCCTGTGGACTTACAGCCGACGATGCGCCGTTTACCCCTCCCGTTTCCAACCAATGGTGCCACATTCAAATAGGCATGTTTACCCATCAGCTTGCCAGAGCGCTTGAGTACGATGGTGAAGTCCACTCAGCACGATTGCGGAAAAGGCGAGCGATGCACAAGCCAACGGGCGAGCAGGAACATAGTATCCCACGAATTGAAGAACAAGTGACGGTAGACAAGCACTGGATTGAAGCCGGACACGTTCAGGTGACGACCCGCACCGTGACCGATCATGAGCAAGTGGTTGAAATCCTGCGCCGTCAATCGGTGGAAGTGACGCATGTCCCTGTCGCTGAGTATGTGGACACGATGCCGCAGCAGCGCACGGAAGGCAACACCTTGATCGTTCCTGTGGTCGAAGAGGAGATTGTGCTTCAAAAACGCCTGTATGTGCGCGAAGAAATTCATATCACGCTGACGGAAAGCACAGTGCCGTTTGAAGAAACGGTTCCGCTGCGCCGAACAGAAGTCGTGGTGGAACGTAATCAGAGTTGAGGAGATGAGGGCAATGGCTCAGCAATTGGTGGCAGCATACGAAGATATTCAAGCCGCTCAGACAATGGCGGATTACCTGACCAGCTACGTTGATCACAACGATGACATCAAGGTCATCACCAGCGATGATCATTCGATGTTCATGTATGTGAAGGGTCAGATGAACACGGGTGATGGTTTCGATTACGAACGTGTCTTGCAGGAAGGTGGCGCTATTCTGCTGGTGAAGGTCGATGACGATAATGCCAATCGTATCGAAGCGATCCTGAACGGTCGTACCTACACCGAAGCGACGACTACAACTGCCCAAACCACGTCTTCGAACATGGCGGATACACGCCCGAATCTGCGCCAGGAAGGGCAGGAACGTGTCGAACTGGTGGAGGAAGAACTCCAGGTCGGCAAGCGGACGGTTGAAGGGGGTGATGTGCGTGTCAGCACTCGCATCGTTGAAGAACCTGTGCGCGAGGATATCCGGCTGCGTGATGAGCGTGTAAATGTCGAACGTCGCACGGTGGATCGCCCGCTGAGTGGTGCAAACGAAGACCTGTTCCGCGAACGCACGATTGAGATGTCAGAACGTCATGAAGAGCCGGTCATCTCCAAGCAGGCGCGAGTGGTCGAAGAAGTTATGATTGGTAAAGATGTGCAAGAGCGCGTCGAAACGGTGAGCGACACGGTGCGCCGCACGGAGGTCGAGATCGAGCGCGAAA
The DNA here is from genome assembly GCA_033763755.1 of Chloroflexota bacterium. GTDB lineage: Bacteria > Chloroflexota > Anaerolineae > Aggregatilineales > Phototrophicaceae > Flexifilum. Next base: position 15,589 of record JANRJX010000169.1, read on the forward strand.
ATGGTCATACAGATGATCACTATGATCGTTACACGGATGAGTACCGCCGTGATTTCGATACCCGTTACGGCAGCAGTGGCGCATACACGTTCGACCACTTTAGCCCGGCGTATCGCCTGGGACATGGGCTGGCGAGTGACAGCCGTTATGAACAGTACGGTTGGGATGAGTTGGAGCCATCCGCACGCACCTTCTGGGAAACCAATTACTCCCAGCACGGCGCGTGGGATGATTTCAAAGATGCCGCACGCCACGCCTGGCAGTCGGAGCGCAACCGCTAGAGTCCACTCACGTCAATGAAAGATAGCGGACGAGGCATGCCTCGTCCCTACGGCAAACCCGATATAGCTGTAGGGACGACACATGTGTCGTCCGTTTTTTCCAGCATACGAAGCAATCGGATTACGCCCGCTTCCAACTCCCGGTGATCTGCTCGCGCAGGACATGAAAGATGTAGCGTGGGTTGTGGATCAGGTAGCGCCCTGCCAGTCGTCGCGGCTCCTGCGCCAACCGGAACAGCCACTCCAGTCCAGACTTTTGCATCCACTTTGGTGCCTGCGGGATCGTCCCGGCGTGAAAGTCGAACGCCGCGCCGACTGCAATCAACAGCGGGGCGTTCAATACTGGACGATAGACTTCCATGAATAAATCCTGCTTGGGTGATCCCAAGCCGACCCAGATGATCGCCGCGCCGGAGTCATTCAGCCGCTTGACCAGCGCCTGATCGATGACAGGCTGCTTGGCAATCATCGGGCTGTCTGTGCCTGCAACCTGCAAGCCGGGGAACTTCGCCTGCAAATTCACGCGCAGCTTTTCCGCAACGCCCGGTCCACCACCGAGATAGAAGTGCGAGACGTTCGTTCCGGCAGTTTTTTCAGAGACTGCCAGCATCAGGTCAGGACCGTAACAGCGTTCGGCTTTGGTCGCGCCGCGCATCCGCTGCACCCAGACGACCGGCACGCCGTCCGCGGTGATCATGTCTGAGCCGTTGATCGCCTTCATGATGTGAGGATTATCGAAGCACTGCATGAGCGTGTAGACGGGCGAGGTGCTGACGTAGTACTTGCCGTTCGATTTCGCCCACGCCACCAGTCTTTCGACCGCTTCCTTAAACGGCTGCCCATCGGTATGCACACCGAGGATATTGATCTTCTTGCCTTCCATCGCGTTTATTCCCCCGCGTTTCGTAGTCTTAATCACTCGCAAGATTATCATGCCAAAACCTTGCATTACCAGTAAAATTTAGATCATCTTTGGATTTTAGGGTTAGACAGGTACTCATGACCAAAAAAGTCTTCGTCAGCGGTTGCTACGACATGCTCCACAGCGGACACATTGCGTTTTTCCAGGCGGCGGCAGAATTTGGCGATCTGTATGTCGCGCTCGGTAGTGATCAGACGGTCTACCAGTTGAAAGGGCGGCTGCCTGTCAACAGCGAGGCGGAACGGCTGTACATGGTCAAGTCGGTCGCGTATGTCAAGGACGCCTTCATCTCGACGGGGTCGGGGATGCTGGACTACGAGAACGAACTGCGCGCGGTGCAGCCAGACCTGTTCATCGTCAATACCGATGGCAACCTGCCGGAGAAAGCCGCGCTCTGTGCTGAACTCGGCGTTGAATATAAGGTGCTGGATCGCACGCCGCACGCGGATTTGCCCGCGCGCTCGACGACCGCGCTGCGTCGCGTGGATCAGATGCCATATCGTATCGACATCGCGGGCGGCTGGCTCGATCAGCCGTTTGTGAGCAAGCTGCATCCGGGTCCGGTACTGACCGTCTCGCTGGAGCCGAACATCGCTTTCAACGAGCGCAGCGGCATGGCGACCAGCACGCGCAATCGCGCGCTGACGTTGTGGGGCCCGAAGATTCCGCCCGGTGACCCGGAAAAGCTGGCGTACCAGTTGTTCTGCTATGACAACCCGCCGGGGACAAAGACGGTCTCCGGCTCGCAGGATGCGATTGGCATTGTCGTGCCGGGGCTGGCACGGGCGTACTACGATGGCGAGTACTGGCCCTCGAAGATCGATCGTGTGAGCGACGAGGCGACGATAGCGTTTGTCGAGCAGGGGTTGTACCTGGTGCCGCTGAATCCACGCGAAAGCGGTTACGATGTCCTGTCGGACACCCATGTGACGGCAGAGAGTGCGAAGGCGCTGGCGGACGCCGCCGACGAATGTTGGCAGGCGATTCTGGATCGCGACCTGATGGGCTTCGGTCACGCCTTCCGTGAGTCGTTCGAGGCGCAAATCGCCATGTTCCCGAACATGCTCACGCCGTCGATCAAGGAAGCGATTGCACAGTACAAGCGGCAGGCGCTGGGCTGGAAGCTGTCTGGCGCGGGCGGCGGTGGCTACATCATTCTGGTGGCGGATAGACCGATTGACAAGGCGGTACGCATCAACGTGCGGCGCGAGTTGGAGTAGACATCGTTTCGTGTCGTAAATTGCCGGAGGCTAAAGCCATCCGGCACGACTCTCAATAAGGTCGTTGCTCGTCTACATTTGGCAGCGGCGTATAGTGTTTGATGTTGAGCGTGTACAGTGGCACTGCCAGACGCACAGCGACGGATGCAATCATGCAATCCGTAAATCCAACATTGTGACTCAACCAGTAGGTGGTATGCTGCCGTATCGCCTAATTATTATCGTCTGTAGTGGAGTGTTCCAGACGAAATTGTCGTAATAGCCGCCCGGCGCGATCACGCTCCACTTTATTTTGTGCGCCTTGAATGGTTTCCATCCAAACAATGTGTGTAATGCCGAGGTCTCGCAGTTGATTATTGTTCAACCATAAAACGGCTGGCGGATAGTTGCGAAGCAAATCGATGATGATACTCGTGTCAAGAATAGCGCGGATTACCATGTATACCGCCGTTTGCTGCGCAGTTTCTCCACGTAGTCCTCACCGCTGACAATATCATCCCGATGTTCCCATGCGCCTATCTCTGGTGAATTCGCAATGTCTTCACCGCTCAAATCCAGCGGCGGATCATTAAACATCTCATTCATCAGCGCTTCCAACTCAGGATCATACGTCTCCAGCCACGCCTGCTCTTCTTCCGGTGAGAGAAACGTCGGTTTCGTTGGTTGTGGATGCGCCGCTGTGACCGGCGCAATTGTCACGCGCACTTTGCCACGCGGGGCGTCAGCGGGCAAATCAACGAGTAATTCTCCGTTGTCTGTCACCGTGCCATCAATCACGATAAAATCAACCATCATTCGACTCCTTCACACATTGCACATTATACGGCAAGGATGGCTGTGGGCGAGTCGCTCGTAGGGCCGGCTTATGAGGCGTCCGGCACAACCGCTTGTTTGTCGCTCTGATGACGCAGCGACCCATAGCGCCGTGCATAGACCTGCGTGAACTCCGCGCCAAACAGGATGATCTGCGCCGAGTAGTAGATCCACAGAAGAATCAGCACGAAGCTGCCCGCCGCGCCATACAGACTGGCAGTACCAGTGTTGCCGAGGTAGAAGCTGAGCGCGAATTTGCCGATGGTAAACAGCAGCGCGGTGATCGCCGCGCCGATCCAGACATCGCGCCATTCCAGCTTGATGTCTGGCAGGATGCGGTAGACGAGCGCGAACAGCACAACCACCAGCCCGAACGAAACCAGCGTATTGACAATCTGCAACAGCGCGGGCGCGCCGGGAAAGAGCGATTCTGTGTAGCTGTTAAAGGCGTTGAGCAGCGTACTGATCACCAGCGAGACCAGCAGCAGCAGCCCGATCACCAGCACCATGCTGAACGAAATCAGCTTACCAAAGATGAAACCACGCACGCCGGATGGTGCTTCCTTAGCTGGCACGCCCCAGACGGTATTGAGCGCATCCTTGAGCTGTTCAAAGACGCCAATCGCACCGAACAGCAGCGCGGCAATCCCCAGCACTGTCGAAAGGATGCCGCTGGCGGGCTGGCGCAGGTTGTCGATTAACTCGCCAACCAGTTCCCCGGCTTGTGCGCCGACTGTGCCAGTCACGAGTTCCAGTACCTCTTCGCGCACCATTTGTTCGCGCAGGATGAACCCCACAACCGCAATTGTCAGCACCAGAAGCGGAGCCAGCGAAAACGCGATGTAGTAGGACAGGGCAGCCGCCAGACGCGGCACCTTGTCTTCATTCCATTCAGTGAATGTTTGCTTTAGCAATGAAAAGATGTCTCGTAGGATATGCATTGTTGTCTTTACTCAGGTAACGGTTGCTGCGCGTAGCGTAACTGCCCCTGCGATGATGAGCAGCACGCCGATGACGAAGAACCCGACATCGCACGCCATCAGATTCGGTCCGTAGCAGATGTGATGCAGGTTCAACAGCCAGTGATTGATGATGCTGTCGAAGAGGTGGAAGATGCCGAAGCCGACCGCTATTGCCCCGATGACGATGCGCGGCGCGAACGGCACACCGCGCCGATGCAGCGCCCGCCACAGCAGTACCAGTCCGATAAGTGTGATAGCGTACATCGCAGCATGAAAGATGCCGTCCCAAAACGTATTCAATTCCAAACCAGCGACGGTATCCATGGGGTAGATACTGCTGGTGAGGTGATGCAGTTGAAATATCTGGTGCAGGACGATGCCATCGAAGAACCCGCCCAGCCCAAACCCCAGCACAAGACCGCTACGTAACAAGGGACGCCGTGCTTTTGTCATGGTGATCTGCTCCGCCACGCCGCCGCTTACTCGGTGTCCTCTTGCACAGTGTCGCGTTCACCTTCCGCCTGGCTGGGCTGCTCGTCCGGCTCGTTCGGGTAATCTTCGTCATACAACACTTCCGGCTCGTCGGCGTCCGATTCATACAGCCCACCCGGTTCGTGCTGGCGTTCTTTGTCTGGCGTATACATGATGTTGTACCCCGTTGTGGTTAGGTATTGTCAGGTACACCATACGTGCAAACACAGATGGGGACATGAGGCGAGTGGGTGGATTTGGCGGACTAGTGTTCCCGCCGCAGCCAGCTGCGCACGCGCGGCATCAGCTCGGTGTAGGCGCGGTACAACAGTGGCGAGGGCGCATAGTCCCAAGCGCCCACATGCCGCGTTACGACGCCACGAAAGCCGCGCTTGAATTGATACACCCCCCACAGCGGATCGATTTCGACAAACGCATCCGGTGCGCCCCACATATCGTAGACGGTGTAACCCTGCGCCTTTGCCCAGCGCATCGCCTCCCATTGCAGCAGGTAGTTTGGCATGGTATCGCGTGCTTCGTTGGACGATGCGCCGTAAAAATACCAGCACTTGTGCCCGAAATGGAACAGGATGACATGCGCTACCGCTTGCCCGCCGACTTCGGCAATCAGCGGGTGCGCCAGACCTGCCGCGATGAAGCGACGCCACGCTTCCTTATAATAATCGAAAGGGCGGATCAGGAAGGCGTCGCGTTCGCCTGTGATGCGATACAGGTCATAGAGCAGCGGCAGGTCGTCCAGCGTTCCGGCGCGCACACGCACACCTTCACGTTCAGCAATGCGGACTTTGCGCCGCGTGTTCTGGCTCATCGCCGCCAGCAGCGCCTCTTCACTCTGCGTCAGGTCAATGCATACGCTGTTGCGAAACTGCACCTGATCGGACGAAAAGCGCCAGCCGCGCTCACGCAGTTGGGCGATCAAGCCGATGCCGCGCTCGTGTGGCTGATCGTCCGCCTCACCGGGGATGCCTGTGCCGACGATGATGTCGGGGTCGATTTTGAGCCAGATTGCGGCACGGCGGCGGGCGAAGCGCTGCAACGCATCGATCACGGCGGCGTGGTCAGCACTGCTGTCGGTCGCGAAGACGGGACCCTTGGGTGCATAGATGACCTTGAGCGGACCGACGCTGCGAATGCCGAGCGATGCCAGCGCGATCAGCGTATCGCCGCGCCGGAAGCACAGACGCTGTGGCTGCCAGCCCGTCGTGGCGTGCTTAAACTCGCCCCATTCCCACGTTTGCAGCACATGGGCGGTCGGCAGCGGTCGCAGCAGGGCGTTCCATTCGTCGCGAGTGAGGATGTGGTCAATCGTCAGTACCAATTGTTAAACCAAAGGTGAGAATCGATTTCATCGTTTGCAGCAATAGTGTACTATCTGGCGTCTGGTTTTCACATCCTCGCGGTCGTCTGACCGGGACGCTGGATTCGTGAGTCAGCTTGTTTCCATTGACTACTTCTCGACCGGGGAGCATACGTATGAGTAAGACACCGATTACCGTTGCCAAAGGGGACGGCATTGGACCTGAGATTATGGACGCCAGCCTGCATGTCTTGCAGGAAGCAGGCGCGCAGATGGAGATCGAAGAGATCGTCGTCGGCGAAAAAATCTATCTGAGCGGCAACACCGCTGGCATTGAGCCGAGCGCGTGGGACTCGCTGCGCCGCACGAAGGTCTTCTACAAAGCGCCGCTGACGACGCCGCAAGGCACGGGCTTCAAGAGCATCAACGTCACCACGCGCAAGACGCTCGGCTTGTACGCCAACGTGCGCCCATGCGTCAGCTATCATCCGTTTATCAAGACCAAGCACCCGATCATGGACATTGTGATCGTGCGCGAGAACGAGGAAGACCTGTACGCGGGCATCGAGCATCGCCAGTCGGATGAGGTCTATCAGTGCCTCAAGCTGATCACGCGCCCTGGCAGCGAGAAGATCATTCGCTATGCGTTTGAGTATGCTGTGCGCAACAATCGCAAGAAGGTGACGGCGTTCACCAAAGACAACATCATGAAGCTGACCGACGGCTTGTTCCACAAGGTCTTTGATGAAGTCGGCGCGGAATACCCGCAGATCGAAAAAGAACACTGGATCGTGGATATTGGTTCCGCGAAGATGGCGGATACGCCGGAAGTGTTCGATGTGCTGGTGCTGCCGAACCTGTACGGTGATGTGTTGTCGGATGTGGCAGCGCAGATCGCCGGGTCGGTCGGGCTGGCGGGGTCAGCGAACATCGGCGAACACGCCGCTATGTTCGAAGCGATTCACGGCTCCGCGCCGCGCCGCGCCGGGCAGAATCTGGCGAATCCGTCGGGCTTGCTGCTGTCTGGTGTCATGATGATGGTGCATATCGGGCAGCCGGAAATCGCCGAGCGCGTTCACAATGCCTGGCTGCGCACGGTGGAAGATGGCATCCACACCTACGACATCTTCCGCGAGGGCGTCAGCAAGGAGAAGGTTGGCACGAAGGAATTTGGCGAAGCAATCGTCAAGCGCCTGGGGCAGCAGCCGCAAACGCTCAAGCCTGTGACTTACGCCAAGGGCGAGAACAAGCCGCTGGAAATCAGCCTTACCGTGTACCCGCCCGCGAAGAAGGAAACTATCGGTGTCGATGTCTTCCTGCACTGGGACCAGGACAACCGCGACCCGAACGTGCTGGGCGCAGCGCTGGAAAAAGTCCAGGTCGATGGCGTCAAGCTCAAGATGATCAGCAATCGTGGGCAGAAGGTGTACCCCGAAGGCATGGCGGAAACGTTCTGTGTCGATCACTGGCGCTGCCGCTATCTGGCGACCAACGGCACGATCACGCACGCGCACATCATCGCACTGTTGCAAGCCGTGTCCGCCGCCGGGTTCGATTTCATCAAGACCGAGAACCTGTGCAGCTTCGACGGCGAAAAGGGCTATTCACTGGGGCAGGGCGAGTAGGTCAGACAATTCGTCAGATGGTTGGAAGGCGGGGGCAATGCTCCCGCTTTTTATTATATCAGGCGTTTATGTCTTAACGGGTTCTTTGCTTAACGCGGACTTGGACGACTGTAGACGCGCATGACGACTCTCCAAGTATGCGCGCAAAAGGATACTCAAAGCGACCACAAACATCGGCATTCCGCCATGAATATTGCCGCCAACCACCAGCACCGCCGCCCACGAAAGTGCCGCTTCACGCCAGCCGATCTTCTCGACCAGTAACGACGCGGAGTAAATGTTTGTCAGCGGTGCCAGCAGGTGCGCTGTCGCCCACGAATCGACTCGGTTCTGTAAACGCAGGGCGACGAAGAAACCGATTATCATCCCAACGATGAGCAGAGGCGTCATCAGAGACTGCGGTACAAGCCAGTACAGATTTGAATTTCGGATGGAGTATGAGCTGACTGTCGGAACAATTGCCAACCATTCCTGTATCCACAACGGACGCACGAGAAACGACAATCCGATTAGGAACAGTCCAGATGCGATACACCATACCCAATCTGCACGTTTCAGTCGCAGCACATACCAAGGAACAATGACAAAAGCGAGCTGTGGCTTGAACAGCAGTAGAGGGAGAGCGCGTGGTCCAAATTTGATGATCAGCAGGACGATAAGCAAATCGACTTGTCCAACAAATAAGCTGAAAAGGACCGGGAAGCACAGCAGCGACCAAAGAATGCGTCGTTTGACCACACTCCAGAGCAGCGCCAGATTTGCAATTAAATAGAGCCCATAAGCAATTGGATAAGGCAGCCAGGCGATTAGTGCGAAAGCCAGCGCCAATGTTAAGGGAGGGTTGAAATCTGGGATTGTATAGGGCGTCGCGCCATTAAGGATCGCTCTTCCTGCCTCATAGAAAAGATTGAAGTCGTATCCAAACATCGCCTGTTGCCCTGAACTTCTCCTTGCTTCATTGTATGGTTAATCGGTGCATGAGAAGCTTAAGGTCAACCAATTCAATATTTTCAAAAGATGTGTTCTTATGATAGATCCCTATAGCCAAGTAAAGCCTTCTCGCGCGGGATGCCGCTTCTTACTCACTCCCTCTGTACTTCACTGCCGCACGGTAAGCCGCGTAGATGATCGGATTGTAGACGTAGTCCCACGCGCCGACAGAGCGCATCACGCTGCCGCCCCAGCCGCGCTTGAAGCCGTAGACTCCCCATAAGCCATCGGCGCGCTGCTCGAACTGCGCCTCTAACGTTGCCTCTTCTTCGTCGGGGATGCCCCAGAGATCGTAGCGGGTACAGCCGCGTGCCTTCGCCCACTGGATTGCTGCCCACTGCGCACCGTAACTTGCCATCAGATTGCGCTTGACGCTCGACGATGCGCCATAGAGATACCACGCCTGTGTGCCGACCGCGAACACCATCACCCCCGCCAGCACGTCACCCTCATGCTCCGCCAACAGCAATGCGGCATCGTGTGGCACGAACAGATCATAGGCGCGTTCGTAATAGTCGGGCGTGTGCACGCCAAAGTCGTTGCGTTCGCCCGTTGTCTGCATGATGCTGTTAAACTTCGCCACGTCTGCTCGCGTGCCTTCGGAGTAGCGCACATCGTTCTTCTGACTCTGACGGATCTTGCGCCGCGTCCCCTGATTCATGCGCCCCAGTATTTCTTCGTCGCTGCCCGTTATATCAATAACGATGGTGCGCGGCGGCTGGACGCTTTGCAGCGCCGGGCGAAAGCCGAAATCCGTCATGTCTGGCTGTATCTCGTCCGGTGCATAAATGCCCGGCTCGCACTTGAGGAAGACGGCACGATGCCGCCGCGCACAGGCGTGAATAGCAGCCCACAGCGCATTAGTGCCTTTATCCTCTGGCTCCTTCTCCGAAGGGAGAGGGGGAAGAAGCGGTCCCATTCCCAGATATGCCATTGTCCCTAGGCGCAGCGGCAGGCGGCGGAACAACAGTTGCGCGCCCGCGATGATCTGCCCATCCTGCGCCAGCGCGACACGTTCGACCTCCCAGCCATAAGCGTGCTTGAGCGCGCCCCACGCCGAAAGCTGGAGCGCATGGGCGCGCGGGTGCTGGCGGACGAATGCGTCCCAATCAGGCGTAGCAGGGGAAATCGCGTTTAGCATAGACTCGACACATTCTACATAAAGTGCTTATTCAAGCGGCTAGAGAAGAAGAGGATAGAGAATTTGGATCAATTTCTCTACCCTCTTCCCCCTCCAATCTCTTGAACAGGCTTTTTTCTTGCTCTAAAGTGTTCGATTCATGCTGCTCTTGAAATGCAATACGAAATGTTTGGAAGTCCTGTAGGGCGTGTTAAAATCGCGTTGGGATGAATTGGGGGCGCGCTCCATCTGGCAGGCTTGCTGATGGGCTGTTATACTTGTACTATTCATCACAAGCTGTGCCAGAGCTATGGCTGCACGCGGCGCAGAACCGATACGAATTGTTTCAATCGCACAGCGTTTATTCGGGGAGCGACTCCGATGAGTGTAGTCAACGAATGGGCTTTTATTGGCGTCTTTGTCGCGGTGGCGTGGATATTTCCGACGCTTCCGGTCGTGCTTGCCGCCTTCGTCAGCCCGCGTAAGCCCAACGCGATCAAGATGCAGACGTATGAATGCGGCGTCGAAACTGTCGGCGATACCTGGGTGCAGTTCCGCGTCCAGTATTACATTCACGGTCTGGTCTTCCTCATTTTCGATGTCGAAATGATTTTCCTCTTCCCATGGGCGATGGCATACAATCAACTCGACTTCTTCGCCTTCGGTGCAGGGTTACTCTTCCTGTTCCTGCTGACCGACGGCTTGCTCTACGCCTGGTTCAAGGGCGACCTTGAGTGGAAATAGTGAAATGATCGCGTGGTTAAAACAAGGGGTTTCAGCCCCTTGTCCGCTTCAGTGTGAATTGACCCGACGGTGTGCGGGGGAGTGAATGTATGGAATGTAGAGACATCATCAATACCCTTGCCGCCTGTCTGCAAGAAGGCGGCATGAATCCGGGGCTGGCGAGCTTTGTTCAGATTTTGCTCGGTGTGGTGCTGGTCACGCTTGCGCCGCTGATCATCGTCATTCTGTTGATCTGGGTCGAGCGCAAGTTCGCCGCACGCATTCAGGATCGTATCGGTCCCAACCGTGTTGGCCCGTTCGGCTTGCTGCAAACGATTGCCGATGCCGTCAAGCTGATCGCCAAGGAAGACATCGTGCCTGCCGGTGCAGATCGCTTCGTCTTCAACCTTGCACCGATTATTTCAGTCGTCTCGGTCATCCTGATCTGGGCAGTCATCCCGCTCAGCCCGATCCATATCGGCGTTGACCTGGAAATCGGCGCATTGTACTTTATCGCAGTCGGCAGCATCGGTACGCTGGCGATTATGATGGCGGGCTGGTCGAGCAACAACAAGTATGCGCTGCTCGGCGCGTTCCGCGTTGTGGCTCAGTTGGTCAGCTACGAAATCCCGTTTGTCTTCGCCATCCTCATCCCCGTCATGCTGGCGGGCAGCATGGGGATGCAGGACATTGTGGAAGCGCAGCGCGGTATGTGGTTCTTCGTGCTGTCACCGATTGCGATGATCATCTTCTTCCTGTCGGCACAGGCGGAAACCGGACGTGCGCCCTTCGACCTGATCGAAGCAGAGTCGGAACTCGTCGCCGGTTACAACATCGAATACTCCGGCATGAAGTTCGGTCTGTTCTTCGCGGGCGAATTCGTGCATGTGTTGACGAACGCGCTGCTGCTGGTGGCGCTGTTCTTCGGTGGGTGGCTCGGTCCGTTTGTCGATCAAGTGCCGGCGCTCGGCTTCGTCTATATGTTTGGCAAGGCGGCACTTTTCTACCTGTTCTCGCTGCTGCTGCGTAACACACTGCCGCGCGTGCGCATCGACCAGATGATGAACTTCAACTGGAAGTTCCTCGTGCCGCTGTCGGTCGTCAACGTGATCGTTGTGGCGCTGCTGCTGCAAATCGTCCGCGCGCTCGGTCTCGCGCCCGCGCCGGAACTCGCCAACGATTTTGTCGCCAACCTGCCACAGGCGGTCATCCTGCTGCTCGGCAATCTGGCGATTATCGCGGTTGTGCTGAACATGCTGCGCAACTTCGGGCGTAGTGAACGTCCTGCCGAAGCTGCCGCCATTCGCAAAGATGAGGAGATGCTGCCAGCACAGGCGGCGCACTAATCATGCTTGAACTCAATCCACAATCCATCGCTTTCTTTATCTTCGCCGCCTTCACGATTGGAGGCGGTTTGGGTGTCGCTACGAGCCGCAACCTGATTCACGGCGCGCTCTACCTGATTCTGAGCCTGTTTGGTGGCGCGGGGCTGTTTATTCTGTTAAGCGCGCCCTTCCTGGCGGCGGCACAAATCCTCGTCTACATCGGTGCTATCGCCATTCTCATCATTTTCGCTGTCATGCTTACGCGCAGCATGACGCGGTTGGGCGAAGTGTATAACCGCCAGTGGTGGCTAAGCGCTTTGGTCGGCGTCGGCTTCTTCGTCCTGCTGGTGATCGGCGTCATCCTGCCTGTGTTTGGCAACCTGGACCCGAACGCCGCGCCGCTGGACGTTGGCACGACAATGGACCTGGGGATTGCGCTGGTCGATGGCAATCAGTTCGTGCTGCCGTTTGAAGTAGCCTCGGTGCTGCTGACGGCTGCGTTAATCGGTGCAATTGTCATCGCGCGCGACCGCGACTAAGGGGAGAAGCGGATAATGGTTCCTTTGTGGATGTACTTACTGGTGGCGGCGGCGCTATTTTGCATCGGCACCTATGGCGTGCTGTCGCGGCGTAACGCGGTCGCCATTCTGATGAGCGTCGAACTTATGCTGACGGCGGTCAATATTAACCTGATCGCCTTCTGGCGCTACCTCGCGCCGGACAATATGGCAGGGCAGGCGTTCGCTGCATTCGTCTTCGTCGTCGCAGCGGCAGAAGCGGCGGTCGGTTTGGCGATCATTATCGCGGTTTATCGCAGCCGCCGTTCTGTGATCGTCGAAGATGTCAATCTGCTCAAGGGGTAGTTCCTCATGGATTTGAACCTGTTATTGACCGATAAGAACTGGCTGCCCTGGCTGATCCCGGTCGGTCCGCTGCTGGCATTCTTTATCATTACGCTGGTAACCAACCGCAGCCGCCTGGTGCCTGCGACCAGCCACGACTACAGCGGCGATGGTCAGCACCCCGCCTATCCAGGTCTGGGTGTGCCTGTCGTCACCCCTGCCGGACGAGTCATCAGCATCATCGTCGGCATGAGCGGCATCGTCATGGCATGGCTGATCAGCCTGCGCGTGGTCGGCAATGCCTTCAGCATTGAAGACTTCGGCAAGAAGGTGATGGAAAGCGCCGTCACCTGGCTTTCGACCGGCACGACGACGTTTGAGATGGGCGTGCTGGTAGACCCGCTGACGACGATCATGCTCATCATGGTGCCGCTGGCGTGTACGATGATCTTCATCTATGCCATTGGTTACGCGGCGCACGACCCCCGTCAGGCGCGCTTCTTCGCCCTCATTTCGCTGTTCGCGGGCGCGATGCTGACGCTGGTGGTGGCGGATAACCTGCTGCTGCTGTTCGTCGGTTGGGAAGTCATGGGCTTGTGTTCGTATCTCCTCATCGGCTTCTGGTACGAAAAGCCAAGTGCTTACAAAGCTGCACAAAAAGCGTTTATGACCACCCGCGTTGCCGACGTGATCATGCTGCTCGGCATTGTCTATCTCTATGCCAGCACCGGGACGCTCAGCTTCCGCGATATTGTCTACAACCAGGAAGTGCTGGATGCGCTGGCGAACACGCCTGCGATCATCTTCGGCGGCATCAGCGCTGCCAGCCTGATCGGTGTCTTCCTGATCATAGGTACGATTGGCAAGTCGGCGCAGTTCCCGATGCACGTCTGGCTGCCGGACGCGATGGAAGGTCCCACACCTGTCAGCGCGATGATCCATGCCGCCGCGATGGTTTCGGCAGGCATCTACGCCATCATCCGCATGTATCCGCTGTTGGAGGCAGGCGCGCACCCGCACAGCGGCGAGTTCAATGCACCGCTGATGCTGATGGCGGTCGTCGGCTCTGTTACAGCGTTGTTCGCGGCGACGATTGCCGTCGCGCAGAACGATGTCAAGAAGGTGCTGGCGTACTCCACGATTTCGCAGCTTGGCTTCATGGTCGCCGCGCTGGGCATCGGTGCGTATGTGGCGGCGACCTTCCACCTGATCACGCACGCCTTCTTCAAGGCGCTGCTGTTTATGGCGTCGGGCGCTGTTATTCATGGCATGGAACATGGGCATCATCATGTCGCCCATGCACACGGTCACGGACACGACGACCATGCGCACGATCATCACGACGAACATGATGTCGTTCATGATCACGACGAGCATGGACATCCGATTGCCGTTGCTGAGAACCAGCACGGACATGGACACGCGCCTGCGCCTGCCAAGCAGATGGTGGTCGCATCGCAAATGCCTGGCGCGTTTGACCCGCAGGACATGATGAACATGGGGGGGCTGTCCAAGACCATGCCCGTAACCTGGATTACGTTCCTCATCGGTGGTCTGTCGCTGGCGGGCTTCCCGCTGATTACGGCGGGCTTCTGGTCCAAGGACGAAATCCTGCTCGATGGCTGGGTCGGTCTGAGCGAAGGCTTCGGTCCGCACGCACTGGTGTTCATCTGTCTGGCACTGGCAGCGTTCATGACCGCCTTCTACACCGCGCGCCAGCTTTCGCTGACGTTTCTGGGTGAGCCGCGCACGCCCGCCGCTAAACATGCCAACCTGGGCATGGGCGCGGTCAGCGCGACAATGACGCTGCCGTTGATCATCCTGTCGGTATTCGCGATTTTCGCGGGTTTCGTCGGTGTTCACCCTGACTTCCCGCTGATCGGCGGACTCTTCTCGCCCAACCGCGAAATCCCGTTCAAGGAATTCTTGGGTGGCACGCTGTTGGTCAAGCCGGAACTCGTACCGTTCAGCATCATCGCGCCGCTGGCGTCGTTCGCGGTCGCGCTCGGCGGTCTGGCGCTCGGCTTCTGGATGTACGCGCGCAAGCCGTTGAAGGCAGGTCAGCCCGACCCGATGGTCGCCATTCTGGGGCCCGTCTACCCGGTGCTGAAGAACAAGTACTACTTCGACGAACTGTACACGACTGTGATCGTCAAGCCGTTGCAGTGGTTCTCGCGCGAAGTCGCCTATGTGTTCCTCGATAAGGGCGTCATTGACGGCTTCCTGCACCTGACCGGGCGCGTCTTTACCTGGTTGGGTGACATCATCAAGATGCTGAACATGTGGCTGATCGACGGCGTGGGCGACGGTGTGCCGGAACTCATCCAGCGCTTCGGTGGCTACTTCCGCCGCATCCAGACGGGCAGCGTCCAGCAGTATATGTTGATTATCGCGCTGGCGGCGCTGGTGATCGGGATCATCTTCGCGTTGTCGTCGGGCGTCTTACAGGCATCGCCATAATCGTGCGGGCGTTCGGTTGAACGCCCACAAGGGGAAAGCCGCATGGCAATTCTGAATATCGATGTTCTCTCGTTTCTCGTGTTTTTTCCGGCGGTGGCTGCGCTGATTGTGCTGCTGCTGCCGCAAAACAAGTTCCTGGTGCGCTGGGCGGCGCTGGTGTTCGCGACCGTGATTGCGGGCGTGAGCGTGGCAGTTTACTTTGCCTATAACACCGTCGCACCTGCGGGCTACCAGTTCGTGCTTCAGGTCGATTGGTTCCGTGCGATTGGTGCAAGCTGGCATGTCGGCATTGACGGCATCAGCGCGTCGATGGTGCTGTTGACGGGCATCCTGACGCCGCTGGCGGTCCTGATTGGCTGGGAAATTGACGAGCGACCGAATATGTTCCTGGCGCTGGTGCTGTTCTTCACCACTGGCTCGATGGGCGTGTTCGTCGCGCTTGACCTGATGATCTTCTTCATCTTCTATGAACTCAGCCTCGTGCCGATGTTCTTCCTGATCAACCAGTGGGGCAGCCCAAACCGCCTCTACGCCTCGACCAAGTTCTTCATCTACTCAATGGGCGGCACGCTCGGTATGCTCCTGGCGACGCAGCTCATTGGCATCACGATGGGGACGTTCTCAATCCCCGAACTGGTGGCGCGCTGGCCCGATTTCGTCGGCAATCCCGACAATCAGGCATTTCTCGGTATTCCAGTCAGTACGGTCAAGACGCTGGCATTCCTCGGCTTCTTCGTCGCTTTCTGCATCAAAGTCCCGGTGTGGCCTTTCCACACCTGGCTGCCAGATGCACACGGCGAAGCGCCGACCCCCGGTTCAATGCTGCTGGCGGGCGTGATGCTCAAGCTTGGTGCCTATGGCTTCCTGCGGCTGGTCATTCCGCTGTTCCCGGATGTGTGGGTTGCGCCGATAGACCTGCTCGGTTTTGTCGAAACCAACTGGGCGACCATCTTCGCCATTCTCGCGGTACTCGGCGTGGTGTTGGGCGCGTTCGCCGCTTACGGGCAGACGGACATCAAGCGGTTGGTCGCCTACAGCTCGGTCAATCACATGGGTTTCGTCGCGCTCGGTATTGCGGTGGCAGCGCTGGCGTATGGGCAGGCGTATGTGAATGGCGGCGTCAATCCTGAGATGATGCAGAGCGCCATCCTCGCTACCAACGGCGCGGTCATGCAGATGTTCAATCACGGCTTGAGTTCGGCAGGTATGTTCTTGCTGGCAGGCGCGATTTACCATAAGACGCACACACGCGATATGACGCAGTATGGCGGTTTCTGGGTGCGCGCCCCGATTTACGGCGGCATCTTCATCTTCACCAGCATGGCGAGTCTGGGGCTGCCGGGTTTGAACGGCTTCGTCAGCGAGTTCCTGGTCGTGCGCGGCGCGTACCCGGTGTTTACAGTGCTGACGGTGATTTCGATGCTCGGTCTGCTGCTGACGGGCGGTTACATCCTGCGCGGCATCGCCGGAACGCTGCAAGGTCCGTTCAATATGGCGTGGAAGAATACGCGGCTGGAAATTGAACCGCGCGAGCTGATCGCCATTGCGCCGTTGGTGGTGCTGATGCTGATCGTCGGTATCGCGCCGAACTGGGTCCTTTCGGTCATCAACGCAACGGTCACGAGCTGGCTGGGCGGCGTCTAAAAGGTGTGATATGGAAGCAATCGGATTTCCCGTCTTAAGCCTGCTTATCTTCGTCCCGATCCTTGCGGCGGTCATCATCCTGTTCCTGAACAAGGATCAGCGGGATCTGGCGCGCGGCATCGCCATCACCGCGGCGGCGGTCGGGCTTGGGCTGAGCCTGTTTGTGTATGTCAACTACAACAACAACGCGACAACCATCATCGCGGAGCAGGAATTGATCGCGCAGGGGGAGAGCCAAACCGCTGCCACCGACATGTTCGAGTCGTCAATTGCATTTGAAGAGCGCATC
The DNA here is from genome assembly GCA_033763755.1 of Chloroflexota bacterium. GTDB lineage: Bacteria > Chloroflexota > Anaerolineae > Aggregatilineales > Phototrophicaceae > Flexifilum. The sequence continues at coordinate 32,594 of JANRJX010000169.1, forward strand.
GACTGGATCCCCGCGCTCGGCATCAGCTATCACCTGGGTGTGGACGGCTTGAGCGTGCCGATGGTGCTGCTCACGTCGATGGCGGCGGTCGCGGGTGTGCTGGTGTCGTGGAAGATCGAAGACCGCACGAAAGAGTTTATGGCGTTCTTCCTGCTGCTTGTCGCAGGCGTGATCGGCGTCTTTGTCTCGATGGATTTGTTCGTCCTCTTCTTCTTCTACGAACTGGCTATCTTCCCCATGTACCTGCTCATTGCGACATGGGGCTGGGTCAAACTGCGCGAATACGCAGCAATGAAGCTGACATTGTACATCCTGATCGGCTCGGTCATTTCGCTGGTCGGTGTAATTGCGATGTACTTCGTGGCTGGTCAGTTCTTCACGGATAATCCCACGCTGATCGCAGCGGGCGACCAGGCATACAGCTTTGGCGTGGCGCACATGATGCGCGCGGCGGAACTGGGTGCGTTCAATATCCCGCTGCTCGGCGATATTCCGTTCTCGCATGTCTGGTTCCCGTTCGTGTTCCTGGGCTTTGCAGTGCTGGCGGGCTTGTTCCCGTTCCACAACTGGTCGCCTGATGGTCACGTTGCCGCGCCGACCGCCGTCTCGATGATTCACGCAGGCGTGCTGATGAAGCTCGGCGCGTTCGCGGCGCTGCGCGTGGGCGTGCAACTGCTGCCGGAGGGCGCGCTGGTGCATCTGCCCTGGATCGTCTTCCTGACGCTTATTAACGTCGTCTGGGGGGCGTTCATCGCTTTCCGCCAGCGCGATTTCAAGTATGTCATCGGCTTCTCGTCGGTCAGTCATATGGGGCTGGTAGCGATGGGTTTCGCGACGATGAACACGGCAGGTATGACGGGCGCGGGCTTGCAGATGTTCAGCCACGGCGCGATGACGGCACTGTTCTTCGGCTGCGTCGGCATGGTCTACGACCGCGCCCACACGCGCGACCTGCCCAGTCTGGGCGGGTTCATCCGCGTCATGCCCTGGGTCGGCATCGCGTTCATCATTGGCGGTCTGACGAGCATGGGTATGCCAGGGCTAAGCGGCTTCATCGCAGAGTTCCCAATCTTCGCGGGCATGTTCCAGGCGTCGGAGAATATCAGCCTGAACATTGGCGGCTTTACACTGTCGAACTACTATGCGGTGCTGGTCATCATCGCTGCGCTCGGCATCATCCTGACAGCAGCGTATGTGCTGCGCGTGACGCGGCAGGTTTTCCTGGGCGATTTCGACCGTGCCAAGTACCCGGATGTAGACGATATCACCGTGCGCGAACGCTTCGTGCTGATCCTGCTCGGTGCGCCGCTCATCATTATTGGTGTTGCGCCGGGCGTCATGGATGTGATGTTGCAGACGGCGATCAAGCCTGCGTTGGCGATACTCGGTGTTCCTTAAGGCATATTCCGGCTGCGTGCCGATGTCTACTGAAGTGAGGTGATCGTGGACTCATCCTTTAACTTCCTCGCCAGTCTTCCGGCAATCGCGCCGGAGGTTGGTTTGACGATCATGGCGGTCGTCATTTTATTCCTGGACTTGCGCCTGCCGGAAAGCCAGCGCCGCAACCTCGCGGTGGTGACGGGCGTCGGCTTGTTCGCGATTGCCTTGCTTTACCTGCTGCTGTGGTTCCCTGTGCCGCGCCCAGCCGAAGTCACGGCGCTGACTCCCGATGGGCTCGGTGCGTGGGAAGGGCTGTACTGGGGCGGTATGATCCGTCATGACGTGCTGGCGCAAATCTTCAAAGTCATGGTGCTGTGCGCGGGTGCATTGACAGCGCTGATGGCGGTCGATAGCAAAGGCGTAGGGCGCAAGGGTGAGTTCTATCTCATCATTATCGTCTCGACGCTGGGCGGCTGTCTCGTCGCAGGTGCGTCGGATTTGATCATGGTCTTCCTCGGTTTAGAGACGATGACTATCCCGCTGTACGTCCTCGCTGCCTTCCGCCGCGATGACCTGCGCTCTGCCGAAAGCGGCATGAAGTACTTCCTGTTCGGTTCGTTCGCCTCGGCAATTCTGCTCTACGGGTTGAGCCTGCTCTACGGGTTCACCGGTTCGACTAGCTTGAGCGCCATCGCGACTTACCTGGGCAGCGAGGCTTTCACTGCCAACCCGTTCGCTATTCTCGTCGCCATGACGTTGATCGTCGTCGGCTTCGGCTTCAAGATCAGCGCCGCGCCGTTCCACTTCTGGACCCCCGACGTGTACGAAGGCGCTCCCACACCTGTGACCGCGTTCCTGAGCGTGGCGAGCAAAGCTGCCAGTTTCGCGCTGGTGACACGCTTCCTGATGGCGGTCTTCCCGGCAGGAATGGTCGTCAATGGGCTGCCGATTGACGCTTTCTGGGCAAATCTGGTGGCGGTTGTGGCGGTCGTCTCGATGACGCTTGGCAATGTGATCGCGCTGGCGCAGACGAACATCAAGCGCCTGCTCGCATACTCGTCGATTGCGCAGGCGGGCTACGCGCTGATTGGTGTCGCGGCTTTGACCGCTGCGCCAGACACAGCCGTCGCGTCCATCGGCTACTATATGCTGATGTACACCTTCACCAACATTCTGACGTTTGCGGTGATTGTGCTGTTCAGCGAGGCGACGGGCAGCGAGAATATCCGCGATCTGGCGGGCTTGAGCCGCCGCAGCCCCTGGCTGGCGCTCACGATGACCATCGGCTTGCTGTCACTGGCAGGTGTGCCGCCGGCAGCCGGGTTCTTCGGCAAGTTCTTCCTGTTCCAGGCAGCCGTCGAAGCGAACCTCGTCTGGTTGGCAATTGTCGGCGTGTTGAACGCCATCATCGGGTTGTACTACTACCTGTACATCGTTAAAGTCATGTACGTTGACCAGAGCGCAGACGAAGACAAGCCAATTGCGATTTCGCAGCCTGTCGCGTGGGTGATCGGGTTGACGACGGTGGCGGTTATTCTGCTCGGTACATTCGGCGTCTCGCCGGTATTCGACTGGGCAATTCAGGGCGTGCGCGCTGTCTTTCCAATCGGGTAGCTCGCCTTTGGCGTTCCTGGCGGTTCAATTCAGAGAGACGCCAGGAACGCTCAGCTTAAGATAAATTTCTTTCATCTACTTCTCACATTTAGGGGCGTTGGGATTTTGGTGGTGATTGTGATAAAATTCGCGAATGACTGCAAATAAACCAAACGATAACGCATCAAAACGTCTTGCTAACCTGGGGTTGGCGGCACTTGCGGCGCAAAGTGGCTGCATGACACTGTTTCTGGTCGTTGGGGCGCTGCTCGTTGGTCTGTGGTTGGATGCTCAATTTGGGCAGCGTGGTCCGTTCACAATTGGGCTGCTGCTGCTCAGTATTCCGGTGAGCTTATTTTTTATGGTGCGGATTGCGCTGGGGGCGATCAAACGGATTGAACCGCCGCCAACGAGCAAGAATCCGCGCCAGCGTTTTACTCACGAAGAGGAGGAGTAGCGTTGAGAGACGAAAACGAACGTCTTCGTAAAGGAGCGCGCCTATGAACGCGACAATACGTGGCTTACTGATATTCGGTGGGCTGGTCGTCTTCATCGGGATTTGCAGCTTCCTCACGTTCAGTTTCCTACCCGGAAACAACGTGGCTGTGGCGGTCCCCGTCATTACGGTGCCGGGTGAAGCCTTTAACGGTGCGCTGCCAGATGACCCTGCCTATGGTGTGCAGAATTTCATCGGCGGTTGGACCAACACCTTCCTGGCGATGCTGCTGGCGGACGCTGCCGTCCTGCTGTTTGCATTCCTCGCCTGGCGTGCATCCAAAGGTTGGACGCGCGAAGTGCCAAACCGCTTCCAGAGTTGGGCGGAACTGGTCGGTAATTTTATCTATGGACAGACGCAGAATTTTGCAGGACAGAAGCCGCTGGCGCGCAACTGGTTGTTCCCACTTGCGGCGACCATTTTTGTCTTTCTGCTCGCCGTCAACTGGATGAAACTGCTGCCGGGTATCGAATCAGTTGGTGTCATTCACTGTGCGCACGCAGGCTTCACGGGCTATCCCGCCGTGAAGGTGAATGATGGGTTGTATCAGTTGTACGTCGATAGCGCCCTGAATTCGGGCATCGGCGCGACTGAAGAGAGCTATCACGCCTGCGAACACTATAAGGAACACCCGGAAGAACGCCCATCGACCGAAGCCAAAAACGAGATGGTGGCGCTGCTGACAGAAGAAGAAGCGCTGCTGCGTGAAGAGCTTGCCGCCGAAGGCATCACCGAGGCTGCCGAAATCGAAGCCCGAGTGAACGCGCTGCGTTTGGAAGTCATCGAAACTGCCTATGGCGAAGCGACCGTGCCGCTATCTGCCGAGCAGCTCAAAGAAGGCGCACTGCCGTATGTCTTCGCTGTCACGCCGTATGTGCGTGGTGGCTCGACCGACCTCAACCTGACGCTCGGTCTGGCGCTGGTGGCGTTCATCGCCTTCCAGGTCTTTGGCGTCGCGGCGCAAGGTCCGGCGTACTTCATGAAGTTCATCAACGTGAATGCGTTGGGCAACATGGGCAAGAAGCCGCTAGGCGCGATTGACTTCATTGTCGGTCTCATCGAGATCATCTCGGAAATCGGCAAGATCATTTCGCTCGCCTTCCGTCTTTTCGGCAACATGTTCGCGGGTGGTATTCTGCTCGCGGTTATGTCGTTCCTGGTCGCGTTCATCGTCCCGGCAATCTTCATCGGTCTGGAAGTCATCATCACGACCATCCAGGCGCTGGTGTTTGCCATTCTGACGATTGTGTTCTCGGCACAGGCTATGGAAGGTCATCACGGTGATGACCACGACGAACATCACGATCACGGGGACGACGGACACGCTGCCGAAGAACCCGCCGATAACCTACCCGTTAATCGAACCGCTATCTAACACAGAAGGAAGTCTAAATCATGGTTGAAGGATCCATTGAAGTTGGTCTGAAGGCAATCGGCGCTGGTCTGGCAATGGTCGGCGCGTTCGGTCCTGGTATCGGCATTGGTATGCTGGTGCAGGGCGCGATGCAGGGTATCAGCCGCAATCCTGACGCAGCCGGTCAAATTCAGGCGAACATGATTCTCGGTATCGTGTTCACCGAAGCTATCGCGATTTACGCGCTGGTCGTCGCGCTCATCGTCTTGTTCGTGCTTTAATCTTTCTGCACGACAAGGAGTGGTCGTATGCGTCGTAACAAAATTCTGTTCCTGCTGCTGTTGGTCACACTGCTGAGCGCGCTGGTTTTCGTACCATTCGCGGCTGCGCAGGAAGGTGAAGCAGCGGCAGAAGGTGAAACCACCGAGGTCGCGGCTGAACCTGCTGCGAACCCGCTGACACCGCTTGGCATTAACGTTGGCTTTTTGATTGCTCAGATCGTCAACTTCTTGCTGATTTTCCTGCTTCTTCGCTTCCTGCTGTGGGGTCCATTGAGCAACATGCTCGACCAACGCAATGCTAAGATTCAGAAGGGCTTGGAAGATGCGGCAGCGGCGGCGAACGCCCGCCGTAACGCGGAAACCGAAGCTGAGAAGATTCTCTCCGCTGCCCGCGCTGATGCTGCTCGCGAAATCGAAGCGGCGCGCGGTCGTGGCGAAGAAGTCGCAAAGCAGGTTGTGAACGAAGCGAACCAGGCTGCCGAACGCATCCGCACGGAAGCGCGCGCGCGTGGCGAAGAAGAACGCAACAAGCAGCTTGCGGAAATGCGCAGCCAGGTGGCAAACATCTCGGTTGCCGTTGCCCAGCGCTTGATTGGTGACAACCTCGACGGCAAGAAGCAGTCGGCGTTGATCAACGATTTCTTCAGCAAGACACCGGAAGCCGCCAAAGCGATGCGCGGTTCGTCGGTTGAAGTCATCAGCGCGATGCCGCTGAGCGCCGAAGAACAGGCGAAGGTCAAGAGTGAAACGGGTGCGGAAAGCGCCACATTCACGGTAGACCCGAACATCCTCGGCGGTCTTGTCATTCGCAGCGCTGACCGCGTTGTCGATGGCAGCGTGCGCAGCGGTTTGAACGAGCTGGCTGCACGTTTGCGCTAATCTTTTTAGCTCACCCCGTAACTGTGCAGGGGCGACCCTCGGGTCGCCCTTCAGTTAGTATCCAGGCGTAGATTAGCGAACAAGGGGGTTCATCCCCTTGCTGCGTGCTTCAACTCAAGGGGCCGAAGCCCCTTGTTCTGTTTAACCCCGATTGGAAACTTTATGGCATGGCTGCCGCTTGCGCTCGCCGTTCCCGCCATCTTCACCATCGTCAATTTCATCGATAAATACATGGTCGAACGCGAAGTGCCAGACCAGAAGGCAATGGTCATCTTTGCAGGCGGTGTTGGCTTTCTGGCGGCACTGGCGATGTGGCTGTTCGGTGCAATCGAACCGATCCCGCAAAGCGACGCGCTGTTACTGGTCGGCTCTGGTGTGATGGTCATCATCGGCGCACTGTTTTATTTCCGCGCGGTGTCGATGGAACAGGCAAGTGTCGTCATCATCGTTTTTCAGGTCATGCCTGTGTTCGTACTTATTCTTGGCTGGATAGTTTTTCGTGAGACGATTACGCCGCAACAATTTATTGGCTTCTGGCTGATTTTGGGGGCGTGCTTTGCCATCTCGCTGCAACCGGACGCGGGGCGGCTGCGCCCATCGCCTGCCTTCTGGCTGATGGTGCTGGTGGCGCTCCTTGTCGCCATTCGCAGCCTGGCAATCGCGCAACTTCCTGAACCCCCGCCGCTGGCGAGTGTGGTCTTTTACCAGGGAATCGGGCAGGGGATTGGCGCGGTGCTGATTTATGCGCTGATGCCGACGTACCGCCGCGCGCTTAATCGCTCAGTGGTAGAGATGCGCAGATGGGCGCTGGCGATACTGCTCGTCAGCGAAGGGATGTTTCTGTGGTCGGAAGCGCTGCGCAACCAGGCGCTCACGCTAGGCCCGCCTGCGCTTGTGAATGTTGTTGGCGGTGTGCAGACGTTCTATGCCATCCTCGTCGGTTGGCTGCTGACGACGATTGCGCCGACCATCTTCAAGGAGCGTATCGGGCGCTCCGATCTGGTACGCAAGGCGCTGTTATCGGCTGTTCTGCTCATCGGGCTGGCACTGGTGGTCCTCAGTGGTGCGTAACCTGCTCTTCGTCACGATCTACACGGGGCTGGGCGGCGGCGAAACTTCGCTGCTGACGCTGGTCGAGCAGCTTGACCCGCAGCTGTATCGTCCGCACCTGCTCGTCCCGGCGGAAGGGCAGTTGAGCGAGCGCTGGCGGGGGCATGGCTGGCAGGTGCATGTCACGCCCTGGCGCGGCGCGACCACATACTTCATCCCGCCGATCTGGATGCAGTTCTCGATTGCCCGCCGGATTGAACGTCTTGCCCGCGAGCAGGACATCCACCTGATTCACAGCGATTATCACAGCCTGCCGTTCGCGCTCTCCGCCGCGCGCCGCTTCGGTATTCCGTGCGTGTGGACGTGCTGGGGCTGGTGGTTCCAGCCGAAGTTGTGGCAGCGCACCTTCTTTCGGCAGCCAGATGTCACGTTCGCTGCCTCGTGGGCAATTCGCGATGGCTTTCTCGGAACGCCGCCGTTTATGCCACCGGAACGTATCACCGTCATCCCGCCGGGCGTCGATACGCAGCGCTTTCATCCGGGCGTGGATGGCAGTGCTGTGCGCGCAGAAGCGGGCATCGCGGCGGCTGCGCCTGTCGTGGCGTTGATCGCGCGCTTTCAGAATGTGAAAGGGCATGATGTATTTCAGGCGATGGCGCGGCGCGTGGCACAAGCAATGCCGGAGGCGCGCTTCATCGTGGCGGGCGAAAATACGCAAACCAGCGCCGACGACGATTACAAGCGGCGCATTCTGGAGACAGCGCGCACAGACCCGCTGCTGCGCGAACGGCTCGTCTATCTGGGCTATCGCGCGGATGCCGAGCGCGTCATGGCGGCGGCGGATGTGGTGGTGTGCAGTTCGGACTTTGAGAGCTACGGCATGGTAAACGTCGAAGCGATGGCGAGTGGCAAGCCTGTCGTCAGCACGCGGCGCGGCGGTCCGTCTGAGACGGTCGTGCATGGCGAGACGGGCTATCTAGTGGACCCGCGCGATGACGCGGCGCTGGCAGAGCATGTCGTGGCACTACTGCGCGATCCGGCGCTGCGGGCGCGCATGGGTGCGGCGGGGCGCGCGCATGTCGAGTCGCGCTTTTCGGCGGGTGCGTCTGGTCTGGCGTTTTCAAACCATCTCAATACAATCCTCAGAGTCGAAGCATAGGGCATTTTACGCAGAGGCACAGTGGTGGAGAGACGCAGAGGGTGCAATCACTTAGCAAGTATCGCAATATTGAGACATAGTGGTCTGATTCCCTGCCTCAATATTTCTGCGCGTCTCTGTATTAAGGACCTTCTGGTTGCTCAATCTGAGTGCTTGCTGTGCACCTGCTGATTATCTCCCGCTGCCCGCCTGTCCCGCTGCATCTGGGCGACCGCCTGATCCTGTACCATCTGGCGCGACAGTTGCGTGTGCGCGGCTGGACGCTCGATCTGCTGGCGTTCTACCAGGATGACGACGATCCGGCGCTGTTCGAGTCATCGCCCGCCCGCGCCTTTTTCCGCTATGCGCACCTCATCCGTGAGACGCCGCGCACGCAGTGGCAATACCTCCAGCGGGCGCTGCTGCCCGCAACACGCTTTCCTGCCCGTGCAGAAGCGGCCTGGTCGCATGAGATGTGGCGCGCTATCGAGCAGCGGTTGGCGGGCGAACGCTACGACGCGATACAACTCTTGGGCGGCGTGCAGGTCTACGAATTCGCGAATGCGTTGGGCGGGCAGCCTGCCATCATCACCCCCTACGAAAGCTACAGCCTGTATCTGAAGCGCCAGATCGCAAGCGGGCAGGGCGCTGCGTTGCTCACGCTGCAACGTCAGCTTGCCCGCCTGTACGAAGGCTTCATGTTCACGCCCTATGCGCGCACGGTGGTCGTTTCCGAGCAGGACCGGGCGGAACTGCAAGACATCCATCCGGCGTTATCCGTCGAAGTCATCCCCAACGGCATTAATTTGGACGACTGGCAGCCGCTGCCGGTCCAACGCGAACCCGCCACGCTGATCTTCACGGGCAATCTTGACTACGCGCCCAATCGGGATGCGGCGCTGTATCTGGCACGTGAGGTATTGCCTGCGGTGCGGCGGTCCGTGCCAGCGGCGCGGCTGCTGCTGGTGGGGAATGCGCCGCCTCCAGAGGTGCAAGCGCTCACCAGCGATCACGTTGTCGTGACCGGGCGTGTGGAGGACATGCGTCCATATCTGGCGCGGGCGACGCTGTACGTCTGTCCGCTGCGATTTGGCGCGGGCATCAAGAACAAGGTGCTGGAAGCGCTGGCGATGGGCTGCCCGGTCATCGCGACTCCGCTCAGCGCGGACGGTATCGCCGTGCGGGACGGGCATGACATTGTGCTTGTGCCTGCCGACCAATTTGCTGACAGGGTAGTTTCCTTGCTGAACGATGCGCGGTTGCGCCAAGCGTTGAGCGCGAATGGGCGCGCACTCATAACCGCGCGTTATGACTGGGTGCAGGTTGCGGATGCTTATGAACGACTCTACGCGGCGGTGGGCAGGTGAGGTATCCTATGACCGGATGCCTCATGAGGCGTCCCTACTAGAGGAGCGCCCGTGCTTACCCGTCCCTTGAGTGGACGGATACGTTTGGCCGAGTGCTTCAGCACTCGGCGACTGGTGAAGGCATTACATTGACCGACCATCCCAAAACGCTGGTGATCATTCCAGCGCTCAATGAAGAAGACAGCATCGCGTATGTCATCGGACTGATTCATCAGCACGCGCCCTGGGCAGATGTCGCTGTGATCAACGACGGCTCAACCGACCGCACACAGGCGATTGCCGAGTCGTGCGGGGCGGTGGTGCTGCCAATGCCCTACAACGTCGGGATTGGCGCGGCGGTGCAGACGGGGATGATCTATGCCGCGCGCAACGGCTATCAGGTGGCGGTGCAGAATGACGGCGACGGGCAGCACTCGCCTGCTGAAATCCCGCTGATCGTCGGTGAGCTTCTCAAAGGTGAGGCAGATATTGTCATCGGCTCGCGCTATATCGAAGATCGCGGTTATGTGACGCCAGCCGCGCGGCGCATCGGCATTGTAATCCTGGCGCATATCATCTCGTGGATCATCCGCCAGGACACGACCGATCCGACATCCGGCTTTCGAGCCTCGAACCGCAAGACCATCGAATACTGCGCTGAAAATTACCCACATGATTACCCGGAGCCAGAGGCAGTTGTCATTTTGCATCGTGCGGGGCTGCGCGTGCGCGAAATTCCGGTGACGATGAACCCGCGCTATGGCGGGCAGTCGTCGATCACGCCGCTGAAGTCTGGCTACTACATGATCAAGGTCATCCTGGCGATCTTGATCGGCTTGCTGCGTCCCGTAAAGTGACATTGTCATGCGCATCCTGATGATTTCGAAAGCGCTGGTGGTTGGCATTTACCAGCGCAAGCTGGAAGCCATTTCCCGTCGTGGCGTCAATTTGCTGGCGGTCGTGCCGCCCTCCTGGCACGACGAGCGCGGCGAGATGCCGCTGGAACGTGTGTACACGCACGGCTACCGGCTGGAAGTGCTGCCGCTGATCAACAATGGCGACTTTCACCTGCACGCCTATCACCGGCTGGGGCGCGTGATCCAGCAGTTTCTCCCGCATATCATCCATATAGACGAAGAGCCATACAACCTGGCGACCTGGCAGGCGCTCTGGCACGCGCGGCGCGTCGGTGCGCGGACGATCTGCTTTAGCTGGCAGAACATCCTGCGTCGTTACCCGCCCCCGTTCGCGTGGGGCGAGGCGTGGGTGCTGCGCACGATTGACCACATGATCGCCGGGACCGATATCGCGGCGGAGGTGTGGCGGGCGAAAGGCTATCGCGGCGCACTATCGGTCATTCCGCAGTTTGGCACGGACGAAGTGCTGTTCCAGCCCGCGCCTGCTGCCAGCGAACGACCGTTCACGATGGGCTACTTCGGGCGGCTGGTGCAGGAGAAGGGCGTGCAAGTGCTGCTCGATGCTGCGGCACGGCTCACAGGCGACTGGCGGCTGCTGCTGCTCGGCGGCGGACCCCTGCATGACGAACTGCTGCATCATGTGCAGCGGCGCGGCATCGCCGACCGTGTGACATTCAAGCCGCAAGTACCATCGCTCGACATGCCGGGCATGTACCACCAGATTGATACGCTCGTACTGCCATCGCTGACGCGCCCGAACTGGAAAGAGCAGTTTGGGCGCGTGCTGGTTGAGGCGATGATGAGCGGTGTTCCGGTCGTCGGCTCAGACAGTGCAGCAATCCCAGACGTGATCGGCGATGCGGGGCTGGTTGTCCCGGAAGGCAATGTGGAGGCGTTGGCAGCGGTATTGCAGCGGCTGCGGGATGACACGGCATTACGCGCACAACTGGCGATGCAGGGGCGCGCGCGGGCGCTAGAACATTTCACGAACGACCAGATCGCGGCGGCGACGGTGAAGGTCTACGAGCAGCTTTATTGAAACCCCAAGTGGCCAGGAACGCCAAAAAAGAGAAGAAAAAGCCTATTCAAGAGATTAGAGGAGAAGAGGATAGAGGGTTGGTTGTAGGGCGACCCGCCGGGTCGCCCCTGCCATCAGGTATTACATTCTCCAGTCTCTTTCCCGCTATCCTCTTGAATAAGCACTTTCCTTTGCGCCCTTTGCCCCATGGCGTTTCAGTTAATGAACGGCAGCGGCGGACGAGGGGTGGTCGGCTCGAAATCATAGTAGATGCGGTAGATGCCGACCTGCGCCACCTGATAGCGGGTGCCGCTGTCCACGAACCATGCCTCCAGCGCGCCCTCCAGTTCCGGGATATTCGCTGTGATATAGGCAATATTCTGTGCGGCGTCGGTCGCTGTGCGGTAAAGGGCGTAACGCTCGAAGGCGGGTGTATACGCAAGATCGGATTTGTCAGGCAGCGCGGCACTCAACTGGATGCGTTCAGCGCTGAGGAACGCCAGCCGAAAGCTGATCCAGTAGGTGGTGTAGCCGTGCTGGATGTCATTCTCATTCAGCCATGCGATCAGCGCCGCGTCGTCAGTGTTCGGCAAATGCGTCTGCGCAACAAACTGTGTCGTGAAGCCAAGCGGCGCACGCGCGGCGCTGATCTGCCCGGCAGCGAAGTAGCCCAGCACAAGCACTACCAGCGCGGCGGCAACACTAAACCGATTTTCAACGCTTTTCAATGGACGCGGAATACCCGCAACCCACAGACCGAGCGCCACACCAAATGGCAGCGTCAGCGGCAGGAAGTAACGCCCGCTGGGATCACTGGAGAAGCGTGTAAGCAGGAACAGCGCGCACAGGAAGGCGATCATACCGAAGCTGATCACACGCTGTGCCATGTCACCGCGCCGTGCCAACTGATAGAGCGCGACGGCGAAGACCGCCGCGACGACCAAGCCGACAACAGGCGCGAAGAACTCACCTGACCAAGGGAAGCGCAGCCCGGTCACACTTGGCAGCCCGAACAGCAGCAAGCCGAACAACCGTTGGTCGAACGGCACGGACGGGATGACCGCGCCGACGGTTTCACGCCCGCCCAACACATCGGGCAGAAAGAAGCGCAGCGGCGCGAGATCGTTTTGCAGTGCGTAGACCCACCAGGGCGCGCTGCCGATCACGAAGCCGACGAGCGCGATCAGTGCGCCGGGCAGCACGCGCGCCCGCAGCTGGAGCAGCAGCCAGATACCGACGGGCAGCGCATAGACAACGATGAGCGCGTTCGTCCACCAGCCAATCCCCGCGGTAAGACCAAGTGCCAGCCACAACAAGTGCTTATTCGATAAGTCATTATCTTGCTCACCTAAGTCGACTCCTATCGCCACGAGCAGATGCCCGAAGAGCAGTGTTTCGTTGTAGCCACCGAGCGTAGCGGTCGTGTACAGCGTCAGCAGCGGCGAGCCGATGGCGAACGTCAGCATCGTGACCACCGTCGCTGTGTGGCTGCGCGTCAGCGCCCACGCCGCAGCATAAGCGCTGGCGACGACCAGCAGATAAAGCGCCGATTGCACCAGGCGAATGGTTGTCACGCTTTCGCCGAACAGCCGAAAGCCCATCGCGACCAGCCACGCATCCAGGCTGCCCATGTACGCCTGCCCGTAGAAAAACGTGGGGCGCTCGCCCGCCAGAATATGCCGTGCCATTAACCCGACGATTGCTTCGTCCGAGTGGAACGATACGCTGTCACTGGCGAGCAGCAGCACGCGCCCGATGAGCGCAATCAGCATGACGAGCACGAACGGCAGCCAGCGGGATTTGGTGATCGGCATAAGGTCATGATCCTGCAATGAGCGTTAACGCAGAGACGCAGGCAGAGGGTAAACAACCCTGCGTCTCTGCGCCACTTCGTTACACACCTGTATTCAGTTCTGTCCATTGTAAGCCGCAACTGGATGCTGGTGCATTGCGATGGTGTATAATGCGCGTCGTTGTGATGTGCGAGGCGCGAGAACCCATGACAACCTACGAAAACCCCTATCCCGAACATCCGGCGCAAGCGCGCCTTGAACCCTGGCTTGTCCGGCTGCCGCTACTGCTGATGACAGGCATTATTTTGCTGCTGTCGCTTCTGACCATCCTGGCGGGGGTGGCACAGCTTGCCTTCCGCGATGTCATCCTGCCCGGCGTGTCCGCGTTCGGCGTCGATCTCAGTGGCAAATCAGTGGAGGACGCGACGGCTGCGCTGAATGAGCGCTATACCTATGGCAGCAGCGCTGTTTTCACATTTCGCGACGGTGACCAGTTCTGGCAGATGAGCGCGGAAGAACTCGGCGTCAGCTTTGACCCGCAGGCGACGGCGACGGAAGCGTTTGCGATGGGGCATTCCAACAATCCGCTGCTGAATACAATTGACCAGTTTCTCATCTGGCTCAACGGTCATGCCGTAACGCCGGTCATTCGTTATGACCAGAATGTCGCCTCGGCACGGCTGATGGCGATTGCGGAGGAACTGAACAGCGCACCAGTGGATGCGACGCTGACAATTGATGGTACGGTGGTGAGCAGCACGCCGAGCGCGATCGGGCGGATGGTCAACATTCCAGCCACGCTGGCGCAGTTGGAGAACAGTATCATTACGCTGACGGCAATGGGCGAAGTGCCGATTATTATCGAGACGAGCGCGCCGCGCATCCGCGACGCCGAAGCTGCGGCAGCGAAGGCACGCGCAGCTCTGTCCGCGCCGCTGACGTTGATTGCTGAAGGCACGACAGCAGACGGGCAGCCGCTAGGTCCCTGGCTTGCGCCTGTCGAACGCATCGCGGCACTGTTGCAAGTCGGGCTGGTCGATAATGGCGATGGCACGTTCAGTTACGATGTGTCGTTCAACCCGTCCGCCTTCCGCGATTACGTCAACGGGCTGGCGGAGGGGTTGTATCAGCCCGCCCGCGATGCCCGCTTTCATTTCATCGAAGAGACAGGGCAGTTGGAAGTGATCCAGCCTTCCGTGAGTGAGCGACGGCTGGATGTGGATGCAACGCTTTCGCGCATGGAGAGCCAGGTGTTCGACCCCGCCAATCGGATTGTGCCAATTGAGTTCGATTACACGCAGGCGCGTTTTCATGATGCGATCACCGCCGCCGAGCTTGGCATCGTCGGGCGCATTGCATCCGGCGAAAGCTTCTATGTCGGATCGTCACGCCCGCGCATCGATAACATCCTGCTGGCGACCAGCCGCTTCGACGGCATCATCGTCCCGTCCGGCGAAGAGTTCTCATTCAACGAGTGGGCGGGCGATATTTCGCCGGAAGAGGGCTATGTTAGCAGTCGTGTGATCTTCGGCGGGCGCACGATTGATGGCGTGGGTGGGGGCGTGTGTCAGGTCAGCACGACGGCATTCCGGGCGGCGTTCTATGCCGGCTTCCCGATCACCGAGCGTTATGCACACGGCTACCGCGTGGGTTACTACGAACAAAACGGCGAAGGTCCGGGGTTTGACGCGGCGATCTATGTTGATGAAGACCCGCTGCGCGCACTCGACTTCCGCTTCCTGAACGATAGCGGCTCGGCGATTCTGATTGAAGCGTCGGTGTATCCGGCGACGAGCATGGTGCAGTTTCGCATCTACGGCGCGAACACCGGACGACAGGTCATCAAGGATGGTCCGGCGGTGCGCGATGTGGTGCCGCCGCTGCCAACGGTGTTTGAAGCGAACGCCGACCTGCTGCCAGGGCAGCAGCAGCAGGTAGACATCGCGGCAGAGGGAGCGTTTGTGGAAATCACGCGCATCATCTTGGACGCGGCGGGCAATGAGATAGAACGCGACCTGTTCCGCAGCCAGTACCAGCCCTGGGCAGCGATCATTCAGGTGCCGCCCGGCGACCCGCGTTTGCAGGGGGGGTAGGTTCGCCTAGTCCCCTGCGCCGACTGCCGCAGCCGTGCCGCGCCCTTCGACATAGGTGTCGGCACGCGCGCCTTTCAGCCTGCCTGTAAACTTGGCGAACAGCCACCACAAGCCGTACATCATGAACACCATCAGGTATTCAATCGCCGGAATGCGGATGACCTCGTTCGCCAAGCCGAAGTTGCCTGCGCCCAGATAGACGATGAACACCGCCAGCAGGAAGCTTAAACCGAACACGTTCTTGACCCAGGGCTTCAACCCTAAGCCGTGCATCTGCGTGACAATGAAAATCGCCAGGAAGCCGAACGTGAACATACGGATGAGCATGTCCGGCATACCGCTGTTGACCTGATTCCAGGCAACGAGCGCGGCGTGCGGCAGCACCAGAATTTCCAGCAGGAACGTCCATTTACGATTCAGGTGCGTGCGCGTCATCATGATTGACCCCTGCACCATCACCAGAATGACATGCACGAAGCCGCCCAGATGTCCCAGCGTATCGACCATTGGGTGGAACCAGAAGGTGTAAATGACGGCGAAGCTGAAGGCATAGCCGTGATAGCGCTTCATCCACTCGTAGAATTCGGCGCGGAAGTTGATCTTCTTGCCGAAGAAGATACCGCGCCGACGATTCTCCATCGCGATGATGACGAACAACATCATGATCACCGCAAACTGTGCCGTCCAACTAGGGATGTCCTGCGCGATGGCGTCATAGAAGAACATCGTCTGGAAATAATGGGCGATGATAAAGACGACATTGATGCCAAGTGCCCACCAGTTGGCAGGGCGCATCTTGTCGCTGTACTTTTCGTAGCGTTCCTGCGCCCACCAGATGGTGACCCAGTGCGCGATTTGATGCACGCCGAACAGAATCCAGGCAGACGCGCGTCCCCAGAAGGTGGGGTCGGCAAGCTGCCAGTCGTAAAAGAAGCCGTCGTCGTTCGGTCCCGGCACTGCCAGCGTATAGCGCAGTAGCCATGTCCCCATCGCGACGATGCCCAGACAGATGAGGACGGAAAAGAGGATGCCAAAGTCGGCGATGCGCCCGGCTTTGGTTTCGGGGAGGTTCTTGGTGAGTTGCATGTGTCACACTCGGTTCGACAAAAAAGGAATACTTTAGTCTAACGGTGTGAGATGAGAAAGTGCTAAGTTATGGCTTGAGGATACCGATATCGAGCAGGATGAACGAGATCATGATGATCAGCGACACCGCACCGATGCCCGTATAGAGCCACTTGTGCTTGTAGTTGATCTGCCACATGCGGCGCACGCTGTAACCCAACGCGATGATCGCCACAAGGTTGATCGCAAGGCTAATCGGCGTGGCAACGTCAGCGGCGACGCCGATCAGCGGCAGCGCGAATGGCAGGATGGCGTATTGCAGTACACAGCGGATGCCAGAAAAGAGCAGCGCCGAACCGAAGACGGTTTCAGCCTTGCTGTCGGTCTGTACGGGAATAGGGGCGGTTTCGGTTGTGTTCATGGCTCACATCTCTGATTGTGACACAATTCACGATACACGATTAGAGAATTTTATTCAAGAGGTTGGAGAAGAAGAGGATAGAGAATTTGTTTTCTCTTGGCGTCTTTGCGGTTCAAACTGCTTTCATTTAAGCCGCGAAGACGCTAAGAACGCCAGGAAATCAAAATTGTCCGGGAAGGTTAGGACAGGGATTTGCCTGCTTTGGAGAGGAGTTCGCCAATTTGCTGAATCTTTTTGGCGACATCGTTATCGTCGGCAGACTTGGCAGACTTGGTTGTTTGCTCGCCGAGTTGCGAGAGAATCTTGCCGATTGCGCCGCCGTTCAGGTTGTTCTTGCCCAGTTCGGTCTGCAACTTGCGCAGATTATCGGCAACGGGCTTCAGTGAACTGTTGCCACTGTCATCCAGGAGCGAAATCCAGCCTTCGATACTGCGAGCAGTGCGACCATCCATCTGGGTCACATCTCCGGACAGTGCTTCAATGGTGTTATCCAGACGTTCCGCTTGCGAAGTAGCCATGTGCAATATCCCTCATCCACTTGGTTGACACTTGTATGCGTGATGCATACCCATGTGACTATACAGGGGGATTACAAATGGCGTATCAGTCGTCGTGACAAATAAAATTAGTCCAGATTGCTCATGTTGTGCTGCAAGTTGAAGGATGACCGTGAAGTCATCCCTTAACTATCAGTAGTTATGACTGCCAGCGTGCCAGCAGTGCGCGCCCGCCTTCTGCAAGCGCCGCCGCGATGATCGCCTTGGCGATGTCTGGGACGATGAATGGCGCGCCGCCTGCAATCCATGCCGCACCCAGGTCGAGCGAACGGTTCATGGCGAGGATCGAGATACCGAACGCATACATGACCGCGATGCCTGCAATGCCCGCCAGCAAGCGTACCCAAACAACGTTACGATTTGCACCGAGCAGACCGGTGACGAACGCGGCTGGCACGAAGCCGATCAGATAGCCTGCCGTCGGACCGAGCAGCGCTGCTGTGCCGAGCATCCGCGCGTCGAGTGGCAGCCCCACACCGATCAGCGCCAGATACAGCAGTTGGCTGAGTGCGCCGCCACGCGCGCCCAACACCAGACCGCTCAACAGCACAGCGAGTGGTTGCAGTGTGAACGGCACCGGCTCCATTGGAATCGTGATACGGGCGCTGATGGCGGTGATCGCCGTGAACGCGGCAATGCCGATGACTTCGTAGGCGATGGCGCGGTCTGGGCGCTTGACAGTAATGGATTGAAGCATGATGAATCCCCTCGGTTCTGAATAGGATTAGCAAGGGGCTGAACCCCCTTGTTCGGACACAGGTTTAGCCTGTGCAGTGATTTATAGCTTTCGTAGGGGCAGGGTGCATCCTGCCTACATTAACCACACTGCACATTAATGTTGTCTACAACGGCTCGACGATCACCTCTGCAACTTTGTTATCGCCGCTGATCTTGTTCGTCAGCTTGTCGGTCTTCTGGCTGTGCTGCTCGTAAATCGTCACCTTTGCGCCGTATGTTGGCAGGTCAAACGTCGTCATCAGGAAGCCGACGCGCTGCGTATTGCGAAAGTAGCGGATGCGACCTTTGGGGTCCATATGGAGCAGCTTCCATTTCGCCGCCAGAAACTTCTTGTTCACCAGTTCATCAGCAAGCTGCTGCCGTTCGTCCGCGTTCAGGACACTCATATTGCAACCTCATTGGCGTGATAATGTTCCTATCAATCACCATTGATTGTATAATGTCGCACACTTCATGCCAAAGAGTCAGTGATGAATGACACGTTTAGCGTAGCCGAATTAACTGTTTACATTCGTGACTTGATCAGCGCCGATGACCGCTTGCAGGATGTAACCGTGCAGGGCGAAGTCTCGAACATGACGCGCGCGGCGTCTGGGCATGTTTACTTCACGCTCAAGGACAGCAAGTCGCAAATCAAGTGCGTCATGTGGCGCAGCGCCGCTGAGCGACAAACCCGGCTGCCGGACAACGGCGACTCGATTGTCGTGCATGGCGCGGTCAATGTCTACGAACAGAACGGCGTCTACCAACTGTATGCCGATCATGTCCGTCCGCTTGGCGTCGGTGATCTGTATCGTCAGTTTGAACTGCTCAAGGCAAAGCTGGACGCGGAGGGATTGTTTGACCCGCTGCGCAAGCGCCCGCTGCCGGAATTCCCGCACACCATCGGTATCGCCACGTCCGCCGATGCTGCCGCATTTCAGGATGTGCAGAACGTGCTGCGGCGGCGCTACCCGCTGGCGCGCGTCGTGATTGCGCCGACACTGGTGCAGGGCGTGGACGCGCCCGCGCAGATCGTCGCGGCGCTGCGGCGGCTGGATGCGTATGGCGGATGCGATGTGATCATCGTTTGTCGCGGCGGCGGCAGCATCGAAGACCTATGGGCGTTTAACGACGAAGGCGTTGCCCGTGCGATTGCCGCCTGTCGGGTCCCGGTAATTTGCGGGGTCGGGCATGAGACCGACTTTACGATTGCCGATTTCGCGGCGGATGTGCGCGCCCCGACGCCGAGCGCCGCCGCCGAGCTTGCCACACCGGACAGCGCCGAACTGCGTTATGGTCTGGACGAACTGACGCGTTCGCTCGACAGTGCCGTGCAGATGCAGCTTGAGCAGCGGCGGCAGGCGATTGACGATGCCAATCGGTCGCTGCGCCAGCTTTCGCCGCTGGCACAAATCCGCAACGCCCGCCAGCGTATTGACGACTGGACGGCGCGCATGGATCGCGCGCAGCAGGCGCGGCTGCATCTGCTGCGCGAGCGGTTGGGCGCGCGTGCCGAAGCGCTGGAGCGTGCCAATCCGAAGGCAATACTCAAGCGTGGTTACGCGCTGGTGACACTGAGCGAAAACGGCGAGCGCGTCATTTCGGCGCGCGAGGCGAAGCCGGGAACGGGCATCACGATACAACTGCATGATGGGGAATTGAAAGCGCGCGTGGAAGATAAGGATACGCATGAACGATATCGACGCACTCTCTTTTGAGAGCGCCTTTGCCGAACTGGAAACGATCATCGATCAACTGGACAGCGGTGCGCTGCCGCTGGACGAATCGGTCGCGCTGTATGAACGCGGGCGCAAGCTGTCGGCGCGTTGTCAATCGCTGTTGGATACGGCAGAACTACGTGTGAGCAAGCTGATGGAGGACGGGCGGCTGGAGGAGTTGGGCTAGGTGGTCGCGTGGTGGGCGTTCACGCCTTGATGTTCATTACGCGGGGAACGAATGGGCATACCCGTGTGCTTTTATGTAGCCAGACGGCAACTTATTTTAGCATAATCATTGCAAACTGATCATGACTCTGTAGTGATCGAACGTGATATGAATGATAAGCCGCTGGTGGACGCACTTGTGCAAGCGGGGGTGCCGCGCGAGAAAATTATCCTTGCGTATGCGGGCGAGGCGATGCCCGTATGAAAAGCGGCGGAACACAACATGTCCCGCCGCCGCACTATCTGCTGTTATCCGGCAGGATACATCCTGCCCCTACGTGTCTTACGCGAACGCCTTCATTACGTCCGCCAGCACGCTTGCCGACGGGCGCAGTAGGCTGGCGTCCAGCTTGGTGAGCGCCGTGTCCGTCAGCTCCAGCGTCTCGCCGAGCGTCGGTCGCGGCTCTTCGTAATAGATCAGCCCCGTCAGGAACAGGTTTTCGCGCTGTGCCTTTTCCAGCAGCATGATCGCCTTTTCGCGGCTGCGGGGGTCGTGGTCGTTATCGATTGCCTTCAGGCGGATCGACGAACCATCGTGCATCGTCACGTCAATCGCGCCTGCGTAGCCGCTTTCGACCGTGATTTCTTCCTTCGCAGGCACATAGCCCTTCGGCATGAACTCGATGCTGTGCAGCGGAATCTCGTTTTCCTTGCCGTAGTCATAGCTCTTGGTAGCGTCCGGCGCGTTGTTGAAGGTCACGCACGGACTGATGATATCCAGCACCGCCGTGCCGCGATGCGCAATCGCCGCCTTGATCAGCGTTTGCACCTGCTTGGCATCGCCGCTGAAACTGCGCGCGACGAAGGTGCAGCCGCCGACAATCGCTTCCAGGCACAGGTCAATCGCGGGCAGGTCGTTGATGCCGTAATACTTCAGCTTCGCGCCTTCTTCGGCGGTTGCGGAAAACTGACCCTTCGTCAGACCGTAGACGCCGTTGTTTTCGATGATATAGACCATCGGCACGTTGCGGCGAATCAGGTGCTTGTACTGACCGAGACCGATGCTGCCCGTGTCGCCGTCGCCGCTGACGCCAATTGCCGTCAGTTCGTGGTTCGCCAGCGTCGCGCCTGTCGCCACCGACGGCATACGCCCATGCACCGCGTTGAAGCCGTGCGAGCCGCGCAGGAAGTAAGCAGGCGTCTTGCTGGAGCAGCCGATACCGCTGAACTTGATAACCTGCGTCATGTTCAGGCTCAGGTCATAGGTGGCGCTGATGATTTGGTTCGAGATCGAGTCGTGACCGCAGCCAGGGCAAAGGGTGCTGGTCGCGCCCTTGTAATCGGTACGTTCGAGACCAATTGCGTTCGGCATGGTTAGTTGTTCTCCCGCTTCGTAATTTCGCTAACGATCCAGGTGGCGGTCATCGGCAGCGTATCGCCGAGCGCCATTGAGTGCACATGCGTCGTGTCTTTGTTTGTTTCCATACGGATGATCTGCGCCAACTGCCCGTCGAAGTTGTTTTCGATGACATAGACGCTCTGGTGACTCTGGATGAAGTCATGCACCGACTGCGCCAGCGGCAGCGAACGCACGCGCATGTAATTGGTGTGGATGCCGTTCGCCGTCAGCACGTCGCGCGCTTCTTCAATCGCGTCGTCGTTCGAGCCGAACGACAGGATGCCGATCTGCTTCGCCGGGTCAATATCGGCAATCGGCTGCGGCAGCAGTGCGCGCGCACTGTTGATCTTGTCAGTAATGCGCTGCAAGCCCTTCACCCAGTCATCGCCGCGCTCGCTGTAGGTCCCCATGTCAGTATGCCCCGTGCCGCGCGTGAAGTACGCCGCGCGCATGTGGTCAACACCGGGAAGCGTGCGGTAGGGGATGCCGTCCTGATCGTAATCACGGTAGCGGAACCATTCGCCTTTATCCGCGATGAACGCATCGAGCGCGTCTTTGTCGCGCAGCGCCTTGCCCTGATTAAGCGGCTGGTCGGGGTAAGCGAACTGATCGCTCATCCAGATATTCATGCCCAGGTCGAGGTCGCTCATAACGAAGACAGGCGTCTGGAACTGGTCGGCAATATCGAGCGAACGCCAGCCGAACTCGAAGCATTCCGCCACGCTGCCCGGCAGCAGGACGATATGACGGGTGTCGCCGTGACTCAGGAAGTGCAGCGAGAGCAGGTCACCCTGGCTGGTGCGCGTCGGCAAGCCGGTGCTGGGTCCCATACGGGTGATGTCCCAGATCACACACGGAATCTCGGCATAGTATGCCAGACCGACGAATTCTGACATCAGGCTGATACCAGGCCCGCTGGTCGAAGTCAGCGAACGTGCGCCCGCCCAGCCTGCGCCGATGATCATGCCGACGGCTGCCAGTTCGTCTTCCGCTTGAACGACTGCGACGGTGTCTTTGCCAGCCGCGTCCTTGCGGATGTGCTTGTGGTCGAGGATGCCATCGACCAGACTGGTGGACGGGGTGATCGGATACCAGGCGACGACGGACACGCCGCCGAAGAGCGAGCCGAGCGCGGCTGCCTCGTTGCCGGTGATGAGGATCTTGCCTTCGGTCTGGTTCATCGGCTCGAAGCGGAATGGATCCGCCTTGACGAGGTTTTCCTGCGCCCAGTTATAAGCGTTCTGGATGACGCCGAAGTTCATCGCTGTCGGCTTTGCCTTGCCGTTGAACGTATCGAGCAACGCCTTTTCAACAATCGACAGCGGAATATCAAACATCTGCGCGCACACGCCGACGTAGACCATGTTCGAGATGCGGTCGCGGAATTCGGACGGAATATCTGACTGTGTAACCGTTGCCTTGACGGGGATCTCGTAGTAGGTGATGTCCTGGCGGCTCTGTCCCCACTTCCAGTCCGACGGAATGATGCACACGCCGCCCGGCGGCAGATTCTGGATGTCTTCAGCGGCGGTGTCCTGGTTCATAACGACGCCGATTTCGGTCGTGGCACGGCGGGCAATATAGCCGTCCTTGCTGGCGCGGATGGTGTACCACGTCGGCAAGCCCTTAATGTTCGAGGGGAACAGGTTCTTGGCGCTGACCGGGATGCCCATGCGGAAGAGCGAGCGGATCAGCACTTCGTTCGAGGTCTGGCTGCCCGAACCGTTCTTGGTTGCGATCATCAGCGCAAAATCGTTGACAATCGGTTCTCCTTCATGGGCAGTTTTGAGTTCAGGCTGGATATTTAATGCACACATTCACAAATGCTCCTGATCATTTAGCGATTGAACCCGGCACCATTGCCAGGCGGCGGCAAAGCAATAACCGACAGCGAACTTATTGCGGCTGCTCCTCTCCAAAGAATATCTGCTTAATCGTTACCATTTCCGTCCACAGCGCCATCGGTAGAGCCATTGACCGACGGATGCTGGAGATGCCGTAATGTCGTGTGTTCGATGAACAACTGCTGCGCGTGGTCATAGTCGCCCGCGCAGATCGCTTCCAGAATGCGCTCGTGGTAATCCCAGACTTTGGTGTGGTAGGCGTAATCGGCATAGCGGCTGCTTTCGACCGCTTCATACGCATCCCAGTACGCTTCGAGAATGCCCATCACAAACGGGTTATCAAGGTGGCTAAACACGCGCAGGTGAAAGGCACGGTGTTCTTCGTTCGGGATGTGAATGTGTCCGTTGCGTGGGCTAAGCTTGGCGCGGGCAGCGGCGATTGTGTCGCGCATCGCCTGGCTGTCGGCGTCGGTCAGCAGCGCACACGCTTCATGCCAGAACGAGACTTCGATGTGGTTGCGCAGCGCGCTGAACGACTCGAACGCCTGCGGGTTGACGGACAGGGCGTAAAACAGACTCAGACGCACGGCAGGCGCGAACGAGTAGTCGCGCAGCTTCATGCCCGTCTTCGAGCGCACCTCAACGATTCCGAGCGCACGTGCAACTTCCAGTTGTTCGCGCACCTTGCTGATGCTGACGCCGAGATGGTCACTGCCCTGTAGCACGTTGATGGTCGGCAGGCGGTCGCCCGGCTTGAAGTTGCTCTTGACGATATATTCGAGTAAATCCGAGTCAAGTTCTGGACGCGGCATAAAGTGTTCAATCAATTCATCAGATAAATCAGATGGATATTATTTTATCATGAAGCTGCCCGGCTGTATATGAGAGAATCCAAAGACAGCCGGGCAGTTCTTGTACGAATGATCCAAAAATAAGGAACTGAGCAAGGGGCTGGAGCCCCTTGTTCAACACATAGAGAAACACTGTCTAGCCGCCGACGAACCAGCGCATAACAAAGAAGCCGTAGATGAACATATACACGCCACCGAGCAGCCCGGTGAGGATGGCGAGTGGCGGCACAGGATTGGTGCGCTTACGTGTGCGCGTCATACCCGCTACCAGGAACGGGCATAGAAACGGGATGACGTTGACGATCAACATGCCGAATTGTTCGGGACGGAAGCCGCCGACATTCGCGCCGGCTGTGACCAGTTTCGCCAGCACCGCCGCCATCAACACGGCGCCCGTCAGCAATGTCGGCACCAGATTTTTGTCCGGCATCAGGAATAGCGTGATGAGCGCGAGAATAAAAATCAGGTAGAGAAAGATACTGTAGATAATCGCGTTCGACACACCGCCCGCCGGGGCAAGGCTGAGGTAATTGAGGATGGCATCCATTGAGATGTTCATCGGCTGGCAAGCCCTTTCTGGTTGATCCATTCACATAAGTTCATGCTAAATTCTAGCATAGAAGCGTTCTGAACGATAAAGGACTGTCGTGCTATTCCTCTCTCGTATTCGCACGATTGCACTGCTCTGGTGGAAAACGCTGCCAGAGATGACGCGCGCGCTGCCCGGCTACCTGGTGACAGCGCTGTTTGGTTTTCTGCGGCATGGTACACGGCAGGCGGCGGCGCTGGCGTATTACGCAGTCTTTTCGATCTTTCCGCTGACTCTACTGCTGGCGGTGGGCATCAGCCGCTTGCTCGGTCCAGTCGTGGCGCAGCAGCAAATCCAGATCGGTTTGAGCGCGTTCCTGCCGCCATCGGTTGCGCCCGCGCTGGAACTGATCCAGACCAACGTGACGCAGGCGATTGCGGAGAGCCAGTCCTTCGGGTTGATCGCGCTCGTCGGTCTGGCGTGGTCGGCGTCGGGGTTGTTTACGAATATCACCAATGCACTCGATACGATCTTCAACGTGCCAGCACTGCGCAGCATCTGGCGACAGCGCTTGATGGCAGTGTTGATGACGTTCATGCTGATCGCGCTGATCGCGGCGTCGTTCATTACGTCGGGCATCCTGCGATTGCTATCGGCGCTGCTACTCGACCGTCCGAATCCCTGGCTGAACGCGGGTGTAGTCTTTTTGCCGCTGACGCTAAATGTCGTGATCTTTTTGCTCCTATTTCGTTACGTGCCGGCGCGTCCGGTACGCTCAGACGCAGCATGGCCCGCCGCTATCATTGGCGCGTTGGGGTGGGAGGCTGCAAAGTCCGGCTTTGGCTGGTTTCTTGCCAACGTCGCCAATTTCCAGTTTGTCTATGGGAGTATTGCTGCCGTGATCGCGCTGCTCTTGTGGGCGTATCTGATCGCAGCGATCTTCCTCTTCAGCGCGGAACTGTGCGCCAAGCTGAATGAGTGGATGGAGCAGCATGATAATGAAGTGATGAGTGATGCGTAGAGGCAGGATGTATCCTGCCTCTACGAACATACGCCATCCCACGCGATCCGATACACGCTCATATTGTTGACGGCGCTGACTTCGGCGGCGTCGCCGCGCGCGCGGAAGACCGGACACAGGCGCGGGTCGTCGGGGTTCGCGCCAGGGAGTTGATCGACAAAGCCCATGATGTAACGCACGTTGCGCTCGCGCAGATAGGCATAGACCGCTTCGCCGTGCTGCTCCACCGGTATCAGGTTGCGTTCGAGCATTTCCGGGCTGGCAAGCCCCGCCAGATCGATGATGGTGCGCGGCGCGAAATAGCCGACCGCGCCGATGTCGTGAATCGCCATCAGTTCATCAGAGGGGATGTTGTCGGTAATCCAGTAGGCGGCACGCACCATTTCGCTGTCGATGATCTCGACATCGCGGGCATAAGTGGTCATGCCCAGCCACAGCGCCATGACAGCGTACATGCCGACTGTCGAAATGATGATGGCGCGCGCCAGCACGCGCCGCAGCATAACGCGCCGCCCCCAGCGTGCCAGCAGCGCCAGCCCTACCACGCTGCACATGATGAACGTGGGCAGCGCCGGAATGACGTAGCGCCCGTGCTGGAAATAGGCAGGCAGGTAAGCGGCATACAGCAGCACCAACGCAAGGCTCCATGCCAGCGGCACGAGCAGCAGCCAGCGCTTGCGTTCGGTCGGCAGGGCGCGCACTTGCGCGATCACGAACATGAGCGTGCCGGTTAGCAGCAGCAGTTGCGGACCGGCGGACAGCGGCACGAGCAGGTCAATGACGCGCTGCGGGTAAGGCGTGAGGAACAACACCATCAGATCAGCGCGCTTGGAGGCAGCGGTGTTCGGCAGCAGTCCGCCTGTGACCTGATAGTTGAAGATCAGGTATGGCGCAAGCACGACTATGAAGGCGATGACAGCAGACGTGCCGTAAACGAACAGCGTGTGCCAGCTCATGCCGGGGCGGACGATGAGCAGCGCCAGACCGAGCAAGCCGACGAGCAGTGCGCCCTCCGGTCGTGCCAGCGTCGTCAGCCCGGCGACGATGCCGAAAAGCGCGCCGCGCATGAGATGCGGCACTAGCGGCTCTGCACCTTTGACTGCGCTGACCCAACCGGGGCGGTCGTGGTCAAGTTCGCGCCATGCTACCCAGATCAGCACCAGTGTGAACATGCTGAAGACTATCGTCTCCATGCCCGCCGCCGCTGCCCACAGTAGATGCCACGACGCGACAATCGCCAGCCCCGCGTACAAGCCAATGCGCTTCTCGCCGGGCAGCAGCCGTTCCGCCATGCGCGCTGCTGCCAGACCTGCAACCGCCAGACACAGGATGCCGAGTCCGTGTGTCCAGAGCGCGACAGGCAAGCCGAACCAATGCCCGACCGCCAGCATGACGGTGTAGAGCGGCGAAGTCGAGGCAGTACTGGGGATGCCGGGCGTGTAAGCCCATTCGCCGTACTGTGCCAGATTGCGCCCGTAGGTCTGGTGAATCCAGCTGTCATCGAGCGGGAATCCGCCGCCCGCGAACAGCACCCAGAGGATAACGAGCGCGGCGGCGACTCCGATAATCCACAGGTCGCGTCTAACGGTTGATGGCATACAGCCTCGCATGAGGGTAATCGATGGCGATGGGCGTCAGGAAATCGGGCAGGTCATCGAGCAGCGGGTCGAGCGGCGTCGGGATAGCGAAGACGCGGCTGCCGTCGTCCAACTGCTGCGTTTCCAGCAGTATGTAGTCAATTGCATATAGGCGCGCCAGTTCGAGGATCACGTCTGGTGCTTCGTTGGGCAGCACCACGCCGCCGCGCCCGATATAGTAGTAGATCGCCGCCGGGTCGTTCGCCATGATGCGCGCATCGACAGGCAGGCGGGTATCGAGTTCGGTGTAGAGCAGGTTGGCATCGTCGCGTACACTTTGCGCCTGCAACGCTGTGAATGCGCTCAAACCGATTGCCAGCAGCAGGAAGCCGATGCTGAAGATGAGTTTTGCCGATGGCGCGCGCCAGTGTCGCCGCCGTCTGGCGATCCAATCGACACTCGCATCCAGCCCAACCAGCGAGAGTGTCATCCAGAAGGGCACGAGCGCTGCCGCCGAATGGAACAATCCACCGCGATAGCCGGGGAAGGCGAATACGAACGTCATCGCCAGATGCAGACCAAGCACGTAGAGCCAGAACGGACGCAGCAGCTTCTCAGGCCGCTTGATCCACAAGCCGAGCAGCATCAGTGGTGTGAAGACCACCATGCCTTCGACCACCACAAACGTATTGAAATTGTTCGTCAGCGCTTCCAAACGCGAATTGACGAACGTCGTCAGCCCATCGCTGAAAAGCGAGGCAGGTGACGCATCCGGTGGATAACTGAAAAGGTCGTTGTATTCGCGGAACCAGATTGCCTGTGTCCCGCCCAACGGCAGCGGTGTGCCGATGACGTTCAGGTTGCGCGCGAACCAGGGGGACATGACGAGCAGATACGCGCCGACAAGGGCAAGCAGCCGCAGCGCGCGCGTTGTTAACGGCACACGATCCCACAGCCAGCCGATCATGAGCGCGCCGACGACAACCAGCAGCAAGCCATCGGCACGCGCCAGATGCCCCAGTGCAGCGCTCGCGCCCGCCAGCGCCCACCAGCCGAGTTTACCGCGTTCGAGCGCCAGTCCGGTCGCCAGCAGACACAGTGCGCCCGCGAAGGCGTAGGGCGTGAAGGTGTCGATAGACCCCCAGAAGCGGACGAAGAAGCCGCTGAACAACGTCAGCAATCCGGCGAGCCAGGCATGACGCGCGCTGCCGCCCAGTCGCTTGCCGAGCCAAAAGCCGACGCAGCCGACGAACGCCAGCATCGGGATGAACAGCAGCTGCGCGGCGGCATGATCGCCGGGTGCGTTCAGCAGCGCCATGCCAGCGGCTGCGGTCAAAGACGTGAGCGGCATCCAGTAGAGATGTGAGGGAGCAGGTATGGCGTTCGGCGCGCCGATGTACTGCCACAGGTAGGCATCGGTTAGCCCTTGCCCGCCTGCCAACCGCGCCGCTGCATTGAAGTGGTAGTAGGCGTCGGTGAACGTAGGCGCAGGTACGAGACGTACCAGCAGCAGCGCGATGATGAGCGCGGTGACGATGAAGCGGGGCGAGACAGGCAATATCTTCAATGGGGCGAGTTCGGGTGCGGGCTGCTGGCGCAGCTTGCGATAGAGTTCGACGCAGAAGCTGATCAGCAGCAGTGTGCGCAGGACGATGACCAGCGCATACGGCAGCACCAGCCCGCCGCTGATTGCGCCGCCGGTATCGCCTGTGCGACTGAAGAGCAGCGGGTATTCAACGAATGACAGCGCCATCAGCATGACCAGACTGAGAATGGTGGTGCGCGTTGGCAGTGCCAGCAGCATCAGTGGGATGATCTGAACTTGCCACTGCGGACTGTATCCCTGCGCTTGCAGGAAAAAGATCAACAGCGTGAGCGCGACGAAGGCGACCAAGCCGCGTTCGTCAAAGCGGCGCACGCGCGTGAACACCCACAAGCCGATGGCAGCCGCTACTGCCAGCCGCAGCCAGCCGGGAACCACCGACGGGTTGCCGATGATCTCGCTCGCCTTTGCAGGATCGAAGCGCTCTTCCAACGGTCCAAAATTACCCGTGCGATAGTTGCCATCGAGCAGCGCCCATACGGTTTGATACGATGCCTTGCCGAACTGCGCGGTCAGCGATGGGGTGGTCATGCGTGCGTTCTGAATGAAGAGCGCGCCGTAGACCAGCGCGAACACCGCCGCTGCGATAACGGTATAGCGCGCGGCGTGCTGCGGCTTGCGGAAACGGAAGACCGCGCCGAGCAGCAGCGCGGGCGTGAACTTGGTCAATGCGCCGATGCCCGCTGCCAACGCCGATCGTACATCCGCCTTGCGCAGCAGCCACCACAGACTGAGCAGCAGCCAGAACGTGACCAGCGGCTCGAAGTTCCACCACATGAAGATGGCAGGCGCGACCAGCAGCGCGTAAATCCAACACAGCGCCATTGCCGTCTGGTCGCCATGCAGCCGCGATGCGATGCGGCGGATGAGGAACAGGTTACCGACATCGGCTGCCAGCATGAGAATGCCGAAGATGGACGCAAAGCTGGTGTAGTTTGGCGTTTCGCCGAGCATCCCGTAAATGCCCGTGATCAGATAGGCGGGGATGGGCGGGAACTCGCTCCACCAGTCGCGGAAGGGCAACAAGTCTTCGCCCGTGAGTTGACCGAGCGCGAAATAGGTGCGGAAATCGCCACCGACCGCAATACCGATCTCGGTTTCGTTCAGGATGAGCGGCTGATAGACGAGAAAGATCAGCACGCGAAACGAGAAGTAGAGGATCAGCAGCAGGCGAAAATCGTTGAGCAGCCCAACGATGCTGAGCTGGTCACGCACGGCACTCTTGGTAGCCATTAGGCAGCCTCACGTTTGAAGATTACGGCTAAGTCGTCTTCGTAATCGATTCGCCAGTCGGGTTCGCTGCGCAGCGCGGCGGCAAGTGGCGAGTCGGGCTCGATGACGACGGTATCGACCGCGAATTCCGCCAGCGCATCGCGCCATCCTTCGCCCGCGACGGCAATCGCCAGATAGCGACTCAGCAGCGCATCGCCATACAGGTCGGTGCGCCCATCGACAAAGACCGGGACATCGGGTGCGGCGTACATCAGGTAGCCGCCGAAATTATAGCTGTTAAACATTTGCTGCTGTGGCGGAGCGGAGCGCAGATGTGCCGCCGCCGCGACGGGCAGCGCCTTTGCCTGCTCATTCGCGACGAAGCGTGGTTCGAGCGTCAGCACGATCTTGGCGAGCGCGCCGAGCAGCACGACGCCGAGCAGCACGGCGTTTAGACGCGCCATGCGCGGGCTGACGCGCTTGAGCGGCTGCATGACCCAGCCGCGCGCTTCCATGTAGGGGACGAGGTGGTAGGTCAGGATCGGGGTGGCGGCGACGGCGAAGACGGCGATATTGCGCCCTGCCAGCAGTCCCATCGCTGCCGTGCCTGCCGCCAGCACCGCATCCGTCCAGTCCCAGCGGCGTTTGCGCGCACTGATGAGCAGAACAGCGGCGACGGCGAACATCAGCAGGGCGAAGGGCCAGACTTCGCGATTGGCGAAGTTGGGCGGATTCCATTCCTGAATGTACGCCCGCAGTGCGCCTATGCCGACGGTTTGAAACGGCACAAGCAGCATTTGTACGCCATACGGATTGATGAGCAGGGCGGCAGCAGAGACGAGCGCGACGAGGATGAGCTTGCCGATGCCGCGCCAGCGAATGATATGGGCGGCGTGTTTGTTGAGCAGGTTATTGAGGATTTCGCCCGCGATGACGCCGCCGATGAAGATGAAGCCAATCGAAAAGCCGGCGTGCAAATTGCCCCAGACCGCCATGATCGGCGGCAGCAGCCACAGGCGGTCTATGCCTTTGCGCTTATAGAGCATGAGAATGAAGAGAACGACGGTGCTGAGGAAGAATGACAGCATTTGCGGGCGCGGCGACCAGAAGACGGCGGCGGCAGCAGCGCCGAGGATGAGCGCGAAGGCGCGCAGGTAGGTGCCGCCCGCGCTCATGCGGTAGATCATGACCATGCCCGCCGTCGCCAGCCCTGCCACATAGAGCGCCAGCCCCCAGTTGCCCGCCAGCCGCCACACGCCGAGCAGAATGATTTGCGCGCCCCAGCTGTGGTTGGTCCAGGGCTGTCCCTGCATGGTGAACGAGAACGGGTCAGCGTATATCATGCCCTGCGTCAGCGTGTGGTCGGCGCTGCGCAAATGCCACCAGACGTCAGTGTCGATGGGGATTCGGGTGGCGAGCGCCAGCAGCAGTGCGAACAGGATGATTGCGGTCGTGCGTTCGATAGTCAATCGGCGGAGCATGGTCAGTCTATACGCCCTTCACGTCGTCTCCCATCATTATGACGGGAAATGGGGCGGTTGAGGCGTAAGGTCATTTAGAGGAAAGATTTTGAAACGCCAAGGCGCAAAGGATGCGAGAGTCACAGCGTAACAGGTGACATTTGTCATGACTTAGCCTGCTTTCTTTAACGTATTGCTAAGAGCGCTTGACTTTGCAGTGGCAGACAGGGTAGGCTGGATGCAACATTCATGTGCGTTGTGGAGTCATCATGCGCGCTGCACCCTATAGACTGCTATTTGTGCTTGCTGCTTCTTTAACATTTATGATTTCGTGGAGCGCGCTGGCGCAGGATCTAACCCTCACCCCAACCCCTCTCCCTCAGGGCGAGGGGCTTAGTGCGACGCCGACCGAAACCCCCACGCTATTACCCCCCCCCCCTACCGCCTACTGAGTCGCCGACGCAGACCGAGACGCCGACCCTGCCGCCGCTACCCACGCCGAGCGAGACCGCGACGGCGACGCAAACCCTCACCCCAACCCCTCTCCCGACGAGCGAGGGGCTTACGGAAACGCCGACGCACACCGCCACCGCATCACCGACGTTCGACGCGTTGGCGACGCTGACGGAGACGCTAACCGCGACAATGACGGGGACAGCGAGTGCTACCGCCAGCGCGACGGAGACAGAAACGGCGACGGTGACTGCAACGGGTACAGAAACAGCTACCGCAACTGCAACAATGGTGGGTGGACTGACTTTGATCTACGCTGATGAATTTGACCAGGCAACAATGGGTGTGGAATGGTCTTTAGGTTCAGAATGGTTGTTTGCTCCAACAGAGATGAACGGTTTGCTTGCTTATGCCAGCGGCGAAGGTGGTTTCTTATCGCCTGCGCGTCCTGAAATCGGTGCGATGCAGGACGTAATGATTGAAGTTCGCTTTCGACTTGGATTTGGGGCGTTTCAACCGCATATTCGTGCCAGCGAGACGGGTAGCTATTCGGTTAGCCTCGCTCAGGATGGCACAATTGTGTTGTATCGCAACCACGATATGGTTCAAACCAGCACGATTACACCGACCGCTGATGGCTGGTATACAGTGCAATTTTCGGCAATTGGTGATCAGGTGCAAACCGTCGTCAATGATGTGTCGATCTTCACCTTTGTCGATGCTGCACCGCTGTCAGCAGGTGTGACTGCGCTATCCGGTACGCCGTCTATTGATGTGCTGGTAGATACCTTTGCTTTGTACGCCGCTAATGTGCCGACGATGACACCGTCTGCCACAGCGACCGATGCGTCGGCAGGCATAAGTATGTCCGCCAGCGCTGGCGGTGAAGGGGAGATGTCTGCACTGTCGGCGCAAGCAGCGATCATGTCAACACCTTCCATTCCGCGCCCGATCGCATTTCTACGTCGCTTTAATGGCACAGCGGTTGGATCGCCAGCGCAGCCATTTGTGTGGGAACTTGCCGTCGTCAGCCCAAACGACGCTGGAATAGATCTGTTTCTGGAATCGGTAACAGAGAATAACGCTGTCGAGAGTTCGCCTGAAATTTCACCAGATGGTACGCTCATAATCTTTGTCTGGCAGGATCCTCCAGGTGCGCTCAGTTCTCGTCATCAAGAGTTGCACGTCGTCAATGTATTGACAGAAGAGATCACCCAGATCAGCTTTGATGGACGCCCCGACTTCACGCCCTCCTGGTCGCCGGATGGTCATCACATTGCGTATGTATCGCGCACAGCAGCGAATCAATCTGCTATTTTTGTATTGGATATGACCAGCCCGAACGCAGAACCCGATCAACGTCTTCTTGGAGGTGCGAACAGCATCAGTTGGTCACCTGATGGTTCACGAGTACTCCTGACGGGCGCAGGCGTTGGCACGGTAGGTGCCTTTGGTGAATTTGTTTCCAGGAACATTATTCCAGTCTCGATCTACTCCAACTACAGCTATCGGGATGCGGAATGGTCGCCCGATGGTCGCTTGATTGCAGTCATCTTTGAAAGTCGGGAATTCTCTGGCATTAGCACCTCAATCACAATTGAAGATTATTCCAGCAACGCAGTTGACAGATTTTCGAGAACTATCTCCGATACAGGGTTAGAAAGTTTCCGTGCGCTGGAATGGTCACCTGATGGCAACGAATTGCTCATCCAAAGTGCCAATACGTTGCAACGCATGGCGGTTATCAGCGGTTCACCCATGCTTTTCTATCCACTGTTTCCATTTATTGAATTTCAGAGTCCAAGCTGGGCGGGTACAGAGGTCCTGAGACCCCAATGTGATCCCCTATTGGGAGACAGCCTGGCATTTGTCAGCAGTCTTGCAGATCGTGCGTACCTCGGTGGCACACGCCTGTTTATTACGCGCAATGGGCGTTGTGAACGGTTAGCGCTGGATGCCGCCAATCATGCACAGGCAGATTATGCACCGATACGCGGGCAATTTGCGGTCTGGCGAGCCGGGAGTACAGGTCCCGAACTTTATCTACTTGATCCCGCAGATAGCGACAACAATCGTGTACTCATTGCAAGCTCCTTTGGATCTCTTTTCGTACCACGCAGTCCTAAGTGGTCCCATGCGGAGGATGAGATCGCATATTCAAGCAATGATCTGCTATATATTTATAATATGGCGAATGGTCAGTCGCGTCGCCTCAACGGCTACGCAGGACGACAGCCTAGCTGGTCCGCCGATGACCAGTGGATTGCCTATATCAACAGCGGCGGCGATGTCTCGTATGTCGAAAGCGACTGTAACGGCACTATCAACTGTGCGGATTATGTCCTGTTCGCAACAGAAGGTGCGCTGGAGAACCCGGCGTGGTCACCCGATGGTAACTGGATGCTGGTGGTTGAGAAGGACTCGCCGTTTGCGCCGTCGCCCATAACGACAGGGGATTTCCTCGACCGTCTGTGGCTAATCCGTATCTATTACTGGAATGGCTTTGTGTATGAAGACGCCGCGCAGCGCACGCTGCTGCGCGAGGCGTATCGCATCGCCGCGCCCGCCTGGACGCCCAACAGCCTGAGTGCCTATATCGAGATGCAGGTTGCTGCTGACACGCCGCCGTACATCACACGCCTGACACGCCCGACGGTCAATTCCACTACCTGGACACCTCCGCTCCAGCAGCAGGCACTGCCCGTCGCGCTGCCCGGCGGGTATCCGATTGTGGTGGCGCAAGCGCAAGTCACACCACCGTCAGTTCCACAAAATGCCTGTATTGGCATTACAACACAAGGCGTCAATCTTCGTAGTTCTCCCCGTCCAGAAGGAAATCCAAATTCTTCCTTAGCTGCAGGAACATTTGTATGGATCCAAGGACGCTATCCATTTTCAGGACCTGCGACATGGTACTATGGTGTGAGTACAGCGGATGCCAGTAGGATAGGTTGGTTCTCTGATGTGATTGATGAAACTCGAGTTACGGGTGATTGTCAGATAATTTGGCGCACAGATGATGTCAGTGGTCTAACGCCAACAGCGACATTTACACCTACTGCAACAGCTACGCGTGATCCCAATATTCCTATCCCAACGCCGCTTCCTCGCGCCGTCGAAGAGCCTGCTGTAGCATTTCATACACGAGCGGCACAGTTTGGTCTACCAGCACCATTCACTTTGTGGCCTGTGATTGCAGATGATGACTTTCAAAATGGGTATGGACCGAACTGGTTTGCAGAAAGCAGAGGCTGTAATGCAACACCGGCACCTACTCCGACAGCAACGGTTAGCCCCGGCACACCTACTCCCGTGCCTGATCTTTGCCCATATCGAAATGTAAACAGTGTTCATCCGGGTGTAGATTACCATACGCTTCCAGAAAGCTCGATTGTAGTTGCTCTGTGCGATGGCATTATTGTTCCAGGGCGACGAGAACCAGGAGGAAATTCTAATGCGCCTTATGGTGGATCAGCGGCTGGTTGGGGGCTGACCTTACGCTGTTTCGCAGATGATCCGAATGATCCTGATGGCAATGGGGTGCGCAACCTGTCGAACGTTATAGTGGTTTATAATCATCTCCGAATTGATCAAACGGTATCCAACGACAACTTCCCGCCTGATAACGCCTATCAGATCGTGTATGCAGGGCAACCATTGGCTACTACAGCCGCGTCAGGGACACCGTTTATTCATCTGGATTTGCAACTGTACATTGCGGATGGTCATCGTTCACAAAATGCTATTCAACTCAATCCTCGTTTCATGAATCCTCTCGCTTCAAGAGTTGATGTGGGTGGAACACCGCGTTCAGAATTTGAGCAAGCTCCTTACCCTGAACCTTATAACAATTGGTTCCTACAGGGGCGACTGGAGGGTGCTGGTCGCGGAACTATCAATTTCTGGGCAACACCGAATGCAGAGCCGTTTTTATATGATGTCACAGGGTATCTTGTGAACCTCTATCCGGACGGAACACAATATAACGGTCCGAACTGCGACAATCTACTTGCAGCAGTAGATGTGAATGAGTCTTGGTGGAACAGTCTAGATCGCGTTTCCGAGTGCATTGTAAGTGAAGGACTTGGTGATACTACCCCACCTGGCGGGTAAGAATTGGTTAGGCGTTTTGCGAAACCATCTCAATCTGAAACCCTGTAGACTCAAAGGAAGCGAACAGGACATGAATATCCATGTTTTGACATACCATTTTCAAGTAGTGCGCTTCTGCATCATGACAGGCATTGTCATAGCGCTGTTTGCAGTCACAAACCCGGCTAAGATGCAACCATTGGTAGCAGGGAACTATGTCACCTCGTTGAATTGGAGCGCTGACGGATCGCTCGTCGCTTACGCTACGGGTCAAATTATCCCGCCTTGGGGCGAGATTACATTCGAAGGCGGGTTAGCACGCGTGATTCAACGAGATGGCGATGTCGTGTTCTCACGTGATTATCCATGGGGATTAACTCATGTGGAACTCAACGCAGCACAAAACATGATTGTTATCCTCCCGTCTGGTGAGGTTTTTGAGCTTGAAGACCAACAACTTATTGTGGGACCATCGGAAAGCATCGCATTTAACAGTGCTGCGTGGGGACCAATAGAAGATAGTCTATTATGGACAGGAGTACGCACAGCCCGAGACTACAATCCCACAAGTCAAACCAGCTCAAACGTTTTCAGCACTAGGGATGTACCAGTCAATAGCTTTCCTGTAGATGAACGTATGGTAAACAGCATTTGGAGTCCGAATGGTGTACTGGCAGCAACCAGCACGACCTTTGGCACTATCTATATTTGGAATACTACGAGTTCGGAAGGCAGATTGCAAACTACCTTCTCTGGGCATAATGACTCGGTGGAACATCTCGTTTGGAATGCAGCAACAGGCCTCATCGCTAGCGGAGATGATAGTGGACGCATTCTCGTGTGGAATCCCACCACAGGTGAGACCGTGCGCGAACTTGTAGGACACACAGACGCAATTCAGGGCCTGGATTGGCGAGCGGATGGCACGCAGCTTGTGAGTACAGGCTTGGATAACACGATGCGTGTCTGGGAGTGGTCATCTGGCGAAATGCAAATTGTAGAGTCTGGGATACTAATTTCTGCTGTCGCGTACAGTCCTGATGGTACTGAACTGGCTTATGGTGGGGAAGTTACCGATCCGAATAACGTCAGTATTGAAATCGTCCCTGTTGAGTCACTCATTACGCCATCCGCCACACCCACCGACACGCCCGCGCCGACCGCGACAGCAACGACAACGCACACCCCCACGCCTGACGCAGCAACGGTAACCGCTAGCGCGACGCCCACCGACACGCCAGCGCCGACCGCGACGGAGACGGCAACGCCCACGCCCACACCTGTCGACGCGACGGCGACCGCCAGCATGACACCCACCGACACCCCAGCACCGACCGCGACAGAGACGGCAACGCACACCCCCACGCCTGTCGCAGC